>JBBQWT010000007.1:0-124211 GCA_038210375.1 Terriglobales bacterium | reverse complement strand
GAGACCGTGCAGATTTTCGGCGGCTACGGCTTCGTGGAAGAATATCCGGCGGAGCGGGCCTATCGCGACTCCCGGGTCAACCGCATTTTCGAAGGCACCAACGAAATTAATCGCATGATCATCACCGGCTGGCTGATGAAGCGGGCCATGTCCGGCCAACTGGCCCTGCTGCCCGCCATCAAGAAGCTGATGGATGAAGTATTGGGCGGCAGCGCGGCCGGCGCGGAGCTCAGTGGCCCCCTGGCCGGAGAACGCGCTTTCGTAGCCGCGGCGCGCAAGATAGCGATGTTCGTCGCCGGCGCCGCCTCGCAAAAGTACATGATGGGTCTGACCGACCAGCAGGAAGTGATGGGAGCGATCGCCGACATCGTGATCGAGGCCTACGCAATCGATTCCGTCGTGCTGCGCACCCGGAAGCTGGCTGCAAATGGCGGGGCATCGCCTCTGGCCGAATCCATGACCCAGGTTTACATTAACTGCGCCATGGAGCGAATCGAAGCCTCAGCCCGCAAGGTGATCGCCGCCATAGCCGAAGGCGACAATCTGCGCACCCAGCTTGCGATCCTGAAAAAATTCGCAAAATTCCAGCCCTACAACACCATCGGTCTGCGCCGCCAGATCGCAGCCCGCATTCTGGAAGCGGGAAAGTACGTTTCGGCCTGAGGCACAGCCCGGAAAGATCAGGGCTTGAAATTTGTGGTTGGGTCGACCGAACCACATGATTCGATCACCTCGCGTCATATAAGAATTGTCATTCCGAGCGGAAGCCGAGGAACCCTTTGTTTCCTCTGAGTTGGCAGAGGCTCAGCATGAATCAATGGATTCACCCGACCTTCGAATTGGTTTTACGCGCAGCCTGCCTTTGAATCTGTGTGCCAAAATCCGTAGATCGAGCTCGTGAGATTTGCGCTGTGCTCACGCTGTAAGAATTGTTTGCTTCCGCAAATAGAGTCAACGGCAGGCTACGCGTAGGACCTGAGCGTCGAATCTTTGACTTCGCGGCTTGGCAGGTATCGCGGATTGCGCATAGGAAACAAAAGGTTCCTCGGCTTGCGCTCGGAATGACAACTCAATCAAAACGCACACATCTGTTCCTATTGGATATATGAGATTTGTCCTGTCCCAAGGAAACAGGAAACAGAAAGTAGGAAATAGGAAGTAAGGGGCCTTCGCGAGGGGCAGGAAAATCCCACTTCGGGGCAACACTTTTCCCACCTTTGGCGTCTAGTACAAGATGGACAACACTAAGAAAGCCCTCATCTACGGATCATTCGGCATCGGCATTGCACTGCTGCTGCGCGGACAGCGCACCGCCGCGATGACCCTCGGCGGAATCGCTCTCGCCACCCTCGCCACCGAATATCCTCAACAGTTCGAGACCTTGTGGCGTGACACCCCGGAATTTATTGAGAAGAGCTCCAAGATAGTGAACAGCGTGATCGAACTGGTGGATCGCCTGTCAGAGCAGGGCAAGCGTCTCACCGCCTAGATCTTTGCAAAAAAAGGACGCGACCGAAGCCGCTTCCTTTTAAATTGCCCGGGCCTAGCCGATGCCCAATTTATCCTTGGCGGCCTGGCTCATCTTTTCCGGGCCCCAGGGTGGGCTCCAGACCACATTGACGTTAGCTTCCTTTACCCCGGGCATCTGCTCGATCCGGCGCTTCACCTGCTGGCCGATCTCGACGTGCGAGGGGCATCCCTGCGCGGTGAGTGTCATATCCACTTCCACCTTGCAATCGGCGGGAACGGTTGTTTCGGGCGGCGCTGTTTCCTCGCCGGGCAGCACCCGGACGTCGTAGATCAATCCCAGGTCCACGATGTTGACCGGAATTTCCGGGTCGTAGCAATCGCACAGCGCAGTCATAATTTCTTCGCGGGTAGGCACTTAAGGTTGACCTCGTTGATAGGCGCGCATCTTCATTGTAAATCAGCGGGCTGACGCCACACATTTGGGCTGCAAACTGTGTTTGGCGTGGATTTTGCTTTACCCCTTAGAATTAATCCCTATGTACATCAAACCGCAAACTCTGAAGATGCTTCAGATTTTTCTGGTGGTCCTGCTGATCGCTTCATCGCTGCGCGTCGGAATCATTTATTATCATCGGCATTCCGCGCCAGCTGCCCCGGAAACCACTGCCCGCGGGCTCAATCCCGATTACTACGTGACCCCGCGCAAGCTGCATCCCTACGACATCGCGTCGGCCAGGGCGCTTGCCAAACAGCCGGCCTGGGTGCGCGACGGCTACCGCTACCCCTACTTCTTATGGGACGCCCGCCGCAAGCACGCCGATTTTTCCACCGAACGTGGCATGCTGCTTCCCCTGGAGGAATTAAGAATTACCGACGTCTTCCAGGATCACATCGGCGGCGCGGGCGGCCAGCCCATCATGGCGATTTTCAATAAGGACGGCAGGCCAGTCGCGGTGCAGGTCGGTGTGACCCAGGGCTCGGATATGCAGATTTACTCCGATGAAGTCTTTTTTATTGAGGACCCGGAGCAGCTTTACAAACACTGGTCAGCGGATGTGTGGCAGTCAATCCACCAGCACCAGGTCAAGCCCGGCATGAACGAGCTGCAGGCCAGCTTTGCCGTGGGATTCGGCATTCCCCAAGGCTCAGGTGCGGAAGGGGCGAGGGTCGTCAAATATCCCGATGGGGGAAAACCTCTCACCATTACTTACCAGGAGGGGAAGGCTACCGAAATCCAAAACCAATAGGTTGCAGGCCGCATAGGCCAGCAGCCGCTGAAAGAGGCCGGTTAGCGAATTTCTGCCGGTGTACAACAGAATCGGCGCTCTGAACATCCAAATCTTGAACTCCAAACCTCTACCTGGTTGCAGTTGCCGGAAAGGGACGCCAACATGCTTGGGAAGCAAGAGACGATCCATCGCCTGGCCTTGGCCGCGCCCAATCCGAGCTCGCTGCCCGAACTAGTCTTCATGGTGCTCAAAGCCGCGATCGTAATCGGACTCGGCGCCATGGCCATCGGCGGTATCGTAATCGTTTTGTCCTGGATGTTCAGCTCGCTGCGAAACTTTCTACTGAGCTGCGTGGTCCTGGTAATCATGTACCTGGGCTACATCTACTGGATCCGCCCGACGTTCCTGCATTAAGCCGCTTCGACCCGCCAAACCAGCCGCCCGGCCTCGCTCTAGCCTGCTGTTCTTTGAGCGGTGAGTTTTTGCCCCTCGGCACGCTCAAGAATTTGCATAGAGAGACTTGATAAGCGAAAACCCCCTACCCATTGTCATTCTGGTGCGAGCTTTTGCTTCTTGTTTGAGCGAAGAACCTCGCGTTTTCCTTTGCTGTTGCAGTTGCCCTCGGCAACCCCAGCAGTTGAATCAGAGAAAGTAAGCAAGGGTTTCCCGTCTATTCCCGGCCGGCCACCGCCTTTCGTCATCTTGCGGAATTTCATGCCATCGGGTTGGCCCGATCGCCACTACGGACGCCAGGTTACTTTGGTGCTTAGGCAGGTTTTCCGCGCTCCGATAGACTCGAAATATTATGTTAAACATGCAAGCAACGCAGTACCCGAAGGTCGAGAGGCCCCCAGTCCAGAACCGCGCCACCAGTGTGATCCGCATCGCTGTCGTCGATACCGATCCCCTGCGTTTTATTGGTTTTAACTCGCTGTTCGAGAACGAGCGCGACCTGCTACTAAGCGCCTGCTCCGTCACCGACTTGCTGCTGCGGCGTGATGTTGACCTGGTTCTACTGAGCAACCGGCCAGGTCAAAATCTATTCGAGGTGATGGCCACCATCAAGGCCGCACGGTTTGATCTGCGCATCATCGTGACCGGCAACGGCGCCGCCGACGAAACCATTCTGAAAGCCCTGACCGCGGGGGCCAAGGGCTACGTGGAAGAAGCCTCAGGACCAGCCGACTTTCTAATGGCCTTGCGCATGGTGCACCAGGGCTCAGTATGGGCGCCGCGCCGCGTGCTGTCGCTCTTCATCGAGCGGGTGGCCAATTCGCCCGGCAATGTTTTTCCGGCGGGTCGGGTACAGTTCACCGCCCGCGAAAAGCAGGTGCTGGAATTGCTGGTAGCAGGCAGCTCCAACCGCGAAGTCGGCAAGGGATTGGGAATCGAAGAACGCACCGTGAAAGCCCATGTCGCCAAGTTGATGCGCAAGGTAGGTGTAAAAAATCGCATCGAGCTGACCGTCCACGCGATCACCCACAACCTGCTTCGGCCGAACTAATCACTTGATGCGGCAGGACCAATTTATCCTGGTAAAGAAATTCCCCCAGGCTACTTCTCCGCGCCATGGTGCTGGTGGTGATGTCCTGCTGGCTTTGCCGCTGCTCCCGGCGCCATAGCTTCACCTTTTTCCATCGCCGAATGTTCCGCGGCTTCTTCCTCGAAAATCTTGGGAGCGCCCAGGCTGCCCTTCGCCGGTAAGTGGCGAATGTAGTGCACGATCTTCCACATCTCGTCGTCTTCCAGAATTCCATGCCACGCCGGCATTCCCGACGGTCCGATTCCATTCTGGATGATCCATTTCATCTGCCCATCGGTGTACCCCTGGATGTCCTTCTCCATAAGATCGGGCACCGGCGGTGACATCTGCGCCGCAAAGGGTACTCCGGTCGCGTGGCCATCGAGGCCGTGGCAGATCTGGCAATGATGCTGGAAATGCTCTCCGCCTTCCTTGGCGGCAGCTTCGGAGTAGGCCACGGGGTTCTTCCATTCTTTGCCGCCAATCGTCAGGTTGGTTTTGACGCCTTGCGCAATCGTGCTTTCCAGGCCTCCCGGCTGGCTCACTTTGCACGAGGTGAGCAACATGCATGCTCCCAAAAGCGACAACACGATGATTTTCACGTAATGCTCCTTTGAGCAGAGAGGTAAACACGGTTCCCGCCCAATATTATGCACCTCCCTTATTTAATTGTCGCGGAGCGAGCGCGGCTTGCGATTTTCCCTGCTCTTTACAAATCGAACATTCGCCTCAATAGCAAGTGCTGCTCCAATAAATTATGCTTTGAAGACCTTGCTGGAAGCTCGAGCAATGCGGACCTGACGTAATATGCGCCATAAGCTTGAATTTGCGCCGGTGTGGCTGGTCATGCGGTTTATTGGACTTCTGCCCCGGCCATTGGCGCGCGCCGCCGGAATTCTGCTGGGAATGCTGGTTTATGTGGTGCATCCGCGGCTGCGTTCGGTGGGCATGCGCAACCTGCAAATTGCTTTCCCCGAAAAGTCGCGGGCCGCGCGCGCCGCCATCGTTCGCGGCGTCTTCGTGTCGCTGGGCAGGCAGCTTGCCGAGTTCTGCATGTTTCCCCGGTACACCAGGGAAAACCTGCATGAGGTCATGATCTACGACGGGTTCGAAAATTTCGACAACGCGCGCCGCCTGGGCAAGGGAGTGCTGTTCCTCACCGCCCACCTCGGCGCCTGGGAGCTGGGCTCCTTTGCTCATTCGCTGCACGGCAACCGCATGAACATCGTGGTCCGCGGCCTCGATAACCCTTATCTCGACCGCATGGTGGACCGCTACCGCACGCTGCATGGGAACCAGACCTTCAGCAAGCAGGATTTCGCCCGCGGACTGCTCGCCGCCATGCACCAGGGTGAAACCGTGGGCCTGCTGATGGATACCAATATGACCCCGCCGCAGGGCGTGTTCGTAAACTTTTTCGGTGTTCCCGCCTGCACCGCCAGCGGCGCCGCGAAGGTAGCGTTGCATACCGGCGCCGCCGTGGTCCCCGCCTTCACCATATGGGATTCAGCCCTGGGCAAGTACCGCGTACGCTTTGACCCGGCGTTGCCGCTGGTTCGCACCGGCGATGCCGAAGCCGATGCCATCGCCAATACGGCCGCCTTCAATCTGGTCATCGAAGGCTACGTCCGCAAATTTCCCCACCAGTGGTTGTGGGTCCATCGAAGATGGAAGGCCCGCCCCGAAGGGCAACCCGCGCTCTATCGATGAACGCGGCCTAGCCTGGGTATTCGGGCGCGCGAACCGTCATAATAACAACCATGGCAATGATCATGATCGGCGGGCATTCCCGCAACGTGGGCAAGACCAGCGTGGTCGCCGGCCTGATCGCAGCTTTGCCCGCCTATCACTGGACGGCCGTCAAAATCACCCAGTTCGGCCACCAGTTCTGTTCGCTCGACGGGGCCCCCTGTGACTGCGCCACCGATGACCACAGCTGGGCCATCAGCGAAGAGCGCCTGCCTTCGGGAAAAAATGATACTTCCAGATTTTTGCAGGCAGGCGCCGCCCACTCGCTCTGGGTGCGGACCCGGCAGGGAATGCTGGCCGAAGTCATTCCCGACCTGCGGCGTCACCTCGCCGGCGCCGGCAACGTCATCGTCGAATCCAACAGCGCCGTAAAATTTTTGCGGCCTGATCTTTATCTTTCCGTTCTCGATCCCGCGAACGAGGATTTCAAGGGTTCATCCCGCGAATTTCTCGACCGCGCCGATGCTCTGGTGGTACATGCCGGCCCGGAGATGCGCTGGGAAAATGTTTCGCCTTCGCTGCTGGCAGGGAAGCGCAAGTTTTACGTGACCCCGCCTCAGTACGTAACTGCTGAAATGGTGGATTATGTGCGCGAAAATCTGGAGCGGCTAGGGTAGCGTTAGGCCGGTTTCCGGTTCGACGAAGCGCCGGTGGAGAGCGTGACCAGTCCCATGGCGGGATTGGCGGGAGGCGGATCCACTTCCACGTGGCCGTAGCGGCTGTAATAGCTCAGCGGTTTGCGGTGGCAGCGGTTATGCTCCAGGTCGAACGCGATGCAGGAATCAAAAGGCAGGGAATAAACGTGCAGGGAGACGCACCCGGCCCTGGCTTCGTCGCGGTTTTCGATCTGGTGAATGGTCTGCAGCTTGTCGACCAGGTGAATGCCGCCTTCGGCGTGACATTCCTCCGTGTCCTGCCTCTCGATATCGATGAAGGTGGCGCCGCCGGTGCAGTCCATTCCCACCACGTTCTGATTCTCCGGCGCATTGCATCCCAGGTACTTGTAACGGTGGACGGAAACCTGTCCCTGCGGCACCGCCATCCAACCCAGTTGGCCATTGTGCGTATGAATGGCGGTTTTGTGGCCCGGCTTCCAGGCGATCACCATCACTTCGAAAAGCTGGTCGCGGAAAATCAGGTTGCGGGTATAAAAATCGTCGTTAAAAAAGGTGTAGGGTTTCAGCTCGTCCGCGGTGACGCGCATCGAATCCATAAAACCATGCACCAGTGGGGTGGTGATGGTGTCGCGCTCCAGCGACTTCAATCCCGCGATGAAATCGTCAACGGAAGTGCGCAGAGGGTGGGTCATCGATACCTTGTCATCTGCTCAAAGAATAGACCGGGCAACCAGCGGATGCAATCGCTAAAGCGGCTTCTTGGGGGCGGGAGAAGGAACCGGAGGCGCGTTGGTTCCGCCCTGGCCGCGACTATCGCGTTCGGGGTTGTCCTTGGCGGTGGCTGGCGGATCGGGCGCTCTCAATGCCGGAAAGCCGAGTTCATTCGCCGCCGGAGGAAGCTCGTCAAAGTGATCAGGCTCGTGCACAAAGCTGCCCGCCCTATCCACGACCGCGGTTTCTTTGCGGGCTTTGCGCAGAAGGCCGAGCACATCATTTTTATCCCGGCCATAGTCGCGCGCCAGCCGGGTCAGGGCGGCGGTTACGATATCTGAATGATGCAGATCCTCCATCAGGGGCTCGCGCCGCATGTTTAGCCACATGCGATGCACCAGTTGCACGTCCTCGGACTTCATGGTGGGCGTGTGCGGGCCGATACGGAAAGATTCCACCCGGTGATCGGGGTAAACCACTTGAAAAATAAACTGCCGCTTGGGCTCCGGGGCGGCTTCCCATGCCTGGCCCATGCGAAAGCTCTGCTCGTCCGCCGTCATCTTGCTGGATAATCCGGCCACCACCGTCGACGATTCGAGCAGGTTGGCGGTCTGCACCAGCGCGCTGAAAACATCTCTCGCGGGCACCACCATGAGTGAAATGTGGCGCCCCACGCTCTCCGCGATGGAAACCGCGCGCGTGAACAACGTCTGTTCGTGCTCGGCAAAAATTTGCTCCATTGGCAAGTCGTATTCAGCGCTCCCCGGCCCGGTCAGCCTGGCCGTCAGCACCACCACGTCGGTGTCAGTGGTTTCAGTGTTCTGCAGGCTCCATTTCAGGTGCTCCAGGGTGTTGTAGTCGCGGACGCACACCAGCGTATTTTCCGGCTTGATGCTTAAGGCCTGCCGGGTCACCGTATCCTGGTGAATCAGGTGGAAATGTTCTTTCATCTGGTTCTCGGCGGCGGCGAACTTTTTCTTGTTCATTCGCTCCGAGATGGAGAACACACCCAGAAACACTACGGAAAATGCCGCGCCCCAGATGGTGGCCCTGGACTTGGTGAAGATGTTGACGATGGCCAGCGACAACAGCACCATGGTCACCGAAGCCAGCCCGATGGGGATCTCGATTTTCCCGATGCGCAAATTAGGAGGAACTTTCCAACCGCGCTCACCCCTGTATTTCCAGCGCAATACCAGCATCGAGATTCCATTGAAGGCAAAGCTCCAGATCACGCCGAAGGCGTAAAGGTCGCCCAGTGCGATCACGTTGCCCCGGCTGGCGATGATGGTGAAAATCTGCAGGCCCACGATCATGTTAATAATGCGGTGGCTGGTGCCGAATCTCTTATGGGGCTTGCGGAACCAGTCGGTAAGCACGCCATCTTCCGACATGCGGTTGACCACGCCGTTGGATCCGATGATGGCGGTATTGACCGCTCCCGAAAGAATCAGAAAGCCCACCACCACCACGAAGCCCTGAAAAGCCAGCCGCGCCCACAGCGGTCCCACCATGTTCATGGCCAGCCCTGAAATCAGGTTGTCGCGGTAAAGGGGAATGCGCTCCTTGTCGGGAATCAGCATGACCGCCAGCAGCGACGCCAGGCCGGTGAACATGAAACTGTAAATGGCAATGACCACAGCCGCGCGCTTCAGGTTCTTAAGCTTGGGATGAGCAATCTCCCGGTTGACCTGGGCGAGCGATTCCTCGCCGCTCATGGCCAGCACGGAGTGACCGAACGCGATCAGGATTCCGAAAAGACCAAAGGCCTTCACGAATCCCGTGCCCTTGAGGAAGCCGAGGGCGTCGTCACTGAAATGAAGATTAGAAGGCGTCGGAAAAGGCGGAAGGGCGGCGTGCCGTTGGATTACGGTGAGGCCCGACCAAAGCAACAGCATGACCACCATCACCGTGGTGATCTGCATGACCTTTAGAGCCTTGTCACTCGATTCTTCAATACCCTTGATGTTCTGCCACCAGAAATAAAATGTGACCAGAAGCGCCAGAATGACCGCGGTAAGGTTCTCGTCGATGTGCGGACGCCCGTGAAACATGATCCGCATCGCGTTGGGGATCCATCCGTGAACGTCGGCTGACCGGAAAAGGGAATTGACCAGCCCGGCGATGTACTGGCCGGCGGAGACCCCGGAGATAGGCCCGGTAAGGACGTAGTCAAACATCAGCGCGGAAACGCTGAGCTTGGCCAGGGTACCGCCCATGGCCTCTTTGACCACGCGGTACACGCCGCCGCGCACGAACATGGAGCAGCTTTCCACGTACACCGCGCGCACCGTGAAGGAAAACAGCATTACCCCCAGGATGAACCACGGGGCGCTCTTTCCGATGGCTTCTTCGGCGATGCCGCCGGCATAAAACGCCGAGGACGCCAAGTCATTGAGCACGATGGCGGCCGCACGCCAGAAGGAAATAAAGGTGAGCATGACCGACGAAGCCACCACGATGCGGACGCGGTTGGAAGCGGTTATGGGGTTATTCCCGGAGGCCATGGTTGGTGGGTTGAGCGGAATTTTCAGCGCAATGTTACGGAGCTATTGGAAGAGCATCAAAACAAAAATCTTAACTCCCGGTGATGTTTCAATCCCGGAAATCAATGCCTAAACAAAAAATACCGCGGCAGATTCAGCCGCGGGAGCTAATCAACATATCCTCAGCGACCGTTGGAGTCAATCCCGGCGCCTATTCGTCGTTGCCGAACAGGGTTTCGATATCATCCACAGTGCTGAGCAATAAAACGATCACCGACCCGGCCAGCCCCACAAAGAACATGATCTCCAGGGGCAGGCGCAGCAATGTAGCCGCAGTTTCCATAACTTTAAAATTGTACTCTTTTCACCGGCATTGCCGGAATGGCGAGTCTGGTGGTTCGACGTCTCGAATATTCCGGTCCAGGGGATCAGACCGTATCAGTAATTTCGCCTCTGGCAGAATTCCCTCCCTTCAGTCGTTATTCGGAATAACAATCGATAGGGAGGGTTTTGCAGGGGCAGAGATTTCTTTAGTTCGAGCGCCCTAAAAGCAAAAATCCTAACTGCAAAAACCCTTGGGGAAATATTTGCTAAACTGCCGACGGTGAAACAGATTCCCCCTAGCATCTGGTTCTTATCGGCCGTCTCCGCGGTTCTCCAGGTCATCATCTTTCCTTCGCTCTTCTGGTACGTCCTGAGTTGGGTGGCCCTTGCCCCGCTCATGATCGCGCTCCTGGGCGGACGCTTCCGCTCCACCGCCGGGCTGGGCTCCGATGCCTCGATTGTGATTACTCCGCTCAAAGGATTTCTAATTGGCTACCTCGCCGGCATCATCTGGTACTGCGGCTCGTGCGCCTGGATTTTTCACGTTATGCACTCTTACGGCGGCCTTACCCAACCAGTGGCCGCCGGTGTGCTCTTTCTGTTCAGTCTTTACCTGGGCCTTTACCACGGGTTGTTCGGGCTGTTGCTGGCCTGGGTTTTCGTCCGCCGCGGAGTTCGCCGCGCCCTCTTCGCCGCGCCTTTTCTGTGGGTCGCCGTTGAGCTCGCCCGCGCCCTGGTCACCGGCTTCCCGTGGGACCCACTGGGAACCGTGCAGGTCTCCAACATCCCCTTGACCGGGATCGCCACCGTCACCGGCGTTTACGGAATCTCGTGGGTGATCGCCCTGGTAAACACCGGTTTCACCGCCGCCGCCGTGCTTCCCCCCGATCGCCGCCGGGTGGTGCTGGTCGCCACTATCGCCGCCGCCGCGGCCCTGCAATCCGGTTCACTGGTTCAGCCTCCCGACTCAACTTCAACCCACGAGGCCGCGCTGGTTCAGGAAAATATCCCCATCGCAGAAGGTGGATGGGACCGCGCCCGCCTGGAACAGACTTTCGCTGAATTGACGGCGCTCAGCGCCCATCCTGATCCGCCCACCGCTCCCGGCAGAGAGCTGGTCGAACCATTGATCATCTGGCCGGAATCCCCCGCGCCATTCTTCGAAGTGGACCCGCGCTTTCACTACTGGCTGGGCGCGCTGGCCACCGAAACTCATGCCAACATCATCACCGGGGTTGTGGGCATGCGGGTGGGCGCGCGACAGCAGGTGCGGGAAACCTATAATTCCGCCATTCTCATTGCGCCCGGCGGCGACGTGGCCGCACGTTACGACAAGATCCACCTGGTGCCCTGGGGTGAATACGTTCCCTTCAAGTCAGTGTTTTCCTTCGCGCAGAGCCTCACCCATGAAGTAGGCGATTTTTCCCGCGGGACCGAGCGCAGCGTCTTCACCCTGCATGGCCGCGACTTCAACGACGAAAAAGTCGGCCTCTTTATCTGCTACGAATCCATTTTCCCCGATGAGATCCGCTTGTTTGCACTCAACGGAGCGCAGTTGCTGGTGAACATTTCCAATGACGGCTGGTTTGGCGAAACCGGGGCTCCGGGGCAGCATCTCAATATGTCGCGCATGCGCGCCATCGAGAACCGCCGCTGGGTCTTGCGCTCCACCAATACCGGCGTGACCGCATCCATCGATCCTTATGGCCGCGTGGTGGCCAGCACGCCGCGCAACGTGCGTGCCAACCTGCGCGCGCCCTTTGCTTTCGCCTCCGAAACCACTTTCTATACCCGCCACGGCGACTGGTTTGCCTGGGCCTGTGCGATAATTTCTTTACTGGCTCTCCTGTTGCCCGGAGATATTGTCTTGACTGCGCGTCCGCTGGCGGTGCGGGAAGCGGTGGTGACTCAAAATGGTTGAAGAACTCGAACGCGAATACGCCCCGGTGCGAGACAAAGTCCGCGCCCTGCGGGAGTATCTTTGACCCGGACCGGCTGCGCCAGCAACTGGCGGTCATAGAGCAAAAAGTCTCAGACCCTAATCTGTGGGCCAATCCTGAACAGTCACAAAACATCATGCGCGAGCGCAAGCGAGTGGAGGAATCCCTTGCCACCGAGGCCGACCTGGCGCGGCGGACCGGCGATATATCGGCCTATTTTGACCTGGCCCGCGAAGGCGAAGATGTTATCGCCGAGCTCAAGCGTGAGATCGACGCTCTGCGGACGCTGGCCGAACAGCTCGAGACCCGCACCCTGCTCTCCGGCGAAAACGACATGCGCAACGCCATCGTCACCATTCATCCCGGCGCGGGAGGCACCGAATCGCAGGATTGGGCGGAGATGCTCATGCGCATGTACCTGCGCTGGGCGGAGCGCCAGCACCTCGAAATCACCCTGAACGATTACCAGGGCGGGGAAGAGGCGGGCATAAAATCCGCCACGTTTACGGTGACCGGGGATTTTGCCTACGGCCTGCTCAGCAGCGAGATCGGAGTGCACCGGCTGGTGCGCATCTCCCCTTTCGACCAGGCCAGCCGCCGCCATACTTCATTCGCCAGCGTGTATGTCTCGCCGGAAATCGACGAATCCATCGCCATCGACATCAAAACCGAAGATTTGCGCATCGATACTTATCGTTCCGGAGGCGCCGGCGGCCAGCATGTGAACACCACTGATTCCGCGGTGCGCATCACCCACCTGCCCACCGGAATCGTGGTGAGCTGCCAGAACGAACGCTCGCAGCACAAGAACAAGGACCGCGGCATGAAGATACTGCGGTCCAAGCTCTACGAATATGAGCTGGAAAAGAAGCGCGCCGCCACTCGGGTGCTCGAAGATTCCAAACTGGGAATCGATTTTGGATCGCAAATCCGCTCCTACGTCCTGCATCCCTATCGCCTGATCAAAGACCATCGCACCAAGTTTGAAATGGGCGATGTGGATCGGGTGCTGGAAGGCGATCTCAATCCGTATATCCGTAGTTATCTTCTGGCTCGCCGTGAGCAGGGCGGCACGAACCGGCAATGACCGAGAAGCGATTTCAGGCTGGCTTTTTTGCCATGCCGCACTCCATAATCTGCTGAGGGAAACCCATATGCCTTCGATGCTCGACATGATCCGAAATTCAGAGGCCCCCGCCAACATCATGCGGTCCGCCGCCAGGGGTTCGCTGGAGCTTGAGCCCCAGGAGAATTTCGAAATCCTTGTGTATCTGACGTCGCACCCGCTGTTTGGCAACGAAGCGCAGATGACGCTGGCCAGCTGGGACAAAACCGAATCGATCGCGGTAGCGTCAAATCCCGCCGCTCCATTTGAGGTGCTGGACTACCTGATGCGCCCCGAAAACCGGCGTCCCGCGGTCCTGCCGGCCCTGCTTGAAAATCCGTCAATCCCGGAAGCCTTGCTTTTGGATCTGGCGCGAGAACCCAAACGCGAGATCGTGGAAATGTTTCTGGTCAGTCTTCGGGTTCGCCGCTCCGAAGCCCTTTTGCACGCGCTGGCCGCCAACGAACAGCTCAAGATCACGGAGCGCGAGCGCGTGAAGTCATATCTGGCTACTCTGGCGGAAGCCGCGGCGGGCGCAACCGGCGACCGTGTGCTGCGCCAGTTTGTACACGAGCAGGCTTCGGTGATCGCGCGCACCGCAGGCACGCCCCTTGATTTCACGCAGGCAGGCACTGAGGCGGAGCAGGACCAGGTCGTAAACGATTTCTTGAAGGAACATGCCGCGACCATCCAGGAAGAGGAAGGCACACCGTTTCAACTGGTGGGGGCATCCGCGGAAGTGGCGGATGAGGCCGTCATCGTCCCTGAAATCGCCCCGACCATGTCGGAAGAAGAGCGCAATATGAAAATGCGGGAGGCGGAGGCGGCTACCCGCGTGCGGCTCTCCACCCTGCAAAAACTTGCCCGGCTTACCGTGGGCGAGCGGGTACAGACGGCGATGAAAGGATCAAAGGATGAGCGCGCCATCCTGGTTCGCGACGGCTCCAAGGTGGTGTCCCTTGCGGTGTTGTCTTCACCCAAGGTGAGCGCAGCCGAAATCGAGACCTTCGCGTCGCTCAAGAATGTTTCGGAATCAATCCTCCGAGAGATTGCCCGCAACCGAAAGTTCCTGAAGAACTATGGCGTGGTCCGCAACCTGACCAACAACCCGCGCTGCCCGCTCGACGTATCGCTGACCCTGGTGAAGAACCTGATCATGACTGATCTCAAGAACCTCTCTGGCAACAAAAACCTGCCCGACACTTTGCGCAAGGTGGCCCTGAAGCACTTCAAGGAACGAAGCGGCCCGCCGCGCTAGGATGACTGCTCATTCCGGATTTAACTGATTTTTTATCACCCTTGGCATGATCGGAGACCCACGATCATTGCGTTACTCTTTGGGCAGCGGGCGGTACAACCATGTCGATATCCTCGGCGCTCGCCACCGCGGCTCAAAACAGCGTATGTCAGGGCTTTTAGTCAGCAGGCTGAAGCAGATGCTTCCCTCACCCCAAGAGACTATAATCTAGAGGGTTTAAGGGAGTGCATAAATGCTGAAGCGTTTGTCTCTAATCATGCTGGTGTTCGCGGTCTCCGCCTTCGCTGCGGAAGCAGGTCCCAAGCCAAGAGTCATCATTCTGGGCGTAAACGGCGCTGAGCTAGACATCATCCGGCCGCTGCTGGTGCGCGGCGATATGCCGAACCTGGCCCACGTAATCGAAAACGGCGTTTCCGGGAAGCTGCGCACCATCGAAGCTCCCAATTGCCCGAAAGTCTATACCGCCATAGAGACCAGCACCCCTCCTGAAAAAAATGGCATAACCGGCTTCCTGGTGGGCGGCGTGACCGCCAACACCAACATGCTTAAAGAAGAGCCGATGTGGAACATCCTGTCGAAACACGGCGTGACCGTGGGCATGGCCAACGTGCCCGCGACTTTTCCGGTGATGCCGGTCAACGGATACATGATCAGCGGAATGCTGACCCGCGGCAAAGGCTGCGAGACCGGCGTGCTATGCGCGCCTAAATTATCCGAGATCCAGGGCGGGGACGCGGTCTATCCCAAGGCGATGGCGGCCGAGCTGAAAGCCAACCTGGGAGATTTTCTCTTCGACTGCGAGCGCATGCCGGGCGAAGCCGAGATCAACGGGCACGAAGAAAAGGTGGTAACCGAGTGGCTGGCCAAGGTCGATTCCATTCGCTCCGCGCAAACTCGGTTGTTCGATTACCTGCTGACCAAGCATCCCACCGACTTCACGTTTCTGGCGCAGTCCTGCGAAGATCGAGTTGGCCACTGGCTCTATCCCATCCAACCCTTCAACGTGGGCTACAACTCCAAGGTAGCGGGGGTGAGAGTGAACGCCTTCCCCGACCAGTACCGCGGCCTCGATAAAGTGCTGGGCCACATCCTCAAACACATGGATAGCAATACCACGCTTTTCATCATCTCCGACCACGGCATCAAGCCGTTGCGCTACGCCGAGCCACCTATGGCCCACATGGACCATGCCGGCACCACGCCGGTGATCGCGAAGCACGATTACGACGACGGCGACGAAGTCCCCGGCACCTTCGTAGCCATGGGCCCCGGAATCAAAAAGGGAGTCAGTGTAAAAGGCCTGCAACTGACAGTGTTCGACATAGCCCCCACCATCCTGCACATCTACGGAATTCAAGCCCCGCCGCAAATGCAGGGAAGGGTACTGGCAGAGATATTCAAGGACAGTGGAGTGACCACCGCGGCTAAGTAACTACTGCTGTCAAAGGAAGAGACCTACAACCGCCACTCTCGCCGCAGCTCTTTCACTTCCTTGTTCCCCGGCTCGGCCTGCTCGGCCAGCTTCAACTGCTTCACCGCCGCCGGAATCTGGCCCGACGCCTTAAATACCCTGGCCAGCGCGATGTGCGCCGCCGGTTGCGCGGCGTCGATCAGCGTGGCTGCTTCCAACTGGTCCTGCGCCGCAGCCAGGTTCTTCAGCGCCAGGTAAATCCGGCCTAAAGTTACCCGTGCGGAGTACTGTCCGGGAGCTCCTTTCACCGTGGCTTCGAGCACGTCGCGCGCCGCCGCCAGGTCTCCGGTTTTTTCCAGGGCCTCGCCCAGTATCAGGGAGTTGTTCACGTCCTGCGGACGCAACTGGAATGCCCGTGCCAGCGACTGCGCCGCCGCTCGATATTTCCCCGCCTTGTAGCGCAGGCGGCCCAGCTCGGCGTTGGCTACTACTGATCCCTGATCGAGCGCCACGGCCTTGCTCATGAAGTCGGCGGCGGCATCCACGCGGCCGTCTTCTTCCTCAAGCATTCCGCGGTGGATCAGGTTATGGATTGCGATCTTGTCCTTGGCGTCGGGCAGCATCGATGGCTCCGGAGCGGTGGTGGCGCCGGTTACGTTGCCCAGGTAGCCCAGCGCCTTAAGCTCCGCAATCGTCTGGGGATCAACCGGCGCGGTGGGCGCGGAGGGTGGGGTCGATTCCAGCTCGCGAAACCTGGCTAGCTCCGATCGCAGGCCCTGCACCCGCGTGTCCCACGGCTGGTAAAGATTGTGCTGCTCTCCGGGGTCGGATTTCAGCTCATACAACTCCGGCCGCGGGGCCTCGATATATTTCAACCCAGCGGCGCGCACCGATTGGAGCGGCGCCCAGCCATAGTGAACGGGGTAGTCAGTTTCGGCGAAGGTGAAAGGCCCGCCATGCCGACCGATCGCGACCCAGCTCTCGCCTGCCGCCGCAGGCCGCGCGCCCGGCGTCGTCGCCGGGGAAGTAGAGGCCTCGGGTTTGAACAGCAGCGGCCGGAATGAATCTCCGTCGAACTTCGCGGGAGTGGGAAGCCCGAGGTAATCCACCAGCGTGGGCAGCACATCGATGGTAAGTACCACCGGCGAAACCGGTCGGCCGGTCCCCGCCTGGTTGCTTGCTGACGGCATCTTCATGATCAGCGGAACGCGTGTAGTGCTGTCATAGAGAAAGATTCCGTGGGTGTCTTCGCCGTGTTCTCCCAGGCCCTCGCCGTGATCGCCCATTACGATGATCAGGGAATTGTTGTAGCGGCCCTGTTGATCGAGCAGCGTCAACAGTTGCCCCAGCGCGTGGTCCGCGTAAGCAATCTCGCCATCGTAAAGATGACCTTTGTAGCGTGTCGCATACGGCTCCGGAGGCTGGTAGGGGTCGTGCGGATCGTAGAGGTGCACCCAGATAAAACGCGGCTTGGAGCGATTGGCGGCCAGCCATGTTCCGGCCCGCCTCACCACGTCTTCGCCGCGCCGCTCCAGTCTTCCCCAGCGGCTGTCGGCCGCGGTATGCTCCGGGAAATTATCATAGGTATCGAAGCCTCGGTCGAAGCCCGGCGCCAGGGCGCGACTGTCCAGGATGACCGCTCCAATGAAGGCCGCGGTCTGGTATCCGTGGCGATGAAAAAGCTCAGCCATGGTGACGTGGGTACGCGCCAGCGGCATTCCAAAATCGGTGACCCCGTGCGACCCGGGATAGAGTCCGGTGAAAATACTCGCATGGGAAGAATTCGTGACCGGCACCGGGGTATAGGCATGGTCAAACCGCAGCCCGGCTGCGCACAACCGGTCGAGAGCGGGGGTTTGCGCCTGTTTATCGCCATAACAACCGACATGGTCGGCGCGCAGAGTATCAATCGTGATCAGGATGACGTCAGGTTTAGCGCTGCGCGGTTGCGGCCACGCGGTCGAGATGAGCACCAGACAGCACCACAACAGGCTCCATCGCCGCAAAATCGCGCCCCGGGCCATCCTCACAAAACCTGGCTTTATCAACATGGCAAAAAGGCTAGCACAACCTTGCCGCAAGAGTTTGTATTCGAATTTAGCATCGGCGACTGACCTAAGCGCAAGGGCGCATTTGCGCGGAGTATAATTTTTCAGTTGACCTTCCCCACCATCCGGCGGATTTTGGCGCTGTTGCTTGCGCTCGGCGGGCTTCCCCTGTGGGCCGCTCCTCCGGCCCAAGACTCCAGCGTAATCCTGATTACCATTGACACCCTGCGCGCCGACCACCTGGGATGCTACGGCTATTCGAAGATACACACTCCCAGCATCGATTCCCTGTCCGCCGACGGAGTGCAGTTCGAGAACGCCTACAGCGCGGTTCCGATCACCCTGCCCTCCCACGCCACCATGATGACCGGCGCCTATCCCATGAAAACCGGGATGCACGATTTCAGCGGTAACCGTCTCAGCGCCGGCCAGCCTACCATGGCCGGTATCCTGCGGCGGCAAGGGTATGCCACCGGCGCGGTGGTCGCTTCGGCGGTGCTCGACTCGCGCTTCGGACTCAATTCCGGTTTTGACTTTTATTATGACCACTTCGATTTCAACCGTCTGAGCGAAGCCAACCTCGATGCCATGGAAAGGCCCGGCAACCTGGTCATGGACGAGGCGTTGAAGTGGCTGCAAGCCCTTCTCCAGGCCAATTCGCATCGCAAGTTTTTTCTCTGGGTTCACCTTTACGACCCGCACTACCCATACAATTCGCCGCCGCCGTTTGCCGCCGAGTATCGCGATCATCCTTATGACGGCGAGATCGCGTTCGCTGATTCCCAGGTAGGCCGCCTCACCAGCTTCTTGAAAAAAGGGAAGCTCTACGATGACACCTTGATCGTGCTGGCCGGCGATCATGGCGAGGGTTTGGGGGAGCATGGCGAGAAGACCCACGGATTTTTCATCTACAACTCGACTCTGCACGTGCCGCTGATCATTAAACCGGCGACTATCAAACCCGCGGCTAGTAAACCCGCACGAGCCGCCGCGCACCGCAACGTTGCTGCCCCGGTAAGCCTGGTCGATCTATTGCCCACAGTGCTCGATTCGTTGCAGATGCCGATTCCAAATGAGGCGCAAGGCCGCAGCCTCACCTCGCTGCTTCGCGGCGAGGCTGCTACTGCCGCCAGCGACCTCTATGGTGAGACTTACCTGCCCCGCATTCATTTCAACTGGAGCGAGCTTCGCGGCATCCGCAAAAACCGCTACCACTTCATCGACGCGCCGCGTCCCGAGCTCTATGATCTCGAAGCCGATCCCGGCGAGTTGCACAACCTCTTTCCCACGCGGCAGGCGGTCAGCGCGGAGCTCCGCGCCCAGTTGGCCCGCGTAATAAAACAAGATACCCCCGGACAGGAGACCGTTGAAAAGACCAGCCTCGATCCCGAAATGCTGGAGCGCCTTAAATCACTGGGGTACGCGGCGGTCTCATCCGGCGCCACCGCCACCCTCAGCGACACCAGCCTGCCCGATCCCAAGGACCGCCTCTCGGTTTATGACCTGATCTCGGATGCCATCGACGACAGCCAGCACGGGCGTTACGACGCTTCCATCCAGAAACTGCAGGCCACGTTCAAGACCGAGGCAGAATCCATCCCCGTCCACTATCTTCTGGGGCTGGATTTCTACCGCACCCGCGACTTCAAGTCTTCAGTGCGTGAATTAGAGGAAGTGCTGACTCTGAGTCCGACGTATGCGCTCGCCGCCTACTACCTGGGTCTAGCCCAGGGCGGCGCGGGGGATTGGGATGCTGCCATTGTGTCTCTCAATCGCACTTTAGAGCTTGATAAGACCAATTTTGCCGCGGCATTCAATCTGGGAGCGGCCTACCTGCAAGAACGTCGCTTCGACGAAAGCCTGGCGGCGTTTCGGCAATCGGTGGCCATCAATCCCGGCTACGCGCAGGGCTATGAGGCCACTGGGGAACTGCTGCTGTTTCAGCAAAAGCCCGATGAAGCCCTGGTTGCGTTCAAGCAAGCACTGGCGGCCGGACCGGAAAATCCTAAGAGCCACTTGGGACTGGCCCAGGCTTATGAGCTCAAGGGCATGACCGAGGAAGCGGCACTGGAGAGGCGCCGGGCGGGGGAAGTGCGTCCTCAGTAGCGAGCCTTCCGTCGCAACAAATTACACGCATCGGGAGAGAGTAGTTGTGAACCTCAATTAACCCACAAGGACAAATGAACGGGCCGTGGAGGATTGATCTTGTTTTTCGGTAAAAATTCGCAGGGTGTGAAAAGATTTTCAAGGACTGTTTTGGTAGTGGCGCTGCTGTTGTTGCGGCCGGGAAGCGCAGCCACGGGGCCCTCACGTTCGGCCGCGCGCACCAACGTCATCCTGATTACGATCGACACTCTGCGTGCTGACCATGTGGGGGTTTACGGCAGCACCACCGCTGTTACACCCGCCATCGATGGCCTGGCCGCCAGCGGTATCGTTTTCGACCACGCCATCTCGCAGGTCCCCCTAACCCTGGCGTCACATGCATCCATTCTCACCGGCACCTATCCTTTCTACAACGGGGTGCAGGATTTCACCGGCAATCCTCTTTCTCCCTCGTTCCAGTCCGTGGCCCAGGCGTTCCAGCGCAATGGATACGCGACCGCGGCCGTGGTCAGCTCGTTCGTGCTCGACCGCAGCTGGGGACTGGCGCGCGGGTTCGATGTGTATCAGGACGCGTTCGCTCCCCGCAGTTTTGTGGAGAAAAACGTGGCGCTGGTCGAGCGTCCGGCGGCGCAGAGCGTCGATCTCGCGCTGGCGTGGCTGCGGCATCGGCCCGCCAAGCCCTTTTTCCTGTGGCTGCATCTCTACGATCCGCACAGCCCTTATGATCCTCCTGAGCCGTTCCATTCCCGCTACCAGCACGATCTTTATTCGGGAGAAATCGCCTATGCCGATTCGCAACTGGCGCGGTTGTTTCAATATTTGAAATCCGCGGGAATCTATGACCGCGCGGCGATCATCCTGCTCAGCGACCATGGGGAATCACTGGGCGAACACGGCGAAAAGGAGCACGGATTTTTTATCTATAACTCCACCGTGCACGTTCCCCTGGTCATCAAGCCGCCGCAAGTACCCCACCGCGCCCCCGGCACTTACCATGTGACTGGTGCGGTCGAGGCCGCGGCGGTCGCGCCTACGCTGCTGCAATTAGGCGGCTTCAAAGACCGCATCCAAGCGCAGTTTCAAACCGCCAGCCTCATGGGATCGATTGATCCAGGAACGAAGGAGCCGGCAACGCAATCCACCGCATACAGTGAGACTTTTTATCCTTTCAGCTCGTTCGGATGGAGCCCGCTGCGCGGCCTGCAAAATGATCGCTACCAATACATCCAGGCGCCTGCCGCCGAGCTGTATAACCTGGCCACCGATCCGCACGAAGGCAACAACCTGCTGGCCTCGCAGGGCGCGGTGGCTTCGGTGCTTTCCGATAAGCTGGCGCACCTCGCCGAGCGCTATCCGCCGCCGCAACAGCAGGAGGCGACAGCAGGAATATCTCCCGATACCGTCGCCAAGCTGCGCTCCCTGGGCTACGTGGCATACAAGTCACCAGTCCCAGCGAGCGCACTGGCGGCCGGACTCCCAGATCCAAAAAGCAAAATTGAGGAATTGAACGCCATCCTCCGCGCTGGGGACATGCTGCAGCTCGGCGACGTAAGCGCAGGCGAGAAACTACTGGAGGAGGCCAGAAGCAGCGATCCCGGCATGTACATCATTCCGTTCATGCTGGGAGAATCGGCGCTGCGCCAGTCGCAGTGGGATAAGGCCGCAACCGAGTTTGAGCGGTCGCTGAAGCTCAACCCCAACTTCGACCAGGCCATGACTGGCCTGGCCCGTGCCTTGGCGCAGCAGGGGAACCTCGAGGGCGCGCGCCAGTGGCTGCAAAAAGCCACGGCCGCAAACCCGCAGAATTACCGGGCCTGGTACGAGCTGGGCTTCATTGAATCAAAGGACAACCCCGAGGCGGCCAGAGTGGCGTTGCAGAAGGTATTGCAGATCCAGCCGACGTTTGCGCTGGCCCATCGCGATCTGGGATGGCTTTGGTATCGTGCCAAGGCCTATCCCCAGGCCCTGGAGCAATTCGAAGATGCTGTAAAGCTGGGGATTGACGACAAAAACACGCTGAATGCCGCCGGAATTGCCGCCAGCCAGCAAGGCAGCTTTGCCGAGGCGATCAAGTTTTACAAGCAGGCAATCGCCGGGGATAGCAGTTACGCAGAGCCGCATTTAAACCTGGGCCTGGCCTACCAGAAAAGCAAACAGCAGGCAGCGTCACAAGCCGAATATAAAATCGCCTGTCGCCTGCAAGCAGATTTCTGCAAATACCTGCCCAAGTAAGGTTTGCAGTTTCCGGGTTAAGTATCTGGGACAGTAGGAACCCATTCTAAATGTCCTTCAGAATATTAGGTACGCGTTCTAAATTCATATAATCGTTTGTTTATCGAGGGCGACTGCGTTTTCGGATATAACTATTGATAAACTGCGGCTACTGAAATGCTTGCATCGGCAAAAACGCAATCATTCCGTGAACCCGATATCGAGGAAATACCATGGGGGAAAGGTTTGTGGAACAGTAGGGGTTCTTCCTCACCCCGATAAAGCCGGGGGTCGTCAGAATGACAACTGATGATTGGAATTTTTTTCGAACCCGGGAATCTGGCAGCACGAGTTTGCGCAGCCCCCTTTTACCGCGCGCCACTCTGCAGTCGTGCCAGCACCGCCCGGGCATTGCCTGCCAGGGGATCTTGAGGAAACTGGACTAAGAAGCTTTTCAATTCCGCGATTGCCTGCGGCTTCATCTTCTGCTGCAGGTACAGGTTCACCAATTCCAGGTGGACCTTCGACATAGTGGGGTCGGCCGCCAGGGCATCATTCAGCATTCGCTCCGCCTCCTGCGGCTTTCCCAGGTGTTCATAGACGGTTCCCATCAAGAATTCCCCCAGCGCTGCATTCGGCTGTTTCTTCAGCCCTTCCTTCAAGGTGGCCTGAGCTTCCGGGAAACGTTTGGTCAAGAGGAAAACGTTGCCGAGGTTGAAGTACGCGGTCGCATCGTTGGGCCGGAGTTTGATCACTTTCTGAAATTGCTCTGCCGCCTCAAGAAAGTCTCCTTTCCCCAAATACTCAGACCCCAGGTTGTTACGGGCGGGATAGAAATCCGGGGAAAGGTCTACCGCTTTTCGAAAATTCTTGAGAGCATCTTCATTCCTCCCTTGATCCCGAGCCTTGAGGCCGCTCTTAAAGGCCTTGATCGCGGGTTTGGGATAGGTTTTGGTGTACTCTTCCAGCTCCACGGTGTAGGGGTTGCTACCTGGACGCGCCGATGGTTCGAGGGTAGGACTGCCTTTAGGGATGAGGTTGAACTGTACCATTGCAGTCTGCGTCGCCAGGGGACCTAAAGCTACCGTAATCTGGACGGGCTCATAGCCGGGATTGTTCACAATGACGTGATAATAGTTGGAAGGTAGATCGGAAAAAGAGAAACTGCCTTCTGAATCCGAGTAAGAGGTGGCCACCACGGCCCCGCGCGACTCCAGCCGAACCTCAATCCGTTCGGAAGGGAAATATCCGCCCGCTACGCGAAGATGTCCTACTATGCTGCCGCCTTGCTGCGCCCGAGCCAGAGGCAACGCAGCCAGGCAAAATCCGCACAGTAACGCCCCCAATATCCGTTTATTATTTCGTTTCACCGACATACTGATGCCAAGAAAAAAGGCACGACCAGTTGCAGTCGTGCCCCATCTTATAGTTAGCGGTTCTTTAGAAGCTAACCTTGAGCCCAAACTGCATTTGCCGGGGATTAAACGTCCCCCCTGCTTGTCCAAAGCTCCCATCGGTAATTCGATTGTGGGTGGCGAGGTTAGACCCCGGCAGTTGGAAGTTCGTGTGGTTGAAAATATTGAAAGCTTCGGTGCGGAACTGTACCTTGAATCGCTCCGTCGCCTGGATGTTCTTGAAGAGTGACATGTCGGCGCCGAAAAATCCGGGTCCAACAAAAGTGTTCCGCCCCAGGTTGCCGGTACAACCTAAACATGGCCTAGTGAAGACTGTTCCGGGGAAGCCCTGAAAGCCGCCGCCCCATCCGTTAGCCCATTGATTATGGGTAGGGGCGAAATTAGTGATGGTTGAGTTAGGTCGCTCGTTTCGTTCGCCATCCAGGTTGAAATCGCCGCCTTTGTTGATGCAGAGGCCTGCGTTGATTCCGGCTTGGGAGCAATCGCCCGAGAGCTTGGATGACTTGCGAGTGAATGGGCTCCAATGCGCGCCGCTCTGGTAGGACCATATGCCGTTTAACTGCCAGCCGCCAAGCACTGCGTGGACAAAGCTGTTTCTTCCCTGGAAGCTGGGAAGATCAAGAACATAATTTGCCACAAAACGTTGACGGACATCAAAGATAGAGTTACCCCGGTCCAGCTTTGGCTGGCCCACCTCTGTGGTGTACCCTTCGCCAGCGGCTTTGCCATTGGAACTTGTCGAACCGCTGTGCCAGGTCGAGCCATCATCTATGGAATGACTCCAGGTGTAATTGAGGTTCAAGGTGAAGCCGCGCGACATCTGGCGGCGCAACGCGACTTGCAACGCGTTATAGTTCGAATCGACTACGTTTTGCCAAACCCGCAGGGTTCCGAAGTTGGGATTAAGCCTGCCTGAGGAATTGACGTTGAAAACCGTTCCTGGTATCGGCGTCAGGTTCTTTTGGCTGCATATAGTTCTTCCGAAATTATCTTTGGTGCAGGTGCCCTGGGGCAAAAGCCCTCCAGGTATGCGGTTTACATCTTGAGCCCGGAAGAGCTTGCGGCCGGTGGTGCCTACGTAATCAAACTGCAGAACCGTCTTGGGTACAATTTCATGCTGCAAGCTTAGGAAATAATTGTAGACATACGGATCACGCAGGCCTTCGGGAAAGATGATGCCAGACAGAAAGGCGAGGTTGGGGTTCGTGGGATCCCAGCCATTTATGTTGCCGTTCGCCTGCGCCCCAGTTCCCGACTGTTGCGCCGCCGGCGCTGCTCCGGTAAAGGTGGGCACGCCGCCTCCTACCGGGCCGTAAACAATGTTGGCTCCGTTGTTAAGGGAAGTAAGCGCGTTAAAGGCCTGGTTGAATGAGTAGTAGGGTGGGTTCCATCGGGAGTTGGAGAGGGGATTGTATAGGGTGCCCTCATAGGCTTTGCCGAAACCCCCACGTAGCGACGTCTTTCCCGTACCGAAAACGTCTAAGGCAAACCCTATCCGCGGCCCGAAATTCGCAATGTTTCCCTTTCCGAGGCTCTTGGCAGCGGCGAAACCGCCCGGTCCACATTCTCCCGCGACTGTCCCTTTAAAATCCTGAGGGCATGATCTCAGACTGGCATCCCTGATCTGGCCAGCGCCAGTGCTGATGTTGTCAATCAGGCTGTTGCCCGGCCCTTTGATGAATGTCGTGGCCAGGTTGGCCTTCTCGTTGTGACGGGTAAAGAGATCGTAGCGAAGTCCGAGGTTAAGGGTGAGTCTTCGCGAAACTTTCCAGTCGTCCTGGAAGTAGGCGCCTATCTCGGCATTCCGCCAGTGGCGAACGTTAGGCTGCAAGTGGGAGGGGCTTGAACTTATGATTCCGGGGTCTACTCCGGCAGCCTGACCATAAGGAGCATCTGCGGCGAAGTACAACGGGTCAAAGAAGTAGTAAGAAGGCCGGGCCACATTGAAAAGACTGTTTTCAATGTTGCGGCGCACGTCCGCTCCCACCTTCAGGCTGTGGTTACCCTTCTGAATAGAGACCATATCCGAATAGGTGTAAATGTTTTCATGAAAGGTTTGAGGATACCCGTTGTAGGCGCCAAACCCCATGGATCCATCGTCGAGGGCTACTTGCGGCACTCCCGGGAACAGGGTGCCTGTATTGGAGATGTTCCCGGTATACCCGGCGCGGAATTCGTTTACCAGATTGGGATTAAACGTGTGGCTGTAAGTGAACTGGAGGTTGGGGAAGCTATTGGTTTGAGGCGCAAAGAAACCGCGCGAGCCGCTGTAAGAAGTGTTGCCGGAAGGGCCATATTTGTCGCTATCGTGAAAGAAGTTAAACTGGCCGAACATGCGGTCGTTTTCGCTCAAGTTGTAATCGATGCGTGCAGAGGCCTCATTTCCGTTAAACAGGTTATCTTTGGTCTGCTGTTTGAAAAGCCCGTTTGTGTTATAGAAAAAAGGCTTAGTCCGGTCGAACGTCCCGGCCCGAAGCGCTGGAATAACGCTGCATTTACTAGCCGCCAGTGCAGCCTGATCGCCCGCTGTTACCCCCAGTATCCCCTGCATCCGGACTGCCTGCTGCGGATTGATGAAATTATCTGGGCAGAGGTAGTCAGAAATCGCGCCGTTGGCTCCGTTTCCGAGCGAAACATAGTCGGCTAAGGTGCCAGCCGGAGTACCCTGATTGCCCGGAAGGAAGTTCTTGTACAACAAAGCGGCTACCGAGTTAGGGGACCCCGCGATGACTGCCGCTCGCCAATCCGGAGATTCAACCGTAATGGGTGTTGGCGAGCTGCTGGTATTGAAACGGTCACCCTGGTAGGTGCCGAAGAAGAACAACTTGTCTTTCTTGATGGGGCCGCCAAAAGTGCCGCCAAACTGGTTGAAGTGCAGTCCAGGATTCGGAGCCACTGCCTTCCCTGCAGCGTCCCGCCCTAACTTATTATTGAAAAAATTGTTGGCATCGAGCGCATTGTTTCTGATGAATTCCCACGCGCTGCCGTGAAAAGCGTTGGTGCCGCCTTTAGTGACTAGGTTGGTGTTGGAACCAGCGCTGTTTCCATATTGCGCGGAGTTGTTCAGGGTCAGTAGCTGGAACTCCGCCACCGAATCCTGAATTGGCTGGTTCACCGCGCCGCCACTCAATCCCTTGTTCGAAACTCCATTGATCATGAACCCGTTGAAGTCTTCGCGGACTCCATTGACCACCGTGCCTGCTCCATTTTCAGACAACACACCCTTTACGTTTACCGCACCCGGCGCCAGTTGAATAAGGTCATAGACGTTGCGACCGTTCAAAGGCAGGCTGGCAACCTGATCTCCGGTCACGTTGTAGGTCAATTTTGAATCGACGGTGTTCACCTGAGCCGCTTCCGTAGTGACCTCGACGGTCTCGCTGCGTTGCCCGATCTGCACTTTGAAGTCGGCGCGCTGGATGGTGCCTACATCCAGCTTGGTGCTGGATTTGAAATCTGTCTTGAATCCCGCCGCCTCCACCGTGATCTTGTAATTACCCACCGGCAGGGCCTGGGAAGTGTACGAGCCGCTGTTATTGGTGGTCACAGTCGTGGTGTAGTTGGTGTCAATGTTGTTAATGGTGACGTTGGCGCCCGGAACCGCCGCACCCGACGGATCGGTGACCGTTCCGGTAAATATTCCGGATTCAATCTGTGCCGTCGCTCCTACCGCCAGCATGGCCAGCAAAAGGAACAGGGCAAACACGCGGACTGCACTTACTTGCAGTTCTTTTCTCATTTCGTCACGCCTCCAAAAATTTGGGTCCAACTACCCCAGTTGAAACAAATCACCTTTGCACCGCTTACATTGCCAAAGGCTTTAAACCATGTCGTTATTTATCCCTGCAATTTTGTGGCCGCAGGAACCATTGATAACAAAAGGGTTGTATGAGTCGAATCGTTTAGTCCATTACTGTTTATAGTATTTGTAAGGTTTTGTCTATGGAAATATAAAGATTTGGTAAAGGGAATCGTTTTTTTGGATGGAACATCATCGCAGTGACCAATATACTGCCGAGCGGAAAGGGACTAATGCCCGGATTCCCGCACCACCAGCACCCGGTCGGCGCGCTGGTCGTGCAGCGTATCCACCTGTCCCGAAGGCCATCGCACCGTGATGCGGTCGACCCGGGAGGCCTTTCCCAGTCCAAAATGCACCCGCAGGTCGCTGGCCGAAAGGTAGCTGCTGTTGGACCGCACCTCGTCCACCTGGCGCATTCCGCCGGCCTCGATTTCAATCCTCGCCCCGATGCCGTCTCGGTTGGATCTTGTCCCCACGGTCTTGATGGCCAGCCAGTGGTTGCCGTTTTGAGTCACGTTGTGCAGCAGCAGCGGGTTGGCGTCGAGGTTGCCCACCAGCAGATCAAGCCGCCCGTCATTATCGAAGTCGGCTACCGCTGCGCCCCGGCCCACGCGCGCGGTTCGGAAAGCCGCTCCAGCGTTCTGCCCAATCTCGGCAAACTTTAATCCGCCCGCGGAGGGGTGGCCGGGGGATGCGCCTCCCAGGTTGTGAAAGAGAAAATTTCTCTCCGCATAAGTGACGCCGAAACTGCTCCCGTCAACTTGCGGATTCACGTGCCCGTTGGCCACAAAAATATCGCTCCAGCCGTCGTTGTCGGCATCAATAAACTTCGCGCCAAACCCCAGCATGGGGATGCTGGGAGGGCCAAATCCCGACGCCCCCGCCATGTCGGTGAACTCGCCGGAACCGTCGTTGTGGTAGAGATTGTTGCTATCGTCGGAAAAATTGGTCTTCACCAGGTCGAGGAAACCGTCGTGGTCGTAGTCCGCCGCGTCCACGCCCATCCCCGCCTGTTCCAGGCCGTCGGAGCTGTAGGCCACCCCTGCCGCCGCTCCCACTTCGGTGAAACCGCCTTTGCAGTCCCCGCGATAGAGCATGCTGGGCGTGGAATCGTCGGCCACATAAATATCCATGCATCCATCATTGTTGTAGTCGAGCCACACCACTCCCAGACCATAATTTCCCTGAGGATCTATGTTGGCCTTCTCCGTCACGTCTTCAAATGTGCCGTCGCCACGGTTGTGATAAAGCCGGTCGCGCGAACCCTTCAGTCCCCGCGGGCCGCACGATACCGGGATGCCGCGGTACTGGCAGAACTTCGAGCTGCCGAAGGAGGGCAGGTTCTTGAGATCGACGTCAACGTAGTTGGCCACGTACAGGTCGAGGTGGCCATCGTTGTCATAGTCGGCAAAAGCCGCGCTGGTCCCCCATCGGCCGCCATTGCCCACCCCGGCTCTAGCGGTGACGTCGGTAAACTTTCTGCCGAGTTCGTTGTGAAACAGAACCGCATGGTCGAGATAGGTAATGTAGAGGTCGTCAAAGCCGTCGTTATCGTAATCACCGACCGCCACTCCCATGCCCCAGCCATGGCCGGTTAATCCCACCTCCGCGGTGACGTCGGTGAAGGTGCCGTCGCGATTATTGCGATAGAGCTTGTTGCCGGGCGCGTGCGCGTCGTTCATGGTTTCGCGGGTGGCGCCGTTCACCAGGAAAATATCAGGCCAGCCGTCGGCGTTGTAATCGATGAAAGCAACGCCCCCGCATAACGCGTCCATGATGTAGAGCTTTTCCCGGGTGCCGCAGGTGAGGTGGAAATTGATTCCCGCGCGTTGGGTTATGTCTTCAAACTGGATGGTGGATAGGGAGCCTACAGTCTTCGATTGGACCGCTCCTGGTGACATTGAGTCGGACGTATGAGTGTCGGCTTTCTGAGCGTAGGCGGAAACCGGGTTAGCGGTCGTGGCCAGGAAAATCAGAAGCAAATACAAAGGAAAACGCGAGGTCCTTCGCTTACACCAGAAACAAGAGCTCGCTCCAGGATGACAATTCATAGGGTGTTTTCGCTTATTCAAATTCTTTCATCCTACTTTTTGAGGTTCCGGCTCAAACCCAAACTAGATATTCAGTCGTGTTCAAGCTCGCGGAGAGACAAACCAGACCCACCTTCACCGCATGCCCGAAGCCGAGGCCCCGCTGGCTTGCTGCATCTTTTTTAACTCGGCAAACCGCTCCATCTCCCTCCTCGCCCCGTCCCCATCCCCACTTTTTGCCAGCGCACGCGCCAACTGGTAATGACTGTTGGCGGATTCCGGAGAAACCGCCACGCTGCGCCGCAATGCCGCCACGGCCTCGGGTGCATTTCCCATCAGCAGTAAGGTCTTGCCGAGATCGTAAAGCGCATCCGCATGTTGAGGGTTCAATCGCAGCGCGCGATTCAGTTCGCCAATCGCGCGCTCCCATGATCCGGTTTCAGCGAGCATGTGCCCGTAGCGGTACGCGACCTCGGGATTGTCGCGTGTCTGCGCCGCTTCCAGCTCCAGTTCTCTGAGCGCCTTGGCGCTTTCGCCCAGGCTCTCGTAGGCAAACCCAAGGTGATAATGACCCAGGGGAATTTCAGGGTTCAATCGCAGCGCCGCTTGAAATTGCTCGATGGCCTGCCGGGTGCGGTTGCTGTTTTGATACGCGCGTCCCAGCAGAATGTGAGTCACCGCAGGCTGCGGGCTGCCGGCTGAGAGACCCGGCAGCGTTCGTTCAAACTGGCGCGCGGCCAGGTCATACTGCGACGCGGTCATGTACACCAGTCCCAGGTCGAACGCGATGGCGGCGTCGGCGGGCGCAATTTTCTGTGCCGCCGCCAGGTCGGCGGCCGCGGGCTGCAATTTATGCAGGCGAAATTCGGCCAGGCCCAGCAGATGCAGAATCTCGGGATCGCGGGGCCAGCGCTGCAACCCTTGCCGCGCGAGATCCTCGGCGGCGCCGGGATGTCCATTCCCGATCGCCTCCGTAACCTGGCCAAGCAAGGCGGATCTCTCCGCGGGGATGTTCGCGGGATTTCGCGGTTGACCGATCGCGGCCAACGGTAAGAGAAAGATAAACGCTGCAGCGCCCAAAAGCATCGTGGGAACACACCAGCTGCGCGCGGCCTTCCCGCACGGGGGCCTGGCTTTGATCCCGCGCGCGCCCTTCATAAGGACCGAATCATTTTGCCGCCGGGAACTCGATGGCAACGTTTTTCCTGCCCAGGTAAAGAAGATATTTCCCGCCGTTCTCCACGATCTTTAGCGGCACCGGCCGGTGCATCGCCGCATCGGATTGCGACTTCACGCTTTGCAACTGGTTACCTCCGATGTCGGAGATGACAAAACTTCCGTCCGCCAGGGTGCCGAACCCATAGGCCCCCGGCGGCAGGGTGGCGCCGCCGATCGATACCCGGGTCTCGGCGATCACAAAGCCCTGGTACTTTTCCGCGATCGAGCTGGAGTATCCCGAGGCGTCAACCAGCGCGGCCAGAAAAAATTTGCCGTCCGCCGAGCGAATGCCGGCGGAATTGCGGGCCTGCGCCGGCGCGCTCTGTCCCGCATAAAAAAAACTCTGCGGCAGAACTTTCTGCAGCTCCGCGGGCGAGAGTATCTTGCCGTGTCCGTTCTGCGCCACCCCGGCGCCCGCCACCAGCATGGTTGCGATCACTGCCCACGCCGCGATTCGAAATCTCATCAGGAATCCTCCACGCGGAACTCCGCGTTTTTTTCGTAACTATAATATCCCGCGGGCAAAAATTTCCGCGGCTGGAATGGTTCCTTGAAGCTTACGCCTGGTTTTTAGTTTTAACTTGCGTTTAGCTGCAACTCCGGCGTACCATCAAGTTGTCTTCTGAACTGACCGCACTCTCCCGTGCAGGCATCGCGCAAAAAGTTTCAAGCGCTGAATCTAAGAAGAAATGAAACCAGGTAATTCTGGATTTCTAGAAATCTGAAAGATATTCCGGCAGCATTGCCGATGATTTCAAAACCGCTAGTGAGAATTTAAGTCTGAAACTGAAACGGTTTCCAACCCAGACGCGGGCTCGATGGTGAAGGCCAATCCTCACCTCCGGCGGCATTGCCGGAAACGGACGTTTCGACCATGGCGCATGCGCTCGTTATTTTTCCCCTCTTCATTATCTTTAAATTCTTTCAGCCCGGAGCTGACCAAAAACCAACATGAATAACCTTCCCAACCAACCTCAGAATTCAGGAAGAGGACGCCGTCGCCGCAAAGGCGGCCGCCGCGGCCCTCAAGCCAGCCCGGGAGCCCAGAACCCCGGCCAGGGCGGCCAAAACAACGGCCAGGGCGGCGGCCCTCCCGCAGATCGCCAAAAGAGATTTGGCCGGAAGACCCGCACCCAGACTTTCGTTGGGCCCATGGACCACAGTTACCGCAACAATGGTTTCAGCAACGGCAACAGCAATGGCAATGGCATGAGCTCGCAGTCTGGTTTTTCCAGCCGCGGCGATTATTCCTTGCAGCCGCTGGTGATGAAGGAAGATGCGCCGGTCAGGATCTACGCCTTCGTGGACGACCTGTTTTTCCTGGCCAAAATCCAGGAGACCGCCAGAAAGATCAACGTCAAGGTGCAGTTCGTGAAGACCGACAAAGACCTGATCGATCACGTGGCCGCCAACCATCCCGACGAAAAGCCTTCGCTGATCATCTTCGATCTCAACAACATCTCCACCAAACCGCTCACCATGATCACCAAGCTGAAATCGAAGTTCAAGCGGGATACGTCGATCGTGGGCTTCCTTTCCCACGTTCAGGGAGAGTTGAAGCTGAAGGCCCAGGAAGCGGGTTGCGATGTGGTCATGCCCCGATCGGCTTTCTCCCAGACACTGCCCCAGATGCTGCGCCGCCACGGCGCCCTCGAAGACACAGACCAATCCGACGAACAACCCGGCATGTAGTTCTCAGGGAAGTGTTCGCGAGACGAGGCCCCAGGAGAAGTTTCCTGCCGCGAGGCTAGCCAGGCGGCCAGGCGAAATCCCGCCCGCCCAGCAGGTGCAGATGGAGATGATGCACCGACTGTCCCGATCTCGGGCCCACGTTATAAACGGTGCGGTAGCCGTCTTCGATATTGCGTTGCCGCGCAATCTCGGCGGCCAGCAACTGGCACTCTCCCAGAATTTCGCGGTCTTCCCTGGCCGCCAGATCAAGCCCGCCAATGTGTTTGCGGGGAATGATCAGCACATGAGTGGGCGCCTTGGGCTGCGAATCCTCGAACGCCACCAGCAGATCGTTCTCAAAAACTTTTTTCGCCGGAATCTCACCCCCGGCAATCTTGCAGAAAATACAATCCATCGGCTCCCTCGCCATCTCTACTTGATTAGTCCAGCCGCACCAGGAATATTCCCGCGGCCGCCAATTGCATCTGCCCGGCCACTTGCTGGGCGATTTTGCGCTTGTCACCCTGCACCCGTATGCGAATCCATTCCCCGGTGGGTCCGCTGAACTGCAGAATGTGAAAATCAGGATATTTTTCCAGCAGCTCCGACTTCAAAATGGCCGCGTCCTCGGGATCTTTGAAGGCGCCGATCTGTACCGCCCACTTTCCCCCCACCGCGATGGAAGCGGGCGCCTGAAGCACTTCCAGCTTGACTGTGCCGATTCCGGCGCGCCACAAGTCAATCGCCTGGGCCGCGGATTTCGATAGATCGAGAATGCGATTGCCTACAAACGGTCCGCGATCGGTGATGCGCACCAGCACCGACTGCCCGCTCTTGACGTTGGTCACCCGCGCCACGGAGTTGAGCGGCAGGGTGCGGTGGGCGGCAGTGTTGGCGGTCATGTCGAACACCTCTCCATTGGCGCCGCGCCGGTTGTTATAAAGGTCTCCATACCAGCTCGCCAGCCCGGTTTCGACGTAGATGGGCTTGGCGTTGGCGTACATTTCCTCGAGATCGTCCGAACTTGAAGGGGAAGGATTGTTGCCGCCCGAGGCAGCGGCGCGCTGGCCTCGGCTGGTAGCGCGAGGAGGACGAGATCGCCGCGAGCCCGCAGGCTCAGCATCCGGCTGGCTGGCATCGGCGCTCGCGGCCTGGGCAATATCCGGAGGTGGTGGAGTCGAGACGCGGGCCCGTTTTTGCTCGCCGCAGCCTGAGAGCAACAGCATGCCCAGCGAGAGCGCAGCCAGCAGGCGCGCCGGGGCGGTGAGCGGCTTCAGAATTTCTCCGCGGAGCCCGGTTTGGGGGCGGGATCGACGGCCCCGGCAACATCCGCGGGAGCTTTGTGGGCTGCCGCTTTCGCTTCCAGGTGGTCGGCCAGTTGCGCCAGGCGATCCGCCGCAGCGCGCACGGCGCGAGTCGAATCGCTGCGCACCACGGGCACAACTTCTTTGTTGAGATAGGCCATGAGCCGTTCGGCCTCGGCTTCGAGCTTGCGTCCCGCATCCTGCAATTCGCGCTCGATCACGCGCCCCGCCTCCTCGAATTTTCCGCGCGAAGGGCGGTTGGGATCTGAAGTCATGTGTATGCACCAGGGAGATGCGGTGAAAAGCCGAGCAGGTTAATTATGGGGACGCCGAAGAATCCAAGTCAATCACCCGAACCATCCTCATTACGGCGCGAAAACGGGGAAACTTCACACCATTACCAAAATATTTCCCCATCACCGTTTGACCCGGCCGCAGAATTACAGCAAGATTTGGAAGCCCAACCCCTCATCCCGGCATCTGAACATTCTGGAGGAAATACCCGAGTGAAAATCCCCCTAATCCTTTTGAGTTTGTGTGTGCTGGCGACTGCCGCCAGCGCCGAACCCGCCGTCGTTGCCACCCCGCTGGGCGTGGTACTTGCCCCCCAGGCCGATACGCCACCCCAAGCGGTGGTCGCGCCGCAGTGTCTCAACGCCGACACCGCCCTCGCCCGCCGCGGTTTCGAATTACTACATGGCGAGCGCGCTCAGGGCACCTTGGCCGGGCACACCGCTGACTCCGACGGCCTCATTGAAGTTGTGGCCGGAGATTCCGTCTGCCCGCTAGCCGTGCACGATAAGTTCACCCACTTTCTCCGCGACGCGGTCTCGCCGGTCACGTTTGTCGGGGCCGCCGCGGCCGCAGGTGTCTCCCAGGCAACCAACAGCGACCCCGCTTTTGGGCAGGGAGGCCGCGCCTACCTCCGCCGTTTCGGCGCGGCGGTGGCGGATACTGAAAGCCGGCGCTTCTTCGCCGACTTTATGTTTCCCAGCTTGCTGCACGAGGACCCCCGCTATTTTCGCAAAGCTTCAGGCGGAACTGGGGCGCGCATCGGCTACGCGCTCTCCCGGGTGCTGGTGACCCGGCGCGACTCCGGCGCCAGCAGCTTTAATTTTTCCGAGGTGCTCGGAGTGCTGGCCTCCACCGGTCTCTCGAATGCGTACCTGCGCGAGCGCGAGCGCACCGGCCCCAAGACCATGCAACGCGCCGGCGTCTCCTTTGGCATCGATGCGGGCTTTAACGTACTGCGCGAATTCCTCCCCGGCATCTGGCGAAAAGTGCACGCCGGATATTAACCTTGCACCCTTCCAAACCAAAACAGGGGGCCCCCCCGGGGCCCCAATTGGTAACCCTCCCTCCCTAGCATTTTCAATCAGTTAGCGTAAAACTCGTGTTACCGTTTAATGCTGTAGATTGCCGTTCAGTCCTTTATTTCGCGATTTGCAACATCCATCTTGGGTTTTGCTTACGCGGGTCGCTAACATCGGACAATCTGCAGGGTGAGACCACTCTGCGTCGCAGGAGATGAGAGAAATGCATAAGCCGGTCAAGTATGCGGAGAAAGCTTTAACCGTCGCAGCCCGCGGCGCGTGGGTGGTTTTCGACAAAGTCAACTCGATCAACCAGAACCCGTCGTTCACGCCCAAGTGGTCTGACAAGCCTCTGCTGAAGTCCTATCAGAAGCAGAAGCCCCCGCTGGGATGGCCGCGCACCACTGACTCTCTCTGCCCGCGCTGTGTTCCCGAGATCCGCCAGCAGATTCTCGATGGCAAACTTCCCCACGAAGTTCTGCTCAACGAAAAAATCGGCGAGATCAAGGCGCAGATCATCGAGCGCAACGGCGAAATCCTGATGGTGAAGGATTGCCCCATCCACGGCCACTTTGAAGACGTCATGGCCATGGACACCGAATTTTTCAAGCACCTCGAAGAAGTGTTCCCCGGCCGCGACATTCGCGCCCACGCCGATGAAGGCCTGCACGATCACGGGACCAGCACCATCAAGCACGGCCGCGGCTCCGTCCTCACCATTGATCTCACCAACCGCTGCAACATGATGTGCGACCCCTGCTTCATGGACGCCAACCAGGTCGGGTTCGTCCACGAGCTGCAATGGGATGAGATCAAGACCATGCTCGACAACGCCATCTCCATCAAACCGCGCCGCCAGATGTCGGTGCAGTTCTCCGGCGGCGAGCCCACTCTCTCCCCTTACTTCCTTGATGCGGTGCGTTACTCGCGCAAGGTGGGCTACAACAGCGTGCAGGCAGCCACCAACGGAATCGAATTCGCCAAGAGCCCTGAGTTCTGCAAGCAGGCCGCGGAAGCCGGGTTGCGCTATGCCTACCTTCAGTTCGACGGCATCGGCAACGAAGCCAACTCGCACCGCGCCGTCGGCAACCTGTTCGATGTGAAGCTGGCCGCCATCCACAACCTGCATGCGGCGGGGGTTGAGATCGTCCCCGTCACCACCATTATCAACGGCATCAACAACGAGCAGGTCGGCCACATCATCCAGTTCGCGCTCGACAATCCCCGGATCATCTCATTCCTCTCGTTCCAGCCGGTGTCGTTTACCGGACGCGATGAGGCGGTCACCGATGAGCGCCGCACCGCGCAGCGTTACACCCTGTCTCACCTGGCGCACGACGTGAAGACCCAGACCGGTTTGGGCGAGCCCATTCGCGACTGGTTCCCCATTTCGTTTATGAGCACCTTCTCTGACTGGGGTGACCTGGTCCACGGGCCCAACGCAGACTGGGGACAACTGAGCTGCGGTTGCCATCCCAACTGCGGCATTGGCATGGCGGTAATGATCGACAAGGTAACCAAGGAAGCCAAACCGGTCACCGCGTTCTTGAACGGCGGCCAGTTGGCGCGCGACGTTGCCAAAGTCAACGACGCCGCCCGCGGCAAGTTCCTGTCACTGGCCGGCATGACCCTGGCCCTGCTCAAGAATTACGATCCGTTCCAGTCGCCGACCCATTTCCGCCTGGTGGACCTGTTGAAGAAATTCGATAAAGCCTTCGGCGCCACCGGACACAATTACGGCAAGGTGACCCCGGACCGCACCGGCAAAGATATTGAAATTCGCCGCCAGGACCGCTGGAATTTCCTCTTCATCGCCGGCATGTGGTTCCAGGACCTGTTCAATTACGATTTCCGCCGCACCGAGCAATGCATCATTCCCTACGCTACCCAGGAAGGCGAGATCAGCTTCTGCGCCTATAACACCGGCGTGGGATGGCGCAACATCATCGAGAAGATGCACATGACCGCCACCCTCACCAAGTGGTACGAGGACAACGGCAAGCATGAGATCTTCGCGGGGGGCAAGTCGGTAGGCCTGGCCAGCATCGATCACAAACTGGCGTTGAATCAGGAGCACGTGATTGCCGAGCGGCAGCATGATCTCGATTCCAAGGGCATTGCCAAGACCGCGCGCGAGGAAAAAGTCCGCGCCCGCGATCTGAAACAGCAGGCCAAGAAATCAGCCGAGGATGCGCAGATGGAAAAGCTCTACCGCGAGCACATCCTGAAAGAGAAACCAGCCGAATCCAACTTCGTCTCCCTGAACTCGCTGATCGCTTCAGCGCCGGAGAAGAAGGAAGAAGTCAGCGAAGTAGCCGGGGACTAAGCGTCTCGGTTCAACTGTAAAGGCCGCGCGCCAGCGCGGCCTTTTTTTTCGGGTGCGGCTTCCAGAAATCGCAGTTGCCGAGAGTGCTGACTCACGAAAGAGCAACCAACCATTGGTTGTCATTCCGACGATCCCCGGCTCTGCGGGATGAGGATGAACCCTTAACGTGCCCCCGACTTTCGACTAAGTCCTCGAAGCAATCGCTTGGCTTGCTGAAGGGTGTCTTCCGATACGCAATTGGATGCGCATACTTTTTCGAGATAGCCCCGAGCCATGCTGGACTCACCCTCAATCTGAAGATAGTGTTTGGCAATCTCCAGATTGCTACTCTCGTTTCCCATAGCTACAGCCCGATGAAACCAATACAGGGCTCGGCGAGAATGTTTGTCATCTCTCCAAATAGTTCCAATGTTATTGGCCGCACTTGCATCTCCACGACGATATGCCCGCTTATACCAATAAAAAGCCATTGACCGGTTTTGTCGAACATATACACCCGTATCGTAAAAATATCCTAAAGATAAGAGTGCCCCTCTATCCCCCGCTTTGGCAGCTGCCAGAAAAAGTAGAAACGCAGATTGTAGGTTTCCGCGATCCCACTGCTGGTCAGCACGCATAAACAACTGAGTGCCATTAGATTTGCGAGATTGTTTAAGACGCATTTCGACTTCCAACCTTCCCCATTAAGACCAAGTTCGGCAACCCCAGGTAAGTGAGTTATTTTAATTCTTCTGGGGCGGAAAGTTATCTAGCTCGGCGCACTGCGAAACCATCTGCAGAAATTTATTTTGAGCGTAAAGGTGTTTGCCGGCTCGCGGGCTACACATGCTTTGCTTTACAATCCCACCATGTCCCATCGCCTACTGCCCCTGGTTCTCCTGCTGACTCTCACCGGATGCTGGGAACAACCTAAGACCACGACCTGGGCAAATGCCACTGGTCCCGAGTCATTTGAGCGCCTGATGTGGAAATCAATCGAGGCTAAAGATTGGGTGGAAGTGGAATCTCGATTGGCATCGACCCTGGTGAATATCGATGGCGGCCGGGTTCTAGACAAAACCCAGACCCTTGAAGAACTGAAGCAACTGGAAATCACCGACTACGTGCTCGGAGATTTTGATGTCAAGCCCGATGGGGCGGATGCCGTCGTGACCTATACCGTCATGGCCCACGGAAAGTTCGCCGGTCGTCCCATGGCCGGGACCGCGCACCGCTGCATGACCGTCTGGCAGCAACAGGGCAAGGGATGGGCGGTGATCGCCCACGTCGATGCCGGCCCGGCGCACGGCGTCTCCGAACCCACCGCACCTTCCGGGGAAACGAAATAGCCGGTGGCGGAATTCACTGCCTCTCAGCGCCGGCGGTTCCGCACTAAATTGCTGCGATGGTATGACGGCAATCGGCGTGACCTGCCCTGGCGCCGCACCTCAGACCCGTATGCCATCTGGGTCTCGGAGATCATGTTGCAGCAGACCCGGGTCGCGGTCGCCACCAGCTACTACCTGAACTTCATGCGATTGTTCCCCAGTGTGGCTGCTCTGGCCGCGGCTGACGAGTCGAAAGTCTTGAGCGCCTGGAGCGGCCTGGGATACTACCGCCGGGCGCGCATGTTGCACCTCGCCGCGCGCCGCGTAGTCAACGAGTTCGGCGGCGAGCTGCCGCGGACCGCTGATGGACTCCGCCAATTGAATGGAATCGGGCGCTATACCGCCGCCGCCGTCGCCAGCATCGCCTTCCAGCAGACCGCCGCGGCGGTCGATGGAAATATCGAACGCGTCCTGTCGCGAATATTGAAACCCCGTACATGCAAGGCCGGCAGAGGGGAAAGCGAACGGCGGTGGCAGGCCGCCGGTGAACTCCTGTCCAGGCGGCGCCCCGGAGATTTCAACCAGGCAATGATGGAGTTGGGCGCCACCATTTGCTTGCCGCGCGAACCGCTTTGCAAGCAGTGTCCGGTTCAGGATTTTTGCGCGGTTCCAGCCGTGCGCGCGCGCGGAACGAGCACGGTACTAACGCGATTCGAAGCCAAACCAAACCGAAAAGTTCGCCAGGTGGCCTATGCCCTCGCTCGGAAGAGAGGCAGGGTGTTGCTATTACGCCGGTCATCCGCGGCCGGCCAGATGCCGGCCATGTGGGAACTGCCCGCCATTGCCAGGGCAGAGCAGCGCGATCTGCCGGCGCCGGTGTTGAAGCTGAACCACTCGATCACCGACACCACTTACCGGGTCTCAATCCACCTGATCGATGAAGCGCAAACCAAAAAACTTTCGCCATCATCGCGGGCAATCAGCAGCCCTGACTCCCAATCAGCGTGGGTTCAATTAAGCGAGGTACACACCCTGCCGCTCACCGGTCTATGCAGGAAAGTTCTAAATCTTTGCACCACCAGGTCCACTCCTTCCTCATAAAACGAAGCCAGCGGTAAAGACACGCCTTTGCATCTTTAGCTCGACGCTTTTCATCTTTACTTATCAGGAGATAAAAAACATGCCTGCTCTTGAATCCGGCGCCTCTGCGCCCGCTATTGATCTTCCCCTGCTCGATGGCAGCGAATTTTCGCTCGCCGAAGCCCGCAAGAAAGGCCCGGTGCTGGCCGCATTCTTCAAGGCCGCCTGCCCCACGTGTCAGATGGCCATGCCGTACCTCGAAAGAATCTATAAGGCCTACCCGGGAGGGAAATTCACCTTGGTCGGCATTTCGCAGGACGAGGAAGATACCGCGGCCAACTTCGCCCGCACCTTCGATGTCACTTTTCCCATAGCGTTTGAAGACACGAATACCTACCAATTTTCCAACGCCTACGGATTGACCAACGTGCCCTCCATCTTTCTGGTAAGTCCGGAAGGCAAAGTCGAATCATCTTCGGTGGGATGGTCGAGAGCGGAGATTGAAGGGATGAACGCGGCGGTCGCCCGAGCCTCGGGCTCCGAAGTGAAATCAATATTCAAGCCAGGCGAGAGCGTTCCTGATTTCAAGGCCGGCTGAGGGTCGAAAAATTAGCCTGCGGTCGCAGGCATAGGAAAGCAAACTTATTTCTGATTGACGTAGTTGACCACGATGGTGGGCGAGAGCGAATCCGCATACTTGCGAATGGTGCTCTTCCAGAATATGTAAGGGAAAAAACCGTAGGCTTCGTAGCGGCCCAGCAGCGATTTCATGTCCTTATAGTCGAGGAACTGTTCGTGGTCCTCGCTCTGCAGCGCCGCTGCCGGCACTCCCAGCCGTTCGAAGAACTGATAGATCCAGAGACCACGGTTGGGCGTGGTCATCAGCAGAATGCCTTCGGGCTTCAGAGTCCGCTTGATTTCGCCGAGGGTATACGCCGGGTTTTTTAAATGCTCGATGACCTCCGAGCACCACACCAAGTCAAATTCGCTGTCCGGAAAGGGCAGGCCCTCATCCGCATTGACCCTCAATCCAGCGGGGTACTGAGGATTGAGGTCAACGGAAGTGACCGCAAAGCCCTTGCGCTTGAGTTTTTCCGACCAGTAGCCATCGCGGCACCCCAGGTCGAGCGCCTTCCTGCCGTGGCCATCAGGCACCATGTCAAAAGCGATTAACTTCCCCTTGGTGCGGTACCGGACCTCGAACTGGCCCAGGTCAAATGGGACCTTCTTCAATTGCCTGACCACTTTTCGCAGGGTGGAATAACTGGGTTGCACCGGAAGACCTCGTAAACTCGCTAACTCCATTTAAACCCCTCGGGAAGAGAAAATATTCGATTATTTCGTAAGGTTTTGTAAATTTACAATCGCTGAATCCGCCAGCGACTTCTGCCCCGGCGTCAGGGGATGGTTTACGTAGAGAGCTTTGCCCCCAATATCGCCGATCTTGTAGCTGCGATCCGCCGGCAGCCTAATGAGGGCCTCGTGCGCGTAAGGCGGAGGCGCCAGCAGAAATACCCGTTGAGGGCCCGCCCACAACGCGGGAAAATCATGATCGTCCAGAAAAATTCTGGGCGCATCGGGATCATAGGACCCAAACTCCAGGTTGTTGCGCCGGCCGTTGAAAATTAACGCCTGCCGCCCGGTGTAGTACGCCAGGCTGGATCCCGAATCGAAGTTTCCGTAGATGACAATTTGATCCTGGGGCCGCAGATAAGGGATCACGATGTTTGCCAGGGGGCGAGAACCCAGTTCGGGCCCAAACGTCCCATAGGCCGAGTTGGCGGAGAAAATAAATACTGCCATCGCCATCGCTGTGATCACGTTGGCCGCCAAGGGCTTGCCGGCGCGGCGCAACAACCAGGCGCCGGTGAAGCCCACGAAAAATGCCACCGCCGCCCCGGTCGCCGGACCGCGCAGCAGCGCGAAGGCTTTAGGCGTCAGGTCAAACAGGTGGGCCATCGAGACCCGGTAAAAATCATCCTGGTGAGCGCTTAGGAGCTGGGAAATGTCCCCCTCGGGCTTCACGCCAAAAGACGTGGCGACGGCATAGCCCAAAACCGCGGCGAGCACCGAGCCCAAGAGCGCAAGCGCGGCCTGACAGCGGCGCGCGCTCACCGGCTGCGAGTACTCCGATCGGGCCAGGCCCATGCCCAGGAGCAGGGCCACCGCCGGCCACGCGCCGAAGCTGTAGTACTCCATGCGGGAGCCGCCCAGCACCGAGAAGAAAAGGAAGATTACCAGCATCCACAGCACCACGAATAATTGCGCCTGTTCTTCGCGGGAAAGCCCGGCAGCGCCGGCCCGCGTCCACGCCTTTCGCAACGGGCGCCAGGCAAAAAATATCAGCGGAAAAAAAACGCTCCAGGGAAAAAACCACGCCAGGTGGGCGCCCAGCCACAGGGGCAGCGGCACCGCGCTGTAATCCGGCGGATAGCGCGTGCCCATGGCCCGCATGAAATGCTCACTGATAAAGTATTCGTAGAAAAAACCCGGCGCCCGCCGTATGGCCATCCAATGCCACGGTACCGCAATCACCAGGAAAATAAGACTGCTGGATAATGGACTAAGCTCCCGCCAGCGCCTGGCGCCGCGCGTAACCAGGATGAACAGAACTATCGTCCCCACCGGAAATATCAAGCCGATGAGGCCGCGGGTGAGCAATGCCATGGCGGTCAAGACCGCGCATCCCCACATGCGGTATCGCTGTGAGGCCACGGCTGCCGCAGAGCCGCTGCCGCCTTCCAGCCACCCCCGCAGAAAAAGATGAAAGATGGCGGTAAATTCCAGCGCGTAGATTGCTTCGGGGATCATGATGCGAGTGAATATGAAAGTTCCCACGCTGGTGGCCATCACCAGGCCGGCATAGAAGCCGGCAAGCGGGCCAAAGAAATGGCGGCCCATGCAAAAAATCATCGCCACGAGGCCGACCACGGCGAGCGCAAGAGGAAGGCGCGTGGCAAATTCTCCCTGGCCCAGCACCGCGTAAGTGGCCGCTACCATCCAGTAATGGATGGGCGCCTTCGCCAGCCAGCGGATGCCATTCATATGCATGACCACCCAATCGCCGCTCCGCAGCATCTCCCGTGCGACAATGGCGTGGGACGAATCAGCGTCATCGAGCAGTGACGGCCTGCCCGCGGCGCCCAGATAGATGACGGCAGTTAAAACCAGCAGAAAAAAAAGAAAGAAACGGATGGTGCGCGGTGTGAATTCGGGCTGCGCCGCGGCAGCCTGTGGGGATGTGGGGATCGAAGGTACAGAAACTCCAGGATCAGCAGAAATAATCGGAGGCTGCCTGGGCACAGGTGGGGGAAGAGCGCCAAAATCCATAGGGATTCATAGTGAAGAAATGCGTTTCGTCCTGTAATTCGATCATAGCATGGGGCGCGCAGCCCTCAGCGCACGCTTCCCAGAGTGGCCAACAAGGGAGAAGACTTGCCGGTAGCCACGCCTCACCAGCGCGCTCGTAGCCAATTGAACGTATGAAAAAAAGCCGTCTCATCGTGCTGGGCGTGGCCGCCATCGGCGCCATCCTGCTGTTCCAGCAGTGGCATACCTGGCGAAAGTTTCAATGGGACACCTTCCGCGAGCAGATCTCCGAGGTACACATTGCCCCTGTGCTCGTCGCGCTGTTGCTGGTTTATCTCGGTTACGTGGTGCGGGCATGGCGCTGGAAATTATTTCTCAAACCCATGCGCGAAACCACCATCTTGAACCTGCTGTCGCCGACGATTATCGGCTTCGCCGGCCTGGCGCTAATGGGACGGCCCGGAGAGATGGCCCGCGTCTATCTTATCGCCCGCCGCGAACGACTGACAGTGGCGTCGCAGCTCGCCATCTGGACCATCGAGCGCGTTTTCGATCTGTGCGCGTTTGCCATTTTGATTGGCTTGGCGATTGCGACCGCCGGCGACGTTCGCAGCCTTCCGTATTACGATCGTTTTCGCGCCGCCGGGATCATCCTTCTGCTTCTGGTCGCGGCACTGGTGGCCATCGGGTTTCTTTTGCGCCGCCACGGTCCGGCCGCCATTGCGTATTTCGAACGCCGCTTTTCCAACTCCGCATCCGCCGCCATGGACCGGGTCAAGGCCGGCTTCATCGCTTTCTGCGACGGACTGCAAACCGTGAACGGCATCAACACCTTCCTGGCGATCGCCGCGCTCTCCATCGTGATGTGGATTTCCATCGCGCTGGCTTACTGGGAAATCGTTCACGCTTTCCCCTCGCCTCTCGGTGATCTTTCGATGGCGCGCGTCTTCATGCTGATCGGCTTTGGCATGGTGGGGTCGCTGGTGCAATTGCCGGGAGTAGGAACGTCACAGTTCGTCATCGTCGCCGTCCTCATCAACGTCTTCGATATTCCCTCTGAGCAGGCGGTAAGTTTCGGAATATTGCTGTGGCTGACGACCTTCATGGCGCCGGTCCCGGTGGGACTCGCCTTGCTGCGCCACGAACATCTCACTTTGCGCCAGATGTCAGCCGCGGAAGCCGGGTAGCAGCGCGGGTCCTGTCAGAACTGGAAACTTCTCTCGCCAGCTTGTAATATCTCTGTTCCCGCACTGTCTTCCATACAATTAAAGCGCAAGAATTTAAAATCAAGGCTGGAGCGTGTCATTGGTAAAGCAGGTCAAACCCGGCAAGGGCGTAGTCATTATCGGCGCTCAGTGGGGAGACGAAGGCAAGGGCAAGATCGTCGATGTGCTGTCGGAAAATTTCTCGGTGGTCGCCCGCTATGCCGGCGGCCACAACGCCGGCCACACCGTAATCATTCATGGCAGGAAGTTTGTGTTGCAGCTTGTCCCCTGCGGGGTACTGCGCCGCGGCTGCCGCAGCGTCATCGGCAACGGTGTGGTGCTCGATCCGATCGCATTCCTCAAAGAAGTGGAGACCCTGCGCACAGCCGGCATCGAGCTCGACGGCAGCCTCTTCGTCTCCAACCGCGCCCACGTCATCCTGCCCTACCATCGCATGGTGGAGCTGGCCGCGGAGAACGCTCCCGGCCGGGTGAAGATCGGCACTACATCCCGCGGAATCGGGCCCGCCTACGAAGATAAAATGGGCCGCCGCGGATTGCGGGTCGCCGACCTGTTTGAGCCCCAGTTGCTGCGCGACACCATTCGCAACGCCTGCCAGGAAAAAAATACCATCGTCCACGCCCTGTTTAATGCCGAACCCCTCGATCCCGATCGCATGTATGACGAGTATGCCCGCGCCGCCATCCAGATCGCGCCCTTTGTTGCCGACACCGCGGCGCTGCTGAATGCCGCATTGCGTGACGGGCAATCGGTGATGTTCGAAGGCGCGCAGGGCACGCTGCTCGATATCGACCACGGGACGTATCCCTTTGTGACGTCATCCAGCGCGACCTCAGGAGGAGCGTCCACCGGCACCGGCGTTCCACCCACCAGCATCGGCTCGGTCATTGGCATCACCAAGGCCTACTGTACCCGCGTGGGCGAAGGCCCGTTTCCCTCGGAGATCCACGACGCCATGGGCGACCACCTGCGCGCCCGCGGCCAGGAATATGGCGCCGTCACCGGGCGCCCCCGCCGCTGCGGATGGCTCGATCTTCCCCTGCTGCGCTATTCCGCGATGATCAATGGAATCGACTGGCTGGTCGTGACCAAGCTGGATGTGCTCGATGACCTCGATGAGATCCCGGTCTGCACCGGCTACAAGATCGGCGGCAGGAAAATCACGGAAATGCCCGCCGAAGCCAACGGCTTCGACAAGCTTGAATGCGTATATAAAAAATTGCCGGGATGGAAGACCTCGACCGAAGGCATCACCACTTTTGGCAACCTGCCGGTCGCAGCGAAGGCGTATCTGAAATTCATAGCCGGCGAAACCGGCACGCGAGTAGGCATGGTCTCCACCGGCCCCGATCGCGCCCAGACCATCTGGGTGGATGAGTTTCTCGAAGCCATAGGGCCTCCGGTTTAGCTAAAAGCAGCCCAGGCAGAAATGCCGGCACGCGAGTTTAGTGGATATCAGTCGCGCGGGACCTGCCCACCCACACCGCAATCATTTACCCTGAGATCACAATGCCCGAACTGCCCGAAGTAGAAACCGTGTCCCGCGGCCTCCACCGGCTGGTCGTGGGAGACACCATCGAAGCCATCTGGCTCGCCGATTACCCGGAGCCGCTGAAGTCGCCCGCCGCCGACATCAAAGCCGCGCTGCGCGGTGCCCGCATCGCCGGGGTGCGCCGCGTTGCCAAGCACATCGTGGTCGATCTCGCACGCCGCAATAAGATCGTCTCCCAATGGATCGTACATCTGGGAATGAGTGGGCGGCTGCTGGTGACCCGCGAAGAAGATGATCTGGCCAAACACACCCACGCTATTGCGTCACTGAAATCAGGCCGCCAGATACGGTTTGTCGATCCGCGGCGATTTGGCAGACTTTCAGTGACCGCGCCAGGCCAGGAGTTCGCGGCTGCCGGCAAAGAACCGCTGCTGATAAAGTTCGACGAATTCTCCCGGATGTTCCGCGGACGCAGCACGCCCATCAAGAGTGCGCTGCTCAACCAGAAACTGCTCGGCGGGGTAGGGAACATCTATGCCGACGAATCGCTTTTCCGGGCGGGAATTCGTCCCCGCCGGTGGGCGGCGAATTTGACTTCCGCGAACATGCGTCGGCTCTACGATTCGCTGCGGGAAGTATTGCGCGAAGCCATCGCCGCCAAAGGATCGTCTGTATCGAATTACGTGAACGCCAGCGGGGAATCAGGGTCGTTCCAGTTCCATCACCGGGTTTATCGGCGCACTGGCCAGCCCTGCCTGCGCTGCAAGACTGCAATCAAGAGAATTGTGATCGGCGGGCGCAGCACTCACTATTGTCCGCACTGCCAGAAGTAAAGCGGATATTCTGGCGTCCTATCCCGCCTGCTCCTCGAACAACGGAACCTGCAACCCGGCATCGCGGGCCACTTGACGCCGTTTTCCAGCCGCTCCGATCACCGCCAGCACCGTCAGGGTTTCAAGCGAGCCGCGCGGAATGAAGATCCTCTGCGTGTTTGATCGGGTGTCGGGCGGGGTCACCAGAAATCCTTCTCGCCGGATTTGCGCCAGGTCGTTGGGCATCATCGCTTCCATGACTTCGCTGTCGCCGAATTGCAGCCGCACCCACAAACCCTCAGTGCGCGGGCGCGTAGTGAACGTCTTGCGCGTCGAATCTTCGGGCGCGGCAAAATCGCGCACGAAATAGACTCCCTTGATCTCCGCCAAATCCAGGCTTACCACCCGGCCAGCGGTGTTGAGCAGTTGCAGCTTCCCATCCACGATAAAGTTCACCGGCTCGACGTACCCGTTCACGCTGTCGCGGTCATGCTTGCGAACGACGACTTTTTTATGGGTGGATGGCATTTTGGGCTGGCTTGTCTGCGATTCTCGCATCTTTATAGCCCTGTGCATACATGCCCGTAGCCAAACTATAAACTTCTGTGATAACCTCTTCTGTGGCCGCGCCTTCAGATTTTCGCGCCTAACTCTATTGTTACCATCGGTTTGCGTGGAAACCTTAGTGACTTTAACTCAACCTTGACACCTTTCCTCCTCTTCAGAGAAAGCGCTAAACTTCATGGCTGACTACATTTACTTGATGGAAAGCCGGCTTACGCCCAATCAACAGCGGGGCGTAACCCTGGTTCAGGACACCGCCCGCGCTCACGGCATGAATGTCTACCTCGCCGGCGGCGCCATCCGCGACATTATCAGCGGCTCTATGATTCGGGACCTCGATTTTGCCGTCCAGGGCAGCGCGCTGAAATTGCAAAAGGACCTGGAGAAGGCCGGCGCGGTCATTCAGGGCAGTGATAGCGAGCTGCAGTCGATGTATGTGCGGCTGCCGGGTGGCGCGCGCGCATCGGTGATTGCCGCCCGCTCGGAGTTTTACGACCGGCCGGGCAAGCCTCCCCGCATCCAATTTTCCACCATCAACGAAGACCTGCGGCGGCGCGACTTCACCGTCAACGCCATGGCCCTGTCGCTCAATCCGGGCTCGCGCGGCCTTCTCCTCGACCCCTACAACGGGGTCGCGGATATCGAATCGAAGATCCTCCGCATCCTGCACAACTACGCGTTCCTCGAAGAACCATCGCGCCTGATCCGCGCCAGCCGTTTTGCCGCGCGGTTCCACTGGACCCTCGAAGAGCGCACCCAGGCACGGTACGACGCTGCCCGCGAAAATGAATATATAAAGCACGTTTCCGATCGCCGCCTGGGGCACGAAATCGAGCAGATTGCTCACGAAGACGACCCTTTGCACATTATGAAGGTCCTCGAAAAAGAGGGTTGGCTGAAGGTCTTGCATCCGCACTGGAACGTTGCCCGGGTCGATACCCCAGGTCTGGGTGCGTTGATCAAGACGCGCCAGCAGATGATTGATCTGGGGCTCAATCCCGACGCCGCTCCGGCCGTCATGCATTTCATCACCCGCAAGATGGCGGGCCCCGACGTTGCGCAATTGCAGAAGATGATTCCCCGCAAAGGTTTTGTCGGGGATTGGCGCAACCTCGAGGCCGAAGCGCGCGAGCTCTCTAAAAAACTTTCGGGCAAGGAAGCCGCTACCCCTTCGCAGACCTGGAAGCTGTTAAGCGACAGCCTCGCCGACACCGTGCTTTACCTTGAAAGCACCGGCAAGCAGAAGGCGGTCACGCAGAAGATTCGCAATTACCTCGGCAAATGGCGTCAGATGAAATCCCGGCTACCGCTGCCGGAGATGGCCGAGTTGCGCATCACCACCGATTTGCCCGAGTACCCAAAACTGGCGGAAGAGATTTTCCTCATGCTGCTGGACGGCAAGCTTTCGACCCAGGCTGAAGTCATAAAATTCCTGACACCCTACTCGCCGCCCGAGCCGCCGCCGCCACCGCCGGCGCGCCGCGGCCGCGCTCGTAAAGCCGAAACCAAGCCTGCGGATACGAGGCCCCCGGCTCCCGCGCCCCCACTGGGGGAAGGAGTGCCCGCCAGCTCCGCCACCCCGGTCATCAAAGGCAAGAGAGGCCGCAAGCCCAAGCTGCAAGCTACCTTGGAGCAGATTGTCCCCGCGGAGCCCCCGGTGCAGCAGCCGGTGGTCGAACTCGGCGGGGTACCCAGGAAACCCCCCGCTACCGTAGGAATTACCGCCAAGCCGGGCAAGCCGGCCGGAACCGGAAAAGTGGAAAAAATCTCCAGGCCAGCGGGAAAATCGGCGACCCGGCAAGCCGCCAAGCACTCGAAGCGGGCAAAATCTTCGAAACCTGCAAAGCCTTCGGCGAAGGCCAAGGGCGGAACATCAGTTAAGAAGGCGCCGGGTAAGAAGACACCGGGAAAGAAGACACCGGCTAACAAACCCGCCGGCGCCAAAGCCGGCAAGAAAAAAGGAAGGCGCTAAGGGCGCAGCGCGTCGTCTACCAACCTTCTTGGCAAGAGCTGGTGAGCTGACTCGCCGTACACTGCAGCCGGTCGCCCGGTTCGCACGGGACGCGACACCGCATCACTTATGAGTCATTTTTCCATTGGAGTAGATCTGGGAGGGACCAACCTGCGCGTCGCAGCGGTCTCCGATCATGGCGCGATATTGAAGAGAGTTTCCCTGGGCACCGATCTGGCGCGTGGCCGTGAAGCGGTAGTGGGGGCGATGTGCGAGGCCATCCAGTCGCTCTCCCAGGAGTTCCAGCAATCCAGCACCCTGGCCGGGATTGGCATCGGCGTCCCCGGAATCATCGATCTTGAGACCGGGATGCTTTTTCACTCGCCCAACCTGCCGGGCTGGAGCAATTATCCGGTGCGCGATGAGATTGAGAAGCTGCTGCGCACCACGGTCATCCTGGAAAACGACGCCAACGTCGCAGCCCTCGGCGAGAAGTGGATTGGCGCGGCCAAAAACGTCGATGACATGTGCATGATTACCCTGGGCACCGGGGTAGGCGGCGGCATCGTTCTGGGCGGCCGCCTGTGGCACGGCGCCAACGGTTTCGCCGGCGAGATTGGCCACCTGACGGTGGTCTACGACGGGCACCCGTGCGGCTGCGGAAATCAGGGCTGCGTCGAACAATACACTTCCGCCACCGCCATTAAGCGTCTTGCCTCTGAGGCCATTGAGCGCGGGGAGGCCCCGCAGTTAAAGAAAAATGTGGATGAGGGCGCGGAGTTGACTTCGGAGTATGTGTACCGCATGGCCATGCAGGGCGATGCGGCATGCAAGAAAATTCTGGCGGACGTGGGACGAGCCCTGGGCTTGATGATCGCCGGATTGCTCAACACCCTCGACTTGTCGATGGTAGTAATCGGGGGCGGCGCCGCCAGCGCCTGGGATGCGTTCCATCCCGCCATGATGGAGGAATTAAGAAAACGTTCCTACGTTTTCCGCACCACTTCACCGGAAGCCTCGCATCCTTCAGGCCATCATGGTGCACCCACAGAAATAACCCAGGCCATCCTGGGAAACGACGCCGGCCTGATAGGCGCAGCCCGCCTGCCCTTGCAAACGCGATAAGACTACCCCACCGCCACACCCTTCCAGAATGCGACATGATCTTTGATTTGCTTTGCCGCGTCTTTGGGCTGGGGATAAAACCACGCGGCATTAGGGTTGCTTTGTCCGTTGACCACTACGTTGTAATAACTGGCAGTACCCTTCCACGGACAAACCGTGGTGTGATCGCTAGGCTGCAGGAATTCACGATGCACCGATTCCGGCGGGAAGTATTGGTTGCCCTCGATCACCACGCAATGGTCGCTTTCGGCGACGACGGTATTTTGCCACGACGCTTTTTTCATTCCGCTTAGCTGTCCTTTCCAATCCACCACAGCACTCTACCGATGATCCGCCAGCCATGCTCGTGCCCATAGGTAATCGATTCGTACAGCCGGTTTTCCGGCACCAGCACCTCGGTATGGTCGAAGCTCTGCAGCCTCGAAACGGTCAATCCCTTGTCCTCGTGCCAGGTTACGATGATCTGGCCATGCAAACGGCTGTGATCGACTTCGCTGGTATCGACCACGATGATGTTGCCGTCGTGAATCAAAGGCTCCATGGAATCCCCGGTCACGCGCAGGCAGGTTGTGTACGCCGGGTTCGGACACCAGTCGCTGGGGGCCGCGATCAATCCCTCGGGGATGATCTGTTCCAGGTTTACAGAAATGTCGCCGCGACGTCCCAGAGTGGCAGCCACGATGGGCAACAGCGGAATGGCGTGCAAAGCGGGCGCGCCATGCACCGCATTGATCCGTTCTCCGCTGCCCGCCAAAACGATCTGCAGTTCAGGCGGCCGGGCATCGCGCAGGCGTTCGCGCAAAGCCGGCAGAATGCGCAAAAGGTCAGCGCTGTAAAGTCCGGCGCGCCCCCAGAAAAACCAGCAGTCAGGGTCGCCCACCAGATTGCCCAGCCGGATATAAATATTGGCCGGCGGCTGCTGAATTCCGCGTTCCCAGCGTGAAACCGCCATGGCCGAGCAGTCGAGCTCCTTGCCCAGCTTGGTCTGACTGGCGCCGAGGTGGCGCCGCAGCTTCTCAATCTTCCTGGCCCACACCGGCCGCGGGTCACGACTTTTTTTGCGGGCATACGGTTTACCATCCAACCGCAACGTTTTCCTGCCGATTGCTCAGTTTTCCTTACTTGCACCTTGGGCAAAGGCAACTTAGTTTCGATGCAGTTGGGCAGTTAAATGGAAGTATGACGATTTAGCGCGCGATAAGCAGTTTTAAATCACGAGTTTAGCGGCACTCACTTGGAGTAAACAGGACTCCCCGGGCAGCCCGCTGTCAGAGCTTAGCGTCGTCCGCCGCGGCGATCTCGCGTTCCAGCCGGGCGCTTTGCAGTAATTTTCGGGCAATGATTCCCAGGTAGGCAAAATGTATTGCCCAAGTAGCGAAGTAGGCGCTGTACAAGAATTTCATGACGCTTCTCCCGGCGACTGCAGGGCTTCATCGGCGAAGGAGGTTTCCGCGCCCTCCGGCACCGGGACCCACGAAACCTCTTCCATCGCGCGCAGGCGGTTCTGGCGGTTCTCCAGCATGTAGCGAAACCAGATGATCAGGCAGGCATAAGCCAGGAACGCCAGAAAATTTGCATACAAGGCATGGCGCATCACCGGATCGATGCCCGAACCCGGCGCCCCGCCGATCACCGGTTGCGGATGCTGGGTGCGCCACCACCGGATCGACATATACACGATGGGGACATCGAGAAACCCAAAAATGGCCATGGCGGCTGCCACCACCGGCATCTGTTCGCTCAGCGACAGCCGCCGCAGCAGCAGGTAGCTCACGTAGATCAGCCACAGGATCAAGGTTGTGGTCAGGCGCGCATCCCAGGTCCACCAGATGCCCCACACCGGCTTTGCCCACAACGGCCCGGTGACCAGGACGATGGTGCAGAACACCACGCCCACTTCGGCGCTGGCCACGGCCATGGCGTCGGAGCGCAGGGAACGCCGCACCAGGTAAAAGATGCTGGCGACAAAATTGGCGAAGAAACAAAGAAACGCCGTCCAGGCCGAAGGGACGTGGTAATAAAAAATCCGCTGCACATCGCCCATGGTCTGCTCGGTAGGCGCCACCACCAGCGCCTGGTGCACTCCATTGGCCAGCAGTGCGAGGGTCAGCAATGCGCCTGCGGCGAATATGACGGATGATTTCATAAGTGCTTTGGCTTACTCGGCGCGCAGTATCGGATCGAAAAGCAATAAACAGGCGCTGGTAAATACTATGTCATATCCGGCCAGCAATTTCAGCCACAACACCGCCGGGTTGGTCCCCGGCCCGGTCGCGCCTTCGCCGGTCAGGATTGCGGTTGTGGCCTCCACCATCGCCAGGATTGCGGGAATCGAAATGGGAAACAGGATGAGAGGCAGCATCATCTCGCGATTGCGCGTATGCAGCGAGATGGCGGCAAAGAATGTTCCGTTCACCACCAGCGCCCACGTTCCCAGCAGCAGCACCAGCGCCAGCAGCCAGGGCTCGCCCAGAATTCGCAGATTATAAAACACCACGAACAGCGGCGTGATCAGGGCTTCCATCAGCACTACGAAGATAAAGTTGCCCAGCGCCTTTCCCAGGAACAGGGCATTGGCGGGCGCCGGGGACAAGCGATAGGCGTCCAGTACCCGGTTTCTCAACTCGCGTGCCCAGGTCTGGTTCAACGCCACCATGGCGGCAAACAAAAATGCCACCCAGATCAATCCTCCGGCAATGCGCCGCGATTCCTCGGCCGAAGGCTCGAAAGCGAAACTGAAGATCACCACTACCAGCAGGGCAAAGAACACCATTGAGTTGAACGAGTCTTTGCTGCGCCATTCCAGGCGCAAATCTTTGCCCAGGGTCGCCCGGGTCAGCGAGAGCATGCTCATTGCGGCGCCGCCAGTGGCGCCAAGCTGCCGCCGGAGATATTCATGAATTCGTCAGCCACTCCGTGCAGCAATCCCGCCTGGTGGGTGACCACCAGCACGGTGGCGCCGGCATCCCGCTCGCCGGCCAGCAGGCGCGTGATCTGCCCCGCGGAAGCCGTGTCCAGGTTGGAAAAAGGCTCGTCCAACAGCAGGATGCGCGGCCGGTGGATCAACGCTCGCGCCAGGCTCAGCCGCTGCCGCATTCCCTGCGAATAAAGTATGACCCGGCGGGTTAGTTTAGGGTCGAGGCCCACAGCGGCCATCGCCGATGCGCACGCCGCCTCGCGCCCCGGTTCGCCCAGTCCGTACAACGCACAGAAGTATTTCAAGTTCTCCATGGCGGACATCTCGTCGTAGAGAAAAGACTCGTGAGACATAAATCCCACCTGCCTCCCGCCGGTTCCCGCCGCCGGAACGCCTCCCACGGAAACTTTGCCGCGAGTGGGCTGGGACAGGCCCGCGATCAGTCGCAACAGCGTGCTCTTGCCCGCACCGTTGCCGCCCACGATGGCGTAGAGGCGGCCGGCGGCGAAATCTGCGCAAACATCGCGCAGCACCACCACTCCGCCAAACACTTTGCTGACATGATCGAGCTCGATGGCGGGTGCGGCCGGGGCACCGGGTCCGCCGGATAAAACCGGCAAGGGTGTGGTCATTTCGACTATAAACTTTCCGAATTTCTCGCCGAAAACTTAATCTTACCGAGATAGGAAATCGCTCAACACGCCGAATTTTCCAGAATTGTCATTGCATTAGCAGCCGAGGGATTTCTTGTTTCTCATGCCGCACGCGACGCTTGTATCAAAAAGAAGATAGCAGAGATTACTGACTGGGCGACGCGGTACTGCCATTCGGTCCAGCGCCCAGATTCGACGCAGTCCTGGCCGGCGCAACCTTAGCCGGCGCACCCGGAGCGGGAGCCCCGTTCTTCGGCGCATACTTAGATGCGCATTTGGCCTGCAGTTGCCTGGCCTGAAATACACCGTCTCTTCCGTAGCTGCCGTCAGCCAGCGCCTGGGAATCGTCCTTGAACGTGTCGGGCGGCGGTTCCGAACCCTGGTACACCACTGGAAGGGTCTGGGTCTCTTCCACCAGGACGAATTCCACATGCGTGCCTGAGCGCTTGATCGAACCCGGCTGCACGTTGCCCGCTACCCGTAGCCGCTTGGAGTAGGCGCCGACACCCATCGTATGCAGCTCCTTGATAGTTACGTAATAGCTCTTGTCGGCGTTGGCCCCGGTGTAGGCAAGGTAGCCGATAGTGGCCAGGATCACCACGATGGGAATGGCAAAACGAATATAGCGGTTCTCAAACATTAATCTGCTCTCACCTGCCGGGAAACTCCCCAGAAACTCTACTCTGCCGTTCATTTCAGGGTCAAGAGGCTGAAGCCTACGTTTCGTTGCCCACTTGGCAGATTCGTCCCACGATGTAGTCGCAGGCTGACTTTCCCGGTTTAATACGCATGAGGTCAAGCGGAGAGACCGGGTTGTGCGGTCGCAGTAGCAGATAATCGTCAGCCTGTTCCACGTAAGAGATCAGGCACCGTCCCTCGCGCTGTACCGCGTACATGTTGTTTTCGCCCGCGCGATACGGCTCCAAAGAATTATAGTGGCGGTCGATCAGCACGGTCGAGCCCGCCATGACCCGCGGATACATGCTCCGCGACTCGGCGAGGGTCACCTTTAACAGTACAAACCGGCGCCAGTGCTCGCGCTGGCTGGCCATGTTGGTGCGCAATCGCCGGATAAACGTTTTTTTGAACTTGAAAATATCGGTCACCATATCGTTGGTGATCACCGGCACCGTGGCCGCGTCGCAGGTCGAAACCATGACGACGTTTTCGAACTTGCCATCCTCTGGGGGCCCAATGCTGGCGCGCTTGTTCACTTCGTCGGCGTCCAGAAGATCGAGCACAGAAAGTTTCTGTACCGCCAGCACCTTGTCCATGCCTTCGAGGCTTAGCGCCCTCTTGGCGTTCAAAAAATTCGAAATGTGGGCCTGGCGAAACCCAGTCTGCTTAGCCAGTTTTAGCCCGGTCAGCTCGCGCGCGGTGATCCGCCGGGTCAAAGTCTTGCGAAGGTTGTCCTGCAGTGCCCTGAACTTCATAATTGCTATAATTCTAAGCTATATCAGGGTGCAATAGTGTTAAATAATGCTGCCGGGCTGGTTTTGCCTGCGTTGGAGTGGAACCTCAAGACGAAAGAACACTTGGTGGACGCATGACTCGATAATCCGCTAACCATGCACCCGCAGCTTCGTCCAACCCCGATGCGCAACTACATTGCAACACTTCTGGTCACTCTTTCCCTTGGTTTGGTGACCCTGGCCCAGCCGCGAACCGCGACCCCCGCCCTCGATGAGGTTCCCAACGGGAAACTGATCGCGTCCTACATCGCTGCTTTTAACGCCGGGGAAGATGCCATGGCTGTTTTTATAAAGAACAACGTGGCTGACACTGCTTTGCAGGCGCGTTCCATCGAAGCCCGTCTGGCCACCTACCGCCAGATGCACCAAAGGCTCAAGACCCTGGAAATCCAAGGGATCGTGAATGTGATGATGTCTGCCGGCGAACAATCGGTCACCGCTCTCGTCCGGACCGGCGCTGGCGAAAAAATCAGCCTGACCTTTAACTTCGATCCGGCGCCCCCCAACAAACTGATATCACTCAGGGTTGAGGACGTGGATGACGGTCCGCAGGCTTCCCAGTCCGGTCCTGGCGACGGCGCCGCCATCCCACCCATCAGCCAGCCAGAATTTATCCGGAAGATGACCGGATATCTAGATGATGCCGCCCAGCACGACAAATTTTCGGGGGTCGTGCTGATCGCGCACCAGGGGAAACCCATCCTGCAAAAAGCCTACGGCTTCGCTGACCAGGAAAAGAAGATCCCCAATAACATCACGACCAAGTTCAATCTGGGTTCAATCAACAAGATGTTTACCCGCCTGTGCATCGACCAACTGGTCAGCCAGGGGAAGCTCGGGTACGACGACAAGCTGGGAAAATTTCTGCCCGATTATCCCAACCACGAGGCGGCTGAAAAAGTGACCATCCGCCAGTTATTGACTATGAAATCCGGCATTGGCGATTTTTTCGGCGAGCGTTACGAGGCCACTCCCAAGCAAAAACTGCGAAGTTTGGCCGACTACCTGCCCCTCTTCGGCCGCGAGCCGCTGTTGTTTGAGCCGGGGACGAAGCAGCAGTATTCCAACGGGGGATACATCGTTCTGGGGCTGATCATCGAGAAGATTTCCGGCACCAGCTATTACGACTTCGTGAAAGAACACGTTTTCAAGCTGGCGGGAATGAACGACACCGATTTTTACCTGACCGGGCAAATCGTGGCCAATCGCGCCGAGGGCTACACCATCGAGAAGACTAACGGCGCCGGCCGGCGGAACAATCGATTCAGCCGGCCGGAACGCGGCAGCTCCGCCGGGGGCGGATATTCCACCGCCGCCGATCTTCTGAGTTTCACCCGCGCCATCGCCTCCGGCAAGCTGTCCTTCATGTCCCCCGAAACCGGCCAGCCTGTCCACGAGTCGATGGGCGTGGGCGGAGGCGCGCCCGGCATCAATGCCGCCTTGGAATTCGACCCTGCGACCCGCAATGTCATCATCGTACTCAGCAACTACGATCCCCCAGCCGCCCAGGACATTGCGAAGAAAATGCACCAGGGCATTAAAGCAATCCGCGACTAGCAGGCGCGCCAGGCTAGCCGATACGTGGCGCGAAGTTTACCGGGGAAGGCTGCCAAACTATTTTTGCTCTTCGGTGGGAGCCGCGGCCTTCAGGTCTTGAGGAGTGTTTCCTATTCGGCCAAAAGAAATCTCTCCACCGGCATTACTATCGGACCTTGGTGGGAGCAGCGAACTTCAGGCAACTGAGTTGACGATCTTGGATAAAAAAGGATTTCAGTTTTGCTTTTGGTGGAAGCAGCGGCCTTCAGAGTCTGTGTCACAACTCGAAAATCAGGTCGTCGGTGGACTGCAGGCCGCATTATAGGCGCGAAATTTCGAGGTCTGAGGGTCTAATTCGCACTCCTCGAAGGCAGAAGTGGAACAAAAGTTCCACGGAGCGGTCGTGCAAGTGAGTTGGGACACAGACTCTTCAGGCCGCGGAAAAACTAGTTTTGGAGATCGGGCTTTAGCCCCGGTGGCGAGTGCTTGCAGATCAAAGGTCTCGCCTTCATCTGCAAGAATTTCGTTTATTCGTGAACATCGTGAAGACTGAAAATATCCCGGGAGTTTATGGCATCGTTCTGACCAGGGCGTGGCCCTTTATTTCGATCCCGGTATTTTATTCTGGACACCGAAACTGAGGCCAATTAGAAGCGAGCGGTTGGTTTGCGGCAATCACTCGCCACCGAGGCTAAAAAGCCCAAATCATAAAGATAACTTTTCAGTGGGCTTTCAGCCCACTGCTTCCACCGAAATACAATACCTCACTTCCAATCCAGTTGAGACACAAACTCTTCAGTCCGCTGCTCCCACCAACACTCAAGACCTTCGTTGAAGTCGAAACGCAGGCGACCGAAGGAGTAAAGCCTGGGTGCCCTCCCGCGGTGCGATAAGATAATTCAAGGGGAAGAATTCATGTGGCGCAGGCGGTTGAGCCTGGAAAATCCTAAAGTCTGGCGCGCCGCTACCGGCTTCGCCGGAGTGGGCATTAGTCCCGGCGTCCGGGAGGGGTTGGCGATGGTCGACATGAACTGGGTCACGCCCAATATTGCCGTCGGCGGCGGCATCTGGCATGACCAGAACATGATCGAAGTCGTGCGCGCCGGCATCACCCACATCATTGATATGCAGATTGAGTTCGATGACACCAGCCTGGCCGAGCCCTATGGCGTGGTCACCCTGTGGAACCCGGTCGATGACGACTTCCAGCCCAAGTCCAGCGCCGTTCTGCGCCGCGGCGTCAGTTTCGCCAATCACGCCCTAAAGGATCCCTCCGCCCGCCTGCTGATTCATTGCGCCGCCGGCATTCATCGCGCCCCCATGATGACCCTCGCGGTCCTGTGCGCCCGCGGGTGGGAGATCGAAGAGGCCATGACCACGATCCGCCGCTCGCGTTCGGTGGTGGATTGGGCCGACGTTTACGTCACCAGCGTGCGCGATTTCGTCAGTACCTACGTCCCGTCAGAGGACTAGTTCGCTATCGTTTTTTCCGCCAATCCGCAAAAACAGCTAATATGAGTGCTATGCGAATTAAGCTTACCTTGACCATTCTCGCCGCTCTGGCGGTGACCGCCGCCGCCGAAGAAGGCATGTGGACTTTTGATAACCCTCCCAGCAAGTTGCTGCAGCAGAAGTATGGGTTCACCCCATCACAGCAGTGGCTCGACCACGTTCGTCTTTCCAGCGTGCGTCTGAATGACGGAGGCTCGGGCAGCTTTGTATCGCCCGACGGACTGTTGCTGACCAATCACCACGTGGCCCGCGGCCAGTTGCAGAAAAATTCCACGCCCGAGCACGACTACATTACCAATGGCTTCTACGCCACCACGCCGGACGCCGAGATCAAGTCGCCCGACCTCGAAGTGAATGTTCTGCAATCCATGGAGAACGTTACCCAGCGCGTGCAGGGTTCGGCTCTCAATAAATCCGACGCCGAAGGCTATAAGGCGCGGGAAGCCGAAATCGCCGCCATCGAAGCCGAAAGCCTCAAGCAAACCGGGCTGCGTTCCGATGTCGTCCCTCTCTACCAGGGCGGGGAATACTGGCTTTACCGCTACAAAAAATATACCGACGTACGCATCGTCTTCGCGCCCGAGCAACAAACCGCATTCTTTGGCGGTGACCCTGACAACTTCACCTACCCGCGCTACGACCTCGATATGGCGCTGTTTCGCGTGTACGAAAATGGCAAGCCCATTCACTCCACCGACTACCTGAAGTGGAATGCCAAAGGCGTCGCCGAGAATGAGCTGGTGTTCGTCAGCGGCCATCCCGGTTCGACCCGCCGCGACAATACCGTCTCCCAGTTTATTCACGACCGCGATTCGCGCGAGGCCCGCGGACTAAAGTTGTTGCAGCACCGCATCGCCGTGGTCAAGCAATACGCCACCCAGGGACCGGAACAGGCGCGCCAGTCCGCCAGCTTGATTTTTGGCCTGGAAAATTCGCGCAAGGCCGCCGAAGGACGACTCTCAGGCCTGCTCGACAAAGATCTGTTCGCCAAGAAACAGGCCGACGAAGTGGATTTCCGCCGCAAGATCGCCGCCAACCCTGCATGGCAACAGCAGTACGGCGGCGCCTGGACAGACGTGGATGCGGCCATCGCCAAATCCACTTTGCTTGAGCCGCAAAGCCTCTACCGCCGCAGCGATTCCACGCTTTCCGGCATGGCGCTTGCCCTGGTGCAATACGCCGCCGAAGTAACCAAGCCTGACGGCCAGCGGCTGCCCGGATTTCACGAGGCGCAGCTCGAAGGGCTGCGATTTCGCATGGCGTCGCCCGCGCCCATTTATCCCGGCTTCGAAATTGCCAACATGACCGGCGCGTTGCAGCAGGCGGTGGAACAACTGGGGCCCGGCGATGAGTGGGTAAAAGCCGTGCTTCAGGGCAAGACTCCCGCCGAGGCGGCGCAATATTACGTCAACAACACCAAGTTGCGCGATCCCGCCGAACGCAAGGCCCTGCTGGCCGGCGGAGAGGCGGCCATCGCGCAATCCACCGATCCCATTATTCAGCTGGCAAGGCGCATCGACCCCATCAGCCGCGCGATGCAGCAGCAAGCCAACCAGCAGGTCAACAGCGTGATGGCACAGGCCAGCCAGAGGATCGGCAAGGCGCGTTTCCTGGTTTATGGCAAGGACCGGTATCCCGACGCGACTTTTACCTTGCGTCTTTCCTACGGTTCCGCCAGCGGGTATCCGATGAACGGCACCATCGCCCCCTACAAAACGACGATGTACGGTCTTTATGACCGCTCCGCCAGTTTCGACAACAAGGCGCCATTCGATCTGCCGCAGCGCTGGGTGGACGGCAAATCAAAACTTGATCTGGCCACTCCGATGGATTTCGTGATGAGTTGCGACATCATCGGGGGAAACTCCGGCTCCCCGGTAATCAATCGCAACGCCGACCTGGTAGGCCTGATCTTCGACGGCAACATCGAATCGCTGCCCGGGGCCCTGGTCTATGACGGCAGTAAAAACCGCGCAGTAGCAGTGCATTCCGCCGCCATGATTGAGGCGCTGCGAAAACTCTACGGCGCCGGCAAACTGGCTGACGAACTGGAAGGGAAGTAACCGCTGTGGAGGGCAAGCGCTTTGCTTGCCTTCCGCCGCTCTATCGATAGGCGACTCGGACCATTTATTCTTGCAGTTGGTTTTGTGCTTTCAACGGTGGAATGATTTGCCTCTGGCCTTCCCCAGGCAGTTTTCAATCAAGAACTAAGGTCATTTGCGGGCGTTAGGGATAACCGCGATGGAGCGCCTCTTGAGCTTGTTTTGGTCGGCCTCCATGTCACCCGACGGAAAATACGTGGCCACGATACCGCGCGATCCGAAAGGCGCCGACGGTCTGTGGATGCGCCATTTGCCCACCAACAGCAATGCAAAGATTGTTCCTGCGAGTGACGTTGTCCTCCTTGACGTGACTTTCGCGCCGGATGGGATTACGTGTATTTTCGCTCCCGTCAGCTCGGCGTCCATTTCACAGATTTGTGTCGCGCGCCGGTTAGGGGGGCCTGATGCACAAATAATCCATGACATCGATTCTCCCCCAGGTTTCAATGCCGCTAAAGGCCGGTTCGGTTTCATTCGAGACATTCCCGCCCTCGACCGGCAGGTGCTTGCCACCGCTGGCCTTGATGGCCCCGACGAAAAAGTGGTTTTATCAACCAAGGGATTGAGTTTCGGAAACCCAGCATGGTCTCCCGATGACAAACCTTTGCGGCTACCGAAGAAATGAGCGGGGCAGTGATCGAGGCGACGTCGCTGGGCTCAGCGTCCTGGTTTGACTGGATCGGCAACGATCAAACGGTGGTTGGAAATCAAAGTGGCGCGATCATCCGGCGGAAATCCCTCGCGCCTCACCAACTTTCATTTAACGCGCAGTACAACCCAGGGAATCAGAACGTTTGGTTGGTCCCGTGATGGCAAGCGCCTCGCCAGGCCAGGTCTTTCCTTGGAGACGTGGTCGTCCTCTACGACAATGTTCAGTGAACTGGCAGCGAACCATACATCTCAAGGGTGCGCTTTAACAAAGCCCACCCATGCATTAGACTAATCAGCTGCTCCCCTGGCTGTGCCCCCATGGTTCGCCTTTCTCTCGACAATCCGGCCTATTACATCAACCGTGAACAATCCTGGCTGAACTTCGATCGCCGCGTGCTCGAAGAGGCGCAGGACGAGCGCAACCCTCTGCTCGAACGGGTTAAGTTTCTTTCCATTTCCGCCAACAACCTCGATGAATTTTTCGAGATTCGGGTCGCTGGCTTACTGCAGCAGATTGAGGATGGTTATTCCGAGCCCGCTGCCGATGGCCTGCTGCCTGAGGCCGAACTGGAAAAAGTTGCCCTCGCATCGCACGCGTTTGTTGATGAGCAGTACCGTTGCTGGAACCAGACGCTCCAACCCCAGTTGGCCGCCGAAAATATTCGCGTCATAGGCATGGATTCGCTCGACGAGGAATCCCGCGAAGCCGTCAGCCTCTTCTACGATCGCGAAGTAGATCCGCTACTCACGCCGGTGACCATCGACCCCGCCCACCCCTTTCCCCGCGTTATCAACAAGGCTCTTTGCCTGGCCTTTCTGATGCGCCGCCGCCGCCGCGCCGCCCAGCCGTTTATGGGCGTGGTCACGGTGCCGCGCTCGCTCCCACGTCTCGTGCGGCTGCCTTCAGAGGATGGCGCCTCCTACATCTTCCTGCACGAGTTGGTGGCCGATAAGGCCAGCCGTCTTTACCGTGGTTACGAGATCATTTCCGCCGCCGGCTTTCGCGTTACCCGCAATAGCAACCTGTATATGCAGGATGAGGATTCCCGCAACCTGATGGAATCTGTCCGCGCCGAGTTGCACAATCGCCGCAAGGGGGACGCGGTTCGCCTCGAAATCGAGGCCGATGCCAACGAGGAAATCATCGACCGCCTTCGTGTGAATTTCGGTCTTGAACGCTGGCAGGTCTATCGCAACGAAGGCCCAGTCAACCTTTCCCGGCTCTTCCAGTTGCACACCGAGGTGCAGCGCCCGGAGCTGAAATATCGTCCTTTTGTTTCGCGAACTTTCCACCTGCAAACCAAGTCGCGGGATTTTTTTGAAGAGGTGCGCCAGCGCGACGTCCTGCTGCACCATCCCTTTGATTCCTACGAGCCGGTGATTAACTTTATCGAGTCGGCCGCGCAGGATCCCAACGTCCTCTCGGTAAAACAAACGCTGTACCGCACCAATGAAGATTCACCCATCATCGAGGCGCTGATGGACGCCGCTCCCAACAGGGAAGTGACCGTCGTCGTCGAATTGAAGGCCCGTTTCGATGAAGCTTCCAATATCAAGTTTGCGCGCAACATGGAAGACGCCGGGGTCCAGGTTTTTCATGGTCTCGTGGGGCTGAAGACCCATTGCAAGCTGGCGTTGCTGGCCCGCCGCGATCCCGACGGCATCGTGCGCCGCTACGCCCATCTGGGCAGCGGCAACTACAACCCCGTTACCGCCAACTTTTATACGGATCTCAGTCTGTTCACCGCCGACGAGGAAATTACCTCCGCCGTGCAGAATGTTTTCAACTTTATTACCGCCAACTCCGACCGCCCTGACTACAAGCCGCTGTTAGTGTCGCCTGTCGATCTGCCCGCCGGATGCATGAGTTTAATAGAGCGCGAGGCTCAGCACGCCCGGCACCGCCGCCCTGCCCGCATCATAGCCAAGATGAATGGATTGCTCGACAAGAGCATGATCCAGGCCCTTTATCGCGCATCCCAGGCCGGGGTCGAGATCGATCTACTGGTGCGCGGCATGTGCGCACTCCGGCCAGGCATCCGCGGTGTGAGCGACAAAATCAAGGTGCGCAGCGTCGTCGGCCGACTGCTTGAGCACAGCCGCATTTTCTACTTCCATAACGCCGGCGATGAAGAGGTGTATGTGTCCAGCGCCGACTGGATGGCACGCAACCTTTACGAGCGCGTGGAAGTAATGTTCCCCATCAAAGATCCCGGTCATCGCCAGCGAATCGTTGACGAAATTCTCGCTTCCTATCTGGCTGACGATATCAAGGCGCGCATCCTGCAAAAAGATGGTACTTACGCTCGCGCCAAAACCACCCGCGCCGGCACAGCGCCCAGCAAGGGCTTTGATGCCCAGGAATTTTTGATAGCCCTCGCCGAAGGCAAGAAGACCCGCGACCAAATCCCCAAGGCTCCCTCCAAACGAGCCCGTCCCAAAGCCGCTCCCAGGCTAAGACGCCTCGCCTGAAAAACTGTTGGGTCTCTAAATTTAATTTCCATAAGTTGCATAAGAAAAAGTAAGCAAACAAAAAAGATGCGTATGGTTAGCCTTAGGGCCGTCTGCGATCGGCGAGCGTTTGTTTGCTCGTGGAGTGTGAGCCAATATGATCGACTCGGTAAAGGCAAAAAAACTCCATACAGAGGCAAGTTTAGATAAGATAGCTGGGACTCACAGGATGGCGAAATGATTGTGTTTTTTGTTCGGCATGCGAGCGCAGGCACACCTCGCGACAACCCTAAACTCGATGAAAAACGGCCCCTGGATAAGCAGGGAATTCAGGATTGCGCCTATATCGGGAGAGTCCTGGCATCGCTCAATGTTCGCGTCGATTCGATAATGTCAAGCCCCTTGAAACGAGCCATCCAGACTGCTTCTCTGGTGGGAAATGAAATTGGGTATGACGCGAAAATCGTACTCACCCCCGCTCTTCGCCCGGAAGCCACCTATTCCGCATTTCTTCAGATGTTGCAGGAGCGCCGTTCCGAAGAGGCGGTTATGGTGGTGGGCCATGAACCAAATTTCAGCGAATTCCTTGGCAGCCTGATTTCTGAACCCGAGACCCCGGCGTCCATAAATCTGAAAAAAGGAGCGGTGGCAAGGGTTGACATGAATCACCGCAGGGGTGAGCTTCGCTGGATATTGACTCCCAAGGTTGTCCGCGCCCTCTTTGAAGTCACCGGCCACAAGGCCAACCTCGGAGACAAAAAAAAATGACCGCTGGCGCGGTCAAACTGCTTTGATGCCAAACTATCCCTTCTGGCTAGCGCTTATTTTTGACGTTCGGCCTGCGGACGCGGCGAGGTGCAGCCCGCGGAGGGCTCTCGTCTTGTGCCGCTCGCAGCCCGGCCAGATGAATCATCTTCGCCTTGGCTTCCCGCGCAGCTCCGAAAGCAGTATTCAGCCGCGATACCGTCAGGTTCCGAATGGCGGATTGCAGCGGTGAGTTGGTATGAGTGGAAAGGACCTCTTCTGAAGCCTCTAGTAGCAGGGTCCAATCGTGCCACTCTCCGATAGCATCCTGTAGTGGCTCAAGAATGTCCGCCAATTCTTTCCCTGTGGGGTCACTTGCCTCGATTTCGGCAATATACCGAAGATGTTTGCACTCCGTTCGAAACTCATGCAGATTTTCTTCGGTCAACTGCGGTCTCGTCTTAATGAGTTTTTCGAACATGCGCAAAGCCAGGGCCACCGGCCGCGCCGCGGGCGTGCCGCTACGTTCTGCCGCGGTTGTCGCCGCTCTGACCAGTGCGGCCTTTTGCCGCAGTTGCAGTCGCAAGGCGGGCAAGTCTTCTGCGCTCAGCGATTCAACCAGTTGTTCCGCCCGGCGGTGGCGTTTCTTCAGCAGCGCACTGGCAATCCGTGTCTTGTGCTTACCCTTGGCCCCAATATCTACTGTTTTCAAAGCATTGAGCTGAACGTCGTAGTCACGCACCCGCCCCGCTCGTTTGCGGATCTTTCTTAGTTTCTTGCCGAACTTTGAGTTTCGTTCAGATTTGCCCAGTAGGACCTGGAACAACGCTTCCAACCGTCGGATACTTGATCGCAGCTGGTGGACAGTCTCTTCCTCAGCCGATTTGCTGGCCGCGCCAAGCAGCCGGCTGACCTTGGTAAAAAGAACTTGATTGCGGGCTTGATCAATCGACATGGATTTCTTGGTCTAAATAGCGAGAATAAAGAGGCTCGGTTGGGAGAAAGCGGAAATACCCCTTAAACGATATCAGAACCTGATGGAGGCTCCAAACACGATGAAAGGCTCGATCTTAATCATATTTTCTCCCATAATCTAAGATTAAAGCTGGCGCCAGGTCATATGGACAAACCTTTCTTATCATTTACGCCCTTTGTGCCGCGCAAAGGGTTGAGCAATCCTCACCTGCAAACCCTTGCGGGAAACTTTCTGCCACGCGGCAACCACCTGCCTCCATCCCAGGAGCGGTTTGTACGGGTCGACGATGCCGTTCAAATTGTGTGTCACTGTCATTGGCAGCCTGAACCGTCGAAAAAAATTACTATTGTAATCGTCCATGGCCTGGAGGGTTCAAGTTCCTCCCAATACGTAATTGGAAATGGAAATAAAGCCTGGGCCGCCGGGATGAACGTGGTGCGCATGAACATGCGGAACTGCGGCGGCACCGACCAGTATGCGAATTCCCTTTACCATTCCGGCTTGTCTGGAGATGTGTACTCAGTGGTTCAGGATCTGGTTGAAGTAGATCATCTGGAGAGAATCGCACTATTGGGGTATTCCATGGGCGGCAATTTGGTCTTGAAGCTGGCAGGGGAACTGGGAATAGAGGCTCCAAGGGAGTTGTGTGCAGTAGTAGCAGTCTCGCCTGCAACCGACCTGGCAATCTCCGCAGACGCCCTTCACGAACGCCAGAACCGACTCTACGAAGCCAACTTCCTCCTGGGATTAAAGCAACGTTTCAAGCGAAAAGTAAAGATGTTCCCAGAAAATTTCCAGCTCTTGGATATGTCCAGGATGCGAACCTTGAGAGATTTCGATCACCAGGTAACCGCTCGCTACAGCGGGTTCCACAGTGCGGACGACTACTACGAACGCTCAAGTTCCTCAAGAGTTCTGCAAAATATAAACATTCCCACCTTGATCATCCACTCAACGGACGATCCATTTATAAGAATGTCAATCGAAACCCGCCAAAAACTAACATCCAACCAGGCGATTCGATATATGGAAACCAAACATGGTGGCCACTGCGCCTTCTTGGCAGATCCCAAAGGCTACGACGGCCGTTGGGCCGAGCAAACCGCAATAGCGTTTCTGCTGGAAATGGCATGTCCCTAAAGCTAGAAAAAGTCATAAGTGACAAAGACCTCAATCGCCGACCGAAAAGAAACTGAGTTGTTGAAGAGCGAGTAGAGATTCCACCTAACAGGACTAGCAGGAAAGATTTTGAGACATGCGCAAGTTAGAATAACTAGATCAACGGGCGCGTAGCTCAATCGGATAGAGCACCGGCCTTCTAAGCCGGGGGTTGCAGGTTCGATTGGGTTAGTGCGGTTTTAGGACTAGCTTGGCAATTGTTTGAAGTTGCATGTTCGAGGTTCCTTCGTAGATTTTTCCAATCTTTGAGTCGCGAAAGTACTTTTCTATTGGGTAGTCTTTGGTGAAACCGTAGCCGCCGTAAATTTCTAGCGATAGAGAACACACACGTTCCGCTACCTGCGAGGCAAAAAGCTTAGTCATCGCCGCTTCTTTCAGGAAGGGCAATCCCCGGTCCTTGATGCGTGCGGCGTTGTATACCATGAGGCGCGCTGCTTCGATTTCTGTGGCCATTTGCGCGATTTGGAATTGGATTCCTTGCTGTTCCGCTATGGCTTTTCCGAATTGTTTTCGCTCCTGGGCGTAACCGCAGGCGTATTCCCACGCACCGCTGGCCAAGCCCAGCATTTGCGCTCCGATCGCGATTCGGCCCTCGTTCAGGGTTTCTATTGCTATCTTGTATCCTTTGCCAACCTCCCCCAGAACATTTTCCTTCGGAACCTTGCAATCTTCCAGAATTAACTCGCACGTGCTGGACGCGCGAATGCCCAGTTTGTCTTCTTTTTTTCCTACGGTGAATCCCGAGTGATTTGCTTCTACTATGAACGCAGTGACCCCTTTGTAGCCTGCTTTCGCGTCTATTGTGGCGAAGAGAATGAATATCTGGGCCTCCTTGGCATTTGTTATCCAGAGTTTGCGCCCATTTAAAACGTAATGGTCTCCTCTAAGCTCGGCCTTTGTGGTCAACGCGAACGCATCGGAACCGGACGATGCCTCGCTCAAAGCATAGGCGCCGACCGACGACTCCGCTTGTTTCGGGAGGTATTGTTTCTTCTGCGCGTCGTTGCCCCAGCGCAGCAAAGCGTTGTTTACCAGCGTATTTTGCACGTCAACTATTACTCCAGCGCTGGCGTCCACCCGCGAAAGCTCTTCTACCGCCAGGATGGCGTCGAAGAATGAGCCTCCCGCGCCTCCGTATTCCTCGGGGATTTCGATTCCCATTAACCCTAACTGAAAAAACTTCTCGATCAACTCAGAACGAAAGACTCCCTTTTCATCCATCTCACGGACATGAGGACGAATGGACTGCTCGGCAAACTGGCGAACATTCTGGCGGAACATCTCTTCGTCTTCAGTGAGCTGGGTTAAAGGTGGAGGAAGGTTGTTTTTAGGCGGCTGGGTTTCGGGCATGGGCTCCTCGCTGAGTATCAAAAAAAGTGTGATTGAAGTTTAACATTCAGCCGCTGAGGGCAAGACTCTAGCTGCCATGGATCGCAACAACATTTCGGGCGCGGCGCGGCCACGCTAAACATCATGCGATTAGCAAATAAGCTCGACGTTCAAGGTAAAAAGTTCCACGGAATCGGGCGAAACAGATCTGGGGTAAGGCGGACGGGAGCGGATCTGGTGCAAGGCGCGCGCGAAATAATGAAGTCGAGGCGATTTACGCAGATGCGGACCGGTACCGTTGTTACGAACCGCCAACTCTTTGTTGGCGATTATTTCTGTGGGGACGCGCGGTGCACGATGGACATGCGCTCCGCGCTTAGAATTTTTCTGGCCTGGTTGCGGGCGTGGATCGCCCACGGCCCCACCGAATCCAGGCGGCAGTAAGTCTGCCAGTGCGGCAGGGCCTGGCGCGGGCGCTTTAGTTTTTCGTAAGCCAACGCGAGGTTGTAATGGGCGTCGGCATAGGTAGGCGCCAGCAGGATTGCGGATTTATACGCCAGCAACGCTTCGTCCAGACGTCCGGTTTCATCGAGGACGTTGCCCAGATCAAAATACGCCAAGGCATAGCGGGGATCGGCCTCGACCGCTTTGCGATAGCAGTTTTCGGCCTCAACATAATTCTGCTGGTTATAAAAGAGGGTGCCGAGGTTGATGTAGGCCGCGGCGTGGACCGGATCAAGCTCGAGGACCTGGCGATAACAATCTACGGCTTCCTGCTGCAGCTCAGGATCGTCTTCGAGGCTGACGGCCCGCGAGAACAGTTCCGAAGTGGTTTGGGCGGTACGAATGGCGCGAACCTTGCGTGTCATCACCGCGGAGACCTGAGATTGCGGAGCGAAATCCATCACAAACTGGCCAGCGATGGGTTCGACCGCTTTTCCGTGGTGGCGGAAGGCCACCCGGTTGCCGGTGAAGAACGTGCCGGCCTCGAGCAGAGGGTTCTCCATGCCGGCGACCTGTTTCAGCATGGCGTTGAGCGATTCTTTGATGACGGCAGAGCGCACTCGCTTGGCCCGCAAGTCGCGCAACTTTTTAATTTGGAGAAGGTCGAAAAAAGAATAAGTCTCGAGCACGGGAAAGAGGCCCGCCTTTTCCCATCCCGTCAACTGCCGCGTCGAAATCCGCAAAATTCGGAGGACGTCTTCTTTTTTGTAACCGTTCAACCGCTCACCTTTTTTCTTAGAGCCATTATGCGAAGTAACGGAAGAAATATCAAGGGCAAAGCTCGAAACATCACGACCGCTTGGTACCCTGAGAGGAACTAGCGACGATTAGGGGCCGCCATTCCGCCGCTAACGCCCCGCCGGCGATGCCGCCCGTGCCATAAACGACTTGATCACGATGTCGGCCGGCTGCCTGCCCACGGGGATCATGGTGAACAGCGAATTGACTCGGGTCCTGAGGACGGCAACGTCACCAGCGCCGGAATCGACCACCATCAGGAAATTCTGGTTGCTGGAAAGGGCAAGCGCTCCCGGCTTGCTGCCGACGTGAATCGATGCGGCCAAGCGTCCACTCGCGATGTTATACACGGCCACCGAATCGGATCCGGAATTGCTGACATAGAGCAGCGTATTGTCATCGCTGACCAAGGCCTGGGACGGGTTGGCGCCGATGAGGTAACTGCCGCCCACTTCATTGGTGGTGGAATTGATTTCTGAAAAAGTTTCCGCATCGAAGTTACTGACAAAGATCTCGCCACCATCGGGCTTCAGCGCCAGGTGCACGGGAGTCTTGCCTACATCGAGGATGGTCAGCAGGCGCGCATCAGTTACGGACTGCGCAAGCGCGGCCTGCGCGGCAGACGGGCCGGGGGACGTCAAAGCAACGACGGCCACCTGTGACGAGCCCGGGCAGGCGATGAAAGCTTTGCGGGAATCGGGCAGAATGGCTATCTCTTCCGGCTGTTTGCAGATGACGAGCTTGTTGCGGAGGGACTGAGCGCGCGCATCGATGGTCGCGACCGCGTTCCCCCCACGCAGCGATATCACGACGATCTTGCCATCAGGGGTAACTCGAACCTGCTGCGGATCGGCGCCCACCGGCACGGTGGATGCGACTTTCCGATTGGCGAGATCGATGATAGATACCGATCCCGAAGCCGAATTGGTGACGTAGGCGCGGGCGCCATCCCGCGAAACCGCAATGGATGAAGGCTTGTCTTCGACGCCGATGGTGGCCACCACGGCATTCTGCTCGGTATCAAGCACGCTGACGCTGCGCGACATGGTATTGACGACGTACACCTCATTTTTTGCGGGATTGATGGCGGCCGCGGCGGGATTCCTGCCGACCGCAATGGTCGCGGCAACCTTAAACCCCAACACGTCGATCACGGTGACGGTGTTGCTTCCGGAGTTGGTAACGTACGCGTATTCGCGATAGGCGGGCGAGTTGGGGGTTCCTCGGGTGCATCCCGTGAGGGTGAGGGCGAAGAGCAATGCGGAGAAAAACGCGAACCGCGTTTTTGCGTGTCCGCTTCGGGAGACAGATTGGGCCTGCATGATTTGGTGGAAAGGCAGGGGCTAAAGCCCGCGTTTCTATTGTCGCTTATTAAGTGGGTTTAGCCCACCGCTTCCATTTTTAGATCAAGAGCAGGTCTATCCGGCTTCTTCAACGTTCTTTGGAGGTAAAGGCAAGTTCAAGAAAAGACGCGAGGTCCTACGCTCAAACAAGGAGCAAAAGCTTGCTTCAAGATGACAAGGTGCAGGGTGTGTTTTGCCGGGCGAGTTTCGCCGACGCAATTTCTTGGGAGCATGGTGGAAGGCCAGAACCAAGATTAACGGCAAGAATCTTCGCTCGAACAAGAAGCAGAGCTCGCTCAAGAATGACAAGGCCCAGGAACTATTCGCTAACTAGCCGCGCGGGGCGTGCGATGCGACCGACGTCCCTACCGCCGGCAGATCGCCTGCCGCCGCCGGCGAGCACGCTGCGGGAATTGTGCGTCCTACGACCGCGGCTATTGCTCTTACTTCGGTCATCAGCTGATCGAACTGGGCGGGGAACAGGGACTGCATGCCGTCGGATAGCGCGCGGTCGGGGTCGTGATGCACTTCGATCATTAATCCATCGGCGCCGGCGGCGATGGCTGCCAGCGACATGGGCGGCACCTTGTTGCGCTTGCCGGTGCCGTGACTGGGATCCACCAGAATGGGCAGGTGGCTCAAGCGGTGCACCGCGGGGACGATGCTTAGATCAAGCGTATTGCGCGTGTGGTCGGCAAACGTTCTCACGCCGCGCTCGCACAGCGCCACCTGGTAGTTGCCCTCGCTCATAATATATTCGGCGGCCATCAGCAGCTCCTCTAGAGTGGCCGACATTCCGCGCTTGAGCAGCACCGGCTTGCGCGCCTGTCCCGCCAGCTTGAGCAGGGCAAAGTTCTGCATGTTGCGTGCGCCAATCTGAATGACATCCGCATAGCGCTCCACCAACTCCAGGGACTGATGATCCACGGCCTCGGTGATAATGCGCATGCCGGTGCGGTCGCGGACTTCGGCCATGATGCGCAGGCCTTCCTCGCCCAGCCCTTGGAAAGAATAGGGAGAGGTGCGGGGCTTGTAGGCGCCGCCGCGAAAAAACAACGCTCCCGCGCGATGCACGAGGTGGGCGACGGCAAAAACCTGCTCGCGATTTTCCAGGGCACAGGGGCCGGCGACGATGGCCAGATCGCGGCCGCCGATGGTGCACGCGGCGCCGGGGAAGTGGATGACAGTATCCTCAGGCTTAACGTCGCGGCTGACCAACTTATAGGGCTTGGTGACGCGGATGACCTCGCCCACGCCCGGCATCTCGCTAATGCCGCCGGCCTCCACCGTCCCCGAATTGCCGGTGATGCCGATGGCCGTGCGCTGCTCGCCGGGGATGGGATGCGCGCGGTAACCGAGCGACTCGATCCGGGCGCAAACCGCGCGGACCTGATCTTCAGAAGCATGCGCCTGCATCACCACCAGCATAAGGTTGTCCTGATTCGTGGAGCTAGTCTAAGTGTAAATCACCGGACAAAAGCCGTGGGCGCCGCGGCTCCCGCCGGGCATGCATTGGTTAGTATTCATCCGGTACCATAGAAGTCATGGCAGACGAGATCACGCTGCATATCAATGGAGAGGCGCGCACCTTCGCCGCCGACCAGCCCGATGAACATCTGACGCTGGCTGGATTGCTGCAGCAGTTAGGATTGAAGGCCGACCGGGTCGCCGTGGAGTTGAATCGTGAGATCGTGGCGCGGGACCGTTGGGCAGAGACGGAACTGAGGGATGGCGACCGGCTGGAGGTCGTCCATTTCGTGGGCGGTGGGTGCGAAAATGATTGTCTGACTCGCAGCCCAAATCCTTAGCCGCGAGCCAACCTCCACACCCGAACGTCACTTCGACCGGAGACCCCGAGGGTTCTTTGCAATCGTGGAAAAGGGAACCGCAATCGTGGTTCCTTTTTTATTGGAGCGAAACAAATCGTTGCGGCTGAACCGGTTCGTTATCACTACTATTTTCAGCGGACGGGAAATATGATTAGTCACTGCTTCCACTAAGAATCGCCCGCTGGTTTCATTGCGACCCGTCGGCAATGGGGATGCGCTGGATTTGGTTTCTTGCCGTTTTGATGGGAAATGTTAACAGCCGGAGCGGGGCAGGATTCACACAAAACGCGTGGTCCTTCGCGCAAACAAGAAGCAAATGCTCGCTCCTAGGATGACTATTGATAGGGCGAGGGGACAGTATAATCAACGAGCGGTTTTCACCCCTGCGACAGGAAATCATTGGGAATTTATCTGGTCACCGGCGCTGCCGGGTTTATCGGCTCTTCGTTGTGCCGGGCGCTGATCAAGCGCGGCGATGAGGTTCGCGGCATTGATAATTTTTTCAGCGGCAAGGCTGAAAATATCGCCGCCATCCGGTCGCAGATGGATTTCCGTGAGGCCAGCCTGCTCGATCGGCAGGCGATGCAAGCGGCGTGTGCGGGCGTGGACTACGTGTTTCACGAAGCCGCAATTCCCTCGGTGCCGCGTTCCATTGCCGACCCGCAGACCAGCCACGAAGCCAACGTGACCGGCACCCTCAACCTGCTGGTGGCGGCGCGCGATGCCGGAGTCAAAAGGGTCATCTACGCATCCTCTTCCTCGGTGTATGGCGAAACCCCGACTCTGCCCAAGCGCGAGGAAATGCCGCCCGATCCGATCTCCCCTTATGCGGTGCAGAAGGCCGCCAACGAGTTGTACATGAAGTCTTTTCATCGGACCTATGGCCTGGAGACTACGTCGCTGCGTTATTTCAATATTTTTGGGCCGTGGCAAGACCCGGCATCGCAGTATTCCGGCGTGATTGCCAAATTTTGTCTGCGCATGCTGCGGGGCGACACCCCCGAGATTTATGGGGACGGCAACCAGAGCCGGGACTTCACCTACATCGCCAATGCGGTGCAAGCCAACTTGCTGGCGGCGGCTGCATCCACCGAAAACGCGGCGGGAAAGACATTTAACGTCGCCTGCGGGCAGCGAGTGACGCTGAATGAAGTGGCTGTGATCATTCGCAAGCTGACCGGCTATCAAGGCGATATCATCCACCAGCCCAACCGGCCCGGCGATATTCGTGATTCCCTGGCCGACATTTCACTGGCGCGAAAACACCTCGGGTACGAGCCCGCAACCACCTACGAGCAGGGGCTGGGACACACCGTGGACTGGTATCGTGAGCAGGGGTCGCACGCCTGGCGGTAATGCCGCCACCCGGCCGGTGAAGTACTTTTCACCGTCCACAACTTCCGACGCATGGATAGCAACCGCAGCGATCAGGGCAGAAGCGCAATGATTAAATTACAATTTACGCAGCGCGAGTGCTCTGGTGCGATACCCGGCCCGGGTGCGGCACAGGCCGATTCCACCTGGAGAAACAACTTCGGCCTCCGATAAGTTGTTCGCACGGCAGGCACGCTAGCTTATGACGCCATCCTCGACTTCCTCAGCTTCGGCGCTCGACAACCTTAAGTCAGGGATCGAGAAGCGCACGACGAAAGTCGGAGTGATCGGCCTCGGTTACGTGGGCCTTCCCCTGGCGCTGCTTTTTTCCGAGCAGAACTTCACGGTCTGCGGTTTCGATATCGACCGGCAAAAGGTGCAGACCCTGAATCGCGGGGAATCCTACATCTACCGGCTTCCTCCCGCAGAGATCCAGGCGGCGCGGACGCGGAATTTTACCGCCACGGCCGACTTCTCGCAGATTGGCGAAATGGATGCCATCATCATCTGCGTCCCCACCCCGCTAACCGAGCACAAGGAACCCGATCTCAGTTACATCGAGATGACGGCCCGCTCCATCGCTCCTCATGTGCGGAAGAACCAGCTGATCGTGCTGCAAAGCACAACTTATCCGGGGACAACCGACGAAATCCTGGCGCCGATTCTCGAATCAGGTAATGGCGCGGGATTGCGTTGTTCGCGGGATTCCCAAGCCGAGGTCAACGCGCAGGTTGCGAGCAGCGCGCCGCATCGAGTTGAAGATCCTAAAGAAGCCGCCAATCGTGGTGTTTTCTACGTGGCGTTCTCGCCCGAGCGCGAAGAGCCGGGCAATGAAACCGTGGCACGCCGCGATATCCCCAAAGTAGTAGGAGGGATGAGTGCCGCCAGCGGCGACCTGGCCGAAGCGCTGTACGGCGCCATTTTCGCCAAGGTGGTAAGGGTATCAACCCCCGCGGCCGCGGAGATGACCAAGCTGCTGGAAAACATCTACCGCAGCGTAAACATTGCGCTGGTCAACGAGCTGAAAATGCTTTGCCTGCGGATGGGCATCGATATCTGGGAGGTGATCAGCGCGGCTTCTACCAAGCCCTACGGCTTTCAGCCGTTTTACCCGGGGCCCGGACTGGGAGGCCACTGCATCCCCATCGATCCCTTTTATCTTTCGTGGAAGGCGCGCGAGTGGGACTTCCAGACCAGGTTCATCGAGTTGGCGGGGGAGATCAACACCGCGATGCCTCATCACGTCTGTACCGCGGTAGGGGCCGCGTTGAACAGCCACCGCAAAGCCATCAACGGCGCGAAGATCCTGGTGCTGGGAGCTGCGTATAAACGCGACATCGACGACTTGAGGGAATCCCCGTCGCTGACCATCATCGAACTGCTGCGGCAGTCAGGAGCGGAGGTCAGCTATAACGACCCCTACATCCCGTTCATAGGCCGCGGGCGCCAATATAGTCTGGAAATGGCGTCCACCGGCCTCGACAAGATTGCGGAATTCGATTGCGTGGTGATCGTGACCGACCACAGCGCCTACGACTTCGCCGCGATTGTGCGCGAATCGCAACTAGTGGTCGATACCCGCAACGCAACCCGGGGCGAGGAATCAGATAAAATCTGGCCCGCGTAACCACCGCAAATTCGGCCAACGCACCATTCCCGGTGTGATGCGGGCCAAAACCCGCGCCATTGCGGTGATCGTTACAAAAGTCATTTCGGAGAGCGCGTGCGGGGCGCGGAGTTTCCCGCGCGGGCGGCGGATGCGCTGCGGCGGGGCCCGGCAATTTCTGCCTTCACGGCGTCAACCTTTTGCTTATCAAGCTCGCGGCGAGATAGTTTTTTGAGTGTGGCTTTGATCATCCTTCCATGATGCCTTGAGCAGGTCGTCGATGAATGGTCAATATTGCTCGCGGGGTAGCGCGCTGAAAATAGCATGGGCCGCCACGGAGCTGACTTTAGCGCCGGTATAGGGCCAGGCCGGTAAGGGTCTGGATGGCTGCTTCCATGCCGCGGCGGAATGCCTTCTTGCTGCTGCTGTCGGGGACGAACAGCACGTCATTGGCCTGCAATGGAATGTCGGGCCGCTTGCCCGCCAGGATTTCCTTGAGGTTCACCACAATTTCCTGGCGTCCGTTGGGAGCGCCGGCGTCGGGGCGCAGGATGCGTACCTGGTCGCTGCGGGCAGTGCCTTTCAAATCTTCAGCGTAGGCAATCGCCTGCAGCACGGTCATACTCTCGCGTGAAGATGATAAGGGAAATCCGCCGGATTTGTTGACCGCTCCCACTACATAAATAATATCCGCGACCGGGACTGTGACCCAGTCGCCGGGATACACATCGACGTTGAGCGACGCATCCGAGCCGGAGAGCAAGTCGCGCAGCTTGATGGTCGTAGTCTGCGGGCTGGTCTGGGGGTTGGTCTGGGGGCCCGAGGCGGCCTTAGTAGGTTTGGCGGTGGCCAGCGCCGCCAGGTTATTTCCGGGGGCCTGGCCCAGTTGTTTCGCGCCGCCGCGCGTAATCTTCACCGCGGGACCGGCGTTTTCGGCCAGCCCGCCCGCCTGTGACAAAAGGTCCAACAAACGGGTATGGCCAAATACCGGATAGATCTGCGGGTTTCTCACCGCTCCTGTGACCGCGATCGAATGCAGCCGCGATTCCTTGATGGACAAGCTGGCGTGTGGATTATTCAGAAGGCCCGCGCGCTTGAACTCGATATCGATGGCGCGCGCCACCTCGCCCAGGGTCTTTCCGGCGGCGTCAATGGGTTGGGGCAGCAAGGGAATGGCGATCTGTCCGCTGGAGCTGACGCGATATTCGCGCGAAAATTCCGGCCCGTCGGTCAAAAAAATTTCCACCACGTCATTGGGACTGATCACGTAATCATCCGCGGTTTCGAGGCCGGGGGAGCGGGGTTGCGCGAGCGAAACTGCTGCGCCGGGCTGAGACTGCGCCGCTACCACGCCGCTCGCCAGCAGCAAGCACATGGGCGCGAGAAACTTCACCCATGCTCTCGCGCCAGGCCGGCGTTCACGACCGGTGGCCGCGCGTTTTAACAGGTTCGACAAGGGCAAGAAGATCACGGGAAAATCGGGAATGATGTCGGTGTTCATTTATTAGTCGCGGCTGAGGGGGGCGGGTCAAAGCGATGCTCGAAACCGCCTGTCTATGCCACGATTGTAGCATTCGAGAGGTGCGGCCCGCGCCGCTGGATGTGGGCCGGCCCAATCCCGGTGTGGCCTTATTACCCAGAAACCGGCCGGCCGGCCGGGTTACTTCGGCACTTCGTCGTAGTAGTAGCCGCGATATTTTGCCCCGTAGGAAAAATGATAAGCGTCAGCGGAATGGAGGTCCACCGCGTTCAGAATGACTCCCATGAGGCGTGAGTTTACCTGCAGCAGCAGCTCGCGGCTACGGCGCAGCGCATCCTTATTAGTCTTGCCGGAATGGACGACCAGCACCACAGCATCGGCCTCGACGGAAAGCACCACCGCATCGGTGACCGAGAGCACTGGCGGGGTATCAAGCACGATGTGATCAAACTCGTCGCGCCATCGCATCAGGTAAGAGCTCATCACGTTCGAGCCGAGCAACTCCGCGGGATGCGGCGGAATCGGCCCCGCGGGCAGCACATATAACCCGGGGACGCCCGGAGCGGGCACAATTTCCGGCTCGATATCAGAGCCGCTCAGCAGGGTGCTGAGACCTTGTTTGCCGGAAATGCCGAACGCGATATGGACCGCGGGACGGCGCAGGTCGGCATCCACCAGCAGAACACGGCCGCCTTTTTGCGCCAGGACGATGGCGGTATTGATGCTGGTGGTGGTCTTGCCTTCCTGCGGCAGGCCGCTGGTGACCATGATGACCTTGGGAGGAGCGCCAGCGGCGGAAAGCAATATGGAGGTGCGCAGCGCGCGATAGGCTTCCGCGACCTCGGACTTGGGCCGCTCGAGCGAAACCAGCCGCGCCGACTGCTCGGCGGAAGGCAGAGTGTTGGGGGCTTTTCCATTGAGTCCCGCGCCGTGCCGGATGGTCTCGCTCAGAGGAATGATCCCCAGCAGCGGCAGCGATGAAACCGCGCGCACCTGGTCGGGCGAGATCACGGTATTGTCCAGGCTTTCCACCACGAAGGCCAGGCCCACGCCGCCGATCAGGCCCAGCAGCAAGCCGAGAGAAAGATACAGAGGCACGTTAGGGACCGAAGGGCGCACCGGCACCCGCGCGTTATCCACGATGCGAATGTTGTTGGAGCGCAGGCCCGCGGAGACGCCCGCCTCCTTGGTGCGCGCCAGCAGACCGTCATACAACTGGCGGTTACTGTCAGCGTCGTGCTTCAAAATGTTGTACTCGATGGATCGCTCGTTGAGCTGGTTGGCCTGTTGCTTCTGGCCTTCGAGCGCGCGGGTCAGCATGGTTTCGCGCTCGCGCGCCGCGCCGAATTCGCTCTTGTAGCGCTGCGCCACCCGCACGGTCTCGGCCTTCATCTCTTCGCGCGTCTGCTTCAACTGGCTGGTCAGCTCCAGCACGCGCGGGTGCGAAGGGCCGAATTGCACCTGCAGTTTGGCCAGTTGCGCGGAAAGATCGCTTTCCCGCGCGCGCAACTTTTCCACCATGCCTTCGCTGTCAAGCTTCGACACCAGCTCAGGATTGCCGGCCATCGCGGTCTTGTAATTGGCTTCTTTCTGAATGCGCTCCGACTGCGCGATGGTCGCATCCTGGTTCAGTTGCGACAGCTTGGAGGTGATGATGTTCTGCTTTTCATCGAGCCCGATAATGCCGTTCTCGCGCTGATAGCGCACCAGTTTCTCTTCCGACGTCTGCACCTTCAATTGCAGGTCGGCGAGCTGCTGGGTGATCCAGTCAGACGCCTGCATGGTGGAGGTAAACCGGTTCTTGAAATTCTGCTCGATGTAGGCGTTGCTGACGGCGTTGGCGACGTCCGCCGAAAGCTTGGGACTGGAGCTCAAGAAATGGATTTCGATGAGCCGGGTATGAAAGATCTTTACCACGCTCAAATGTTTCTTGAAGGCGGCGATGAGCTCGCCTTCGCGCTTGCTATCGAGCGGCGGAGGCGAGGTCAATCCCGCGACCGGGTTGGCGGCCGGGACAACCTTGCCGGCGAAATCAGGGTTCCGATCAAGGTGCAGCGCGGAGATGATTTGCAGCGCCATGCCATCGCTCTGCAGGATGCGCGATTCGGTGTCAATCTTCACCGTGTAATCGTCATCGTCGGCGACGTTACGGTCTCCGGCATCCTTGAAGCCCAGCATGTCGGGGGCTTCGCGGTTGATGGCCACGCGCGCCACCGCGTCGTACATCGGCGTCATGCGAAAGGTGGCGATGGCCGCCAGGGTAAAAACGATGAGCGCGGTGGCGATGACCGTCCACTTTCGTTTGACGAAAATGCGCCAGAGATTGGTGAAATACGCGGGGTCCTTGACTTGGGCCGCGTGGTCAAAGTGGTGCGGCCGCCCGGGCTCAAAGCGGGCCAGGCCGCCGGAATAAGGCTGGTGCGGCGCCACTGGCTGCAAATAATTTCCAGGCTTCCCGGAATCCATTCAATCCTCTAAATCGATGCTGCGCAAGCTTCTTAATCAGGCTTCGTCCCCAGGGTTCGCGGAGGTCCGGAGGGGGATTGGTACGGATATCCGGGCCGTGCAGCACAGGAATCCTGCGACGAAGGAAAGACCGATTGGGCACAATCATAGCATCCCGGGGATGCTCCATTCAGCCTCTGTACGGGTTCAAAACTTGACCACTCCGCGGCCTTCAACCATATGAAAAATCTGGTCTACGCCGGGGAGCGCAACCTCTTCCACCGCGCCGCTGGGCCAGTGGACCTTCAGGCTGTCGATTTTAGTATTGGCAGCCAGGCCAAAATGCAGCCGCGGATCAGAGCTCGACATGAAACTGCCTCCGCTGATCACGTCGGCGCGCTGCCTGACGCCCCCGGCGGTCAGATAAACGGTGGCGCCGGTAGCGTCCCGCGGACTCTTCGGGCCGCCAGTGAGCTTGAGTTCCACCCAGTGGTTGCCGTTCTTGACCACGTTGCGCAACAACGCCGGCGGAGAATCAAGGTTGTTTATCACCACGGAAACTTTTCCATCGTTGAAGATGTCGCCGAAGGCGGCGCCGCGCGATGTATAGGTTCGTCCCAGGCCGCTGCCGGTCGCGGCCGTCACGGTCGCAAAGCGCTTTCCCTCAACGTTGCGGAACAACAACGGGCGCTGCGCAAACGTGGTTCCCCAATCGTACTGATCGACATTGCGGTAGACGTGCCCGTTGGCGGCGAAGATGTCCTTCCAGCCATCGTTGTCGAAATCAAGAAAGCCGGCGCCCCATCCCAGGAAGGGAACCGTGATTTCGCCGAGCCCCATGCGGTAGGAAACATCAGTGAAGGTGGCGTCGCCATCGTTGCGGAACAGGGTGTTGTAGTCGTCGGAAAAATTTGTTGTATACAGGCTGAGCCGGCCGTCGTTGCGGTAGTCACCCACTGCCAAGCCCATGGCCGCCTGTTCGCGGCCGTTTTCGTTCACCGCAAAGCCCGAAGGATAGCTGTCATCCTCAAATGTGCCGTTACCTTTATTGATGTAGAGATAGTTGGGAGTGGAATCGTTGGCCACCACTAAATCGGGTTTGCCGTCGTCATTCATATCGACGAACACCGCGGAGAACCCGTAGTAGCCGGGGGCGTCGGCCACCCCGGCCTTCTCGCTCACGTCGGTGAAAGTGCCATCCCCATTGTTGTGGAACAGGTGATCGTGTTCACCAGGAAGGCCGCGCGGCCCGCACATCACGTTTTCGCCGCGATACTGGCAGAAGCTGAACGCCACGGCGGCGCTGCCCGGAATGGGCGGGTGATCCACGTCGTACTTTACGTACCCGGGGACAAACAGATCGAGCCGCCCATCGCCATCGTAATCGCCAAACGTCGCGCCGGTGGACCATCCGCCGTTCGTGACCCCGGCTCGTTCCGCGACATCGGTAAAGGTGCCATCGTGGTTGTTGTGATACAGCCGGTTCTTGCCGAAGTTGGTGACATACATGTCGGGCCAGCCATCGTTGTCGTAGTCGGCGACGGCCACGCCGAATCCCCAGCGCAAGTTGGCCACGCCTGCCTTTTCGGTTACGTCGGTGAACGTGCCGTCGTGGTTGTTATGAAAGAGGGCGGCGCGCGCAGGCGTTTCGGAGCCCTTGAGCGCGGGGACGGTCGATCCGTTGACCAGGTAAATGTCGAGCCAGCCGTCGTTGTCGTAATCGAGCAGCGCCACTCCCGATCCGGGAACTTCCAGAATGAATTTCTTATCGGGATTGCCGGAGCGATGGCGAAACGTTCCCAGCCCGGAGATCTCGGTAACGTCGGCGAACACCAGCGGGGCGGAATCAACAAATCCGCCGGCGGTGATGGGACGCTTGCGGGAGTCACGCACAACCGCATGCGTGCCGCCGGTGGCCATTCCACCCCGAGCCGGAGCGCCTTGCGGTGGCGTGCCGGCGGGAGATAGGGGCGCTGGTTCAGTGGGTCGAGGCTTCTGAGCCCCGGGGTTCTGAGTTACCGCCAAGAGCGAAGTCAGCACAATGAATGCGATGCACGACAATAAGCGGCGACGCGGAGCGCCGGTGCGGAGCAGCCATGAAGTTTGCGTGAAAGGGGGTGGCATCGTGAGACTTGGATTTTAAGCTGTAGCCGTGCACTTTGGCTCGCGGCCGGGCTCCGACGAATTGGAAGCATCTACACTGTCCTTATAGTGTTCAGCGAAAATCTCGAGAAGTTGCATGAAGAGCGCCAGCGACCGAACACCCCCTCAACCTTGTCATCCTGGAGTGTGCTCCTGGTTCTTGTTGGAGCGAAGGAGCTTGCGTTTTCCGCCGCCCTTGCCGTTGCCGTCCCATTCGGACAACTCTGCACCGCATTAACCACTTGACACCAAAACATCTCCCCGTAAAAATGTTCCAAACATTTAATGTATATTTGTTTCGTATGCATGAACCGGATCAATACTCGTCGCGCCAGGTAGTCGCCCTCACCGGGGTCACGCTGCGCCAGTTGCAATGGTGGGACGAGCAGGGAATCGTGCGTCCCGCACGCGAAGGCCATCGCCGCATCTATTCCACATCTGATGTGGCCGAAGTCGCGGTGCTCTGCGAGTTGCGGCGCAAGCGATTTCCCTTGCAGCGCGTGCGCAAGGTCATGCGCTTCCTGCAGCGCGAACTGGGGCAGCGCCTGGTGGAAACGGTTACCGCGGGCTCTGATTACCACCTGCTAACCGACGGCAGGCATATCTACCTGGAAAATTCCTCGGCGGAGATCATTGACATCCTGAAGAACTCGCGCCAGCCATTGTTCTCAGTGTGCCTGAGCGACGCAGTCCGCCGTATCGAACCGCGGCTGCGCGGACAGGCAGGCAGCAAAAAGAGCCACGCGGCATCACGGCTGGGAACAAGTGTGATCCATCGCAAACAGGCATAGAGAGAACGGAACGGTAGACAGATGCGAAATCCAGCCCAACCTGGAGGTGAACGTGGTCGCTGAACTGAACGTTCTCAGTGAGTGGATCCCCGAACAGATGGGCCCCGGCACGATCTTCGTCCTGGAAAACGCGGGCCAGACCGGCGAAGCCGCCGACCCTTACTGGGCCGTTCTCGCATGCCCATCCTGCGGAATTCTGGGTTTGATCACCCGCCGCCAGATCGTGGGATTGATCCCGGTCATCTGCGGGTCAAGCCAGTGCTCCGCCCAATTCTTCATTCGCGGCGAAGATGTGGAGATCAGAAAATCAAGCTGACGAACGCGGGCGTTAAAAGAAGCTGCTCTAGGAGACGCCGACTACTACCGGCACTTGCTCGACAATCTGTATTCCGAAGCCTTCCAGGGCCGCGACCTTGCGTGGGTGATTGGTGAGCAGGCGTATCGAATGAATTTCCAGGTCCGACAAAATCTGCGCGCCGATCCCGACCTCGCGCTGGGTCTTTCTCTGGTGGTCGGGCAGCGACGGCTCGCGCACGTCCCGATGAAAGACCAGAACTTTCTTTTCATCGATGCGTTCAACCCCGAATCCCTTGGTCGTCTGGTGCAGATAGATCAGCGCCCCGCGTCCTTCCTCGGCAATTAACTGCAGCGAGCGGTCAAGCACCGCCTGGCACTCGCACCACGTCGCTCCAAAAACGTCGCCCGCCAGGCAATGGGCATGGACGCGCACCAGCACCGGCGCGGCTCCCTGCGATACATCGCCGCGCACCAGCGCCACGTGCGATTCGCCATCAATCTCATTCTCGTAGGCAATCATGCGGAACTCGCCATAGCGAGTGGGCAGAAGCGATTCCCCCACCCGGCGCAAATAGCGCTCGTGGGACATGCGGTAGCGGATGAGGTCGGCCACCGTGAGCATCTTTAATGAGTGCGCGGCGCAGAACTCGACCAGGTCGGGGACGCGCGCCATGCTGCCATCCTCATTCATGATCTCGCAGATGATGCCGGCCGGCGCCAGGCCAGCCAACCGCGCCAGGTCCACCGAAGCCTCGGTCTGCCCCGCTCGCACCAGCACCCCACCCTTTCGGGCCTTCAGGGGAAACACATGTCCGGGCCGCGCAAGATCGCCGGGGCGCGTCCGAGGATCGATCGCCACCAGAATGGTGTGCGCCCGGTCATAAGCGGAGATGCCGGTGGTCACTCCCTTAGCGGCGTCAATGGTTTCGCAAAAAGCGGTCTGGTATTGCGAGGTATTCTGGGCAGTCTGGTTGCCGATGCGAAGGTGATCGAGCCGGTCTTCGGTAAGCGCCAGGCAAACCAACCCGCGGCCGTACCGCGCCATAAAATTGATGGCCTCGGGCGATACCTTCTCCGCTGCCAGGGTGAGGTCGCCTTCATTCTCGCGGTCTTCGTCATCCACCACGACGATCATGCGTCCGGCGCGAATCTCAGCGATGGCGGTCTCAACATCGGTAAAAGGCGAAGAATCAGCCATGATGAGATTCTAGCAAGAAGGCGGGGCGGCGTCTTGGGCGGGTGCCGGGGCGCTGGTCCGGGGGGTTCAGGGTCGCTCGCGAATGGTCACCTGAAAACTAAGCAACCAATGGGTTGCATGTGCGTCTCAGCTGATCTATAGTGGCAATATGCAACTAGGAGGTTGCGTAATGGACAATCAGTTTGAGAAGAGCATCGAGATCGCCGCACCTGTGCAACGGGTGTGGCTCGCGCTTACCGATTCGCGGCAATTCGGCGAGTGGTTTCGGGTGAAGATCAACGGGCCATTCGTGGCCGGGCAGCCGGTGACGGGCGAGCTGACTGTTCCCGGATACGAACACGTGAAACTGGAGATGAAAGTAACCCGGATAGAACCGACTTCGTATTTCGCCTATACCTGGCATCCGTATGCGATCGATCCGAAGGTGGATTACTCGCAGGAGACGCCCACCCTGGTCGAGTTCCGGCTGGAAAAAACGCCGGGCGGTACGCTGCTGACGGTCACCGAGTCTGGGTTTGAGAACCTGCCCCGCGAGCGTTACGCCGATGCGTTTCGCATGAATAGCCGCGGCTGGGAGCAGCAACTGAAGCAGATTGGAGCGTATGTCGCCAAGACATCCGAGTAGCGCGAAGGCCACCGTTTTTGCGGCACTGGGTGACGAGACCCGCCTGCGGCTGCTGGCGAAGCTGGGCAGTGGACGGTCCCATTCGATTGCTCACCTGACCGCGGGAACCAACCTCACGCGGCAGGCGGTGACCAAGCACCTGCGGGTGCTGGAGCGGGTGCGGCTCGTCCGCGCCCGGCGTTGCGGGCGGGAGAGGATTTTTGCGCTTGATCCGCAGCCCATCCACGAATTGGCGGCGTATCTCGACCGCGTCTCCCATCAGTGGGACGGGGCGCTGACCAGGCTCAAGGCTTTTGCCGAACGCGAATAGCTTGGGCGGAGTGGCCATGGGGATCGCCCAGCAGTAAAACACCGCCAGTTCTGAATACGGAAAAGCGCGGCCGCCGTTTTCGCCGTGCGGATCCGCAACCACCACCTCTGGGAGAATCGCGGGCGCACTTGATATAAGTAAGGGATGGAAAGCCAAGCTCAACCGCGCAAGTGGATGACGTTGCTGGCGTTCGCCATCATCTACTTCGTGTGGGGATCGACGTTTCTGGCCATCCGGGTGGGCGTGCACGAAGTGCCGCCATTTCTGCTGGCGGCCATGCGCTTTCTGGCGGCGGGGCTGGCGCTTTACGGCGTGATGCTATTTCGCGGCGAGCGCTCGCCCACCGCGCGGCAATGGATGTCGGTCGCGATCATCGCATTCCTGATCTTCGTGGTGGACTACGGTTTGTTGTTCTGGGCGGAGCAGCGCGTGCCTTCGGGGGTGGCGGCGGTCATGATGGCTACCATCCCGGCATTCATGGCGCTTGCGGAAATAATTTTTCTGGGCACGCAGAAGCTCACCATCCGGCTGGCGCTGGCGCTGCTGATAGGCATCGCCGGGGTGGCGGTGCTGATGAGCCACTCTCTCAACCTGGGCGATGCCTCCATCGACCGCCGCGGCGCCATTGCACTCATCATCGGCGCGATGAGTTGGTCGGTAGCGTCGGCGCTGACGCGCAAGCTGCCGCTTCCGCCCAACAAGGTCATGAGCTCCGGAGCGCAGATGCTCACCGGGGGAGTGTTGCTGACCATCGCATCAGGCGCGCTGGGAGAGTTTCACAGTTTTCACCCGCTGCTGGTCTCCCGGATGGCATGGCTCGCGCTACTGTACCTGATCGTCGCCGGCTCCATCATCGGATTCACCGCCTATGTGTGGCTGATCCATCGCGAATCCCCCACCAAAGTGGGGACGTATGCGTACGTAAATCCAGTGGTAGCAGTGATCATCGGGTATTTTATTGGCGGAGAGACCCTGGGGATGAGGACCATCGTGGGCACGCTGTTTGTCCTGGTCAGCGTGGTGGTCATTACTACCACGCGCAAACCGGCGGCGGTTGCCTCGGAAGAAGCTGGGTGATCGCGGAGAAAAATGTTTGATCGTCAGCAGCTGGTCCCAGCTAGAATTGTCATCTCGACCGAAGTCCGCGAGCCCTTGCGCGGCGTAGTGGAGAGACCGGGGTTTCCTGGTTTTGACCGATTTCCCTTCAATCCAAGTCGCCAACCTCCCCCATCCTCACTGTCATCTCGACCGAAGTCCGCGAGCCCTTGCGCGGCGTAGTGGAGAGACCTCGGGGTTTCCTGGTTTTGATCGATTTCGATCCTCCCCCGCAGCCCCAACCGAACAACTTCGCCACTCCATCCATATGGTATGTTTACTCCGCGATCGCCATCTTTTGCTTGCGAGGACCCTCAAAATGAAACACACTTTATTGCGATTATGTATAGCGCTCAGCCTGTTGCCGGTGTTACTGCCGGCGCAGGCGCAGCGCTGGCCCGAGAAGAAGGCCAACGACTGGTACCAGCAGCAACCCTGGCTGGTGGGCAGCAACTACATTCCGGCCGACGCCATTAACGAGCTGGAAATGTGGCAGGCCGCCACCTTCGACGAGCCTCAGATCGATAAAGAATTGGGATGGGCCGAGGGACTGGGCATGAACACCATGCGGGTCTTCCTCCACGACCTGCTGTGGCAGCAGGACCCCGATGGTTTCAAGAAGCGCATGGACACGTTTCTCACCGTGGCCGCGAAGCATCACGTGCGTCCTATCTTCGTGCTCTTCGATTCGGTGTGGGACCCCAACCCCAAGCTGGGCCAGCAGCATCCTCCCATCCCCGGCGTGCATAACTCGGGGTGGGTGCAATCCCCGGGTGCGGCGGCGCTGGCGGATGCGTCGCAGTATCCCCGGCTGAAAGCCTATGTCCAGGGAGTGGTAGGGGCGTATGCCAATGACCCCCGAATCCTGGCGTGGGACGTGTGGAACGAACCCAACAACACCAACGGCCCGCCGTGGTCGGCGATGGAGCCGAAGAACAAGCGCGAGCTGGTAGCGGATCTGCTGCCGCAGGTGTTCACGTGGGCGCGGGCGGCTCACCCCACGCAGCCGCTGACCAGCGGGGTGTGGGACGGAGACATTTCCGCGCCCGAAAAACTTACCCCGATCCAGCATACTCAACTGGAGCAATCCGACGTGATCTCGTTCCACAACTACGGCTGGCCCGAAGATTTCGAGCGCGAGGTGGGGATGCTCGAGTCGTACCATCGTCCCATCATTTGCACCGAATACATGGCGCGATCGGTAGGCAGCACCTTTGACACCATCCTGCCCATCGCCAGCAAACATCACGTCGGCGCCATCAACTGGGGATTCGTGGTGGGAAAGACCCAAACCAACTTTCCCTGGGATTCATGGCAGAAACCCTACGTGCTCGACGGCCCGCCAATCTGGTTTCATGACGTGTTTTACGCCGATGGGAGACCCTATCGCGAGCATGAGGCGAAGATTATTCGGGAGATGACCGGGAAGGTGGGGGCGGCGAAAGTACGTTGATAGAGCGCGCGATTCAAAACAAAGTGTTTGACAAAATTCGGTCGACGATTGACCAAACAAAAACTCCGTTCAACTGTTGTCTTGTTGTCTTCCCCGTCCCATTTGTTCCTTTTTCCGAGGGCTCGAAGGTTGCGGAGCGAAGCCGCGTCTCTGGACCAGTCGTTGCGCTGTAGGAGATCAGAACCTGCCTCTTGCCTAGCCACGACGCTATAATCAACTGACGCGATATGTTAAAAGTTCCCCCATACGAACAGCTTTTCAATCCTTTGCTAAAAGCAATGAACGCTCTCGGCGGTTCCGGCTCGATCGAAGAAATATACGATAAGGTCGTCCAGCTTGAGCATTTCCCGGAAGACGTAGTTGCTTTGCTCCACGACCCCGAGAAAAGCAACCAGACCCAGCTCGGCTATCGTCTGGCTTGGGCCAGAACATACCGCAAGAAATTTGGGATGCTCGAAAACTCCAGTCGAGGCATCTGGTCCCTCTCCGCTAAGGCGAAGGACATCGAAAAAGTCAATCCTCAGGAAGTGGTTAAATTCGTCCGGGGAGGAGTGAAAGGTGAGGCCGATTCTCTAGAAGAAACCACTTCACCCCAAGACAGTTCGCCTGAATTGGATTGGCGCCAGCGGCTCCACGGAATTCTCACCCGAAAACTATCGCCCGCCGCGTTTGAGCGCCTAGTCCAGCGAGTGCTCCGAGAAGCCGGTTTCACCCAAGTCGAAGTCACCGGACGTAGTGGCGACGGGGGTATCGACGGAAAGGGCATCGCCCGCATCCACGGTCTGATGAGCTTTCACGTCCTTTTTCAATGCAAGCGATACACGGGGTCGGTCGGGCCAAGCGAAATTCGGGATTTCCGTGGCGCGATGATCGGAAGGGCTGACAAAGGCCTCTTCATCACCACGGGCACCTTCACTCCAGCCGCCGTAAGGGAAGCTACACGTGATGGCGCACCACCGATCGATCTTCTTGATGGCGGGGAGTTCGCTGAGAAATTGAAAGAACTGAGCATTGGCGTCCGAACTGAAAAAGTCGAACTAGTCCATATTGAAGAAGAATGGTTTGACGCAGTATAGACGGTTCAATTTGAACGGCTCATCAGGATTGCAATCGGCATGTGACTTCACCAATGCTCCATCTAAATTGGGGATGTCGAGCAGGCCGTGCAGCAGGCCGCTATCGCGCAGATAAACTTTTGGGGTCCGGACCAGCCCCTTTCTGGCATTGGCAGCCCAAGGCAACCACGCGATTATGTCACCGAATGGCATAATTACTTGGTAATCAAGTTGAGCAGAGCTTCTCGCAGGTAGTAAATTCGCGGTCGCCCTCATAACAGCAACCAGGAATGACCTCACGCCAAAGAAAACGCGAGGTCCTTCGCTAAAACAAGAAGCAAGAGCTCGCTCCAGGATGACAAGGGAGATGGGCTGTTCGCTTTCTGATTTGCTTCATGGAACTGCTTGAGGGTTCGGCGGACGGGCCCATCTGAAGTTGAACTCTATGGCTCAATCTGGCCGCGTGAACCCGAGCTAAATGTATGTATCACTGCTGCCATTCACTTCCCATGTTGTCATCGGTCACGATGTGTTGATTCTGCAGCCGGGGCAGGAACGTGGTGCTGTATTCGATGGCTTCCCATTGCAGGTTGGCGTGGTCGGCGTTGGCTGCGAGGTCCATTGCGTCCTGCAATGCCTGGCGGTCGGGGGCACGGTTCATGTCGAGGACTGGGCGGCCGTCGATGCGGTAGTCGAGTAAGACTTTTTCCCAGCGATCCTTATCGATTTTCAACGGGGAGTCGCTGACTGCCACCAGGTTCATGACTCGCAGCGAATAAGGGAAGACGGTGGCGGCGGTTAGTAGTACATCGAGCGATTGGGTGGTGTTGTAATAATGCACGCCGCCGGGGTTCAGGTGCTTGCGCGCCAGTTCCAGGAAATCGCGCGACAGAAGATTGGTAGCGCCTGATCGCCAGTGATAGGTGGTGTTGGCCACAATCATGTCGAATTTGCTGGCGGGATTTCGAAGCAGCCAGCGGCGGCCATCGTCGATCACTATTTCTACTTTGGGGTTCTTCAAAACGCTGGCCACTTCAGGATACTGCGGGATCAATCGCAGGTAGCCGGGGTTGATTTCTACAATGGTCAGTTTTTCCACCTGGGGATGGCTGGCGATCACCTGTGCCCAGGACCCGGAGGAGAGACCAATCATCAAGACGTTCCTGGGCGCGGGATGAATTGCGCTGATCGCGTAGGCGCGCACGATCAAGTTGGAATCATGCACCAGGTCGGTGTTGAACTTTCCGTCGTAGATTCCCCCGCCGAAGATGGTGTTATCAGGGGTCACCGTAATCACCCCGCTGCGGGTCTCGACCACATGGGTAAAACCGGGGGAGCCCTGCGCCCATCGCTGCTTGAACTGAAGCTTTTCGTAAACGTGAACGAACAGCGCCGGTGCCGACAGCCAGACCAATCCCGCGATGGCCACGCAGGCTGCCATCGAGACCATGAGGCGGCGCGGGGAAACCTGGGCTGCGGCCAACAGGGCCGCTCCGGTCAGGACCCCGAGCACTGCCAGGCCGGCGGCCAGGGTTTGCAGAGGAAAGGAATCCATCAGGATAAATCCCATCACAAAACTCCCGGCGGCCGAGCCCACGATGTTGCCGAGGTAGAGATAACTCAAATGCTGGCCTGACCTGGCGTCGGGCGCGGTGGTGGCGTGAGCGATGAGCGGGAAGACCGCGCCCAGCAGGGCGGCGGCGGCGAATACCAGGGGGAGAGCGCCGGCCCATCCCCAGTGGGCGGCGGTGGCGGCGGTGAAGGGAACGACCATGAATCCCGCAAGATTGGCGGCCACCACGAATAAGCCAATCCAGGTGAAATAGCCGCGAGCCGTCGTGCTGGATTGCAGACGGCAAAGTTTTTGTGCCAGGGCTGAGCCGGCGGCGATGCCTGCGAGGTACGTCCCCAGCAGGACAGCGAAACTCTTAGCCAGGCCGCCGGTGGCGAAGGAGATGACGCGGTACCAGAGAAGCTCGTAACCCAGGGCGATGAAACCCGCCAGGGACGCGGTGACCACGCCGAGAAAGAACGGCGCTTGCGCCGGCGCTTCGCGGAGAACTTCGGCGGGGGAAGAAGAAAGGCTCGAACTGTTGCCGGCCGCGGACCCCGAATGCGCAGAGGATGCAGAATTTGCCGGGTCCAAATCGGAGGTTAGATCCACGCCGGCGGGAGTCATAGCGGGGGAAGGCGCCGCCGCGGAAGTCAGGCCGGGGGACGCCAGGTTAGCCGAAGTCGCAGCCGGGCTTAGGCTGCGGGAAAAGTTCAGGGCGAGAACGGTGATCCCGATGCAAAGATTCAGGACCGCTGCGGAAATTACGGAACCGGTTTCACCGAGCTGTCTCATCAGGAAGGCAGCCGCGACAAAACATGCGATGGCCGAGCCCATGGTATTCACAAAATAAAGCTGCCCTACGGAGCGGCCTACATTTCCCGATTTTCTGACCATGTGGGCCACCAGCACCGGCAGCGTGGAGCCCATCAGGCAGGTGGGAATGAAGAGCAACAGGAAAGTGATGACCGCGGTCGCGAATGGCGATGCCCCGGCGGTGTAACCCGCGACCCAGTGAAACAAAGGAAGCGATACCGCCCCGAAGGCCGCGATGCCAAGTTCGGCGATTCCGAAGATGGCTAACAGCGGGAGGCGCGAGTTTACCGAGATTCTTCCGCCGGCGAGGCTCCCCAGGCCCAGGCCCAGCATGAATGCGGTCACCACCATGGTGACCGACTGAATGTTCACTCCATAGATGGAAAATAAGGCGCGCTGCCACACGATCTGGTAGATCAGGGCGGGAAATCCTGAAAAAAAGAAAAGGATATACAGCCAGGAATAAGGTTCGCCGCGGCTGGCCGCGCGCCGCTGCAGCAGAAGAACGATCAGGCCGATGACTGTCAGCCATATCAGGAAACTCAGATCCACCTTGGGCCTCGCGACAGAACGAATGATGAGCCTGACCAAAATAACACCAAACCAATCTCTCTCAACGAGAGGAGGGGTGCAGAAATTAAAAATCAATCATTCGCCGTGAGTAACACAACAGGGAAAACCGCATCAAAGAATGGAGGCCGGCAATGGCGGAACGCGTGCTCCGGGAACTTGCGAAGATATGAATGTCCTGGAGTGATGAAGCAGAGCTATCACGCTTTGAAACACGATTCGCGGTCTCAAATTTCAGAAAATCAGCCGCAGCAGATATAGAAAGGTCGCCATGAATCAATCACAACAGCGAACGCCGGTTCCATCAGGCCGGGAGATGCTGAACAAAGTGCCCGAAATTACGATCTACTTCTGGATCGTCAAGCTCTTATGCACCACCGTGGGGGAGACCTTCGCCGATTTCCTGAATACGCACCTTAACCTGGGCTTGACCAAGACAACCTACATCATGGGCGCCCTGTTAATTGTGACGCTTTTCTTCCAGTTCCGAGTCCGCAAGTACATTCCCGGCCTCTACTGGTTCGCAGTCGTGCTATTGAGCGTTGTCGGAACCCTGATCACCGATAACCTGACGGATAATCTTGGGGTTTCTCTTTTGACGGCCACCATCGTGTTCAGCATCATCCTCGCGATTACTTTCATAGCCTGGTATGCGGTCGAGAAGACCCTTTCGGTCCACGATATTTCTACCACCCGAAGAGAAGCGTTCTATTGGCTGGCCATTCTGTTTACTTTTGCGCTGGGCACCGCGTCAGGCGACCTCGTGGCAGAGCGTCTGCACCTCGGCTACCTGGTGAGCGCGCTCATTTTCGTGGCGTTGATCGCCGTGGCCGCTCTGCTCTATTGGCGCTTCAAGCTGAACGCCATCTTTACCTTCTGGTTCGCTTATATTTTGACCAGACCGCTGGGCGCATCCATCGGCGACCTGCTCTCGCAGACACGAGATGAGGGTGGCTTGGGTTGGGGCACAGTCGTAACCAGCGCTCTATTCCTGGTCACCATCCTGGCCTTGGTCATCTATCTGACAGTTACGAAGATCGATGTGGTCCCGCTCTCGACAAGGGACCGTGATCTTACAGCCTAGGGAATACAAGGCAATCAGATTCACTGTGAGGCATTGTATTGGGCATGGGGGTTCAGTTCCTGCGCCGCCATTCATTTGCCCCGACCCGCACGATGTCAGCTCGCTTCGCGCTGCTGAAGCGCGACGATCAGTAGCCGAGCGCCGAAGCGACCGCTTCGGCCGTCTCCGTGCCCGAGACGCTCTGCTGACCGGTGATCAGATTGCCGTCGCGCGTGGCGAAGCCCCGCCACAAACCGGCCTGGATGTAGTTGGCACCCAGCGCCTTCAGCTCATCCTCAATGCGCCAGGGCATCAGCCGTTTGTTGCGGGGCAGTAAGTTTGCTTCCCACAATAACTTGTCGGCAAAATCTTCTTCAAAATTTGAGAAGCCGGTTACGGTTTTACCCTTGACCAGATAGTCTCCGTTGCTAAGCTTCGCGTAGCGCAGGATAGCCGTACCGTGGCAAACCGCCGCCGTCACCTTGCCCGCCTCGTAGAACTCGACGAACTTGGCGTGCAGCCCAGTCTCGTGTTCAAACGTGAACATCGGTGCCTGCCCGCCAGCGATGAGGAGGGCGTCATAGTCATCGAGCTCAATGTCCTCGACCTTACCGGTGTTCTCGATCATTGCCAGCAGCTGCGGAGTGTTGAGAAAGCCCATGACGATCAGGTCGTTGGAAAAGCCGTCCGCGTCGCGCGGGTCGCTCATCGCGTCAGGTTCGCACTTCCCACCCCTGGGGCTGAAAATCTTGATGTCGCAACCCTTCTCTGACAGCACGTGCCAGGGATGCGCGAGTTCACTCCACCAGAACCCGCACGGCCAGTTGGCGATTGTGTTGAACGACGGGTTCGCGATTACAAGCGCGACGCGCTTGGGTTTTTTTGGGGATACGGAATTGCGGTCTTTGAGATCCATGGTTGCCCCGTTCGGTTGAATTCCGCAGCAGATGTTGGGCTCGGACTACGGTCTTCAAGCACACTACCGCTCGGCTTTGCGGGAGTCTTGTACGTTCTTGCAGGTCTCAGTCGCGGCGTGGCAAAGCTTCTGTCGAATCCAGCATTTCAGTCCGGCTGGTATTCAGCTTGCCGAAGCCTGTCGACATGCATCTTCTTCGCAGAGGAGATTGCCCGCCGGTAGGCCATTGGAGACAGGCCGATCACATCTGAAAAGTGCCGGTGGAAGTGGCTCTGATCATGAAAGCCACTGTCCAGCGCAACCTGCGCGAGGGGTTTTCCGAGAGCAATCATGCGCTTAGCCTTTTCAACCCGTAAGTTCAGTTGGTAGCGATGAGGGGGCAGACCCATCTCCACCCGGAAGGCACGAAGAAATCTGTATTTCGGCAGACCGCTCGCGCGTGCGAGCTGATCGAGAGACAAAGTCTCGTCGAAGGAGTCATGAATCACGCTTATCGATTTCCGAATCGCATATCGCTCCCGCGTCAATGGACCTTCAACCCGGCGATTTGTGCTGTATCGAGTCAGGGTTGCGATGATCGACTGCAGCGCCTCTTCAACGTAGAGCTTGCGGTACGCTGCATCGTATTCTCCGTCCATCCCATCGAACAAAGTGCACAATTGACTGCTCAGCTGAAGATCATTGATCACCGGCTTCGCGAACGTTGGCAACGTATCGACCCCGCCGTCGCCGTCGGGAATGTATGCCACAAAGGTCTCGGGCGTAAGACTTAACATCCTCAGGTCGAAAAAATCTCCAACCGGTGCCCCCTCATGAACTTCTCCAGGTTCCGCCAGGGCCACCGAGTTATGGTGAGCGCGCAAGCTCTGTCTCCGATAGGAATACTTTTTTTCTCCACCACTAACGACGCTAACCCTGTAATCCAGCGAAAATCTTCGTGAATAAGGCTCATCCACCCGGCGCGTCAAATAGTTCACCGCATCCGCCAAGGGTTTAATGTTCATCGATATCCCCACATAAGCTGTGTTCCCCCTTGGAGGTTGTGTGAAGTGGCATGCGGCTCCGTTGGTAATAAATTGGCCACGTTGACTGGCGTTCCAGATTTATCTGATGATTCTCATGGTGATGGTCTTGCGGTTTGGTTGGTAAAGGACGCAATAACGTGCCTCGGAGTAATAAGCGGTGTCCGCCGCGGAAGGCTGGCGATACGATTGTTTTACTTCGTGCTAAGTGACCGTCATCGTGGTCGAGCCGGTGACGGGCGGATTGCAGCCCCCGTCGGTGACCGTCAGTTGAATGGTCGTCGTTCCAGCGGCCAGTGTGGTGGCGAGCCCCAGGTTATCGACCGTGGCAACCCCAGTATTGGAAGAAGTCCAGGTATTCGTAACGACACGGGTGCAGGGGTTTGCGCCGTCCAGGGAAGCGGAAGTCACCATAAACTGCACAGTAGCGCCCCGTTGGACTGAAGGATTGGCTGGCCCCACAACAACGAATCGCGCCGGGTGCATCGCACAACCAGAAATTAAGCTCAAGACCAACAAAGCTGCCAGCGTACGGGACATAAGAGTCCCCCCTTTGCGCAACCTTATCATAAAACAAGCCGCGACCTGTTCTGGAAACGTCAACATCTGCGGTTGGTGCCGGGAGGGGGAATCGAACCCCCAAGGGCCGAAGCCCGGCGGATTTTGAGTCCGCTGCGTCTGCCAGTTCCGCCATCCCGGCTTGGGGTGGGTGCTATCAGGTTAATTCACGGCCGCCGGCATTGCAATTGGTTGCAACGCCCTCCTGCTAGGGCTTATATATTGCGCTGCGTTTGTAAGTCTCGATCATCGTCGAGTAGAATCCCGCTCTCATTGCTATCGAAAAACTCATGAATTTCCTTATCTATGGCACGGGAGGAGTGGGCGGATATTTTGGCGCGCGGCTGGTTGAGGCCGGGCATGCCGTGACCTTCGTGGCGCGCGGGGAAAATCTGCGAGCCATCCGCGAGAACGGGCTTCAGCTTGAGAGTCCACTGGGGAATTACCGGGTGTGGCCAGTGCAAGCGACTGACAGCGTGGCCGATCTGGGCCCCATGTGCGCCATCATTATTTGCGTTAAGGCCTGGCAGGTGGTTGAAGGCGCGCGGGCCATCTTCCCTTTGCTAGGTCCAGCGACGCGGGTTCTCACTTTGCAGAATGGCATCGAGGCGCCTGCCCAGGTTGCCGAAGTGGTGGGCAGGGAGCATGTGCTGGGCGGTGTTTGCCGGATCATTGCCGCGCTGTCGGGGCCGGGAGTTGTGCGTCACACCGGCATGGAGCCTACGGTGGTCATGGGAAAACTGCAGAACACCGATGGCTTCGCAGGAGAGGCGGAGATCGCGGATGCACTGCGTTCGGCACGCATTCGCGTCGAACTCACCGATGATCTTGACGCGGCGTTGTGGCAGAAATTATTGTTCATCGCTGCCATGAGCGGCGTGGGCGCGGTTACGCGCTCCGCCATCGGCGAAGTGCGGGAGAATAAGGAGTCCCGTGAAATGTTGAAATCCGCGATGGGAGAGATTTTCCTGCTCGCCCACGCCAACGGCATTCGCCTGGATGCCGATGTGGCCGAGAAGGCCATGAAATTTGTCGATTCGCTACCCCCTTCGGCCACGTCATCGATGCAGCGGGACATCCGCGACGGGAGGCCGTCGGAACTGGAAGCCATCATCGGTGTGGTAATCAAGACCGCCAAGCGACTACAGGTTGCGGTGCCCGTGCACCAGTTTATTTATGCGGCGCTGGTTCTGCAGGAACGGCGGGCGCGGGGAGAGTGATTTGGCTTGCTCTGGATTGCAACTCTGCCGTTACACTGTGAGTCACCATGTCTCGGTTTAGCCGAAACCTCGCCTGGGTAGGGGTCGCTCTTCTGGGCGCTGCCGCGATTGCCACGATCGCTCTGCGGCGTTCTGAGACCATTAACGCCATCTGGTTCGTGATTGCCGCGTTGTGCACCTACTCGCTGGGATATCGCTTTTATAGCTCATTCATTGCCGCGAAATTGCTGGCCCTCGACGATCTGCGGGCCACGCCTGCGGAGCGCCTCGAGGATGGCCGCGACTTTGTCCCCTCCAATAAATGGGTGGTGTTCGGTCACCACTTTGCCGCCATTGCCGGGCCGGGGCCGCTGATCGGTCCGGTGCTGGCGGCCCAGTTCGGCTACCTGCCGGGCACGCTCTGGATATTGATTGGCGCCGTGCTGGCGGGATGCGTGCAGGATTTCGTCATCCTGTTGTTTTCGGTACGGCGCGACGGAAAATCGCTGGGACAAATGGCGCGCGACGAGGTTGGCAGGGTTGGCGGGTTCGTGGCCTTCGTCGCCGTGATCAGCATTATCACCATCCTGCTGGGAGTGACCGCGTTGATCGTGGTCAACGCCTTGAAATCCAGCCCGTGGGGAACGTTCACCATCGCCATGACGTTTCCCATTGCGATGCTGATGGGGGTTTACATGCGGCGCATCCGGCCAGGCAAAGTGCTGGAGACGTCGGTGATCGGCTTTGCATTATTGCTGGTATCGATATTTGCGGGGCAGTGGGTTTCAAATTCGCCGGTGTGGTCAGGCTGGTTCACCTTCAGCGCGTCCACCCTGGCGGTGATCATCATTATTTATGGGTTTGCCGCGTCGGCGCTGCCGGTATGGCTGCTGCTGGCCCCGCGCGATTACTTGAGCACGTTCGTAAAGCTGGGAACGATTGCCGCTTTGGCCCTGGGAATCATCGTTCTTCGGCCGGCGTTGCAGATGCCGGCGCTGACTCGTTTTGTGGATGGGACCGGCCCGGTATTTGCCGGAAAGATTTTTCCCTTTGTATTCATCACCATCGCGTGCGGTGCGGTGAGCGGTTTTCACGCGTTAATTTCCAGCGGCACCACTCCCAAATTGATCTCGCGCGAAAGCGAGACCCGCATGGTGGGTTATGGCGCGATGGCCACCGAATCCTTTGTCGCTATCATGGCGCTGATCGCTGCCTGCGTGATTCAGCCAGGAGTTTATTTTGCCATCAATAGCCCAGCCGGCATCGTAGGCCAGTCGCCGGCCGTCGCCGCCGCCACGATTTCATCGTGGGGATTTCCCGTTTCTGCCGCGGATATCGGCGCCCTGGCTACCGCGGTGGGCGAAAAAACCCTGCTGAATCGCACCGGCGGTGCTCCAGCGTTTGCCGTGGGCATGGCCCACATTTTTTCGCGGACGCTGGGCGTCCCCTCGCTGATGGGCATCTGGTACCACTTCGCGATCATGTTCGAGGCGTTGTTCATCCTTACCATTCTGGACGCGGGCACGCGCGTGGGCCGCTTCATGCTGCAAGACTGCCTCGGCCACTTGTGGAAACCCCTGGGCCGGACGGGTTGGTACCCCAGCGTGCTGGCGACCAGCGCATTGATGGTGGCGGGCTGGGGATATTTTCTGTGGCAGGGGGTTCGCGATCCGCTGGGCGGAATCAATTCGCTATGGCCGTTGTTCGGCATCGCCAACCAGTTGCTGGCGACGGTGGCGCTGTGTGTAGCCACGACCATACTGTTCAAGATGAACAAGGCGCGCTACATCTTCGTGACCCTCATGCCGCTGGTCTGGCTGCTGGCGGTGACTTTCACCGGCGCGTTTGAAAAAGTGTTCAGCTCCAACCCGCGCATAGGGTTTCTGGCGCATGCTAACGGGCTCGACCCTTCGGCGCGGCAATTGATCTTTAACGACCGGCTGGATGCGGTGGTGATGATGTTCCTGGTGACTCTAGTAGTCACGTGCGTCGGCAATGCCGCGGTGCAGTGGGTAAAAATCCTATTGGGAAAAGTGCCGGCGCGGGTGCATGAGGCGGAATTTGTGCGTAGTGGGTATGTGAGTTGAGCGGTCGTGGCTTTCGCTTTGAGAGTGAAACAGTTCGCCTGGGCAATTCACGAGCCCCATTTAAAAAGTCAGTGGATCTCGCTAGGCTCCTGGCTTAAGCAACAATCAAACCCTACCCCCAGTTCTCTCCACTATGCCGCGCAAAAGCTCGCGGTCTCCGGTCGAGATGACATTGATTCTTGTAATTCAAAGTGCGGCTTGGGCGGTCGAGGGAATCCGGTTCGGTGATACTCTTTGGCTTGATGACAGGGATATTCTTCAGGGAAACGAGCGGCCACGGCGTCGCGCGAAAGCGCGGGCGGGGATGGCTCGCGCCCTTTCTGCCCGCACTGCTGTTAATCGTGGCTGGTTGTGGAAGCGGGGGGGTGATGGCTGCGCCGGCTCCGCCGCCGGTGGCAGCTCCTCCCCCGCCTGGTTTCGCGCTGTCGGCTACGCCAGGCTCCTTGCTGGTGGCACAGACTTCTTCGGCGGCCCCGGTCACGTTGAACGCCACTGCGACCAACAGCTCTCCCGGCTCGGTTTTCAACGGAACCATTACGGTCAGCGTCGCGGGATTGCCCGCCGGGGTTACAACATCTCCGGCTTCCAGCTTTTCTATCGCGGCGGGAGGGACCCAGGTCATTTCATTTGCGGTGGGCCCATCGGTTCCGCGCGGCAATTACCCCATCACCTTTTCAGGCAGCAGCGGGCTTCTATCGAGCTCCGCGACCGTCAACCTTACGGTAAGCGGAGCGCCCATCGCGGCCGCTACCGGTAATTTCAAGCAGCAAGTCATCTACCAGATCGTTACCGACCGCTTCTTTGATGGTGATGCGGCCAACAATGATCCCGCCCAGAGCAAAGGCCTGTTCGATGCTTCCCGCACGAATTACCAGATGTATTGGGGCGGGGACTTTGCCGGAATCCAGCAGAAGATCGCGTACCTGGCAGGCATGGGAATCACCGCCATCTGGATTTCGCCGCCCGCGGACAACATTAACGTGGGCACTCCCAACGCACCGTTTCACGGGTACTGGGCGCGGGACATGAAGCGCATTGAAGAGCATTTCGGCGACGCGAGTAATAGCTGGGCGGCCTTCGACAGCATGGTGGCCGCGGCGCATGCTAACGGAATCAGGGTGATCGTGGATTTTACTCCCAATCATTCCAACCAGAATGACATCGGTGAAATTGGTGCGCTTTACGATGCCGGCACGCTGGTGGGAAAGTTTAATGCCGACCCGAATCTTTATTTTCATCACAACCCGAGCATCAGCAACTTCAACGACTCGTACCAGTTGCAATATTTCACGCTGTTTGACCTCGCCGACCTGAATCAGGACAACCCCACGATCGACAAGTATTTAAAAGATTCGCTGCGCCAGTTCATGGGTCATGGGGTGGACGCCTTCCGCATCGACGCGGTCAAGCATGCCAATTGGGGGTGGGAGTACAGTCTGGCGAACTCGGCTTACAGCGCCGGGCCATCTTTTGTTTTTGGGGAATGGTTTCAAGGCGGGACCGGCGAAGCACTGTATTTCGATTCGCATAAGTTCGCCAATCACAGCGGAATGTCGCTGCTTGATTTTCCGCTGGCCAATGCCATGCGCGATGTTTTCGCGAGCAACGGCGACTTCCATGAAATTGATAACACCATCACCCGGGAGAACAGCGATTTCGCTTCGCCCAACGACCTGGTGACCTTCGTCGACAATCATGACATCCCGCGATTGCTGAGCGTGAATAACAATCAGAACCGGTTAAACGAAGCGCTGGTCCTGCTGCTGGCCTGCCGCGGCATTCCCGTAGTGTTGTATGGGGACGAGCAATACCTGCACAATGACACCAACGGCGGCACTGATCCGTATAACCGCATCTGGATGTCGCAGTTCGATACGCAGACGCGGGCATACACCCTGGTGAACCGCATGGCGGCCCTGCGCCAGACGAATCCCGCATTGGCGTACGGCGGCTCGCAACAACGCTGGATCAACAGCGACGTGTACATTCTGGAACGCCAGTTTGGGGCTTCGGTGGCGCTGGTGGCCGTCAACAAGAGCGAGACTGCAAACTACAGCATCACGGGCTTGTTCACGGCGCTGCCCGCGGGTAGCTATCCCGATTATCTCAACGGCCTGATGGGCGGGCTGGGCATTACGGTGGGGAGTGGAGCAGGCGGCAACAACCCGGTCCCGGCATTTACACTGCCCGCGCATACCGTCGCGGTGTGGCAGTTATCGCCGGCGGCCAGTGGGCCGCAAATTGGCTCGGTGGGGCCGCTGCTGGGACAAGCAGGAATTGGCGTCACCGCATCCGGGCAGGGGTTTGGCAGCGCGGCCGGCAAGGTGCTGGTGGGTAGCGCGGCGGCGGTCGTCAATTCGTGGTCCGATAGCACGATTACTTTTACGGCGCCGCGGGTCACTCCCGGCCGGTACAGCATTCAGGTTGTGACCAGCGGCGGCGCGATGTCGAATCTTGCGCCGTTCACCGTGCTAACCGGGCCGCTGGTTCCCACGACCTTTACGGTGAATAACGCTCCCCCCACCGCAGCGGGCGAGGCAGTCTTCCTCACTGGAGATGTCCTCGAGCTAGGGGCGGGAGCCACCACGCGTGATGCGGCGGTGGGGCCGATGCTGGCGCCCAATCCTCCAACGTGGCTGATCGACGCATCGGTTCCTGCGGGCGCGACCATTCAATTCAGGTTGGTGAAAATCGCCGCCGACGGAACGGTCACGCCGGAAAACGGTGCAGCCCACTCTTTTATCGTTCCGTCGGGCGGAGTGGGCTCAGTTACGGTGAACTGGCAGTATTGAGTAAGGGCGCGGATGAACCTCTCCGCGCCCCCGAGAAGTCAGGGTTATTTCTTGTCATACTGCAGGGCAAGTTTCAGTTTCTCGATCGCGTTGTTGCAGGCTTCCAATGCCTCGCGATGGCCGCCAAAGTCGTGACTGGCGCGCTGCAAGTCATTCTTGGCGCGTTCCAACGACTTAATGGCAGCGCGAATCTGAGGATGCCGCTCGTTGTGCTCGCGGCGCTCGTTCATTCCACCGTCATTCCTGGTTTGCGCAAAGCCCTGGGCCGGAACCATCAAGGCGCCGCTCAGTGCCATCGCGGTCAACAGTGATGACATAGTTTTCTTCATGTTCGCTCCTCTGATCAAGAGATTTTGGCGCCTTGCAGGCGACATCATTGAGAACACTCTGCGGGGAGGAAAGTTTCGCTGGAACCTTACGCATTCGCCATTTGGAGTCGGGTCCCGCCCGCATGTGAAAAATTTCTTGTTCGACGACCTTCACTTCGTCAGGACGTTTTTGCCACAAGAGGCTGCGCCCGCGACTATAGTGTTGCAGAGCTAAAAGAGGGAAGTTTTGTCGACTGAAGTTCGTAGGACTGAGTAACCCGCTGCATATTAATGGAACTGAAAAAAGGAATTTACGATCAGTTAATCACTGGTAAGGTGCGACAGTTACTTACCGCAGCCGAGTTTCGCCCCCTCGAAGCGGAGATAGCTGACCTCGAAGAGAGCGACTATCCTACCTATCTATCGCGTCATTTTGCGCGGCAAATAAAAGTTGCACTAGGTTCACTTCCAGTTGCAAACCGCAAGGCCAAGCAAATTGAGTTGGTGAATGGTCTTCTAGCTACCCTGGCGGTACAAAATGAAGAGGAATCCGAGCGAGTGGAAGATCCAGGAAAAATCCTGCAGGCGATTTACTCTCCGCCGAAACCTCCGCTGCGGCCCGCTTTTCCGCTTACCAGTAGCGGCTTAATCATCAACGCTCGCGATGAACCTCGCCTGGGTGGGGAGTTGGAGAAAGAACTGCGCACAGCCGATCGAGTGCTCATGCTGGTGAGTTTTATTCAATGGAGAGGATTGCAGCGGTTGAAGGCGGCATTTGAAGATTTGGCGCGTGCTGGGACGCCAGTTCGCGTGCTTACCACCACCTACATGGGAGCTAGCGACCTTGAAGCCCTTAGAGCGCTGGTTGCCTTCGAAAATGTTGAACTAAAGATTTCTATGGATGGGAGACGACGGCGTCTTCATGCCAAAGCTTGGCTATTCGAGAGATCGAACGGATTCAGCACCGCCTATGTCGGTTCCGCCAATGTGTCCGGCCCCGCGCTTGAAGACGGTATTGAGTGGACGGTCAAGCTAAGCGAAGTCGAGACGCCGCATGTCTTGTTGAAATTCCAAGGAGCTTTTGAATCCCTCTGGGCCGAAGAGGAATTTGAACTCTTTCCGCGTGGCGACGAAGGCTTTGAGGCTAGGGTCTCCCGGGCATTAGATGCAGCTAGAGGTGGTACTTTGAGCACATCAATGCCGATTAAATTCTTTGATTTACGGCCTCACCCGTACCAGCAAGCCACACTAGACCAACTCGAGGCGGAAAGACTTGACAGAGGATTCTGGCGGAATCTCGTAGTGGCTCCAACCGGGACGGGAAAGACGATACTGGCGGCCTTCGACTATAAACGGCAGATCCCTTCGACTGGGGTCCGGCCACGACTTCTTTTCTTAGCTCATCGTCGAGAACTCCTGGAGCAAGGCAGAGATACATTTCGGCATGTATTGAGAGATGAGAATTTCGGGCAAATCCTGGCGGATGGCCGAGAAGTCGACAGCTATGAGTTTTTGTTCTCGACCGTTCATAGCTTTCGGACTAAGAACTTGATTCACTCATTGACTTCTGACTATTGGGACTTTGTAGTTATCGATGAGGCGCATCACGTCACCGCAGAGAGCTACTTGGATGCTGTGTCAAAGCTAAAGCCAAGGATTCTCCTTGGTCTTACCGCGACTCCAGAGAGGATGGACGGGCAAAGTATCCTGCCATGGTTTGACAATCGAATCGCCGACGAGATGCGCCTCTGGCATGCCATCGAACGGCAGTATCTCGTTCCCTTCGACTATTACGGAATCCACGACGGAACTGATTTAACAGGAATAACGTGGAGTAGAGGAAGCTACTCCAAAGCCGACTTGGAAATCTACTACGTCCACAATGTGCGGAGGGCCGAACTGGTAATTTCGGAATTTCGTGCGATCTATGGCAACTGCCACCAAGCGCGATGCCTCGGATTTTGTGTCAGCATTGCCCATGCTGTATTCATGGCGAGAATGTTTACCGATGCGGGAATCCCATCGGAAGCTTTGACCGGAGAGACCCCGGACGACGTTCGAACTGGATCTACCCAAAGGCTCCGCAGGCGGGAAATAAACGTGTTATTTACCGTGGATCTGTTTAACGAAGGCGTGGATATTCCGGAGGTGGACTGCCTTTTGTTTTTACGGCCTACGGAGAGCGCCACCATCTTCATTCAGCAGTTCGGTCGTGGTCTGAGGTTAGATACAGGAAAACAGAACTGCTTGGTACTGGATTTCATCGGGAACCAGCGAAGAGAGTTTCGTTTTGATATGCGGCTTCAGGTTTTGCTCGGCGGGACCCGGAAAAATGTGATTCAACAACTGGAAGATGGGATCACATCACTGCCGGGCAATTGCTATTTCCGGCTGGATCGAGAATCACAAAAACAGATTCTGGCAAATTTGCGAGAACGGTTGACCGCAAACCAGTCGCGGTTAGTTCAGGAACTGAGGGTGTTGGCTCTTGAATTAGGCCGGACTCCCACGCTTCGAGAGTTTTTGCATGAGACGCAATATGAGTTGCACGACGTTTACAAGACCAATCGGAGTTGGACTTCGTTATTGCAGGAAGCTCAACTGTTGGACGCACTGCCTAGCGCCGAAGACCTACTAGTGTCGTCGAGATTTCGGAATATTCTTCATATCGATTCAATACGTCGATTGAAGTTTTACCGCGACGCAGTAGCAAGCGGGTTAGGCCCCGAGCAACGGGAGAATCTTCTTAATAACCGGATGGCGTTGATGCTTTCGCGAAGCTTGTTCAGGGAACAAACAGTTGAAACCCGCGACTCTTTGACCGGCGTAAATCACATTCAAGAAAGTCCAATTCTAAAGAGCGAGTTCTTCGAGTTGGTGGAGTGTTTAGAAGATTCGATTCCTGAGCATGTAGAAGAATCCCCTTACGTTCCGGGGCTACCGCTTTTCATGCATCGACGCTATACGAGAGACGAGATTTTGGTAGCAACCGGTTATCAGACCTTGGATAACGTCCGAAGCTCCAGAGAAGGGTTGCTACGACTTCCAGATCAGACTCGAGAATTGCTGTTTGTGACCTTGGATAAGAGCGAGAAGCATTTTTCCCCAACTACGCGTTACGAAGATTTTGCTGTTAGTCGAACTCGTTTTCATTGGCAGTCGCAGAGCACGACCGGCGAAAATACTCAAACTGGGCTGCGATATCGGAACCAACGAGAAAATGGATGGGATTTCGTCCTCTTTGTGCGCGAAAAACGAGGAAATCCATACGTTTTTCTGGGGCCACTGCGGTTTGTTTCGTATCAAGGCGGCAGGCCAATGAGCATTTACTGGGATTTGATAACGCCAATGCCGGCTTGGTTCTTCGAGATTTGTGCTTCGCTAAAGGCTGCTTAAATTGGTTTGCGCTATCGTCTGAAGAACCAATCAAAAGAAAACGCGAGGTCTTTCCTCAAACAAGAGGCAAAAGCTCGCCCCATGATGACAAAGGCGGGGAGGTGGGTTCGGTTGCCCACCTTTTCTTATGCAAGTTCGCGAGATTGTAGCGGAACAACAAAGGCAACAACAAAAGCGAAAACTCCGGGATACTCCGGGGTCTATCGCTACTACCTTCACTGGTCACTACTACATTCAATATCACTGTACAGGCAATGATCACGCTACATTCGTCTATCCCTACTACTTCAGTACAGTGAACCGCCCCGTCTATTTCTTCACCAAATCCCCACCCGCATCTCTTATTTCGATCGCGCCCAGGTTTAGTTTCTGCAGGCTGGATTCGATTTTTGCCCGGTCGCCTACGGCTACTATGATCACGTTTTCCGGGTGCACGTCGTCTTGCGCTGCCTTGGCTACCTGGTCGGAGGTTACGGCGGCGAATTTAGCGGGGAGTTTCTGGTAGTAGTCGAGCGGCAGGCCGTAGATGAAGATATCGGACATCATCTGGGCGATGCCGCCCACGGTTTCGAATTGCGCGGGCAGGGAACGGAGGGCGTTTTCCTGCGCCAGCTTCAGCTCCGACGTGCTTGGCGGATCGGTCCTAATGCGCTGCAGCTCTGATACCAGCTCCTGAGCTGCGGGAGCGGTTACGTCGGTGCGTACCCTGGCGCCGGCGAAGAATGGGCCGCCCGCTCTCAGGAACGAAAAGTTAGACGATCCGCCGTAGGTGTAGCCGTGCTTTTCGCGCAGGTTCATGTTGATGCGGCTGGAAAAAAGGCCTCCCAGTACCTTGTTCAAGACGATGATTGCCGGATACTCGGGAGTATCGCGCGGTACTCCGAAGCCGATCGCATACAGTGCGGTCTGCGGGGAGCCAGGCTTATCCACGATCACAAATCTACGCGCTGGTTCGGAGGGCGCTGGCGGCAGGGAAACTGCCGCTCCCTGGGCGCTTCCGCTCCATCCGCCGAAATATTTTTCCGCCAGGGATTTTGCTTCTCCCTGGGTCACGTCTCCGGCCAATACCAGCGCGGCGGTTTGGGGACCGTAGTGGCCCGACCAGAAGGTTTTGAGATCGGACTGGGTGGTGGCGGTCACCGACTGAGTTGTACCCACGTTGGTAAAGCCATAGGGTTGGTCCCCGTACAGCGCTTTCTGGCCCACCCGCAATAATGCCGCGATGGGTTGATCGCCTTCCTGCAGTATTTCTCCCAGGCGCTGCTTGCGAATGCGTTCCACCTCTTCATCTTTGAATACGGGGTGCAACGCCACGTCGGCGAGCAACTCCAATCCGGCGGCGGTATTGTTGCTCAAGGCGTCGATGTTGATCTGCGCCTTGTCCATGTTCGCGTTGGATTGCAGCTGGGCGCCGATGCTGGCGGCATCTTCCGCCAGTTGGGTGGAAGAGCGCGAGGCGGTTCCTTCGGTGAGCATGCGCGCGGTGAATGCGGCGAGGCCTGCCTTGCCTTCGGGTGCTGCCTCATTGCCCGCCTTGGTGACCAGCGATGCGCTGAGCACGGGCAGGGAATGGTCTTCGAGCAGATAGACCTTCATCCCGTTACTGAGCGCAAATGTCGCGGGCACGGGAAGCTTGAGCGCAGAGAGAGGGCCGCCGGTGGGCGGGGTCTTGCGCCAATTCTGCTGGGTTTCGAACTCGGGAGTGTACGGGTTGACCAGCTTCACATCAGCATCGGTGTTTTCCGGGCTGCGGGGGACGTCGTTCAACACCTTCTTGCCCTTTACCGTGTAAACCACTACACGTTGGTTGGCCGCAAAAGTTTCTCCCGCAACTTTTTTTAGCGAAGCGATGGTGACGTGCTGAATGCGGGCGATGTCCTTGGGCAGGTAGCCGGGGTCGCCGAGGTACTGGTTATAGCGATCCATCAAGTCGGCCACGCCGCCAAAGCCGCCGAGACGCTGCAGGCCGTTGATGATGCGGCTCAGATGCACGTTGCGCGCGCGCTCGAGTTCCGCGGCGGTGGGCCCATCCTGGCGGAGAGAGTCGACCTCCTTGTTGATCGCGGCTTCGAGAGCTTTCGGTTCAACCCCAGGACGCGCGGTCACATCGCAAATCGTGACCGAGGCTAGCGTGAGCGAGTCGTTGGCGCAGTTGGCGCTTTGCGCGATCTGCTGCTCGTAAACCAGCTTGCGGTTCAAACGGCTGGATTTGCCTCCGCCCAGAATGGCGGTGAATAAACCAGCTTCAGCGTCCCCGGCGGTGAATGCTATCGGAGTGAGCCATGCCATGGAGACTCGCGGCAGTTGCACGGTGTCAGTGACCACGGAGCGCCGCTCGCTGGTGATGGCCGGGGTAACCGCAGTGACTTTCTCCACGGCGGGGCCGCGAGCGATCGGGCCAAAATATTTTGCCACCAGAGCTTTTACGCGCGCTGGATCAAAATCGCCGGCGATTGCGATGCTGGCGTTGTTGGGGGTGTAATAGCTCTTGAAAAAATCGCGCACGTCGTTGAGGCGCGCCGACTCGATGTCAGTGTGCGAACCGATGACCGCGGCATAGTAAGGATGCCCGGCGGGGAAGAGGGATTGATAGACCTGCTCCTCGGCCAGCGAATAAGGAGAGCCTTCGCTCTGGCGGCGCTCATTGCGCACTACATCCCGCTGATTGGCCAGTTTGGTGCGATCGAGAGTTTCAAGAAGGAAGCCCATGCGGTCGCTTTCGAGCCATAGACCGAGCTCCAGCTCGCTGGCCGGGAGGGTCTCGAAATAATTAGTGCGATCGAACTCGGTGGTTCCGTTGATGCCGGTGGCGCCTGCGCCTTCGAGATATTTAAAGTGGGCCTTCTCGCCTACATGCTCCGAGCCTTGAAACATCATGTGCTCGAAGAGGTGGGCGAAGCCGGTGCGGCCGGGCCGTTCGTTCACCGGGCCAACGTGGTACCACAGGTCCACGGCCACCAGCGGAAGGCGATGGTCCTGATGCAGAATCACGGTCAAACCGTTGGGCAGCGTGTATTTTTCGTACTGCAGGACGGGGACTTTGAGCGGACGGGCGGCGGGAAGAGCGGCTTGTAAAGGTAAGGTAAAAGTGGCGAGGATGGCGGCTAATAGAAAGCGCAATTTTGTCATGTAGTTCTCCGCGGAGGAGTATTTCATATTGTCGGGAAATCCCGCCAGTAAACGGCGCATGCGTATCTAGGTTGGACTGGGGCGACGAGCAAAGGAAAGCGAGAGGTTCCTAGCTGAGAGTTTTACGGTTTAAAGGACTAGCGCTCTTCACGATTGCAATTTCAGCACTGTCTTTTCTACCTGCGGCCAGGCGCTGGATCTGGGGTCGATGAGTTCAAAGTGTCCGGCGGCCGGAATTTCCAGCAAGGTGACATCTTCTTTTTCGCGATGCTTGTGGTCACGGTAGGCGCGGCTCATGGCCGGCGGAACAATGTCGTCCAGCTCGCCGTGAATGAGGTGTTGCTTCACGGCCGGCGAGATTTTAGTTTCGGCGGGGTTGGCTTCTTTGTAGTGGTCCGGGACCCGTTCGGGTGGGCCGCCGAGAAACGAATCCACGGCGCCGCCGCCCAGTTGCAGCGCCCACGCCATTCTCATATCGACGACCCCGGCCAGGGAAATTACCCGGTGCAATTTCAACTGATGTGCTGCCAGGCACAGAACAAGTTGGCCACCGGCGGAATGGCCTATGGCAGTGATAGTTTTCAGGTTCAAGTTATATTTCGGAGCGAGCTGCGGAAGAAAACGGAAACCGTTGGTAACGTCTTCAAACGTCCCCGGCCAGCCGCCCCCGGGGTCTCCCACCCGCCGGTATTCGATGCTCCACGTGGCAATGCCCGCCCGGGTGAGTGCGGCGCACATGTGTCCGGAATGGGCGACGGTGTATTGCGCCTTCCAGAATCCTCCATGCACGATCATGGCTACCGGGTGCGGTCCTTTTCCGGCGGGAATTCGCAGCTCGCCATACTGAAGCGCGCCCGTGGCATAAGGCAACTTGGCGTCGGGAGGCGGCGGGGGAATGGTGAGAATGTCGAGGCTGCTCATGCCATTAGTTTATGACATGGATGGGCGAGCAGGTTATCGAGACCCGCCGGCATCTGGTACGGAAGTGAACGAACTGGCTGACCGCACGGATTCGGCGAGGCCATCCAGGGCTGCCTCGATCCGGCGCAATTCCCGCTCGGCACTGTCATTCCACTGCTGCAATTGTTCGGGAGAAGAGAGCATCTTGCCGGCGGCCCATCGCAGAAAGTCGCGGCCAACCGGGCTCAGGGCCAGGGCGGCCAGCCCTCCCACACCCAGCACCGAGATGGATAGATACCATTTATGCAGGTTACGCATACGTTTGCCGACTGGCGCTTTTAACAGTCTATATATTTAAAGATGCAGCGTCAGTGTGTGATGCTTCAGAAAATTAGTCGAGAGTATTCAATCATGGCACAGAGCGATTCTCAAAACAAATTCCGTGGAGGCAAGATCATGAACACATCGGCATGGGTTCTCGCGCGGGGGCGGGCAGCAGGGCTGGTACTTGCGTTGGGAGTTTTCTCCCTGGTTGCGGTGGCACAGGAAAAGCCGGTGGTCACGGTGCAGCCTAACACTATTTATGTGAATGCCGAGGGCAAGTACGAATCGCAGCCTGACACCGCCCGCATCCAGTTCAATATCGGCGCGCAGGATAAGAATCAACAGGCCGCCTATGCCCGCGCGTCCAAAGCAGCTGAGAGCATGCGCCAGGTGTTGCGGGCGAACCAGGTGGACCCAAAATCCGCGGAACTGGGTATTTATTCCCTGGATCCGGTGTACGACTACAGCAACGGGAAGCGCAAGATCGCGGGCTACCGGGTCAGCACGTCGGTGAGCTTGAAACTAAAAGACTTCGCCAAGGCGGGAAGCCTGATCGATCAACTCTCTGCGATCGAGGACACGGAGAACCAGTCGCTCTCCTACACGCTGGAAGATATCGATGCCGCCAAGATCAAGGCAATTGAGGATGGATTTAACCGGGCGCGGGCCGAGGCGTCGGCGCTGGCCCGGGCCGGAGGCAGGACGTTGGGAGAGCTGCTGTATTCTTCGATTGACACGTCGGAGCCGGTGCGTTTTCCGGCGCCGATGGCGCGGATGTCGGCGGGGGCGATGGTGGCGCAGGCTCCGACCGCGGAATTTTCCGCGGCCAAGGTGACCATCACGGCGCGGGTGGATGCAGTGTTTCAGTTGCGGTGAGCTGATTTATTGCGCTGAGGCGGCTTGTGCGGATTGCTGCGGAGGGCGGGAAGCGGTGGCGGCATACCGGTGAATCTGGGCGTTGATTTCCTTGCGCAGGTCTTCCCAGATGGTGTCGGGCATGCTCATGAAGATCTCGACTATTTCGGGGTCGAACTGGGTGCCGCCGAATTTATTGATTTCGATGCGGGCGGCGGCGAAGGTCTGCGCGGCGCGATACGGCCGGTCGGATGTGATGGCATCGAGGGTATCGCCGAGCGCAAAAATTCTGGCGCCCAGGGGAATTTCCTTGCCCTTCAACTGCCGGGGATAGCCACTGCCGTTGAAGAACTCCTGGTGCGAGTACACGATTTCCGAAGCTTCGGTGAGAAATGGAATTTTGCGCAGCATCTGGTATCCGCGGAAACAATGCTCGCGCATGATCAGGGTTTCGTCGGGGGTGAGGCGGCCGGGCTTGCGCAGAATTGAATCGGGGATCGCCATCTTGCCGATGTCGTGCAGAAAAGCACCGCGGGCAATGATGCGAATGCGTTCCGATGACAGTCCCATGGCTCGGGCCATGGCGATGGTGAATGCGGTCACGCGCTTGGAATGGCCTTCAGTCTCCGCGTCCTTAAGGTCAAGGGCGTCGCCCAGCGCTTCCAGGGTGATGTCGTAGGAACGCTCGAGGTCGGTCATGGTGCGGCGCAACTGTTCGGTGCGGGCGGCAACCAACGACTCGAGATTCAACTGGTAGGCGCGATTTTCCAGGCGCAGGCGGCCATGCTCAAGCGCACGCCGCACCATAGCAAGCAGATGCTCGCGCTCAAATGGTTTCAGCAGGTAATCGTATGCGCCGTTGCGAATGGCGGCGAGGGCCACGGAGATGTCATGGACGGCGGTGACCATGATGACCGGCAGATCCGGATACTTTTCTTTGGAAAGTTCCAGCAGGCCGATGCCATCCATCTCCGCCATCATCAAGTCAGAGAGCATGAGATCGAAGGTTTCGCCGGAGTGCAGAATTGCCAGAGCTTCGGCGCCGGATGCGGCAGGCCGGGCGTAATATCCCGCGTTGGTCAGCATGGACGCCACGATTTCGCGAATCGGCGCCTCGTCGTCCACCACTAATATGCGTTCCGCAGCCATAATTAGAAACTTCCAGAGATTATATTGGCGCCGGCGCCGGAGCGCCATGCTAAGCGCTCAATATGTCATTAAGCGTTAGATGCATTAAAGTGTTTTGCAGGCTAAATACAAGTGCACGGATGTCACATTATAGTGTGAACTTCAGTAACACAAAGGCGAGTGAATCATGCGAAATATCAAGTCGTTGCCGCGTTCAGTCAATTTAGTTGCGGCCACCGTGGCGTGTCTGGCGCTGGCCATAATTTCAGCGATACCAGGAGAGGCCCAGACCATGAATACCGGAAAGGCCACAAATAAACCCCAGCCGCAGGGCCGCCTGGGGGCACTGGTGGAACAATTTATCAAGCAGACACTAATGCTATCACCGGTGAGCGCGTCGGCAGCCGGCTATCACGTGTACCGGAAGAGCGATGGTGACGGCGCCTTGAGGGGTACGTCAGGAAGACTGCAAGCCGTGCCGTCGGCCAGCGGGAACGGCGAAGTGATTGCGCTGGATGCGGAGCTGGACGACGTAAGTCTGAGCGCGGTGGCGCGGCAGCGGGCCTTGCTGGTGGCGTGGAAAAAGCGGTTCGCCGCAGAGGTCCCAGTGCGCTCGCTGGGCCTCGAAGACCGTATCGATCTGCGCATGATTGATGACCAGATCGATCTTTCCCTGTTGGAGATCGACCAGATCCAGGGTTACCGCCACAACCCAACCCTTTATGTCGAACTGGTCGGCAACGCGCTTTTTCTTCCATTGACCGTGGAATACGCGCCGCAGCCGGTGCGATTGGGTCACGTGCTCTCGCGGGTGTCGAAAATTCCCCGAATGCTGCAACAGGCGCGAGAAGTGCTTCTGGATTCAGAACCGATTTATATCAAGGTTGCGCTCGATGAGAACCAGGGCAACGTGGATTTGATCGAACACATGCTCAAGGGACAGGTCGCCGGGGATGCCGGCCTGCAAGCCACCTATAACAAAGTCGCCCCCGACGCCCTGGCGGCGCTCGCGGATTTTTCGCGCTATTTAACCGATGAACTGGGCAAGCGGCCCACGGCCCGAACCTGGCGCCTGGGCAAACCTTTCTACGACCGCAAGTTCAAGCTGGTGATGCAGTCGGAGATCACTCCCGAGCAACTGCTGGGGCAGGCTGAATCTGAAATGACCCGGGTACGAGCGGAAATGCTGGAATTGGCGCTGCCATTGCACGCCACCATGTTTCCCGGTCATGGCAACCACGACGACATCCACGGCCATGTGCGGGAAAATCTGGTAATCGGCGAGGTGCTGGGGAAGATCGCGGAGGAGCATCCGCGGCGCGACCAACTGATCGATTATGTGAAGGGCGACGTGGCGCTGATCACGCAATTCATCCGCGATAAGAAGATAGTCAGCCTGGGCCCGCGCGAAAACCTGAAAGTCATTCCCACACCGGGATTCATGCGGGGGGTCTATTCGGTGGGCGGCTTTCACCAGGCGCCGCCGCTCGATCCTGATACCGAGGCGCAATATTGGGTGACGCCCATCGATGCCAAAACCGCTGAAGCCAAGGCCGAATCCCATCTGCGCGAGTACAACAACTGGTCGCTGAAGTGGCTCACCATTCACGAGGCGCTGCCGGGTCATTACGTGCAGTTCGAACACGCCAATGACATTCAACCCGAGTCTCGGCGGCTGGTGCGAAATCTTTTCGCCAACGGCGCCTATGTGGAAGGCTGGGCGGAATACATAGCCCAGGTGATGATGGATGCCGGGTTCCTCAACAGCGACCCGCGTTACCGGTTATCGATGCGAAAGATCCGCCTGCGGGTGATTTCCAATTCAATTCTGGATATCAAGATGCATACGATGGGGATGAGTGATGCTGATGCCATGGATCTCATGCTGAAATCCTCGTTCCAGACGCAGGCGGAAGCGGAAGGCAAATTGCAACGCGCCAAACTGAGCTCAGTGCAACTGCCTACGTATTACGTGGGGATTCGCGAGTGGTTTGACCTGCGCGAGAAGTATGAGAAAGCGGCGGGAAAGAAATTCAATATGCTTGAGTTTCATGATCGGGCTTTGGCTGAAGGGCCGATTCCGGTGCCGCTGTTGGTGAAGGTTTTGTTGGGAGCAGGGCGCTAGCTTCCTCCTTCGGAGTCCACTTCACCGAGACGAGAGGTTTGACGGCTCGATCCGTTTTATGTAGCTAGCCCTTGTTTTTTTTCTGGGTGGCCCGACGTTTGCTAGCCCAATCCGGGATTACCGCCTGACGCTGCCGGGCAAGGGCCAAGGCGTCCGCTGGGACATTTTCGGTGATGCATGAGCCTGCGCCAACGTATGCGCCCTGCCCCACCGTGATCGGCGCCACCAGGGTGGAATCGCTACCGATGAAGGCGCCGTTTTCGATTACGGTACGGTGCTTGTTCACTCCGTCGTAGTTGCAGGTGATGGTGCCGGCGCCGATGTTTACGCCTTCTCCAATATCCGCATCTCCCAGGTAAGAAAGGTGATTGGCCTTGGAACCGCGGCCCAGGCGGGTTTTCTTGGTTTCAACAAAATTGCCCACGTGGCCGCCGGCGCCGATATGGCTGTCTGGCCGCAGGTGCGCGTACGGTCCGAGGATGGCGCCCTCTTCCACCACCGAATTTTCGATGATGCAGCCGGCTTTTATGGTGACCCCAGACCCGATCACGGAATCGTTAATCACGGTAAATGACTGGATGCGGCAATCCTCGCCGATGCTGCACTTGCCCACTATCTGCACGCTGGGATCGATGATGGTATCGGCGCCGATGGTGACGTCGTTGTCGATCACACACGTTTGAGGCTGGAAGATGGTCACGCCCCTGGCCATCAGCTCAGCGGTCTTAGCGGCGCGCATCGAAGCGTCGAGATGGACCAGCTCGGCGATGGTGTTGCTGCCCAGTATCTCCCCCGGATCGCCGACGCGCATCGCCATCACGGATTCCCCGGCGCGCACCAGGATTCCCGCCATATCGGTCAGGTAGAGCTCTCCGTGGGCGTTGTTGGTGGTGAGCTCATCGATGTGATTGAAGAGAGCGGGGACGGCAAAAGCATAGATGCCGGAATTAACCTCGCGTACTTTTCCCTGGGCTTCGGATAAAGCCTTCTGTTCCACCAGCGCGGACACGCTGGCGCTGCCCGCAGGCTTGCGGATCACGCGACCGTAGCCTGTGGGGTCAGGCAATTCCGCGGTGAGCACGGTCATGGCGCAGTGATTTTCGCGATGAAACGCCAGCAGAGCGCGAAGGGTCTGGGGCATGATCAAAGGCGCGTCTCCCGATAACACGACGACATGCTGGTATTGCCGTAGCGCATGCCGGGCGCTGGCGATGGCATGCCCAGTACCCCGCTGTTCAGCCTGTAAAACAAAATTCACTCCGGTGTGGTTGACCACCGAGCGCACGCGTTCCGCTTCGAAGCCGATGATGGCGTAAACGTCGGCCGCGGGCACGACCGCGGCGGCCGCCGCAATTACATGCTCCAGTTGCGCCTTGCCGCCGATTTTATGAATGACCTTGGGATATTTCGATTTGAGGCGCGTGCCTTTTCCAGCGGCCATGATGGCGACGGCAACTTCATGAAGGGTGGGAGCGGCTGCCGGGGTGACCGGCGAGGCGAGGGGTGCAGGGTCGGAGGTTATGCGGCGCATTTCTGCATTTTACCGGAAGCAGGGAGGCACGCCGGCCAGGGGCAGGCCGCGGGAAAAATTATCCCGAAGCCTTTTGGGGATTGGCGGCCTTGATGTTGCTGTTGTGTTCGGCGGGGGCAGTGTACTCGGGATAGAGCAATTCGGTGAAGCGGGGGTCGTCCTGCATCCGGGAAAAATCAGAATCGTTGCGCGCCTGAAAGCGGTTGGCGGCGTTCAGTTTGATGGCCTGCTCCAGATGACGGAGCACACCTTCAACTCCGCCGACCTTGCACTCGAGCAGCGCCATTCCATACCAGGCAAAGTCGGCGTGGGGCGCCTGCTTCATGATCTTGTCGAGATGAAGGCGCGCGTTGTCGTAATCCCCATCATTCAACAATGAAACTGCGTAATCATAATGTTCGGCCGGGGTCTTGAATGAAGTGGGGCCATGAGAAAGCTGCTGGGTGCAGGTGTTCAGATGCATGAGGGCGCGGTCGGCCAGTTCGCGCGGGCCTCCGGAAACTACCTTGGCGAGAAGGCCCTGGGCGCGCTCAAATTTGTGCTGCTGCAGGGCTTTCAGGCCGGCCTCATAGTTTTGCACAGCCTGTGCAAAAAGAGGCTCGTCAACCAGACTGTTGCGGGGCTGAGCTTGGGGAAGGGCGCGTCCTGCGGATTTTCCGGTGCTTTTAACCAGCTTATTTTTCTTGGAGTTACCGGACGAAACGTTAACCCGTACTCCTGCATTTTTCTTCATTCTTTTAGGTCGCGATCAAATGCGCTGCGGGGCTGGAGCCTTATACCTGTGGATTACGCCCACTGTCAAAGGAAAATATGAAACATGGGGATTTCTTACAGCGTCGCAGTTATACGCAGAATTAGGCGTGCCGTCAACCCGCTTTTCGGGGGATCGATTTCGGGTGAGGGGAAGCGTAGGGGCGCGCGAATGGCGCGCCCCTACGCTTAATTCATTTCGACAGCTTCTTTTTCGCCGATGGACTTGTAATCGCCGCGGATGATTCCGGCGCGGATTTCGGTTGGTGTCTTTTTAAGCTTGCTCATCTTGTAGGCGTAAAAAAGCTCCTGCATGCAGGTGGTGCACTCCGCGCCGTGCAGCGAGGAAAAACAACTCTGCAGGCTGCTATGCTGCATGGAGCGATCGCAGTGGCAGTAGCAGGGCTGCTGGTAAAGAGTCCGTGGAATTTTAGCGGCGAGCTCATAGGCATGAGTCTGAATGCGCTGCTGAAAATTGGGCCCGGTCAGCTGCATTCCCGAGAGGATGGGCGGCAGGTTCTCGCCTTTGGCGGGGGCTTTCTCATGGTGCGCGGGAACGTCGATGGCCTGGCTTGCCCACTGCGCCTGGCTGGTGACGGCGCAGATGGAAATCGCCATTACACCGATGGACAGAAAATGTAATTTAAATCCGGTTTTCATGGGAAGCCTCTTGTAGGTTTAATTATAGAGGGGGAAAATCTAATCGTTCAAGCTGGGGCGAGGTTATGTTGTACTGTAACATCTCGGAAATTACGATCGCGCGAAACCATGCAACTTCTGGAGATCGGGGCGGACTACCGCAATCAGCAAGTAAGCCGGGTTCATCTCCTACCAGGGACACCCATCCCATCCCATCCCATCCCATCCAGAAACCTAAAGGCCAGCGTTTTTTGGAGTCGAAAGCCTTACTTGTCCGTCTAACAATTAGGATTAACGCTTCAGCTTAATTCAACGATTTCTAATGCTTAAACTCAACCATGTCTGACACCGAAAAAATCCCTGCCGCCGATGGCTCGGTCCTTCCTGCGCCGATTGAGCTAAAGACTCACCTTGTGCAACCCCGAGCGGGAATTACTTCGGTGCGCGGCCAGATACTGGGAGCGTGGCTGCGAGACATTGTTATCTCCCTGGGAATCTCGGCGTTCTTCATTATTTTTCTTTACCAGCCGGTGAAGGTGGAAGGCACCAGCATGCTGCCTGGTCTTGAAGACCAGGAACGGATATTCATTAATAAGCTGGTGTACCGGCTGGAGCCGGTGCGCCGCGGCGATATCGTGGTGTTCCACTATCCACTGGATCCTTCAAAGAGCTATATCAAACGGGTGATCGGCGTGGCCGGCGACCGGGTGCGGATCGTTTCCGGCCGCGTCTTCGTGAACAAGACCGCGTTGCGCGAAGTGTATGTTCCAGCGGAATTTGCCGACCAGCGGTCATATCCGGAAATGGTGGTGCCCGCGGATTCCTATTTCGTGCTCGGCGATCACCGCTCCATGTCGAATGACAGCCGCGAATTTGGAGTGGTGCAGCAGCGCTTCATCTACGGCAAGGCGGTCTTTGGTTATTGGCCTTTCGATAAATTGGGCCTCCTTCGCTAACGGTTTCCGCTCCTCTTGGACCGCATCTCCATGTGGTAAAATTCTTAAAATCCACCCCCGGGAGATGTAATGGAGGCAATCCTCGCGCTCGAAGATGGGCGCATTTTCAGAGGCAAAGGCTACGGCGCCAAGGCTGAGAGTTATGGCGAGGTAGTTTTCAATACATCGATTACCGGCTACCAGGAAATTTTCACCGACCCTTCCTACGCGGGACAAATCGTCGTTCTCACCACCCCGCATATCGGCAACTACGGCACCAATCTAGAAGACTGCGAATCCACCCGGCCTTACATTGAAGGGCTGGTGGTGCGGGAGTTTTCTCCCATCAGTTCCAACTGGCGCTCGCAACAGGTGGTCGATGAATACCTGGAGCGCTACAAGATTCCGGTCATCGCCGATATCGATACCCGCGCCCTGGTGCGCCACCTGCGGCAACAAGGCGTGATGCGCGGCGTCTTGTCGTCGCTGGAACACGATCCCGAGAAGCTGGTGGCGAAGGCGCGCGCCCTTCCGCGCATCGATGGCACCGACCTGGCCAGAGTGGTCAGCACCAAGCAGCGTTACGTGTGGGAAACCGGAGAGCGGTCGCACGAGCCCACCGAGGTCGTCGGGGTGAAGGACGAGCCCGGCCGTTTTCACGTAGTGGCTTACGACTTTGGCATCAAGCACAACATTCTGCGCAAGCTGGTGGCCGAAGGGTGCAGCATCACCGTGGTCCCCGCTGAAACGTCAGCGGAGGATGTGCTGGCCCTGAAGCCCGACGGAGTATTTCTTTCCAACGGCCCCGGCGACCCGGAACCCTGCACCTATGCGCATGAAAATATACGGCGCCTGATGGGGCGTACCCCCATCTTCGGCATCTGCCTCGGCCACCAGTTGATTGGGATCGCGCTGGGCGGGAAGACGTTCAAACTGAAGTTCGGGCACCACGGCGGGAACCACCCGGTAAAGCAGTTGCAGTCGGGAAAGATTGAGATCACTTCGCATAACCATAATTTCGCGGTGGACCCGGATTCGCTGCCGCAGAGCGAGGTGGAATTTACCCACCTGGATTTGAACGACAATACCCTGGAGGGTTTGCGGCACCGGAGCCTGCCGTTGTTCGCGGTGCAATATCATCCAGAGGCTTCACCGGGGCCGCACGATTCGCATTATCTGTTTAAGGATTTCGTGAAGATGATGGAAGAGTTTCACGCGTGACGCGAGATTCAACAGCAATAGTCTGAGACAGCAAAGCGCCACCCACCTAAAAAATGCCACGCCGTAATGACATTGCGAAAATTTTGATTATTGGCTCGGGCCCCATCGTGATTGGGCAGTCGGCGGAGTTCGACTACTCGGGCGCGCAGGCCTGCAAGGCGCTGAAGGCCGAAGGCTACGAGGTGGTGCTGGCAAATTCCAATCCGGCCACCATCATGACCGACCCGGAGATGGCGGACCGCACCTACATCGAGCCGCTTACCCGGGAATATCTGGAAGAGATCATCCGTATAGAAAGCGAAATGCTGGGACGTTTGGGAGCCGGCGGCGAGGATGAGACCGAGGCGGTGTGGGAGCGCGGCGCGCGGAGCGTCCGCGGGCCGAAGAGCGCGGGTGCGAAGAGCGCGGGTGCGATGAGCGCGGCAAAGGGCGGAAAGAAGAAAGTTTTTGCGCTGCTGCCTACGGTGGGCGGACAGACTGCTTTAAACCTGGCGGTAGAGCTGGCCGACGGCGGGGTCCTGGAAAAATACGGCGTGGAGCTGATCGGGGCCCAGCTCCGCGCCATCAAAATGGCGGAAGACCGGCTGCTATTCAAGGATGCGATGTCGCGCATCGGGCTCGACGTTCCCAAGTCGGCGCTGATCACCAACTTGAAGGACGGGCTGGAATTTTCCGGCAAGATCGGTTTCCCGGTGATAATTCGGCCATCGTTCACGCTGGGCGGCAGCGGCGGCGGCATCGCCTACAACCGCGAAGAGTTGATGGAGATTCTGGCGCGCGGCATCGATCTTTCTCCGGTGCACGAAGTGCTGATCGAAGAATCGGTGCTGGGCTGGAAGGAATACGAGCTCGAGCTCATGCGCGACGGGGCGGGCAACGTGATCGTGGTTTGTTCGATCGAAAATTTCGATCCCATGGGGGTTCACACCGGCGATTCGATCACCGTGGCCCCGGCGCAGACGCTCACCGACCGCGAATACCAGGCGATGCGCGACGCGGCGCTGGCGGTGATCAGGGAAATCGGCGTGGAAACCGGCGGCTCCAACATTCAATTTGGGGTGCAGCCCGCCACCGGCCGCCTGGTGGTGATCGAGATGAACCCGCGGGTTTCGCGCTCCTCGGCGCTGGCTTCGAAGGCCACCGGATTTCCCATTGCCAAGATCGCGGCCAAGCTGGCGGTGGGTTACACCCTCGACGAAATTCCCAACGACATCACGCGCAAAACCCCGGCTTGCTTTGAGCCCAGCATCGATTACGTGGTGGTGAAAATCCCCAAATGGCAGTTCGAAAAATTTCCCGGGGCTGATGAAGGCCTGGGCCCGCAGATGAAATCGGTGGGCGAGGTGATGGCGATCGGCCGCACTTTCAAGGAAGCCCTGATGAAAGGGCTGCGCTCGCTGGAGACCGGCAAGAGCATTGCGGCGGAAAAGATCGAGCCGCGCATCCTCACCCAGCGGCTGGTGACTCCGCATCCCGAACGCATGGATTACCTTCGCTACGCGCTGCGCGGTGGCTATTCGGTGAAGGAGCTGTCGAAGATCACGTCCATCGATCCCTGGTTCCTCTACCAGCTCAAGGAGATCACCGACATGACCCAGGAGCTGGCCAAACATCCGATGGATAGCGTTCCCGCCGGCGTGCTGCGCCGGGCCAAGCGCATGGGCATCTCTGACGCGCGGCTGGCCGATACCTGGGGCCTTTCCGAAAGCAAGGGTGCGGGAGAAAAGATCCGGCACCTGCGCAAGAAGCATGGCATCACTCCGGTGTTCAAGCTGGTGGATACCTGCGCCGCGGAATTCGAGAGCTTCACTCCCTATCTTTATTCCACTTACGAAGAAGAAAGCGAGCTGCCGCCGACCGACCGCAGGAAAGTGATCATCCTGGGCAGCGGTCCCAATCGCATCGGGCAGGGAATCGAATTCGATTACTGCTGCTGCCATGCGGCGTTTGCGCTGCGCGATGATGGCTTCGAAACCATCATGGTGAACTGCAATCCGGAGACGGTTTCGACCGATTACGACACCAGCGACCGGCTGTATTTCGAGCCGCTGACCCTCGAAGATGTGCTGGCGGTGTATGAGCATGAATCTTCTGGCGGCGCGCCGGTGGGAATGATCGTGCAGTTCGGCGGCCAGACCCCGCTGAACCTGTCGCTGGCTCTGAAGGCGGCGGGCGTCCCCATTATCGGGACGTCGCCGGAATCAATCGACCTGGCGGAAGACCGCAAGCGGTTCGGCAAGCTGCTGGTGGATCTCGATATTCCCCAGCCGCCGGGAGCGATGGCTACTGATGTGGCCGAGGCGGTGAAAGCCGCCAACCAGCTCGGGTACCCGGTGCTGGTGCGGCCCTCATACGTGCTGGGCGGGCGCGCCATGGTGATCGCCTACGACGACGACGCGGTGATGCGGTATATGAAGGAAGCGGTGGAATATTCGCCGGAGCGCCCCATCCTGATCGACCACTTCCTCGAAGACGCCACCGAGGTTGATGTGGACGCGCTGTGCGACGGCGAGGACGTGGTGATCGGTGGCATCATGCAGCACATCGAGGAAGCCGGCATCCACAGCGGGGATTCCTCGTGCGTGCTGCCGGCGGTGAATATTCCGGCGGCGGCGCTGGCCACGATTCGGGAATACTCCTTCCGCCTGGCGCGGGCGCTGAAAGTGATCGGGCTGATGAATATCCAGTTCGCCATCCAGCGCGAAAAGGTGTTCGTGATCGAGGTCAATCCGCGCGCGTCGCGGACGGTGCCGTTTGTGTCGAAAGCCACTGGGGTGCCCCTGGCCAAGATCGCGGCGCGCCTGATGACCGGCCGCAAGCTGCGGGAATTTCTGCCGGAAAATATCGATCGCGGCGCCGACCTCGATACCGGACGCTGTTTCTACGTAAAGTCGCCGGTCTTTCCGTGGGCGAAGTTTCCCGGCGTCGATACCGTGCTGGGACCGGAGATGAAATCCACCGGCGAAGTCATGGGCGTGGCGGACAACTTTGGCGAAGCCTTCGCCAAGGCGCAACTGGCCGCGGGCCAGACCCTGCCGGTATCCGGCAAGTTGTTTATCAGCGTGAACGACCGCGATAAACCCGCGGTAGTTGAGCTGGCGCGGCGCTTTCTCGACTTGGGATTCAAGCTGGTGGCCACCGACGGAACCGCGCGGGCGATCATCGCCGAAGGTTTGCCGGTAGAACGGGTGTTCAAAGTAAAAGAAGGCCGGCCTAACGTAGTGGATCTGATCAAGGGCCAGCAAATCCAGTTGATCGTCAATACCCCGTACGGTCAGGACCCGTATTTCGACGAGCACGCCATCCGTCGGGCGGCCGTGACCCAGCGTATCCCCACGATTACCACGCTGGCCGCGGCACAGGCGGCGGCGGACGGCATCGCGGCATTGCAACGCGGCAACATCAGCGTGCGCGCGTTGCAGCACCTGCATGCCGAGCTTGCGGTGGCCATCGGCTGACCGTTTATGATGATCCAGGCGATGCCGGCGCGTTTTTACCGTTTCCGCGCCGCAGGCCGAGCTGAAGCGGAACGGTGTCAGGCTTGGCCCATCGCCTTTTTCTTTCCTGCGATATTCATGAGCGAGTTTGCCGCGATGGCCTGCATGGCATAGGCTTGTAACATGCTTCTGCAAGGAATCTTTCCGGCGATTACCACGCCTTTTTACGCCGATGGCGGCCTGTACCTCAAGAAACTCGAACACAACGTGGAGCGATATTCGCGCACCCCGGTCTCGGGGATGGTGGTGCTGGGCTCCACTGGCGAAGCGGTCATGCTGTCCGACGTGGAGCAGCGCGAAGTGCTGCGGGTGGCCGCGAAAACCGCGGCGGCAGCCAAAGTAATGATCGCGGGAACCGGTCGCGAGTCGGTCGGTGAAACCGTGGCGCTTTCAGAATACGCGGCGAAACTGGGCTACGACTGCGTGCTGGTGCGGACGCCGCACTTCTACCGCCCGCAGATGCACACCCAGAACATGCTGGCGTTCTACCGCTCGGTCGCGGACCGCTCGCCCCTGCCGGTCTTGTTGTACAACGTCCCGGTGTTCACCGCCTACGATTTGCCGGCGCAGGTGATCATCGAGCTGGCGTCGCATCCTAACATCATTGGCCTCAAGGAATCGGGAGGAGACCTGGCGAAGATCAAGGCCATCCTCGCCGGGACCTCCGGGATCACGCGCACCGTGCCGGTGACGGAAATATTCGAGGCGGTTACGGGCCGCATGACTGCCGCTTCCGGCGATAGCTCGCTGGTAACTATCGGTAATTCCACAGTGGTGGCGCCGCCGCGCAAAGTGCGCTCGCGGCAAGTGGGTTTTCAGATACTGAACGGGCTGGCGCGAAACCTGCACGGCTCGCTGGTGGCGGGCGCGTCGGGGGCGGTGCTGGCATTGGCGGCGGCTGCGCCTACCGCGTGTTTCGAGGTATTCACGGCGTGGAAAGAAGATGATGCGGCGCTGGCCAAGAACAAGCAGGAGCGCATCAATGACGCAGCCAAAAAACTCTCGGAATGGGGAGTGCCCGCGCTGAAGTATGCGGCTGACCTGAACGGGTATTACGGCGGGCCGGCGCGGCTGCCCTTGCTGCCGCCCACGGGCGCGATGAAATCCGAGATCGAAGATGTTATGCGGGATGTTCCCAGTTAGTGTCGCTTGGCGGTGGATGCGCTGCTCCGATGAGAATTCAGTGGAAGCAAGTTCCTCCTGAGCCCGGTGCGGCTGGTTAAGAATCACAATCGCCTGGGGCTTCGCGGCTCTTGCCGCGGCGCTCAACACCATGCCTGAGGTCCGCAACGTGCCGTATAATTTATTTCATCAAATTAGTTAAGCACTCCTGATTAATCCGAAATTCTGAGGGCAAGTTTTTAATGGCTACTACCGATGTAATGGCGCCGCCCGCGGCGCAGGAAGCCGGCGCCAAGCGGATCGTTAACGATTTCAGCATCCAGGTGGCGACGGTGAACGGGTCCGGCTCGCAGTCGGCCAACATGACGCTGCTGCGCAGCATTTTTTCCATGGGGATTCCGGTTTCGGGCAAAAATCTTTTTCCTTCGAACATCGCCGGGCTGCCTACCTGGTTCACGATTCGCGCCAGCAAAGATGGCTACATCGCGCGCAAGAAAGAGATCGATTTCCTGGTGGCGATGAACGCCGAGACCGCCCATGAAGATGTGATGTCGCTCACTCCCGGGGCCGCGGTGGTCTATGACGAAGTGCTGAAGCTTTCCGGCTTGCGTTCCGATTTGATTTTCTATCCGGTGCCGTTCGACAAGCTGGTGGTGCCGGTGTGCCCCGAAGCCAAGCTGCGCAAGCTGGTCAAGAACATGATCTATGTCGGGGTCGTGGCCCAGTTGCTGGGCATCGAAGTCGACAAGATCGAGAAAGCGCTCTACAAGCAGTTTGCCAAAAAGAAGAAGGCGGCAGAGCTGAACCTGGGTGCGGTGCGCGCCGGGTTCGACTATACCAAGACCTCGTTGCCCAAGCAGGACGGCCTTTTCATCGAGGCCATGGACAAAACCGCGGGCAAGATCATTATGGACGGCAACGCCGCCGCCGCCCTGGGATCGATGTTTGCCGGGGTGACCGTGGTCACCTGGTATCCGATCACGCCGTCGTCATCGGTGTGCGAGAACCTGATCGATTACATGAAGAAATACCGCATCGCCGCCGACGGCAAATCCACCTACGCCATCGTGCAGGCGGAAGATGAACTGGCGGCGGTGGGAATGGTCCTGGGCGCGGGCTGGGCGGGAGCGCGCTCCATGACTTCCACGTCGGGACCCGGAATCTCGCTGATGGCGGAGTTTGTGGGCCTGGGGTACTACGCGGAAATTCCGGGAGTGATTTTCGACATCCAGCGGGTGGGACCGTCGACCGGCCTGCCCACGCGCACCGCGCAAGGCGACGTGCTTTCCACCGCCTTCCTGTCGCATGGCGATACCCGCCACATCCTTCTATTTCCGGGATCGATCAGCGAGTGCTTCAACATGGCCATCGAAGCGTTCGAGCTGGCGGAAAAATTCCAGACCCCGATCTTCGTGCTCTCCGACCTCGACCTGGGAATGAATAGCTGGATGAGCGACCCGTTCGAATATCCGACGGCCCCGATGCATCGCGGCAAGGTCTTGAATGCCCAGCAACTGCAGGCGGTGGGCGGATTCGCGCGTTACAAAGACCTGGAAGGTGACGGCGTCGGCTACCGCACCCTTCCCGGAACCGACCACCCGGCGGCGGCGTACTTCACGCGCGGCAGCGGGCACAATGAAAAAGGACAGTACAGCGAGCGCCCTGACGATTACCAGAACAATATGGAACGGCTGGCGCGAAAATTTGATGGCGCGCGGATGTTTGTTCCTCATCCCGAGAAAGTGGATGACCAGGGGCGAGAGGTGGGGATCATCGCCTACGGCACCACCCACTGGGCCATCACCGAATCGCTGCACCAGATGAAAAACGAGTCGGG
>JBBQWT010000006.1:0-125757 GCA_038210375.1 Terriglobales bacterium | reverse complement strand
GCTGGCAGTGGGCTATCTGAACAAGCGCACGGGAAACTTTCTCTATGGGTTCGGCTTGCTGGCAACGTTTATGGTGGTGGGAGCAACGCTCCCATTCTTCCTAAAATTGCCCCGCCATGAGCACACGGTCACCGTGGCTGTGGCCGGCGCGCCGCCACCCGCGAATTGAGGGGGATACCGCCCCCGCGCGCCCGGCTCCAAGACCGGAATGCTGCTTTTGGGCATGAAAAAACTCTTACTGGCGGCCTCTCCTGGCGACCCCAAGGCGGTCGCCAGGGGGCTTACCTATAGAATCAAATAGCAATTAAACGCTTGGAGCCTGAACTGCAAGCCTCAGTTCCAACTACCACCTGCGGAACAGGCGATTGGCGGAAAGCTCTTTTCGCTGCGAGCGCTTTACTTGACTGTTGGGATCGATCTGCATATCCCGAATTGATGTAGACGATTTTGTAGTTGTCACCGCCTCCGAAAGCAATAAAGTTCAACAGCTTTCAAATGACGGCTCGCAAGTCGTTCACAACAAAACAGAAGCGTCCTTCAAATTTCAGTGAATTTTCGCAATTCGAGTTTTTGGTCTCATAATCCATTGGTCGCAGGTTCAAATCCTGCCGGGCCCACCAACCATTCCGGCCTTCCGGTGAAAGATTCGTCGGCCGCAACCCTGGTTAAAGGTTCTGCCAGTCCAGGGCGTAGATTTCCTTGGTGCCGATGTCGCGCAGCAGAAGCGGGGAATCGTCCGGCGCCATACCCAGCCAGAAATTAAAGTAGCCGGTCTGCCGGAAATTTTTCAGGTCGGCCACCCGCTCGACCATGCGGTCGCGTAGGCGAATTCGCATGACCGATGGCTGGTCCTCCGCATGCAAGAAATAAACGTAGTCGCTGTTCTTCGACCAGTTGGGGAAGCCCAGGCTTAGCTTCGAGATCTCCTCCCACTTCTGGGTGGCAAACTCGAAGAGCATCAGGCTATGGGATGCGAAAGGCAACGCGATGAGATAGCGCCCGTCGGGCGACCAGCGGGGAGAGAACAAGCCCTTCGAACCCGCCACCGTCGAGATTTGATGGGACTGCACATCGAGGATGAGGATGGCGCTGTTGGCATCAGTTGATCCACTGGCGAAAGCGATTCTGCTTCCATCGGGTGACCAGCTCGGGTCCCACTCCTCCTGGGGGTCTGCGGGGAGCACTTCGTGCGGCGTCCCGCCCTGGTTCGCGACCATGTAGAGCTTTGGCTTGGAGCCGGAAAACGCGTAAAAAGCGATCTGCCCGCCATCGGGTGACCACTTGGGTCCAACCGGGATGAGCGGCGCGTAGGTGAGCTGCAGCCGCTGGCTTCCGTCCGGCTTGCTTCTCCACAGCGCTCCCTCGGGGAAGGTTACATACGCTACCCATTGCCCATCGCGCGAAAAGCTGACGCTATCGGCTGAAAGCCCGGAAAGGAATGGAATGAACTGGCTTGACCTGGCGTCATAGCGAGCCAACTCCCCGCGCGCCAATGCTCCCATTCCGAACAGCTTTTTGCCATCTTTGCTGGGTAAGGGAGTCGAGAAATTCATGGGGCCGGAGGTCAACTGAACGGGTTGGGCAGGGGATTTTACGAAGTTGTTTCCTTTTTCCGCGAGGGCCCAGAATTTTCCCTGGGACTGAAAAACGAAATATTTTCCGTCGGGAGTCCATTGGCCGCAACACTCGTCGTCAGGATTGTGCCAGTGGGGAAGCAGCGGATGCAGATTTGTGCCATCGGCCGAGACCTGGTAAAGCTCGCCGCTCGGCGTCAAGGCCCCGACCACCCCGGCGTTGAATCGAATCACGGTTCCGTCCGGCGACCATGCGGGGTAGTACGCAGTTTCTGGCACGGTGACGAGTTTGTGAGGATCAGAACCATCGCCCTTTGCCACGAACAAATCGTGCCCGTCGGTGTAAACGATCCTCTGGCCATCAGGAGACCAGGCAGCGGCTTGGCCAGCGGCTTCTCCCAATCTGCGCGGGGAGCCGCCGAGCACCGGCACTTCCCACAGTGGCCCGCGGAACGCAGTCTGGCCCACCTCGTCCGCCACCAGCAGGTTTGCCCCGTCGGGAGAGACTGCGAGCAATGTCATGGTCGGCGAAGAAACGGAGACGTGCGCGACCTCGCCACCGGAGCTGGATACTTGCGCGACGAGAGGGACTGATGCGGGATATTCATTGAAGAAAATCCGTGCCCCGTCGGTGCCGACCAAGCCCTTGCGATGACCGTCGTGGGTGAGTGGGACGTAGCCCGATACCCGGGGCGGCGGTTGAGGGCGAGATTCCATATAGATGAGAGACGCTATGATGAGAAGGCCCAAGCCGCCAGCCGCGAATGCCCAATTCTTCCGGTTAGCCCTCGGGATGGGCGCGATGGCAGCCTCACGGCGAAGGCGAGCGCTGCCGGCCGCCGCCGAAGATGCAGTACCAGCTCCGGATAGCGCGGCGCCAGGCCGCCCCGAGGTGGAATCCCGCTTCAGCCGCTGCAGGTCGGCGCGCATTTCCGCCGCGCTTTGATAGCGCAGATCACGGTCTTTCTCCAGGGCCTTGTCGATGATCATTTCAATTTGTGCGGGAAGCTGGGGATTGAGATCCAGGGCCGGCCGCGGGTGCTGGTGCAGGATGGCGCCGCATATTTCCCCGGAGCTTGCCCCTTCGAACGGCATGGTGCCTGACGCCATCTCGTACAACACCGCGCCGAACGAGAACAGATCGCTTCGGGCATCCAGTTCTTTCGCCCGAATCTGCTCCGGGGACATATAAGCCACCGTGCCTAACATCGTTCCCGGACTGGTCAGGTTCTGATCGTCCATCCCCGACACGGTGTTCGCCGATGCCATCTGGCTCGAAGAACTGGCTGGGGTGGCAATTTTCGCCAGACCGAAATCGAGGATCTTGGCAGGCCCTCGCCTGGTGACAAAGATGTTCGCGGGCTTGATGTCGCGATGAACAATCCCCCTGGCATGGGCGGAATCGAGGGCGTCGGCGATATCGATGGCGATGGAGAGAAAAGTGTCTGTCGCCAACGGACGTCCTGCGATGAGGTGCTTCAGAGTCACGCCTTCCAGGCACTCCATGGCGATGAAGGTCTGGGAGCCATCCTTGCCGATTTCATAGATGGTGCAGATGTTGGGATGGTTCAAAGCCGAAGCCGCGCGCGCTTCTCGGCGGAAACGTTCCAGCGCCTGCTGATCCTGCGCCACATCTTCGGGAAGAAACTTCAGCGCCACAAAGCGGCCCAGCTCGGTGTCCTCGGCCTTGTACACGACGCCCATACCGCCGCCGCCGAGTTTTTCGACTATGCGGTAGTGGGAGATGGTGAGGCCGATCATCAGAAAATCCGTGGCTTTCGGGACGCTTCATCTTACGGAGGCAGCATTGGCTGGTCAACGAAGCGCGGCGGGGCCTGTTCCGCGAAATTGCGCCGTCGCGCTTCAACTCACCTGATGCATAGCGGGTAGTGTCCTATTTTCAAATTAGGACACCACCGCATAGCGCGGTCCCTTGCTAAAACGTGGGAGTCGGCGAACCCGCCGGCACTTCCCACCATGCGGACCACGCCGCCGGGCTTGACTGAAGCCCTCGCTCTGCTCCAATCGCCTTCCGGGAGCGGGGCGGAATCTGGCAGCGATTATCCACGGTTTGACGAATTGCAATACACTTGGCAATATTTTGTGGTGCGCACGCGAGGGCGGCGCTCGATCGCGGTCGAACAGCTTCGTCAACTCCGGTTCGTTCGAGCGGGTAAAAATACCTATGGACCACGACAAATTCATCGTTCCCCCGGGAAAGAAGATTCGCCTGAAAGACTACGACCCCGCGTCCACCGGGCCGTTCAAGAACAAGGAAGAAGCTTCGGCTACGTTGCAGCAGGATATTGAACGGCTGTCGAAGTATCAGCAAGTGCTTTACGCGGAGAATAAGCACGCTTTGCTCATTATTCTGCAAGGCATGGATGCTTCCGGAAAAGATGGCGCGATCCGCCATGTGATGTCTGGTCTCAACCCGCAGGGTATCCATGTGCACTCGTTCAAGACGCCCTCGACTGAAGAACTGCAGCACGATTTTCTGTGGCGCACCGTGAAGGACCTGCCGGAACGCGGCCAAATCGGCATCTTCAACCGGTCGTATTACGAGGAAGTGCTGATCGTTCGGGTGCATCCCGAAATTCTTGAGCTGCAACGGCTTCCGCCCGAAGCCAAGGGGAAAAACGTCTGGAAACGCAGGCTGGAAGAGATCAGAGACTTTGAGAAACACCTGGCCAGGAACGGCACGGTGGTTTTGAAGTTCTTCCTCAACATTTCCCCGGAGGAACAGAGACGCCGCTTGATCGAGCGCATTGATTTGTCCGACAAGAATTGGAAATTTGAAGTGGGAGACATCAAAGAGCGCTCCCGCTGGCAGGAATACATGAATGCTTACGAGGACGCATTCAACCATAGCAGCACCGACTGGGCGCCGTGGTACATCATCCCCGCCGACCACAAATGGCTGACCCGCGCCGCCGTCGCCGGCGTGATCATCGAAAAACTAAAATCACTCAAGCTGAGTTATCCGGTGACCGGCAAAGATCATCGCCGGTCCCTTCTCCAAGCCAGGAGATTATTGATGAGCGAGCCTGCCCGAAAAAAGAAATAAGGTGGCGACCCGCCCATCGGCAACCCCGCCCGGGAAGTTTTTCGTCCTATCAACATTCAGGCGAAGGCAACCTGGACCTCCTCTGAGGCCATCTATCGTTGATAGAGAGTACCGGTCCCATGGCAGAGCGGCCCAGCAAGAGCTAATTGAAACGCCGCTGGAAATTCCCCCATTGTCTTCTTCCGTCTTAAATTTCGATTCCACCGATGATCATGCGATCGTAGAAGTAGTAAAAGGTAATGAAGAAGCCATCCTTTTGCTTTATGACCGTTATTCTTCGATCCTGCTGTCGGTCGCGACCCACGTCTTGAAGGATTTTGCCGCCGGAGAAGAAGTGGTGCAGGACGTCTTCCTCAATCTGTGGAACAACCCTAACTCTTTTAACTCGTTGCGCGGAAGCCTGCGAGGGTGGCTGATTACCGTCGCTCGCCATCGCGCCATCGATTATTTAAGGCGCCGCCGGAATGAGGTGGAACTGCTGGAACGCGATGGCGTAGCCGGGGCCAGGCAATGCCACAGCGCCGAATGTTCGGAACTCCTGGGCAGAGTGGTGCAGGTGATGAACTCCATGCCCGCCGAACAACAGCAGGTATTTGACCTGGCCTACTTTCAGGGGTTGACTCATGTTGAGATCAGCCAGAGAATCGGCATCCCACTGGGCACAGTGAAATCCCGAATCCGGCTGGCCATGAATTCAGTTCGTAAATTACTCGCGGCGCAAGCGGCCTGACTAAAACAGATGTACAACGGGCGGTCGCGGGCCCGAAATGGTGAACGGTATGCGGTCGTCAAGATGAGCACCAGGTCGATACAAAGGATGCAGGGCGCGCCCGGCGAAATTTGCGGCTCGGCGGAGCTCTATCTGCTCGCCCTCCTGGATCCTGATGAGGTCAGGGAATTCGAGAACCACCTAAGCGCCGGTTGCGCCTCCTGCAAGAAACTACTGCTGCAGCACGAGGAGATGATCGCCCAACTGTCGCTGCAAAATCCTCAAGTCCCCAGCGCCGAATTGCGCGAGCGCCTGCGCGCCCAATTGCAGAAACCAGTTGAAGCGAAGCCGCATCCCGCGGAGAAAGCCATTGTGTTTGATCAATTGGGTTTGCTGGTAGTGCGGTCGGCGGAGATGAATTGGCAGGCCGGTCCGGTGCAGGGAGTATGGATCAAGCCCCTGTTTCTGGACAAAGAAAAAATGTCCTCCACCAACCTCGTGCGCCTGCAACCAGGAGTCAGCTACCCCGCCCATCACCACGCCGAAGTCGAAGAAGTATATATGCTCGCGGGAGATTTAAAATTCAAAGACCTGCAATTAGTGCAGGGAGATTACTGCCGCGCCGAAGGCGGCACCACCCATACCGAGAGCTATTCCGAAAAAGGCTGCCTGCTGCTGATCACCACCTCGATCCACGACGAAATCGTGCCCACGATTTAGAAGCCTTTCGATTCTCGCCCCTAACCACCTACAGATGTTGCGATCAGAAGTTCGGAGTGATTTGCGAGTGCAATATTATTGCAATGCCATGGACAGGGACCCAGCAGGGGGGCTGGTTTCTTAATTTCGATTGCGCGCTACTGATTGGCCGGGGAAGAGTGATGACTGCCGGGAAACTGCCCGCCAGTTGTGGAACCAGCGACCGTAAGCGGGTTGCCCGGAGCCACGCCCTCATTGTCTCCATTCTCCGCCACCCTGTTTTCGCGAACGGGCGCCACTGAAGTGATTGGTGAATCCAGCTGAGGCGAAGGCGCTTGCAACGACGGCGTTTCCGCTTCGAGGGCCTTGAATTCCTGTTCCAGGGTAGATCGCAAATCGCCGGTGAGAGCGGCGAATTTTGCCTTCCACCTGCCAAAGTCTTTCCCCATCTCTACCGCTTTCCTGGGGCCCACGATCAACGCGGCCAGGGCCACGATAAATAAGAGATCAAAAGTCACGGCTTCTCCTCAGGGGCGGCCACGACTTTCTTTTCTGCTTCGGGATTGAAGGCAGTCTTGAAACTTCTGATGCCTTCTCCCAGCCCCTTGCCCAGCTCCGGTAATTTTTTGGGACCAAACAGGAAAAGGGCGAGACCCGCCAAAAATATCAAGTGCATCGGTTGAAACAAGCCTTCGAACATGGGTAAATCTCCTTGATTGGAAAAGCGAATTCAGGGCGACCCGTGGCGCGGAAACAGACCGCGGAGATTTCGCAATGAAATGTTGTTTGGCGCTGAATATTCAAAACCGGGAACAGCGAGAAAGTTCTACTGATCTGGAGCTTGGATTCGCATAGCTTGCTGTTGACCCGCTTTTGGTAATGATCTGTTTGACCTCACGAAGTCCGGCGGTCATCCATTTAACGGGTAGCGCCCTTATTTCCTACAGATTAGCCCCTTCCCAAGGCAATAACTTTCAGTTCACGCCATCAACAAAACCGTGCAGATCCTGTTTTCGAGTGATCCGGCTGCCGTACTTCCTCGTATGCATCGCAGCAACAAAGACAATCGAGAAAGGAAATCATGTCATTCAAAAATAAGCGTAATGGAATCATAGCGCCGCCAGTAGAGGAAAAAACCTCCGAACAAATCGCCCAGGAACTCAATATGATTCGCTACAAGCGCGCCCTCAGCCGCCGCACCTTCATGGAGCGGGTAGGCATGGGAAGCGTGGCCGTGCTGGGAGTCAGCGTCATTAACGGATGCTTAAGCAGCAGTTCCATGGCAGCCGGCGCTTCCGAGGCCGACGTTCTAAATTTCGCGTTGAACCTCGAGTACCTTGAAGCGGAGTTCTATATCAGGGCAACCACGGGCGGAACTCTTTCCGCGGCCGACACCGGCGCAGCCACAGGGGCCACCACCGGTGGAACCCTGGTTCCATTTACCGACCCGACGGTGAAAGCCGTCGCCCAGGAAATTACCTTCGATGAGACTCAGCACGTGCGCCTTCTGCGCAACGCCCTGGGTAGCGCGGCGGTGCCCAAGCCGGCGATCAAGCTCGACGCTCTAGGCTTCGGTTTCGCCAATGACACCGAGTTTCTGCAGCTGTCACGTGATTTCGAAGACACCGGCGTCAGCGCCTATGCGGGCGCGGCAACGCTCTTGACCGGGAACAACCTGCAGACCGCGGCCCAGATCCTGGGCACCGAAGCGTTACACACCGGGAACATCCGCCTGCTGATGATTCAAAAAGGCATTGCCCCCAAGCCGGCAGCGCTCGATTCATTGGACGTTCCGCCCTCCCCCACCAGGTATTTTGGCGTGGATTCCAATGCCCTCGCCATCAAGCGCACCACTTCCCAGGTGCTTTCCATCGTGTACGCGAGCACCACCGCGGGAACCAGCAGCGGCGGCTTCTTCCCCAATGGGTTGAACGGCGCCATCAAGACCATTTAATCGAAACCCAACCGGCGAGAGGCTGCGGCCAAAAACCCAGCCTCTTGTTCATTCATTCGAAGGCACAATGTGATTCCTTCTGATTCCGTTGCCAGCTTTGGCGCCCAACTACAAATATGACCGCTAGCGCCGCCTTTACCGGTCGCGGCGCGAACCTGTTAGGCTTCTTACAAACTTGCAACAACCTTTCCCACCCCAAATCTGAAGACCCGAGATCTCTCCCATGAAGAAGCAGGTGATTCGTAAGACCGTCGCGAAAGACCAAGTGATTGGCGAGGGAGGCGAGATTCATCAAATAGCGGGCGGAACGCATCCCGCGATGACCAACCAGACGGGGACGATCGCCTCCGACGATGAAAATTCTCTCAAGGCCGGCCAGCGCGGCCCATCGCTGTTAGAGGACCAATTCCTGCTTGAGAAAACGCAGCACTTCGATCACGAGCGCATTCCGGAGCGGATCGTCCACGCTCGCGGAGTGGGAGCCCACGGCTTTTTTGAATTGACGCATTCTCTAAGCGGGACTTCCAAAGCCGGAATCTTGAACCGGGTGGGCGAGAAAACTCCGGTGTTCGTGAGATTTTCCACGGTGGCGGGAAACATGGGATCAAGCGACTTGGCTCGCGATGTGCGCGGGTTCGCGGTGAAGTTTTACACCTCCGAGGGAAATTGGGACCTTGTGGGAAACAATATCCCGGTGTTCTTCATTCAGGACGCTATCAAGTTCACCGATCTGATTCATTCCGTGAAGCAGGAACCGGACCGCGGCTTCCCGCAGGCGCAGTCCGCCCACGATACGTTTTGGGACTTTGTTTCTCTCATGCCTGAGAGCACCCACATGCTCATGTGGATCATGTCGGATCGGGCGATCCCCCGGTCATTGCGGATGATGGAGGGCTTCGGCGTCCATACTTTCCGTCTGGTCAATGCCAGCGGCAAATCCACTTTCGCGAAGTTTCATTGGAGACCCAAACTGGGTATGGCGTCCGTCTGTTGGGATGAAGCGGTGAAGATTTCCGGCGCTGATCCCGACTTCCACCGCCGCGATCTGTGGAATTCCATCGCCGAGGGCAGCTTTCCCGAGTGGGAACTCGCGGTCCAGCTCTTTGATGAGAAGTTCGCGGATAAATATGACTTTGACGTCCTCGACGCAACCAAGCTCATTCCGGAAGAGATTCTGCCGTTGAAGGTGATCGGCCGCATGGTTCTCAACCGCAATGTGACCAACTTCTTCGCCGAAACTGAGCAAGTAGCCTTTCGCGTAAGCAACGTTGTTCCTGGTATCGATTTCAGCAATGATCCGCTCCTCCAGGGGCGACTTTTCTCTTACGTCGATACGCAGCTCTCCCGCCTGGGGAGTCCTAACTATCAGCAGATTCCGGTCAACGCTCCCCAGTGTCCCTTTGCCAACATGCAGCGCGATGGACACATGCAGACCCTTCCCCAGGCGGGACGAGTGTCCTACTCGCCCAATTCTCTCGAATCGGATTCGCCGCGACCTTCTCCCGCCGCCGGGTTCACCTCATTCGCGGAAGCCATCGACGACGTGAAGTTGCGGATTCGCGCGGAATCGTTTGCCGATCACTTCTCGCAAGCTAACCAATTCTTCTATTCGCAAACTAAGACCGAACAGAACCACATCGTTGCCGCCTTCATCTTTGAGCTGAGCAAGGTGGAGACGAAAGCGGTGCGCGAACGCATGGTAGGCCAGTTGGCCAACGTTGATCCCAGGATCGCAAAACGCGTGGCCACAGGCCTGGGCATGCAGGGTGCGGTCAAGGCGGTGCCGACCAGCGTGGCTGTGCGTGAAAGGTTGCCTGCCTCGCCCGCCCTAAGCATTCTGGCAAAAGCGAAGGCTACGCTGCAGGGGCGTACCGTGGGTTGTTTGTTTGCAGACGGGTCTGACGGAAGTCTCATTACTGCGTTGAAAGCAGCCGCTAAGAAAGCTGGCGCTAACTTCAAATTGATCGCTCCCAAGGTGGGCGGAGCCATCGTCAAAGACGGGAGGCACTTCGAGGCAGACTTCCAGTTGGCGGGCGGGCCCTCGGTTCTTTTTGACACGGTTTATGTCGTTCTCTCGGAGGCCGGTGGCAAGTTGTTGTCCACCGAAGCGGCAGCTGTGGCCTGGGTCCACGACGCCTTTGCTCATCTTAAGGTGATCGGCGCGACGCCGGGCGCCCAGCCACTGCTGGATGCCGCGGGGGTTGTGGCCGACGCCGGGGTTCTCAAGGGGATGGCGGCGGACGCTTATATCAAGACTGCGGCCAAGGGCCGCATTTGGGAACGCGAACCGAGTGTCAGGACCGTTTACTAGTAGCGGTCCCGAGTTTTGCAGAGGACGACAGGGGCAAAGCTGGGATGAAAATCACCTCAAGATGTGAGCATCCTGGGGCGATCAGCAGCTAACCAGTTTTTCCAGGGCGGCGCGGTCATGGAGCAGGATCAGGGTCTTGCCGTCGCTCGATGATGTCGAAAGCTTGGCGCGGCCGTGACATAGGACAAAGACTCCCCGGGCAGGCTGCCCCTCGAGAAAGAGTAAGGCGCCCTTGGGATAGGTCGCTACGGAATGGATCGTCTCCAGCAGTTGCAGGGTAGCGGGCTGAAGATCGCAAAAGAGAAAATCCGTGCGTGCCTTGCAGGTAAGGCAGCTTTCAATAATTTCAACGCCGTAAGGAGAGATCATAGGCACCTTACCCATCATAGGCTTCAACCGACCAACACTGTGTGAAACCCGAATTCATTCCTGGCCTCATTCCCTCCGCACTCTCATTACAACTCAGAACGAACTTGAGGATTAGCTCGCCGTATCCCTCCGCAATTTCAGTGGAAGGGGGAAAGAAATAGCCTTTCTAACCTCTACCGCCCGTGCTGATGACGTACGGTCCGCGGCTGATCTTTTAGGTAATCGCCGCTTGCTTTCGTGCCCTGTGCCTGACATAGGGCACGAAGCAGCTTCGGTCCAGATCTCAACCAGTGCTAGTGGCAGTCGCTATGGGCGAGGTCAAAACAAAAAAGCCGCCCGGAGGCGGCCTTACATGGGGCAAGTGTGGTGAATTATTCTGCGTGGGCTAGTTTGCCGCCATCCGGTCCCACCTGGACCTCCGATTTTTTGGCGCCATTTTTGACTTGGGCTTCATAAGCAACCAGTTTGCCTCCCTTGGTGAGAGATTCCACCTTGCCCAGCGTGCCCTTGTGAGCAGCCGCCTTCAGGCCTGCTTGCACCTCAGGCGATAACGAGTGGAAGGCGACCTCCTCTTCCACTTCCACCACCTGGCCGCTGGCGGACATGGTCACGTCCTTGGTGTGGCCGTCGACTTTCAATTCCACTTCATACAGGGTTACGCCCTTCTCCTTCTCTGTCGAGTAGCCAACGATGGTGGCGCCTTGACTTTGCTCCGCGGCGGTCTTCTGCACCGCTGCTGGTAGCTGGGCTTTGGCAATCTTTTTTTCGAAGGCCTGCGCTGTGGATAAACCAGCGATCATTACCGCGGTGAGACTGAAAGCGCCAACTTTATTCATCACATTCTCCTTAATTTGTAGTGCGATTTATTACATTAAAAAACCTCTGAAGATTCCCAATAAGGACCTGCCCCAAATCGGAATTGCAGGGGCACTCTCAGCGAAATCAATCGAGCAATATTCGCGGCATTGATTACACGTCAATCATGGACACTGGGGGCGGTGGGCGCCGGTGCCGGCGGGTGGTCATCCCGGGCGCCCAGGCTGACCACCATCATCATGTCCTTGGGATAAATCACCTCACGCCCGCGCGCAATAAAATGGGAGTAGACAGACATACTCGCTCCATAAATGCCGAACCCTGAGCTGACTACACGGGAATGCGCGAGGGTGCCTGCAATGGTACCCAGCAAGCGGAAGCCGGATGCGCCATTGGCAGCGTCTCCTCCCACATTGCCATGCTCGCGTAACTCGCCATCATTGGAAAAAGCGGTGGCGGCAAGCGCGACGGCCAGAGCTGTCTTCAAATAGCGGGTTCGCGGGGAGTTGACCTGCGCCCCACCTTCGGAATCAAGAGAAAGGTTGGCATCTTTGGCAACCTCAACGCCATCGAGGTTAGCTTCGATTTTCTGCTGAAATCCGTTGGGCGGCGCCACCTCGCGAAAAACCAGGCGCAATTGCCCGTTTCGAGACCAGCGGCGCGCCGGCTGTACCTGTAACACAGCGCCCCTCAACCTGCTCCCCTGGGGCAGCAACAACTGGCCCGAAGCAAACAAGGGCTGGGTGAGGATAGCCTCGACCACATCGTCTTTCCTGGTAGTGGCGGAGTTCAACGGAGTAACCAGCAGGGCATGTACCATGCTGCCGCCCGGCGGCGGCGTGCCAATGCTGGCGACGGCGTAGATGGGAACCTGTTCAGTTCCAAAATCCAGTGGTTGTTGCAGCTCGGCGTTGAACGCCGTCCCCGCTTCGATGTATTGCGGATGGTAAGGGAGCTGGGCGACTCCATAGCGTTCGAGGCGGTGAAATTTTCCCGGCTCGCGTACCTGGCTGCGGGCCATTTCCCACTCGCGCCTGAGTTCTTTCCCGGCGGCGCTGATTTGCCGCGTTGCCAGACCCTTGCCTGCCTGAAGCACGCTCGGGTGAGTGCCGCTGGCGGGAACAAATTGAAGCACTGCCTGCGAACCAGGAGAAACTATGGTGCTAAGCGGAAGGTGCCGTCCGTCGGCGAGTTGCAAGTCATCAAACTCGATCTGAACCTCGCGGTGCGGTGAGAAATTGCCATCCATCGCTGCCAGTGCGCGCTTCTTCCGCGAAGGCCCCTCGATGCCGGAAATCTTGCCGCTCACCAGGCTGCCCGCGGGAATCACCAGCTTGTCGAAAGCATAGACGGGCTCGACCACCTTGCCGTGTACGGCTTGCCCCGCGATACGGATGCGCACTTCCGTATCGAGAACAATTTTCAGCGGCATACCCGCGGGCACGGTCAAGGGCACCGAGAGCGGCTCTTTTGAGTTAGTAACTGCGCCGGCAACGGGCGGTTGCGCCGCACCGTTGGCGGGTGAGGGCCGCGTCTGCAAAACCTGGCCGGAAACAGAAGCAACACCTAGCAGGAATAAAGATGGCGCTAGTAAGAAACGGTTCATATCTAGATCTCCGTGGGAGGGAGGGACGATGCCTAAGGTTACAGCTTGTCCTAAGTCTACTCCAGAGGGTTGCTTGTAATCTTCTGGCGACGATAATGGCGCCGCAGCTAATACGTCAGTCTTGCCACAAGCTACTCCAGCTTCGTATATTAGGGAACTCCTGGAGGGATTATGAATCGAGAGAATTTTTTTCAACAGATGAATGCAAGGATCGCGAAGCATGATTTGCTTTGTCACCCTTTTTACCTGGCCTGGAGCGCGGGCGAACTTACGCGTGACGATCTGAAGGAATACGCGCAGGATTACTTCCATCACGTAGACGCGTTTCCCACCTACCTGGCAGAGCTTGCCGACCGCCTGGACGACGGCGAATTGCGCCGCGAACTTTTAGCCAACATGGCCGACGAAGAGGGAACTGATGGGGCACGGTGCAGCCATGCCGCAAAACATTCTGACCTGTGGCGTGATTTCGCCGAAGGAATGGGATCGCACCGGGAGCTGCAGGCGCACATCCCGATTCGTGAGATGAGTGAGTTAACGTCATATTTCCATGGCGTCGCAGCGGCGGGAACGCCGGAGGAAGCTTTAGCAGCTTTCTACGCCTATGAATCCCAGGCGCCACGAATCGCGAAAGAGAAGGCCCGTGGCCTGCAAGTGCAATATGGGGCTGATGAGCATACCTGCGCCTATTTCACCCTGCATGTCACGGCGGACGTTTACCATTCTCAGGTGTGGCAAGAGCAGTTGTGGCAGAGGATAGAACCCCTTCCCCAAGCCGCAGAAACAGCCCTTGATGCAGCGGAAAATGCCGCACGGATGCTGTGGCGCGCGCTGGACGGGGTAGAGCGCCGCCGAACGCAGAAGCAAGCAGCATAGAGTGGTCAGAGATCCGCTGCCCTTCGATGAATAACCGGGAAGCTGCTACCGATTCAGAACACTGAAAGCGTAACCAGGGTGCCCATGGCGTTATTGGTCTTGTCGGGACGATAGGTGGCGCGGGCTTTCTGGCCGCTCCACGAACACGAGAGTTTATCGGTCCCGATGAGGCTGATATCTTCGCGGTTGGGGGCGCTCAGCTGCAAAATGTTTTTGTCGGTTTTGAGCTGGATGGTTGCGCCTTGCCCGCCGCAATCCACCTTAATGATCGTCCCGCTGGCGCGGATCATAAGAACGGCGCCGCCCTCGAGGGAAACCGGCGCCACCGGCTTGGCGGAGTTGTCCTGGACGCTGGTTTCGGGCCGAAGGATCACAACGCGCTCCGGTTGGTTTCTTACACCGGAGCCGTTCAGCATCTCCAACTGACTTGCGGCGTTCTGGGCGATCGCCGGGTTGTCGCTGCCGCGCAGCCGGGTAAGGATCTTCTCAGCCTCATCATATTTTTGCGCGTTCAGATACCACCCGGCCAGGTTGGCCTGGTACATCTCTTCGCGGGGCTTGAGCTCAATGGCCCTCCGCTGGTTCAGGATTGCGCCGGGTAGATCGTGGGCCTGGTTCAAAGCAATGGCCAGCAGATTGTAAGCGTCGGCCATCTCAGGGTTGAGGGCAATCGCCTTCTGCGCCTCCGCCTGTATCTTCTCTCGGTCGGCAGGATCATTCATGCCGCGGCGCGACAGCAGCATGGCGTAATAGTAATGAACCATCGGGTCCTTGCCGCCGGATGCGGCCGCTTCCGCGATATGAGGCTCGGCGGCATCAAGGTCATTGCGCGACATATAAGCGTAGCCCAGCCCTCGTTGGGCAGAGGTATTATGCGGATCAAGCTTCAACACCTGCTCGTACTCACCGATCGCCTTGTCGCGATAATCGGGGCTGCTGAAATGCATGTCGGCGACGGCGCCCAGCGCCCCCGCGTCCTCCATGGATCGTGCCGTATAGGTCACGCTCTGCATATTAGCCGGCGCCGCCATCGAGTAATAGGAAAGATTACCGTGGTCGCGATAAGCGCTCATCTCGTGATCGAATTGCTTGAAGCTCCAGCCGAATGACCTTTGCAAAGCCGGTTCGACCGGCATCTTCTGGTTCATCGTAAGATCGAAATATTGCTGCAGCGCGGGCAGCTTTTTATTGTCGAACATGTAATGGACTACCAGCCAGGATTGCGCATAGAGCATGTTGCGAGCGTCCCCGTTTTCGTTGTAGATACGCGACTCATGCTGCACGTTGAGCAGGGTGGAGGCCGGCATGAGCGATCCCCCTGACTGGAAAACGTATTTCTCCGTATCCGGAATCCCGCCCACCTCTACAAGCTTGTCGGTAAGTTTTATGGATGAATAAAATTCCGCGAATCCCTCGTCGAACCACAGGGGGGTTGGCGGGAAGTTGGAGTTGAGCAGAAGATGCGCGTACTCGTGAAAGACCACCGGCCAGCCGGCCTCCGAGCTCAAGTCCAGGGCAATAAAATTCTGGTCCGCTCCCTTCTCATACAAACCGGCCAGGTCAACCGGCTTGCCCTTGAACAGCGGGGCCACCTGCTTCAATCCTTTATTGTTGCGAAACGCCAGGACCTGCAGCGGGACCGAGAGGGTCACGTCCTTCTTGCCCATGAGCACGCCGAACACCGCCTGCATCTGTTCGAGCCGCAGGGCAACATCCCGCCCGCGCTTTTCGCCGGCGTCGGTAAACACCGTGAAGTGCGGGGATTTTACTTCAGTCCACTTGTCGGCAGCGGCCGCGCCGGGGAGAAACCCAAAACCCAGAAAGAGCACCACGATTAGAGAATAAGGGCGCATGATGGGCACATCATACTCCGCGCGAACAGGGTCACCGGAAAATACGCCAGAGTGTTTCGTTTTGCGGAACCCTTGCGCCGTGCCGCTCACGAACAGCGACATGACGTGCCACCGGGAGGAATTGTCCTTTTACGCCCGCTGTGGATCTCCGCGAGCTTGCGCGAAAGGACTGGTCTGGCTTAAGCACAGGACGATGGGCGCGGCCGGTCTGATGGAGAAGGCGGGCACAGATGGCTGGGCTCGTAAGTCGGTAGAATTGGGGAGGGCGTGGTTCGACGCAAAGTTTCAGAAAGGGTAAGAACCTCAAATGCAAATTGGTCGGCAACGTTCTTCAAGTTGTCCCGGTGCAGCAGGCTCGCATAAGAGTATGGTCCTCGCGCTATTCCTGGGTTCGTTCTTGCTTTCCAGCGCCGCATATCCCCAGACCACGACTGAGCCCCGTGTGCGCTCCGAGATGCTGGTTTCGACCCAGTGGCTCGCGCAACATCTCAGCGACCCCTCGGTCGCCATCATCGAAGTCGGACGTGACCGTTCGCATTATGCCGAGTCCCATCTTCCCGGGGCGCGGTTCATCGCGCTGGATGAGATTGCCGAGACGCGGGCGGGTGTACCCAACGAACTGCGCCCCGCCAAAACCCTGCAAGCGTTATTGCAGCGCGCGGGAGCGAGCGATTTTCGACGCATCATTCTCTATGGAGATGGTTCCGGGCTGCTGGCGGCGCGCGCCTATTTCACAATCGATTATCTGGGCCATGGAGATCACGCCGCCCTGCTCGATGGCGGGATGGAAAAGTGGATGGCCGAGAAACGGCCAGTTACCCGGGACATTCCCAAAGTGGAAACCGGAACCCTCACCCTCAAGATCCAGCCCTCCGCCCTGGTGGTTCTCCCGGTCATGAGCGACCTCTCCCAGGAGGCAGGCAAACCACCATCGTCAGTGGTGGTGATCGATGCCCGTCCGCGCGCGCAGTACGACGGCACCGCGGATGACAAGCGTTCGGGACATATTCCCGGGGCCGCCAGTCTTTACTGGATGCAGAGTGTGGTCAGCAAAGAGAACCCCGTGCTCCGTCCAGTGCCGGAATTGCGGAAGCTGTACCGGGACGCGGGAGCGACTCCGGGGAAGAAGATCGTCACCTACTGTCACAGTGGAATCCAGGCTGCGCACGACTATTTCACGGCGAAATATCTCGGCTATGACGTCTCGATGTATGACGGTTCATTCTCAGAATGGAGCGCCGCGCCTGACACCAACGTCGAAAAATCGTCCAGTGTCAGCAAGCCCAGGTAGAAGGGCTCGGTGAAGCCTCGCAACGAGGAAACTGGTATTGGGCGTACTCATCAGGATGTCGGCAGTGACCCAGCAACCTTGCGATTCAACTCCTCTCAGTTCACTTAAGATCTGCAGGCAATCTGCCGGCCTGGTGTCCATGTAGATCGCAGTGCCGGTGCTCCGTTTACCAATCACGGAACCGTCTAAACTAAACCGCAAAGGCAAGTTCCGCCCGCTCATAGACGTTACTTTCGACACTTGCCGGTACTGGTCTCGGGTTACTAGGATGGCGTTTAAGCGGTCGTCCTACCCCCGCGCGGTAATTGGTTCGCGGACTTGCCGCCCAGCTTAGATTCAGGAGCATGAATGAGTCGCACCCGATTTATCAGCTTATTGTTCCTGATGTTGTCCCTGGCTTTTTTTTGAATCCGGAGTTTCGTCAAGCCCTGCTGGCGCCGCTCATCGGGGTCGCGGGGACGGGAGCGCAGACCCAGGGCAAAATTCCAGATGCCCAATTACTCGACCTTTCCAAGCGCGCCCAACTTAGCGGAAACGCCCAGGAAATGGCCTTTGTCGCCCTGCACTTGCCCCTCACTGACGACGCAACCATCCGCAGCCTGGCTGAACAGGCAGTGGCTCGTGACCCTAGTCTCACCTGGATATACCTTCCCCTGGCCTACCAGTTACGCCCGGTGTGGGGAGGCAGCGAGGTAGCTGACCAGGTGCGGAAGTGGGACGTTGTGCTGGCAGCCTGGGCCCCCACCAACGCCACTCCCGATCTGTTGCAAGGGGACCTGATTCGTTATGCCCACGCCGCCACCGGACCGGTCCACACCAAGTTGGATATCGGTCTGCTGGCGGGGCTGGCCGACCAGCCCGCTTGGCGGGAGGCGATGCAACAGGCCTTTGCCAAGCCCAGCTACGAGTATTATGCGGTGCCGCGGTTCGACCTGGAACGTGCCGTGCTGCGCCGGCAGCACTGGGATTATCCGGCAACCATGATTTACTACGCCCAGGAGTGGCCGACTCCTGACCTCGCCAACATTAGCGAATATGCCAACCTGCTGGAAAAGAAATTGGGACCGCAGGCCGAGGCCGCAGGCCGCACCGACGATGCCCTGACCCAATACTGGGCGATTGCCCATTTCGGCGAGCGCTTGCGCCGGGGTAGCCACAGCTCCCAGGAGCAGGAAACCGGAGATGCGGTGCGCGGCAGGGGATACAAGCGGCTCATTCCCCTTTTGCAAAAGACCAGCAAGCATGCGGAAAGCGAAACTTTGGAGTTTGAGCTAGCGCGCCTGCGGAATGACAGCGAAGTCAAAATGGGAAATTCAACATTTTCGGCCTCGTACAACTACAACTGGTCGGTGTTGCTCATCAGTCTTTGCGCTCCACTGGTCATGATTTTTCTGGTGGTCACCTTAACCTGCGTTCTCTATGTCAACCTCACCCAGCGCCATGCCGGGGGCGTGCGTGGCAAGTTATGGCAGCTCATGACGGTGGGCGAAAACTACATGCCCTTGATGCTTTTTGTGCCTTGCGTTGTTCTTTATGTGACCTATCTTCCTTATGCCAGGAATTTTTCGCACTACATGACCGCACAGGGGCGTATCGATACTTTCGATCCGTTGCTTTTCAACTCGTTACCGAGCTATACGATTCGCACTGGGAGTGGGCAGTTGCCACTGGAAAATTCTTTTCAGGGATACTACCCGGCGGCGCTGATCGCCATCCTACTTTCTATAGCCCTATCGCTCGGCATTCAATGGTGGCAGCGCCGCGCTGATGCCCGGTGCAAGCAGGCCTCGCAATGAAGACGGGGATTGCAACAAGACTGGGGTATCGTCATTCGGTGGAGGACCGTAACCACCATAAGAAATTGGCGGATTCAGGGCCGGGGGTTGCAAGGCTTATCGAAAGATTATGAATCATTTGGATTCACGCTTCTCTATCGGCAGTTGCGCAGCGGCCAAACTGTTTCGTTCGCGTGGTTCCAGCCTGGTTGCGACCCAGTCCCGGCTGGAATCTACCGGGGCGAGACAACAGGGGTTTTCGTTGATTGAGCTGCTCATGGTCGTAGCGATCATCCTTACTATCGCTGCCATCGCAATACCCAGAATGATGCAGGCCGTCCAAAACGCCAGGGTGGCGCGGGCCATCGGAGATATTCACACTCTAGAGTCGGACGTTTTGAGCTATCAGATCTCTAATGGCAGCCTCCCGGCCACCAACTCCCTCATTAGTGTAGGCCGGGGAGATCTACTGGACCCCTGGGGGTCTCCTTATGTGTTTGTCAACTACGCCGATCCGACCAGCAAAGGACTGATTCGCAAGGACAAATTTTTGAAGCCGATGAATGGAGAGTATGACCTTTACAGCATCGGCCCTGACCACCTAACCAAGCCCTCGATCACCCACAAGAACAGCTACGATGACGTGATTCGGGCCGACGATGGAGCTTTTGTGGATCTTGCCGCGAATTATTGAGGAAAAGTAGAATCATGAAAATTGAGACCACATTCCTGCGCAGCAAAGTAGCCCGGCAAATTCTATTGCTGTTTGTGGCGTGCGCGCTACTCCCGATCCTGGCGCTGGCCTTCCTGTCCTATCGACAGGTCACCAGCCAACTTAAGCAACAGAGCTTTTCCCGGCTGGCACAAGCCACCAAGAGCGTGGGCCTTTCCACCTACGACCGCCTGAATCTTCTGGAAACGGAGATGAAGATACTCGCTTCTTCGCCGACTTCAACCGGCGCGCAGCCGGCGGAGCCGCAGGGCCGCCTGGGCGAAAACTCAGAACCCCGTTTTGCCGGCCTGGAGAAGATCGCCGACGATGGAATGGTCACTCCCATTACCGGGCGTATTGTAAATCCGCCGGTGTTGTCGCCAGCCGAGCGCCAGCACATTCTTTCGGGGAAGACGGCAGTCATCATCAGCAGCCAGCGTGGGTCCAACGGGCGGGTGTTTATGGGTTTCCTGCAGGATGCTCAGCAGCCCAAGCGTGGCATTATCCTGGCGGAAATCAGCACCAGCTACCTGTGGAACCTTGACAGCCTGCCGGCACAAACCGAATTGTGCGTCCTCGACGGCGCGCAGCAGGTCCTGTTCTGCACGGCGGGAATGCCGTCTTCGTTCCGCGACGAAGCGCCGCGCCAAAGTAAATCCGCCAAGGGAAGTTTTGAGTTTGACCACGACGGAGACAGTTTGCTGGCGAGCTACTGGTTGCTTCCCCTGCGGCATGATTTTGGCGCTCCCAGTTGGATGATTCTGGTGACCGAATCCAAGGCCGATGCCCTGGCGGCGCTGGCCAATTTCAAGACCTCGTTTCCCCTGGTCTTCTTTATGGCCCTCTGGGTAGTGGTGCTGGTAAGCACGGTGCAAATCCGCCGGAGCCTGGTGCCGTTGGAAAAACTTCAGGAAGGCACACGCCGAGTCGCCATGCGCGATTTCGACAGCCCGGTGCTGGTCACCAGCGGCGATGAGTTTGAGGAACTCGCCACTTCGTTCAATTCCATGACCCAGCGGCTGGGCAGACAGTTCAGCGCCCTTCATACTCGATCGGAAATTGACCGCGCCGTGCTTTCCGCCCTCGATCGCGAAAAGATTGTGGATACGATCCTCGCCCGGCTCCCCCAGGTGCTGCCCTGTGACCTCGCCGCTATGACATTGTTTTCCGCCGAGGAGGGTAATCAAACCCGAACTTACGTCGCCGGCGGGGAGCTGACCAAGGGCTCGGAAGCGCTGCACGCTGATCGCCAGGACACGGCGCGGTTGCGCGACAATCCCGAGAGCTTATTGATCAAGGTGGGCGAACCCTTCCCGGCGTATCTCGCTCCATTGGCGCAATTGGGCATGCAATCCCTGTTATTGCTGCCTATTTTCCTGGAGAGCGAGCTGGCCGGCGTCATCGATGTGGGTTACAAGAGCTCTCCGGTCTATAGCGAAGACGACCTCGCCCAGGCGCGCCAGATGGCGGACCAGGTGGCGGTCGCACTTTCCAGCGCCCTCATGATTGAAAGACTGGACCAGATCAAGGTGGGAACCCTCACTGCGCTGGCGCGGGCCATTGACGCCAAATCAGGATGGACCGCCGGCCATTCGGAACGCGTGACCGACCTGGCCTGCGATCTCGCCAGCCACATGGGCTACAACGACAAGGGACTTGAAAGGATGAAGCGCGGCGGCTTGCTGCACGATATCGGAAAAATCGGCACTGCCGCCACCATCCTGGACAAACCCGGCAAGTTGGATCCCGAAGAGCTGGCTCTCATGCGCGATCACGTCCGCATGGGAGCGCACATCCTGCGTCCGATACCGGGGCTGGCGGATGTGCTGCCCATCGTTCTGGAACATCATGAATGGTTCAACGGCAAAGGTTACCCCGCCGGAATCTCGGGAGAGACGATCAGTATTGATGCCCGCATTTTTGCGGTGGCGGATTGCTTTGACGCCATGGCTTCCGACCGTCCTTACCGCGCGGGAATGCCGCTGCCCAAGGTGATGGAGATCATTAAGAGCGGATCGGGCACCCAATATGATCCTAAAGTCATCGAAGCCTTTACTTCGTTGATGGAAGATAAAAAAGATGGCCCCGATTCGACCGGGACCCTTTCGCACACCGAGCCGCGTGCCTCGCTACACGTCACCGCGGAGGAGAAGGTCGCCGCCATCGCGGGAGCGGAGGTAACCAGACATGGCGCCGCGTGACCGAAGAATAAACACCACTACCCGGCGCAAGGCAGGGAAGGGAGCACCCGCCAAGACCAGCCTCCCGATTGATGCGGTGGGCAACAGTGAGGACGTCGACCCCCATGACCGCCGTACAGAAGATTCGCAGCCCCCCGCCCCCGGCTCGGCGGATTCCGATATGGGGGACACCGGTGAATTGCCGGCCTCGCTATTAGAGGCCACCGCCCCAAAGGACAAGCGGAAAAACAACCGCCGAAAGCGCAATTCTCTCAGAGGCGCACGCTCCGAACGGAGGCTGGCGGCTGCCGCGACCGAGGCGTCCGAAATTGGCGCCGAAAGAAATGACCGCCGCGAACCTGATCAGGAGCCGCAGGATGTTCAGTCCCAGGTTCCCAGTGAAGCACATCACTTCGTGCCGCCCGGCCTGGAAGGCGTTTCCGGTGAAGCTGACCAGGCCTATCGGTCCCTGCTTGAATCCGAGGACCTCAGTGAAACTAACATCAGCGATCTGGCCGGCGGCGAGATAACGGGCCATGGCGAACCCGGCGGCCGCGACGTTTTTCAGCATGCGCCGGTCAGCGATGTTGAAGGTTTCCAGGCGGCATCACCGTCTGAGGAAAGCGGCGCGATCTACGAAGGCGAGCTGCTTACTTTTGCGGCGGAAGAATACGCTGAGAGCCACCTGGAGCATCCTTCAGCTTTGGAATCTCACAGCGCTGGTGCGGCTGACATCGAGTCATCGGAATCGGTGGAGCGCGGCGGCGCCGATCACGTCCTCCCTTCCGCAACGGACTTTGATGACTTCAGTGTTGGCGAAGAGGTCCAGCCTTCGGCCCTTGAGACTGACGCAGATGGCGCAGGGCATGAGGATCTCTCGCCGAGCTTTGATTTGGAGCCTCAGTTTGGACTCCCGGCCGATCACCTGCCGGGCCCGAAGTCTTCCGTCGCCACCGCGAAGAGTGGCTTGCCCGGCTTTGACTTGAAAGACCAGGAGGACCTCAAACTTCCCGCCGCCCCGCGCTTCTTCAGAGGCAAACAAAGCCAGACATATAAAGATGCAAAAGAGCTGGGAAGTTCATTCAGACCTGAACCCACAGGGGCGGTCTCTCCTGTCGCGCAGGTACGATCTGTCTGGCAGAATGTGCCCCATTGGTATGCCGCACAGCTCGAGCGGTTCAAGATTCACCCTAACGTGGGCGCGGGAATTATTTTCATTGTGATCCTCTTGCTTACCTCTCCCTTGTACTTGCAACATCAAGCGCCCAAGAACAATAATGTGCCCGATTTTCTGATCGGCGTGTGGAAAACCCCTACGCCCGGCTACGAATATAACTCCTTGGAAATCAAGAAACACGCACTTCTCTTCGAGACCGGTCCCTCGGTTTACACGATTAATGTTGTGACCAACGTCGATCTTTCGAACGCCGATAAAGAGGATTTATACACCCTGCATTACACCGGCGACGACCCAAAACATGAGTACGTCCTTTCTTTTTACTACTATCCAGATAATGGCGGGTTGCTGAAATTCAAAGGGGAAAAGAACCTGGAATGGAAGAAGCTGCAATGACTCGGGTGACGATCAGACCGCGCATTACCCATGAATGATTCAGCCTCGAAATTGGCCATTGCGCTGTGGGGTGGAAGACCGGCGCTTGAGTTTTGACTCTGGCCCATGTCCTGGCGCTCTGACCTGGGCGCGACAGTCTCAGAATGTCGCAACGGAAATGGTTAGGTTAGAATCCGCGGCGAATTGTCATCCCGGATCAGGCCTTCGTTTCTGTTTTGGCGAGGGATTTGCGTTCTTCTCTTGATTTGCTGAACCCTTGGCGAATGAAGTGTCTAAAAAAAGGTTATTGGGGATGGAGGGCGAAGGTCTGGTCACGATTGCTCAGGCAAGATCAAAAACAACAGAGTGTTGTGCGGGCACCAGGTGGGTTCATATAATTGGAAGCCAATTAAAGAGGGAGGTCCGGCGGCTGGACTGCGGTCTTGCCGGCCAGCGGCCGATCCGCGCGGAGAGAGATAAATCGCCGCGCGTCAAAGGGAGAACATGGAACCTAATGTGCGCCGGCGACAGAAAGCCTTCAGCCTTTTGCTGGCCGCCGGCTTCGCGTTTGTGATGGGGTTTGTGCTGACCACTGCTGCAATCAAAATGGTACTGGGCCTGTTCGCAATTGTATTGCTGCTGGCGGCCGTCGTCCTCTTCTGCACGACGCCGTCGCTGCTCGCGCCTCGCGTAAAAACACGGCGTGAAGTGCTTTGAAAGTTTCGTCCCCCAGTTGATTCTTTATTCCTTCGTGCGATCAGTCAGTTTGTGAGCAGGTCGATGTGAGAAATCGTTTTCTGACCTGGACCAATGCCGTCACCCTGCTGCTGGTGGCCATGGTCGTCTATCGCGTGTTTGTGCTCGGTCATGTGCGCGGCCCCCAGGATGCCCAGGCGCCGGCGATCACCATGCGTACGCTTGATGGCCAACGGATTTCCCTGCAGGATTTGCGAGGGAAGGCGGTGATCGTGAATTTCTGGGCGACGTGGTGCGGGCCGTGCCGGCTTGAGACGCCATGGTTGCAACGAGTTGCGGACCGCCATGGCCAGGACGTGGTCGTCATTGGAATATTGCAGGATAATGCCGGCGACGACGAGGTGCGGAGCTTCATGTCTCGCCAGGGCGCGCATTACCCCATCGTCCGCGACTCCGCGGAGATCGAAGCGCGCATGGGAGGAATTTCGGTTCTGCCTACCACCTTCTATATAGGCAGGGATGGGGCCGTGGTTCACGCGATGAGCGGCTTGGCCCCGGAATTCCTGATGAATGCTTTCGTGAATGATGCCCTGCGAAAGGGCCGCTGATCTTCCCGGCAAGTCCCCCGGAGAAGCCAACCTCAGACATGCGTGCGAGATTGCTGACGGAAAGCAACGCCAGCGGACGGCCACAATTCAGCGAACACTTGACCAATTAACTCTACATATGTAGAGTATTACCATCGTCCGCGTGAACTGCTGTTGGCGAGGGCGAAATCGGGTGTCCAATGAAATCTCTTCGCATATCTCCGCAGACCGTTGAGGTGCTGGAACGGTTCCTGCAAGACCCTCAAGAATGGCGTTACGGATACGAATTAAGCAGAGAGACCGGGTTGAAATCGGGCACCTTGTATCCCATCCTGATCCGCCTCGCGCAACATTCGCTTCTCGAAACGGAGTGGAAAACCATGCAATCAGGGACGCCGCCGCGTCACATCTACCGGTTGACCAGGGAAGGCCGCCGCGTTGCGGTTGCAAAATCGGCTGAAGCCCGCCCTCGGGCGACGGTTCGCCGACCGGCTTTGGGCGGCGGTCGCGCATGACAACCAAAGGGAAGCTGCGCCGGTTTTCTTTTTTCCTGATGCGAGCAGCGCTGCGCATCGCCCCCGCTCCCGCCCAGGGTTGGGGGCGTGCGATGATCGGCGAGCTCGATCATGTGGAAGGCTCGTGGGCGGCTCTGCTATGGGCGGTGGGAGGCGCCTCTGTCCTCGCGAGGACTGCGCTCCTAACTTTCTTTTCGCCGGCACAGGCACGGACGAGTCCGGGCGGCGGAGGAGTGGCGCCCAGAACCGGAATCCGAAGGGCAGCTTCATCCACCGCCGCGATTTGTGTTGCGGGAGCGCTGCTTCTCCTACTGCTGCCGACGTTTCGCGATGGTCTGGAAGCCGCCCTGTCCCCATGGTCCGTGTTTTTCAGTCAGCCCTCAGACCAGAATCTACTCGATCTCGCGGAGCGCGCGGAAAAGGAACACGACGCCGACACCCTGGAATTCGTGGCCCTGGCTGTCTCCGACCAGCAGGAGAGCGTGCGCCTGGTGGATGAGGCGGTCGCTCTCAATCCGAACCTGACATGGGCCTATGCGGTGGTGGCTTCTGAACACAGTAACTATGGCCCAGAGCTGGATCGTTGGGTAACGCGTCTGCAACAATGGGACCCCGGAAACGCATTCCCCTATTTGCTCCTGGCCGAGCGCAGCGACATTCTCCGGGTGACGGAGCCGAAACTCGCTGGGGGAGAAGCGCCGTCGATCACCACTTGGAACCGCCAAATGGAGACCGCATTCCAGGCGAGTAAGTTCGATGACTATGTCAATCGGCAGGTTGAGCTCAATCGCCGGGTGTTGCGCCGCCATCGATATTCCGATTCCGCCGTTTTTGTGCCGCTCGGCGGTTTGCCCTCATACGGGTTCTGGGACATTCAGCGCTACGCCCGTTCGCTCATCGCCAAAGGCCTGGCTTTCGAGCACGCGGGCAATCCCCAACAAGCTGCAGATATGTATCGGGAGGTTGCCCATTTCGGACAACTGGTCGCAGCTCCGGGCGGGAACGACTACGAATACCTGATCGGCACGCGGATTCAGCTTCAGTCTCACCAGCGATTGCGCCCGCTACTTGAACCAGCCGGCCAGGGCAGTGAGACCGTGCTGATCGGCACGCTTCTCCAGGAACTCCAGCGCCACAAGCGAAATACAAAGGAACAGAGGGTCTTGCTGGACTTTTATCTGGAGAACACTTTCCTGGTGCAAGCTGCGGGGCTGTCGGTGTTTCTCTTCGCCATGTTGTTGCTGTTATGGAGCGTATGTGCGATCACCTGGCGTGGGGCTCCCATTCATTGGACGATTTCGGCTGCGGGTTCCGCCTGCGCAGTGGGACTCCTGATGTCGGCCGTGATCCTCTACCTCACCTACCGGCCATATGCGGAAGCGCGGCATCGCTTTCTATCGGACAGCGATGCCGTTCCCCAGTTCCTGCCGCTGCTGTTTCGCGGCTTCTCCAATTTTCCTCTGGGGTTGAATTCGCTGCAGACGAGCTTCTATTTCTGGCTGGCCGTCAGCCTGCTGGGCTTCATGACGGTAGTGTCCATTGCAATGCGAAATTCGCTCAGGCGCCGCCGCTTTGATTCAGCCTCATAATTCACTTTCAAACAAGGGCGATCAATCCATGCGACGGATGTCGCGCCGAAGCCGGAGTTCCTTGCCGCCGGGCCGCCACGCGATAATTCACTGGCATCACACTTTATTGAAGAAACAGTGCAGTTACGTTATTCTTACCCCCCAAGGTACCCAGACAACTTGCTTGTCGGCCTTTCATGGTGAAATTGTCGATCGTCACCACGATGTATCAGTCGGCGGCATACGTGCGCGAGTTCTACGCGCGAACGGTGGCGGCCGCGAACCAGATCACTCCCTCTTTCGAGATCGTCTTCGTCAATGATGGTTCCTTCGATGAGTCCCTGGACCTGGCGGTGCAGTTGTTCCGGGAAGATCCCCGGGTCCGCGTAATCGACCTGTCGCGCAACTTCGGCGAGCACAAGGCGATGATGACCGGCCTGGGGTATGCTCGCGGCGAGCTGGTGTTCCTGCTTGATGGTGACCTTGAAGAGGCGCCCGAAGTGCTCAATGACTTCTATCCCGCCCTCTTGAGCAGGGGAGCAGATGTTATTTATGGCGTGCAACGCCGCCGCAAGGGAGGCGTCAGTGAAAGGGTACTGGGCTCGTTCTTCTATACCGCCTTCAACCTACTGGCACACCAGAAGATCCCTCGAAACGTGGTCACCGCGCGGCTAATGACCCGGCGCTACGTCGACGCCCTAGTAGCCCACCGCGAGAGCGAGGTCTTCATTTTTGGTTTGTGGTCCATCGCCGGGTTCCTGCAAGTTGGTCTGCCGGTCGATAAGGCCAGCAAAGGAACCACAACCTACACATTGCGGCGCAAGCTGATTTTGCTCGTCAACGCCGTCACGTCATTCAGTAACGCACCGTTATGGTACGTTTTCTGCCTGGGCTCTCTGGGCATCATTGTGGCCGGCGCCTATGGGTTTTACCTTTTCATCATCGCTCTTTTTTTTGGCAGGGAAGTCCCGGGCTGGACTTCATTGATGGTTTCCATCTGGCTCCTGGGAGGAATGATCATGTTCTCGATAGGAGTGGTGGGCATTTATATTTCCAAGATATTTTCCGAAACCAAGAATAGGCCATACACGATCGTCCGCCAGATTTATGAGAGCGAAACAAATTCACCGGCCGCTCTCATGGAAGACCATGCGCATAAGCCTAAATTTTCCACTTCCGTGAATGGGTAACGGCGGGGGACGAAAGGGCTAAACGCATCATCTACGGCTGCATCGATCCCTGCCTTCAGAACAATCAGCCCAGGCGGCTACTTTCGGATATTCGCTTTTTGTTGCAAGCAGGCCGCCTTTGCGTTTTGCGGCAAACGTGTAGGCTTCAGCAGCTGCTGAGTGTTGAGCTCGCTGTGGTTATTGTTTTCCCTGGGAACGTAAACGTTCGCCACGGGCTCAAAGTCCTGGGCTGATTCGATGCCAACAGTCTGCAATACCTCCCGCGAGATCTTGAATGGGCTCTCATCCTCAACCAGCAGCCAGGTCCGTGCAATTTCATCACATGAAACCCGTGTGAGAATGTCAGCGGCGGCGACGTCGCTACCCGGGTAGCCCCCTTGTATCCAAGGTTCGCCGGTGGATTGAGCGCCCAGTGCGTATAAGGCCCCAGGAGAGTAGCCCGTCATGTCGATCAAGGGGGTGCCTGGTTGAAACCCGGCGTTTCCAGCGAGTTTCTTCAACCGCGACAAGTAATCCGCCATATCATCCCCGACGACGAGTTTCGAATCGTGAATTCCAATGGGGACCACCCGTTGGTTTAGCCGCAAAGCTTGGGGCTGTCCCGCAGGCTCCTCCATCCATCCATAAAGCAGAACGGCGATTAACAGTTGAGCGCTCGCCGCAGGCGCTAGCAACGGACGCCAATTAACATGGGTTGGAATAATTGGCGCCAGAATGATGAGGCTCGCCAGCACCCAGAAAATACCGGCCTTGGATCCGGCTAACCAGATATTCGTGTCGGTGCCGAAAGCACAAGCATAGGGAAACAATAGAAAACAAATCGCCATTGACCATTCGGCTCGCGAAAATCGGGAGAACCACTTGGAATGCGACAAGACAATAGAGACTGCCACGCAACCTATTGGTATGGCCAGGAAAGCCGCCAAAACAATCTGCTGCGTTGAAATTCTTGGAATGGAGATAATTCCTAGAACCAGCGCAAGCCCTGTAGAGACCAGCGCCAGTAGCCATGTCATCCCGAGCAACGCGAGACTTCTCTTTCCCGAAGCGATCAGAAAGATGAGCCCGAAAACGGAGGCCACCTCCCCGGTGACCGCAAGCAATACCTTAAGCAGAAGCCCCCTTCCTCTTATCGCCAGCGAATCCACCCGGAGCATGCTCGCAACTTCGTATTTGGGTTGCAGCAAAGTCCACATCTCAGCCCCGCCTTTGAGCCGGTGAAAGAAAACCAGAATGGAGCCGTCCATCAACCATGCGGAGATCGCGAGGAGGGCGCTGGCGGTCAGGATCGCGACCGTGAGCAGGCGAAAATTCTTCTTGCCGGCCAGCACTAGATAAAGGAGAGACAGGAGGCCCAGCGCGGCAGCGCTAGTCGGCTTGGCCATAAACGAGAGCCAACCCGCGACGCCCAGCAGCAGCCACCCGGTGGTACTGGCTCGCGAACTCTCTGTTTCCGCTAACAAAAGCGCGGTGCCCGCCAGCAACAATGCCTGCAAGTTCAGAGTGTTATAGTTTGGCGTCGAAACCCATAAGGTGAACACCATGTATGAAGTTGGGGCAATCACCGCGCCCAGCATGAGCATCGGCAAGCTGCCCCAGGCGTGATTCTTACCGGGGCCGCCGAATGTCTGTCGCAGGAAGACAACGGCAAGCAGCCATGCCAACCCAAAAGTGCCCAGGATATTCATCTGCCGAAGCGAAGCAATGTCGCCACGTACCAGGAGATACAGCCAGTGATAGATAAAACCGAATTGGGTTGGGGTCCGGGCATAATCCCTGGGGTTTGCCATTGAGACCAGGTAAAACCCTTCATCCTGCAAATCGAATCCGTAATGGCTGCGAACCAGGAGCCAGGCGGTTATGGCAAGGGAAGTCAAGAAAGCCACCGCCAGAACGCACCAGGCCAGCGCGTGGTTCTCTGGGCGCTGGACATCTAGTTGGCTGGATTGCGGATTGCCGGACATAGGGATAAAGCTCACTTCAAGGGGATCATCACTATCTTCACCACCCCGGTGGGGGTAAAGGCAGGCCAAGTCGTGGGCATGATCAAAATCTGAAGCGCTCGTCATTGCGGTTGTTCTCGCCAGGGCAAGAATCAACATGATACAAGGTCGCCGGCGACCATAATTCTTATTCCCGTTGCTCGGATTCCAAGGCAATCACAAATGAGGATTCGGAGGATCGAGTCTCTCCAAGATCGCTGGTCAAAACCTTGACTCCCTCACCAGCGAGTCATTCTCTTGCAGGGTCTGTTGCAGTGTATCCCGCAGAATCGTAAGCCAATCAAAATTCTGCAGATGGGGCCCCATGGGAAGGTTCAGCACCTCGACTGCGAGCTAGCAATACAATGACCCCATGACTTTTTTGAGGGTCTGGAGAAGAAGCCAGTTCGCCGTGCTCCCGGCCCCGGGGGATTCGAATCCCAGCAATGAAAATCATTTTTCAGTTCGCAGGCTGCGGCCGGATATGGGTGAGTCTTGGACCCAGGCATAAGTGTCTTCAGAAAATTGATAGCCGGGGATTTGATTCGTCCAACTCGTTTCCACGATTCCTCGGGACACATCTGCGGGCCCATCGCCGCTTTCGGCGCCGCGCCTTCTTTGGCCACCTGGGTCGCTGCCAGGGCGAGGGGGACGTGGATTCAGCAGCCGTGGTGGGCATGGGGGGCCACCCGCTTCGTGGCCTCGCGGATCACCCGGAATGACAAGGTACTCGAAATTGGCAGCGGTTACAGCTCGCTATGGCTGGCTCGGCGTTGCCGCGAGGTAAGGTCAATCGAGGAATCGCCGGAGTGGAAGGAGATGGTGGAAAAACTGGCGACGGCATCAGGAATCGGCAACTTGACGGTCACCGTGCGGCCGTCGCTCGCCGGTTTTGAAGAAATCTACAAGAGCGGATACTCTCCTGAAGTGGTGATCGTCGATGCCGAATCGCGGCCGGAAATCTTTGACCGGCTTATTTCCATGGCGGCGCCGCCGAGAGTGATTGTTTATGACGACACTGATTTTCCCCAATACAGCCAGGCGCCGAAGATTGCGGCAGAGCGCGGTTTTACGGTCAGGAGTTTTCGCGGTTTCAAGCCCCAGGGTTTGCAGGTAATCCAGACCAGCATAATGTTCCGGGCGGGGGCCACTCAACCCGACGCGAACCGGTAAGTACTCACTCTTTGTTCATACTGAGAAGTAGAAATCTTTACATGCGAAGACTCATTATCAATGCCGATGATTTCGGCCTGACCCCGGGCGTCAACCGGGCGATTGTGCAGGGTCACCGCGATGGCGTGGTCACCTCGGCAACCCTGATGGCCAACGCCCCGGCTTTCAACGATGCAATCAGAGAAATCAGGTCGAATGTCACATCACCATCCCGGGCGCTGAGTGTGGGGTGCCATTTCGTGGTGGTCGATGGCTCGCCGGTGCTGTCCCCGGAGGCTGTGCCTTCCCTGGCGATCGAGCATGGAGACGGTCCCAGAATGTTCAATACGGGACTGGCATCGTTCGCGCGCGCGGCGCTGCTCGGACGGCTGAATCCCGATGAGATTGCCGCCGAGGCGGCGGCGCAGATCAGGAAAATTCAAAACGCGGGCATCACGGTCTCGCACGTTGATTCGCATAAGCACGCTCACATGTTTCCTAAGGTGGCTAGACCTTTATTACAGGCGGCTAAAGAATGTGGCGTGCGCGCGGTGCGTAATCCGTTTTCCGCGTTTGGCGCCGGCGACCTTGGCCGCTTCGCCACCCGGCCCGGCCACGCGAGCCGCTATCTCAAGCTGCTCGCCCTGGGGCGGTTCCACAAGGCGTTTCGCCGCATTGTGGCCGCGATGGGAATGGTGACTACCGACGGCGCCTGCGGCATCATGGATACGGGAACGCTTGATCTGAAGTCTTTCGCCGCGCTGCTGCAGAAATTGCCGCAGGGCACATGGGAACTGGTCTGCCATCCTGGGTATAACGACCAGGATCTGGCGCGGGCGGGGACCCGTCTGTTGGCATCACGCGCAACTGAACTGGAAATTCTGACTTCGAGCGAGGCGCGGCAAATGATCGCGCGCTATGGAATCGAGCTCATATCGTTCAACGATCTTTAGCCATCTGCGGGAAACCCGAAAAGCTCGGGCCCTTTTGCCCTTTTTCCCGGTGTCATTCATAATCGGCCACATCGCAGCTCCAACTACAACCCGTAAGGAAGCCGCCACCGACGCCCGCTTGGGCCAGGTGCTGCGCGTTCTCGCGCAACACGCCACGGTGATCGCCAGCGGCGCCCGGATCGCGGAAGAAATCGGCGTCAGCCGCTCCGCGGTGTGGCGCATGGTGCAAAAACTTCGGGAGATGGGCGTTGACATCGCGGGACATCCCCGCACCGGCTATCGCCTGCAGAAAATGCCGGATCTGCTGCTGCCCGAGGTCCTTTCCCCACTGCTGCGCGGCACGATGTTCGCCGAAAACATCCACCACTATTTCAAGATCACTTCCACCAACGCCGCGGCCATGCAGGCCGCGTCAGGCGACGGGGCGCGCTCGCAAGCGAAACCGGCGCCCGAAGGCTCGGTGTTTGTCGCCGAAGAGCAGACCGCCGGCCACGGTCGCGCCGGGAGCTCCTGGCATTCGGAAAAATCCGCCGGCCTGTACATTTCGATGGTGTTACGGCCGCACCTCGCGCCCGCCGACGTATTGTGGCTTTCGCTCATCGCCGGGCTGGCCGCGCATGCCGCCGTGCTGTCCACCACCGGAGTCTCCGCTGATCTGCGCTGGCCTAACGACCTACTGGCCGGCGGCAAAAAATTTTGCGGCATCCTTACCGAGCTGAACGCCGAGGTTACCCGCGTACGCTATGCGGTGGTGGGTATCGGTATCAACGTCAACCAGCTCACGTTTCCGGCGGAACTCGATTCCATCGCGACATCTTTGCGCCGTGAAACCGGCCGCGTGCACTCGCGGGTAGACCTGGCGGGCGCTTTGCTAAAATCATTCGACCGCGAATATCGCTCGCTGGTGGGACCCGCGCAAACGGCTGGCGGCACCGTCTTTTCCGCCCGCACCGCGGCCATTATCCGGCGCTTTGAAGAGGTCTCATCCTATGGGCGGGGAAAAAAAGTTCGAGTGGATGAAGACGGAGGCTTTGAAGGCGTGACCGAGGGCCTCGACGAGCGCGGTTTTCTGCGCGTCATGACCACCGGCGGCATGCGCACCGTACTTTCCGGCGGGGTACGCGAGCTCCACAGCGTGGAATAAAACTTATGCTCCTGGTAATGGATGTCGGGAACTCCAACACTGTGCTCGGCCTCTATTCCGGCGCGGAGCCACAAGTGTCCGGCGCGTCCAAAGAAAAGGTCCAGGGGGCGTCGAAGCTCGTCGCTCACTGGCGCGTGGCGACGATCAAGACCCAGACCGTGGACGAATACGGAGTCCTCTTCCGCAACCTGTTCGGCCTGTCTGGGATCGAAGTCCACAAGGTTCGGGGCATCATTATCTCTTCGGTGGTTCCCCCGCTGGATAGCACGCTGCGCGAGGTGTGCGAGCGTTATTTTTCCCTGCCGCCGATGTTTGTGGAGCCCGGTATCAAGACGGGCATGGTGGTGCATTACGAAAATCCCGCGGAAGTGGGCGCCGACCGCATCGTCAACGGGGTCGCGGCATTTGAAAAATATGGCGGCCCCTGCATCGTGGTAGATTTCGGCACCGCCACCACGTTCGACGCGGTCTCCGCCCGGGGAGAATATATGGGAGGCGTGATCGCGCCCGGCATCGGCATCTCCGCCGACGCGTTGTTCGAGCGCACCGCCCGCCTGCCGCGCGTGGATATCCGCAAGCCCGGCCAGGTGATCGGCGCCAACACCGTGGCCAGCGTGCAATCCGGTTTGTATTACGGTTACCTGGGGCTGGTAGACGGCATCCTCGAACGCCTGCTGCAGGAGTTGGGCGAAAAGACCGCCGTGATTGCTACCGGGGGGCTAGCGACCCTGATGGCATCGGGTTCGCGCTTCATCGGCCAGGTCGATGACATGCTCACCCTCGACGGCCTGCACATTATCTGGGAACGCAACCAGGCAGGCCCACAAGCCCGGCGCAAAGCGCGCAACTGAAAATCCCCGCCAGTGGAAAATTATTTCAATTATTTCACCGAGATTGAAGAGCACTTCCAGCGCCGCCGGGGAACGATTCTCCTGCTATCCACCCTGGACTGGGCGCTGATCGAAACCTGGAAAGACTCCGGCATCGCCCTCGAAGCGGTGTTGCGCGGCATCGATGCGGCATTCGATAAGTATGACCGCAAGCCCTCCAGGAGCCGCAAGGTCAACAGCCTCGCGTATTGCTCGCAGGAAGTCATGGCCAGCGCCGAGGAGATGAAAGAAGCCGCGGTGGGCGGGGGGACAGACGCGGCAAGGGAATCGCGGCAAACCGGAATGGAAGCCCCGGAAGTCATCGCCTACTTGCGCGGCAACGCCGCCACCATCACGGCCACGCTGTTCGCGAGCAATCCGTCGCCGGGCAGCCGCCTGGGAAGCCGGGCGCCTGACAATTTTTCCGCGGCCAAGCTTCCCGCAACCGGAATTCCTGCCAGCGCGCGAGAAACTGCGTTGGCGTGCAGCGCTACTTTGAACCAGATGGCCGACAAGCTGGAAAAGCAAGGTTCAGGGAAATCAAAGTTCGCGCCCGACCTTGAAGACCTCGAACGCCACTTGACGGTGCTCGAAGAAAAACTGGTGGGCGCATTTCTGGCCGCCACCCCTGATGAAGGACTGCTGGCTATCCGCCGGGAAGCGGATGCGGCCATCGCACCCTATCGCAGCAAAATCCCCGGGCCACAGATCGATCAGTTGCATAAGCAATTCATTCAAAAACGCCTTCTGCAGCAATACTCGCTGCCGCGCTTGAGTTTGTTCTACATGTGAGGGTTGCGGGGGCTTTGCACTGAAAGAAAATACAAGGGCCACAGAACACGCGGGGTCCTTCGCTGAAACAAGAAACTAAAGCTCGCTCCAGGATGACAAGGGTTAGGGTGTGTTCGCTTATCAGCAGAGCCTCATACAGCTTCTTGAGATTGTTGCGGTTCAAGTCAAATACAATCGCCCTGACTCAGCCATGCCGCAAGCCCGCTGCGTCCCTTAAAGAACAAATACACTTAAAAGAACAGATACACCCCCACGCAGCAGAGACTGACGATGAACCCCCCAAACCTTCAACAGACCGCGCAACCGCTGCTCATTGAAAAGATGATTTACGGTGGCGATGGGCTGGCGCGCCTGCCGCCGGAGCCCGGCGATCCCCGCCCTGGTAAGGCGGTGTTCGTCCCGTTCGTCCTGCCAGGCGAGCAGGTCAGCGCCACCATCATCGGACAGAAGCAGGGGTTCGCCCGGGCGCGCGCCACCGCCATCAACCTTGCGTCGCCGCAGCGGGTGGTTCCGCCGTGTCCCTATTTCCAGGCGTGCGGTGGCTGCCACTACCAGCACACCACCTACGAAAATCAGCTTGCCATCAAGAAAAATATTCTGCTCGAAACCCTGCATCGCACCGCCCGGCTCGATTGGACGGGGCCGGTCGTAACCCATCCTTCGCCGGAATTTAATTACCGTAACCGCAGCCGGCTGCAGGTGCGAGCGTCGGGCGGGTTCACCCTGGGCTACTTCCGCTTCGGATCGAAAGAGGTTCTACCGGTGGAGGTTTGCCCCATCAGCTCCGCGGCGATCAACCGCGGCATCGCCGCGGTGTGGAGCGCGGGGCGCGCCGGCAAGATCGCGGCCGCGGTTCGCGAGATTGAGTTCTTCGCTACCACCGATGACAGCGCAATGCTGCTGCAGGTTTATGTCGCCGAAGATTCGGTAGACGAGGATTTTGCCCGCAACATCGCCGAGATGTTGAGCGAGGCCGTGCCCGAAATTGTGGGAGTGATATTTTGCAATCGCCGCAGCGCCGGCGAAAAGCCGGGAATTGATCGCGAATACGGATGGACGCAGCTCGGGGTCGCGGGTGAAGATCATCTAACTTATGCAACAACGTTTGGCGAATATCGCGTGAGCGGCGGCGCCTTCTTCCAGGTGAACCGCCACCTGATCGACGAGCTTGCGGGCTCCGTGATGTCGGGCGCGGAAGGCCAGCTGGCCCTCGACCTCTATGCCGGCGTGGGGTTGTTCAGCAAGGCGCTCGCGCAACGGTTTGCCCGCGTCATCGCCGTGGAAAATTCTCCGGCATCGTTTGCCGACCTGCGTCATAACTTTCCCGCCCATGCCAACACGCTGCAATCGACCACCGAAACTTTTCTGCGCAGCTTCACCTCGCGCATGAAATCAGGGAAGCAGCCGCGCGCTGATTTCCTGGTGGTAGATCCTCCACGGGCCGGTCTTGGCGACAAAGTGGTCCGTCTCATCCGCGGGCTGAATGTGCCGGTTGTTTCATATATCTCGTGTGACCCTTCGACTTTGTCGCGCGACCTTCGCGGGCTGCTAGAATCCGGCTATTGCGTGGAAGAAATTCACCTCTTCGATCTCTTTCCGCAGACATTTCACATTGAAAGCATGGTCCGGCTGCGCCGCCAGTAGCCCGCCCCAGGCCATGGGTGATGCCATGTACGCCCTGGCCATTCTGCGATACCGCAAGCCGCTCGACGAGGTCATGTCCATCGTCGAGGAACATCGCTCCTATCTGCGCCAGCTCAAGCAGGATGGAGTGCTCCTCGCCTCCGGCCCTTTCGAGCCGCGCAACGGCGGCGCGCTGCTGGTGCGGGTCTCCGATGAGAACCCACAGGCGGCGCTGGACCGCATTCGCGATGGCGATCCGTTCACCATCCAGGGCATGGTGCAGTACGAGTTGCTTTGCTGGCTCCCGGTCATCGGCAAGGAATCGCTGGATAAACTTTGACGCCGCTCGCTGGCATCTTCAGCCGGAAGGGTTCAAACACCGGCTCGCCGCCGCCCTCCGCATCTGCCCCGTCCCCCGGCGCCGGGCAGGCCCCGCCCAAACTGCCGATGTTGTATGCCGTCCTCGCCTTCGCCGCGGGAATCATCGCCGGCCAGCATGCGTGGCGTCCGCCATCGTGGTGGGTGGCGAGCGCCATCGGGTTCATCATCGCCGCGATCTTTTTCAGTCCTCGCCGGTCTCGTATTTCGTGGATGCTTTCCCTGGGCGCGGTGGTTCTGCTGGGAGCGCTGGCCTGGCAGCTGCATGCCAATCGCCCGAGCGCGCCCGACCTTTCTGCTTATGCTCGCGCCGGCGAGGTAACGGTCACCGGGATGGTGGTTCGCGACGGGGTCATTCGCACGCACGCGAACCCAGGCCCCGATTACGCATTGATCGGCGGCGCACCCTCCGGCCACAAACTGGAAAGCCAGCAGTCGCTTGATATTAAGGTCGAGCAAATTGAATTCGGCGGAGTTGCGGCCGGCAGTACCGCGGGGATTCGCTTGAATATTTATGCTCCAGCAGCCGGGGAAGACGATGTTTCAACCCAGCGGCAATTCATCTATGGCGAGCGCATCCAGTTTCCCGCCAAGCTGCGCCTGCCGCGGAATTTTGGCGATCCCGGCGCTTTCGATTACCGCGGATACCTCCTGCAGAACGGAATCCAGGCACTGGCCGCGGCCGGCGCGGGCGATGTAGTGCTTTTACCGCGCGGCCCCAGCCACTGGTATGGCCGCTGGAAGAGCGCGGCGCGGCGCAGCTTGTTTGGCAAGATGAATCAACTGTGGCCGCCCGCCGATGACGCCATGTTGCGGGCGGTGCTGGTGGGCGAACGCTCCCAGGTGACGCGCGATACCCGGCTGGCGTTTCAACGCACCGGCGCCTATCACCTGCTGGTAGTTTCAGGGTTGAACGTCACCATCTTCGCCCTGGTGATTTTCTGGGCAGCCCAGCGGATGCGCTGCAACCCGTTTGCAGCCACGCTGGTGACCATCGCGCTCGCCGCCGGTTACGCGTATCTGACCGATCTGGGAGCGCCCATTCAACGCGCGGTGCTGATGCTGGCAAGTTACCTGGTGACCCGGCTGCTTTTCCGGCAGCGCGAAGCGCTGAACACCATCGGAAGCGCGGCGCTGGTGGTGCTGGTCATCGACCCTTCCGCCCTGTTGGACGCGGGATTTCAAATGACGTTTCTGGCGGTGCTGGCCATTGCCGGCATCGCCGTTCCGCTGCTCGACCGGACCTCGACGCCGTACCGCCGCGCCCTGGCCAGCCTCGATTCCCGCGACTACGACATCCAGTTCGCTCCCGCGCAGGCGCAGTTCCGGGTGGAGATCAGAATGGTTTCCCGGAAACTTGCCCAGCTTTTTACCGGATCGGCAATCGGCGCCTCGACCCAGAGCTTCATCGCGCGCGGCGAAAAAACGGCGCGCCGGCTGGTGACCTTCGCGGCGCGGGGGGGATTGTTTGGGTACGAAATTTTGCTGGTGTCCGCGGTGATGCAGTTGGCCCTGGCCCTGCCCATGGCGGTGTACTTTCATCGCGCCACGTCAGTTGGGCTTCTCGCCAATATCGTCGTGGTGCCGCTCACCGGCTTGGTCATGCCCACCGCGATGTTGGCGTTGCTGCTGTCGTATATCTGGCTGCCATTGGCCAGCATTCCCGCTGCCGCGGGCGCGATCGTGCTGCATGCGATTACAGGTTGCATCACCCGGTTGGGCGGCTTGCGTTTTGCGGAGCTGCGGGTGGCAACCCCTTCAATAATGATAACGGTGGCAGCGCTCGCCAGCCTGGTGCTGGCGATGATGCTGGTGCGCCGCCGGCGCTGGCTGGCCGCCGCCGGCCTCGCCCTGCTGTTCGCAGTCGCGGTCGGTCTGGGCCAGCCCGCACATCCTCATTTCGTACCTAACACCCTTGAGGTCACCGCCATCGACGTCGGCCAGGGAGACGCCATCCTCGTGGTCTCGCCCCAGGGCCGCACCCTGTTGATCGATGGCGGCGGCCCCACCGGCCGTGCCCATTCCGATTTCGACTATGGCGAAGAGGTGGTCTCACCCTACCTCTGGCACCGCGGCATCGATCATCTCGATGTCGTGGCCCTGACCCACGCCCACAGCGATCATCTGGGCGGCTTGCCCAGCGTCGTCGCCAACTTTCATCCGCGTGAGCTTTGGATTGGGATGGACCCTCCGGTCTCACCGTTTACCGCACTGCTTGAGCAGGCGCGTGCCGGTCACACCGAAGTCGTTCATTTGTTTTCCGGGGACACCCGTGATTTCGGCGGAGCGAACCTGCGGGTGCTGGCGCCTCCGCGGCGGTGGGAGTTGAACGCGCAGCCGCGCAACGACGATTCCCTGGCCATGTTGTTTACGCTGGGCAAGACCTCGGCGTTGCTCGAAGGCGATGCGGAGAAGACCAGCGAAGAATTGATGGGCGTCGGAGATGTCCACGCCGACTTGTTAAAAGTTGGCCATCATGGCAGCGCAACCTCCACCACGCCTGAATTCCTGGCGGCGGTACATCCGCGCTACGCGGTCATCTCGGTCGGCCTCGAAAATTTGTTTGGACACCCCAAGCCGGTGGTCCTCGACCGGCTGCAGCAGGCCCGGGTAAGCACCTATCGCACCGACATCGATGGCGCGGTCACGTTTTATCTGGATGGAAATTCAGTGACGCCGCTGCTTGGCAACCGGGCCATGCGCTAGGGCGCCGGACCGGTTAAACCGCCGGGTCAGGGCGGATGGCAACGGGCGTGGATGACGCGGCCGGCTTCTGCGAGGCGGCGATAATGGCGCGGGCGTCGGCGGCCTGCTGTGGCGGCACGCGAATCACCACCCCGCCCACTCCGGGCAGCACGTCCTGTTGCGCATCGAGCGAAACTTCAATCGCGTTGATGCCCGCCGATTCCAGCAAGCCCTTGACCACCAGCGCTTCCGATTCCTGCTGCGTATCAAATACATCCACCATTTCGCGATTCGGGTCAGGGCTGCTCATGAATCCTCCAGAAGATAAGTGCTGTCTGCGCTATTCAGCGCGCTCATATATAGGATGCGAAAACTCCAAAATCGTAATGTAATGCAACTCAGGTGAACAGTCGAACTTGATAGAACCTGCAGAAGCCCACACATATGTGCTTCGGAAGCCTGCGTTTCAAACGTCCTTTCGTGAGAGCGTACTTCCTATATGTCCTCCGGTGCAGGCGCACGTTTTAACGGTTGTCCGGGAAAGTGCGACGTTTTAAGTTTCCTCGGGGACAGAGCGGCGTTTTCCAAGAATTGTCATTCCGAGCGAAGCCGAGGAACCTTTTGTTTCCTGTGCGTAATCCGCGTTACCCGCCAAGCCACACACTCAAAAAAACGCCGCTCAGGTTCTTACGCGCAGCCTGCCTTTGACTCTAACCGCGGAAGGAAACAAGCCTTCCACGGGAGCACAGTACCTACCCCATTCGCTCGGTCTAAGTAAAAGCAGATCAAAGGCAGGCTATGCGTAGAACCAATTCGAAGCCCCGGTGAATCCATTGACTCCGGCCGACTTCCTCCTACCTGAAAGGAAACAAAAGGTTCCTCGGCTGCGCTTGGAATGACAATTCAAGAAAGGCCTCGGCTCCCACCCAGGATTCCAGTTCGTCCCAGATTGATGGACCACTAGGTCCCAAAAAAAGTTCTCACTCCTCCTGTTCCGATGAACCTTGTTCATCCGATGAATCCTGCGACCTATCGATAAAGGCCCGAGCATCTTCGGCCTGATCAGGATTTACCCGAATCACATATCCATCGCCAAGAAAATCCTGGTGGATCCCATCCCCAGATATGCGCGACATGATCGGCGGGACGATCTTCGCATCGATGCCCGCCGATTCCAGCAGGCTTGCCACCACCAAAGCCTCAGATTCCTGCGCGGTCGTGAACACATCCACAAACCCATCGGCATCCGGGATCATGACACCTTCTCGATCCCGTGAAATTTCTGCAGATTCACGCTGAGCAGCTCTCCGCCATCAGATTTGCTGAACATGTTGATGAACTTCGCATTCCACACCACTTCTTCCGCTTTATACGATGATCGGCTATGCACGGTCTGCGAGAAGGTCTCGTCGATGCCGGTTAGCAAGATCAGGAATTCGGAGCTGCTTGCCACCAGTTCCTCCTGGGTCAGGCCAAACAGCGGGCTCTCGCTATCGATGGGATGGACGATCGTCCAGGTCAGGGGAAAGAACGCGACCTTGCCGCGCTCCAGGGGCAAGCTGAAATAGCGCCGCTGGTTGCTGCCGTTGACCGAGGCGAAATGGGTGAAGATCAACTTGGCCTCGAGCTCGATGATCTGGTTGCTGCGGGCGTTGATCACGCGAAACTCAAAGGCGGTGATCCCCTTGTAGGGCGCGACCACCGCGTTGCGGCTGTAGAGAATGCTGGCGGTGGGCCGGGAAAACCGCGCGAAGATGATCCCGGTGACCAGCGCGATCATCAGCAGGCCCAGTAGCGATTCCACCGCCACCACTGTGTTGGCGAGCAATCCCACCGGCACCACGTGTCCGTAGCCGATGGTGGAAAGGGTCTGCACGCTGAAGAAAAATGCCTCAGCAAAAGCTGAAGCTGAAGCACTGACGCCTGGCGCCGTTCGCGGAGTGAATGTGGATTGCAGCGCGCCCGGCCCGCACCAGATATATATGAGCGCGAAAATGGCGTTGGCGCCGGTATAGGCCAGCGTCACCATGGCCAGGAACTTCCACCATGACATGGTCAGCAGCGCATGATAAAAGCTGATCGATTCCCAGAAACCCAGACCGCGCCGCTTCACGTTGAAGCTGCCGTCGCGGTTCAGTAGCCGTAGGTGGCTTTCCGTGGAAACGACTGAGCCGAATCCCAGGTCCCGATTTTCTTCGGGGTTATAAATCGGCGGTACTGGTCCAATTGCCATGAGCGACTTTTCCTGGGTGAGCCTGAAACTTACTTTCTGCGATCCTTTTTCCTATAGAACTTCGGCTACGGCGATTCAAAGTATTTGCGGCGCGGGGTGCGGGTTGAATCTAATTGAAAACGGAATCATCTCTAAAGCTTCTACTGTCAGGATAAGGCATGAATCTCAATTCCCGCCGGGAAGTTACGCTTTCTCTTTTATCTTTGTTTATATCGGTTGTATGCATCTCGACCGCGCGCGCCCAGGATAGTTTTGGTCTCAGCACAATGGAGCAGGGCGTCCTGTTGCAGAACCCGTCGGCGCCCGCGCAGTCTCCCAATGGCAACCGCCAGACCCCGCGTCCGATGCCGGCGGCCAATTACAGCCTGACCCAGACCAATCCGTTTTATGGCAGCGTCGCTTCCGGACAAGCCACCGGAGGAATTCTGCGGCTGTCGCTCGATGACGTGATCCAACGAGCGTTGCACCAGAACCTGGGACTTCTGCTGGGCGACCTGAGAACGCGCAGCGCCCGCGCCCAGCAATTGCAGGAGTTGAGCCGCCTGCTGCCCTCGATCACCGGGGTGGCCAGCGCCAACGTGGCGCAGGAAAATCTGGCGGCGCGCGGCATCAACTTCCCAGGGGTTCCACTGGTCGTCGGTCCGTTCAGTTTCTTCGACGCGCGCGCTTATCTTTCGCAGCCGGTGCTCGATCTTTCGGCGCTGAACCGCGAACGCGCCTCGGTGCAGAACGTTTCCGCAGCGCAGTATTCCTACCAGGACGCGCGCAATTTCGTGGTGTTCGTGGCCGCCGCCGCGTATCTGCAGGCGCTATCGTCGGGCTCGCGCATCGTGGACGCGCAGGCCCAGCTGGCGACCGCCCAGGCGCTGCTGGCCAAGGCCGTGGACCTGCACAAGGCCGGGCTGTCGCCGGCCATCGATGAGCTGCGCAGCCAGGTACAGCAGCAAACCCGGCAGCAGGCGCTAGTGACGGTGCGCAACGATTTTGCCAAGAACAAGCTCACCCTGGCGCGCATCATCGGCCTGCCCGCGGGGCAGGAAATTGAGCTCGCCGATACCGCGCCTTACAGCTCGCTCGACGGCATCGGACTTCAGGATGCGTTGCGCCGCGCCTATGACAGCCGCCCCGATCTCAAGTCGGCGGCAGCTCAGGTGCGCGCCGCCGAACTAAACCGCCGCGCCACCCAGTCCGAACGTCTGCCCACCGTCGGAGTTGACGCCGATTACGGCGACATTGGCGAGACCCTGGCGCACACTCACGGAACGTTTCACGTAACTGGCAGCGTGCGCATTCCGATCTTTACCGGCGGAAGAATCCGTGGCGAGGTGATGCAGGCCGGGGTGGTGGTCGATCAGAAAAATTCGGAGCTTGAAGACCTGCGTGGCCGCGTGGATTTCGAAATTCGCGCCGCCTTTCTTGATCTCAACGCCGCTGCCGAGCAAGTCCGCCTCGGCGCCAGCTCCACCGAGCTCGCGCAGAAAGCGCTGGAGCAATCCCGTGACCGATTTTCCGCCGGCGTGGCTGACAACCTCGAGCTGGTTCAAGCCCAGGAAGCCCTGGCCGGCGCCAACGACTTTTATATTTCCAGCCTCTACTCCTACAACCTGGCCAAGCTGACCCTGGCCCGTGCCATGGGAGTCGCCGAAGCCGAAGGCCGGCGCTATCTCGAAGGGAAGTGAAGCATGGCGAGAGAATCTGATCCCAATGAAAAAACCGCCGCAGGGCCTGGAGTCGAAGCGGCTTCGTCCACGGCGCGCGAGCAGGCAACAACCGAGGGCCGCCCCGCCGGGGCCGCTCCGCAACAGCCCCGCGTGGAGCCCCACGAGGCGGTCAGCGACAGCTTCGGCGGTTCCGAATCGCGGCGGTTCCACAAGCGTTCGCGCTTCAAGTTTGCCGGCATCCTCCTGGTGCTGGCGCTGGCCGTAATTGGTTACCTGGTATGGCGCCACTATGCCGGATGGGAGACCACCGACGACGCCCAGGTGGACGCGCATATTCACGCGGTGAGCGCGCGGCTGGCCGGCCATGTGACCAAGGTTTACGTGGATGAAAACCAGACGGTGAAAGCCGGCGACCCGCTGGCGGAGATCGATTCCGCTGATTTTCAGGTGGCGGTTGATCGCGCCCGCGCCGACCTCGCCAATGCCGAGGCCACGGCGCAAGCCGCGCGCCAGGCCCTCTCCATCACCGCCGCCGATACTGCCAGCCAGCTCAGCAGCGCGCGAGTGGAAGTGCAAAATAATCGCAGCGCCCTGCTGGGTTCGCAACGCCAGTCAGAGGCCGCGCAAGCGCGCCTGCGCGAAGCTGAAGCTAACAACGTGAAAGCCCAAACCGATCTTGCCCGCTACAAGCAACTGGTGGAGCGCGATGAAATTTCCCGCCAGCAATACGACCAGGCGGTCGCCACTGCCAAGGCCACAGCCGCTTCGGTGGATGCGGTGCGCGCTTCCGGTTCGGTGGCGCAGCAGCAGATCACCCAATCACGGGGACGCATCGCCGAAGCCCAATCCACGCTGCAGGCCGCCGGCACCGGGCCCCAGCAGGTCGCGGTCACGCGCGCACGCGCCTCTGCCGCCGACGCCGAGATAAAAAAATATCAGTCAGCGCTCGACCAGGCCCTGCTCAACCTGCAGTACACGAAAATTGTGGCGCCGGTGAACGGAGTGGTGGGCAAGAAATCGGTTGAATCCGGACAGAACGTCCAGACCGGCCAGGAAATTATGTCCATCGTTCCGCTTGATGACGTGTGGCTGACCGCCAACTTCAAAGAGACACAGTTAAAGAAAATGCACCCCGGGCAGGCGGTCGAAATTCACTGCGACAGCACCGGCAAAGACTACCAGGGGAAGGTGGATAGCATCGGCGCCGCCAGCGGCGCCCGCTTCAGCCTGCTGCCGCCGGAAAACGCCACCGGAAACTACGTAAAGGTGGTGCAGCGTCTTCCCGTAAAAATCGTTTTGAACCCGGGCGAGAATTCCGATCACGCGCTGCGTCCCGGCATGTCCGCCGAGCCCCGGGTAAAGGTTCAGTAATTCCGCGCGCGCATCCATCCTGGACAAGCGAAAAGTGGGATGGGAAACAGCCGCGTTGTAAGTTCAACCTTTCATGAGCACGACCTCATCATCCCTGAACGTTGCTGACCCCGCGGCCCCTTCGCCGGCCGAAGCGCCCTGGCGTCCCCTCGGCAACCCCTGGGTCATCACACTCGCGGTCACCCTGGCAACGTTCATGGAGATTCTCGATACCAGCGTGGCCAATGTCGCGCTTCCCCATATCGCCGGGGGCCTTTCCGCGGGCGAGGACGAAGCTACCTGGGTGCTGACCTCGTACCTGGTGTCGAACGCCATCATCCTCCCCATGAGCGGATGGTTTTCAGTGATGCTCGGCCGCAAGCGTTTCTATATGGGTTGCGTCATCGTCTTCACCGTCAGCTCACTGCTGTGCGGCCTGGCGCCCACGCTTCCGCTGCTGATCCTGTTTCGCGTCATCCAGGGCCTGGGCGGCGGCGGCTTGCAGCCCAGCGAGCAAGCCATTCTCGCCGATACCTTTTCCCCGGAAAAGCGCGGCATGGCTTTCGCCGTTTACGGGTTCGCGGTGGTGCTGGCGCCCGCCATCGGCCCCACCCTGGGCGGGTACATCACTGATAATTTCAGCTGGCGCTGGATTTTTCTCATCAATATTCCGGTGGGCATCCTGTCGTTGTTCCTCACCCAAAGACTGGTGCAGGACCCGCCCTATTTGAAGAAGAACCGCGAAGCCATGGCCGGGATCCGCGTCGATTACATCGGCCTCGGCCTGCTGACCGTCGGCCTGGGCTTGTTGCAGGTGGTACTCGACAAGGGCCAGCGCGATGACTGGTTCGAATCACCCTACATCGTGATCTTCAGCGCCATTGCCGTGCTCAGCCTGGTCACGGTGGTCTTCTGGGAGCTGCGGCAGAAGTCTCCTATCGTGGATTTCCGGCTGCTCAAAGACCGCACCTTTCTCGCCGCCAATTCCCTGATGTTCATGGTGGGTTTCGTGCTGTTGTCCAGCACGGTCTTGCTGCCGCTCTTCCTCCAGACCTTGATGGGCTATACCGCGCAGGAGGCAGGCATGGTGATCTCGCCCGGAGGGCTGGCGATCATGATCGTGATGCCGCTGGTGGGCTACCTGGTGTCGAAGTTCGATCCGCGATACCTGATTGCGCTCGGCATGATGATCCTTTCCGCGTCGTTGTTCCACATGAGCACTTTTGATCTGGACATCAATTTTCAGACCGCCATGTCGGCGCGCGTGTTTCAGGCCCTGGGAATGGCGTTTCTGTTTGTGCCCATCAATACCATCGCTTTTTCCGCGGTTCCCGCGGGGAAGAACAACGCCGCTTCCGGCTTGATCAACCTGGCGCGCAACGTGGGCGGCAGCATTGGCATTTCCCTGGTGACCACCATGCTGGCGCGCCGGGCGCAGTTTCACCAGAACGTCATGGTGAATGGGATCAACAATTCGAACCCGGTCTTCCGGGCGCGCGCCGCGGGAATCGCCCAGGCATTGCGTCGCAGCGGCTCAGATCCGGCACAGGCCGCCCAGCAAGCCTACAAGCTGATCTACGGCTCCATCATTCGCCAGGCCACCATGCTCGCCTACATCGACTGCTTCAAGCTGCTGGGGATCGTCGTCGCCGTGATGGTTCCCGCAGTGTTCTTCATGAAACGGCCCAAAAGCGGCAAGGCGGTCATGGGACATTAGTTGGTGAACTAATCACCGAAAATGAATCACTGAACTTCAATCGACGACCATTCATCGTAATGCGTAAATCGTGGGACGGGAGAAGTTGTAGAATCTTGAAAATAAGCGTCGGGGAAGCGGCATGAACATCCTCACCATCGAACGGGAATTCGGCAGCGGCGCCAGCAACATCGCGGAAAAACTGGCGCAACAGCTCGGCTGGAAGCTATGGGACCGCGCCTTGACCGACGAGATCGCAAAGCTGGCCCACGTCGATCCCAAATCAGTGCAGCGTTGCGACGAGCACCTCGACACCATGCTCTACCGGCTGGCCCAGGTGTTCGCCCGGGGAAGCTACGAACGCGCCCTGCCCATCACCGGTCCCGAGGCCTTTGACACCGACCGCATGGTCGCCATGGTGCACCAGGTCATCGAGCAAGCGGCGGCCAAGGGAAATTGCGTGGTAGTCGGCCGGGGCGCTCCCTGGATTCTGCGCGGGCGCCCCGGCAGCTTTCACGTGTTCATCTACGCGCCGCGGGAAGAAAAGATCAAGCGCGTTCGCGCCCTGGGGAAATCAGAAGAGGAAGCCACCGAAATGGTGGACACCATCGACCAGGAACGCGCCGCCTTCATCAAGCGTTATTACGGCAAAGAGTGGCCCACTCGCGCGCTGTACGACATGATGATTAATTCTTCGCTGGGAGAGGACCTGGTGATCAAGACCATCATTGATGCGATGCACGCCAAGGTCCCTCAGCCCCAGGGCGGGGCGGTTCGGTAACCATTCCGGCGCTGGTGCGCTTTTATTCAAAAAAAAAGATGATCTCTTGATTTGCGGCCGGCCCATTGCGCACTCCAGAAGTCCGCCAATGCCGCTTTGGCGTCCCCCCTGCAAAGGACCATTCAGCTCGGTTTTATGAGGTTTACCTGCACGTTGGTGGTCAGCCTGACATTCACGGCAACCCCGTCTTTCAAGTACGGCTCGAATATCCATTCTCGGGCCTGCTGTTCGATCCGAGACTTGACCTCGGGGGTCGGAGCGCCATCCGCGACAGCGTCACTTACGATTCCGTTCTTTGCAATCTGAAGGAGCAATTTAATCGTGTACGGTCCTTTAGCTTTTTTATCGACGAGAATCCGGTCCAAATTGCAAATGATGCATCGAGGTCCTTGACCAGGGGAAGCGCCTAATCGTCCGGGACTAACTGCAACTGGCGATAGGCCTTCTCTGGGACCAGGTTTTACGACGGGCTTCAATTCAGCGCACTGGAGGCCGTTCCCCACAAAGCAGACGCCAGAGCCGGCCGCCGACCATTTCGAGGTCAACGCGCCGTTGGATGAAAATTCCTGGTAGGTCGTTTTGTCCGAAAACAAATTACTAATCGTGCCATTCGCGGAAAGACAGCCTGCAGTGGTGCATGCTACGCACATTTGCGGCTTGCACTCATATAGATCATTGCTGGAATGGTCCCACTTTTCGCCGTCAGCCGAGTACAGCGCCACCGGTACTGCATATCCGCCACGCTGCTCTTTATGGACTACTTCAGTTCCAATGGCCCAGTATTTGCCTTGCACGCGCAAGAAGCTATAGAGCGTAGTGTTCGGTATGGCTACGAACATCCAGGATTTTCCCGAGTCCCGGGTCACCAGGAAGCCCTGCCCCTCGTACTGGGCGGAGCCATGCTTCATCATGACTGCCATGTGCGCGTTATCGAGAGCGACCAGTGAAAAGGTAAAAGGAAAATGCTTGATGTCATCAGAATTTTGCCCTGCGGACACTACCTCCCAGGTAGCACCGCCGTTGATCGTGAACAGCAGAGAGGTGAATGTTCGAATCAGTCCATGCATCGGGTCTGAAAAAGAAACCTGCAGGATTGCATCTTTGCCTTCTGAGTGTGGAGCCCAGGTCTCGCCACCGTCTTCAGTCGTAAGCAAAAGGCCGCCCGTCCCCGCGGCATACCCGAACTTGTCGTTCGCAAAGCCGATATTCAGAAGAACCGCACCGTCCGTGGTCTTGTGTTTCACCTGCCAGTGTTCACCGGCATCGGATGACACTGCAACCGCCTCATCGGTTCCGCATATCCACAATGAAGGGCCGCTGCTAGTCGTGTTCAAGACGCGGAAAGGGAGAGTTTGGGTGTGCCATTCCGATGCGGTCTTATCGGCGCCAGCGGAGCCGGCAGTCACAACGAGAGCGGCAGAAAAAATCAGAAGAGCGATCCAGCCTGGAGAAATAGTTTTCTTTTTCGTCGGTCTCACCGCCAACATTGTGCCATATGGTTAACGCACGCGAAGCTAAAATGAGTTCGGCGTGGAAGGTCAGAAAACGGCAGCGCGACCGGGGTTGAAGCCTTTTATTTAGCAGCCAGCTTTTAGGCGGCCTGAAAGGCCGCTTCTTGCACCGAAAAGCAAAAACGAAACTAATGAGCAATCCGGACAACTTCGATTTATCTCTATTGACCTTCGATGAATTTGTAGTGTTCTTTTTCGACCGCGATATCGAGAGCGACGAGCATTGGGCCTGTGAAATTCCGAGCAATTGGTCAACCGCGCCGAAGCCGGCCTCGCCTGCAGCAATTGTGGCCAAAATGAGACTGCTTTTCAGTCACTTTGCGGCGAAGGTTTCAAATTATTCCCTGCCCCAAATCAATTCGGGAATCTGGGCCATGAATATGTCATCCATTTTCGGGCCTGCAGCAGTTCCTCTGGGACAATGAGATTCCTCTTGGTGAACGCGTGGCATGTATACGGGCTATGTATTCGGTTTACGCTGACTTCGTCTCCCCTTCCGAGGTCGAAATCATGGAAAACTGTTTTGATATGTGGTGGGATTCAATGGCCGACAGTTTCTGGTCAAGATCATCCTGTGAAGAAAAGATCGCTAGCGGCGATTTCGCAACGCTTGGCGATTTCGCAACGCTTGATGGCGATTCGCAAGCCCTTCTCAACGCAATGTTTGAAACGCTCGTACAGGTACTGGAATTACCAGATTTCAGGACCCAGGCATTCGCACTCCATGGTCTCGGACACCTGCACCATCCCGGCGTTCAGCGGGTCGTCCAGTCATATATGGATCGGCATTCGCGAGAGTGGTCGGAGCAGGGTATGAGATGGCTGGAGCAGTGCCGTGATGGGACTATTATGTAGGCTGGGAAGGACTCCCGCCCCCAACCCCCGATTCACGCAAATTTAATCAAAAAATAGACAAAATTTCCCGCTTGGGTGTATGCTGCCCTGCGCAACGCAAACCCGATTGTCTCCCCTTCGAGTAAGCCTGAATTATCCGCAGGAACTTTACCCCCGGGACACGTATTTGATTTCGTTGCTACGTTTTATTTCTGGCGCACAGGAGTTTCGTGATGGCAACCACCGCGAGCAAAGTTCAGGAGATGGAATCTCAAAACAGCAAGCGCGATCCCAAGGATATTGAGCAACTCAGCATCAATACCATCCGCACCTTGTCCATGGACGCGGTGCAGCAGGCCAATTCCGGCCATCCTGGAACACCGATGGCCATGGCTCCGGTGGTGTATGCGCTGTGGCAGAAGATTTTGCGCTTCGATCCTGAAGATCCTATCTGGCCCAATCGCGATCGCTTCGTGCTCTCCATGGGCCACGCGTCCATGCTTCTGTATTCCATCCTGCACCTCACCCAGGTGAAGGCGGTGGATGGCAAGTATGAGAGCGTAGGCAAGGTTTCGGTGTCGCTCGACGACATCAAGCGCTTTCGCCAGATTGACAGCAAGTGTCCCGGACATCCGGAATATCGCTGGACCTCCGGCATCGAGACCACGACCGGTCCGCTGGGGCAGGGAGTAGCCACCAGCGTGGGTATGGCCATCGCCGAGCGCTGGATGGCCGAGTACTTCAACAAGCCCGACTTCAAGATGTTTGACTACGACGTGTACGCCCTGTGCGGCGACGGCTGCATGATGGAAGGGGTCAGCGGAGAGGCCGCGTCACTGGCCGGCCACCTGCAGCTTTCCAACCTGTGCTGGATCTACGACAACAACAAGATCACCATCGAAGGCAATACCTCGTGGGCGTTCAGCGAAGACGTGGCCACGCGCTTCATTGGTTACGGATGGAACGTCACCCGCGTAGGCGACGCCAACGACCTGGACACACTGGCGCGGGCGTTCAAGACCTTCAAGAACTCCAATGACAAGCCCACCCTCATTATCGTGGACAGCCACATCGGATGGGGAGCGCCCAACAAGCAGGATACCGGCGGGGCCCACGGCGAGCCTCTCGGCGAAGAAGAAATCCGCCTTACCAAGCGCAACTACGGCTGGCCGGAAAATGAGAAGTTCCTGGTTCCTCCCGAGGTCCTGAAGAATTTCGCCGATGGAATAGGCAAGCGCGGGGCCGAAGCCAACGGCAAATGGAAGGAATTGCTCGGCAAGTATTCCGCCGCTCATCCCGACCTCGCCAAGCACCTGCACGCCATGATGCATCGCGAGCTGCCCGATGGCTGGGACAAGGACCTGCCTGTCTTCCCGCCCGATGCCAAGGGAGTTGCCGGTCGCGATTCTTCCGCCAAGGTGCTGAATGTGCTGGCCAAGAACGTGCCCTGGCTGATTGGCGGCTCCGCCGATCTCGCCCCCTCCACCAAGACCCGTCTCACTTTCGATGGCGCCGGAGATTTCGAGGCCGGTAAATACGGGGGACGCAATTTCCACTTCGGCATCCGCGAGCACGCCATGGGCTCCGTCCTCAACGGGATGGCTCTCACCAAGGTTCGCCCTTACGGTTCCGGATTTTTTATCTTCAGCGATTACATGCGCGCGCCCATTCGCCTGGCCGCCATCATGGAAATCCCCGTCATCTTCATCTTTACCCATGATTCCATCGGTGTCGGCGAAGACGGCCCCACCCACCAGCCCATCGAGCAACTGGCCTCGTTGCGCGCCATTCCCGGGCTAATCGTCCTGCGCCCCGCTGACGGCAACGAAACCGTCGAAGCCTGGAAGGTGATCATGCAGCTTCGCCACGAGCCCGTCGTCCTGGTTCTGTCTCGACAGGGCATCGCCACTGTCGACCGCGACAAATATGCCAAGGCCTCGGGCGTTGCCCAGGGCGCCTACATCCTCGGCGATTGCGAAGGTACCCCCGACCTGATTCTTATCGGCACCGGCAGCGAGGTTCCGCTGTGCGTCGGCGCTTACGAGAAACTGCTGGCCGAGGGCGCCAAGGTCCGCGTCGTCAGCATGCCGTCATGGGAGCTCTTCGAGCACCAGTCTCCGGAGTATCGCGAGAAGGTCCTTCCGGCCGCGGTGCAGCGCCGTATTTCCATCGAGCAAGCTTCCACGTTCGGCTGGGGACAATACGTCGGGCCCCAGGGCCGCCGCATCGGCATGAAGACCTTTGGAGCTTCAGCGCCCCTGCAGGAGCTGCAGAAGAAGTTCGGATTTACCGCTGAAGCGGTGATGGCCACCGCCAAGGAGTTGCTGGCCACGGTGAAAAAGTAAACATGAAAATAACCATCGGTTCTGACCACGCTGGATTTGAGCTGAAAAAGACCCTGGGCGAATTCATCAAGACCCTGGGCCACGAGGTAAATGACGTCGGCACCCACGACACCAAGGCGGTGGATTACCCTGATTTCGCTGAGGCCGTCGGCAACAGCATCGTGCAGGGTAAATGCGATCGCGGGATCCTGATCTGTGGCAGCGGAGTGGGCGCATCGGTGGCCGCTAACAAAGTCCGCGGAGTGCGCGCCGGCCTGTGCCACGATCATTATTCCGCCCACCAGGGAGTCGAGCACGATGACATGAATGTGCTGGTGATGGGGGCCCGGGTCATCGGGATCGCCACCGCCCAGGATTTGGTGGGGTCGTATCTCTCTGCCAATTACACCCACGAAGAGCGTCACCAGCGCAGGCTGGATAAAGTGAATGCCATTGAAAACCGCAACATGGCGCCGGCGGGTTCGCCGGGAACCGCGGCCAAAGGAGCGTAATACATGAATCCCCTCAGAGCACTCGGTGATTATGGCCAGTCCGTATGGCTCGATTTCATTCGCCGTAATTCCATCACCAGCGGCGAGTTGCAGCGCCTGGTGAACGAGGACGGCCTGCGTGGCGTCACCTCCAACCCCGCCATCTTCGAAAAAGCCATCACCGGAAGCACCGACTATGCCAACGAGTTGAAGGCCCTCGAATCGGAAGATCTAAGCGCCAAGGAGATCTACGAGATCATCGCCATCCGCGATATCCAGGACGCCGCCGACATTCTGTGGCCGGTGTACCAGTCGAGCAACCTGCGCGACGGTTATGTCAGCCTCGAAGTTTCGCCGAGCCTCGCCAATGACACTAACGGCACGCTCGAGGAGGCCCATCGCCTGCGCAAGCGCGTGGCCCGCGACAACGTCATGATCAAGGTTCCGGGCACCGATGAAGGCGTCCCCGCGATCAAGAAGTTGATCAGCGAGGGCATCAACGTCAACGTCACCCTGCTTTTCTCCCAGCAAGCCTACGAGCGCGTCGCCGAAGCCTATATCTCGGGACTCGAAGACCTGGCCAAGAAGAAAGGCGATCTTGCCAAAGTGGCCAGCGTGGCCAGCTTCTTTATCAGCCGCATCGATGCGTTGATCGACAGCATGGTCACCACCAACCTGAAGACCGAGACCGATCCCAAGAAGCAGGAGCTGCTGAAATCCGTCACCGGCAAGGTGGCGATCGCCAACGCCAAGCTCGTCTACCAGGCCTACAAGAAGATCTTCAGCGGCGATCGCTGGGAGAAACTTGCCGCCAAGGGCGCACAGACGCAGCGGCTGTTGTGGGCCAGCACCAGCACCAAGAACCCCGCGTACCGCGACGTAATTTACATCGAAGAGCTCATCGGCGCGGACACCGTGAACACCATTCCGCCCGCGACCTTCGATGCGTTCCGCGATCACGGCCGCCTTGACCACACCCTCGACTCCGAATTGCCCGCCGCCGAAGAAACCATGGCCAACCTGAAGAAGGCCGGCATCGACATGGACGCGGTCACCACCAAGCTGCTGGTAGATGGCCTCAAGCTCTTCGTCGAGCCCTTTGACAAGCTGCTGGCCTCGGTTGATCTCAAGGCCAAGCAGAAGGAAAAAATCGAAGCCAAGATCAATCACCTCACCTACAAGCTTCCCGAACACTTCGATAAGGCGGTGAAGACCTCGCTGAGCGACTGGCGCGCCAACGGCAAGATGCGCAAGTTGTGGAGCGGCGACGCCTCGCTGTGGACCGGCTCCGATGAAGCCAACTGGCTGGGCTGGTTGAATATCACCGATGACCAGCTTGCGCACAGCCATCACCTCACCGACTTCGCCGACGAGATCGCCAAGGAAGGTTTCGACACCGCGCTGCTGCTGGGTATGGGCGGCTCCAGTCTTTGCCCCGAAGTCATGACCATGACCTACGGCAAGATCAAGGGCCATCCTGAGCTGCGCGTCCTCGATTCCACCGACCCGGCCCAGGTGAAATATGTTGAGAGCAAGATCGATCCGGCCAAAACGCTGTTCATCGTATCCAGCAAGTCCGGCAGCACCCTCGAGCCCAACATCTTCAAGGATTATTTTTACGAGCTCACCAAGAAGAAAGTAGGCGCGGATAAAGTTGGCCGGCATTTCGCCGCCGTAACCGACCCCGGCTCCAAGATGGAGAAGGTCGCCACCCAGGACAAGTTCCGTCACATCTTCCACGGGCTGGCCAGCATCGGGGGCCGCTATTCGGCGCTGTCCGATTTCGGACTGGTTCCTGCCGCGGTCATGGGCCTCGACATGACCCGCTTCCTCAACAACACCGAGGAAATGGTTCACGCTTGCACGCCATCAGTGCCGGTTGATCTCAACCCCGGAGCGGTTCTGGGCGCGATCCTGGGAACGCTGGGCCGCCAGGGACACGATAAAGTCACCATCTTCTGCTCGCCCGGCATCGGCGACCTGGGCGCGTGGCTCGAACAGTTGCTCGCCGAGAGCACCGGCAAGGAAGGCAAGGGGCTTATCCCCGTGGATCGCGAAGAAATCGGCGCGCCGGATGTTTACGGCGACGATCGTATCTTCTGCTACCTGCGGCTGGAAACAGCTCCCGACAAATCGCAGGACGCGAAAGTGGACGCCCTCGAAAAAGCCGGCCATCCGGTTGTCCGCATCAACGTGGCCGATATCTACGACCTGGGGCAGGAGATGTTCCGCTGGGAGATTGCCACCGCGGTGGCCGGATCCATCCTGGGCATCAATCCTTTTAACCAGCCCGACGTGGAAGCCAGCAAGATCGAAACCCGTGACATCACGCAGGCTTACGAGAAGACCGGCAAGCTGCCCGCGGAAAAACCCATCTTCGAAGAAGGCGGCATCAAGCTCTTCACCGACGAGCGCAATGCGGCTAATCTGATGAAGGCGGCGGGCAGTGACAAGACCTTGGCCGGCATCCTCAAGGCCCATCTCAATCAACTGGGGCGCGGCGATTATTTTGCCCTGCTGGCATATGTGCAAATGAACGACGAGCACGATAAGCCGCTGCAGAGCATGCGTCATGCGGTGCGCGACAAGAAGCATGTCGCAACCTGCCTGGGTTTTGGCCCACGCTTCCTGCACTCCACTGGACAGGCCTACAAGGGCGGTCCCAACAGCGGCGTGTTCCTGCAATTGACCTGTGATGACGCCAAGGATGTGGAAATTCCCAACGCAAGGTACACGTTTGGGGTGGTCAAAGCAGCGCAGGCGCGAGGCGATTTTCAGGTACTGGCCAAGCGTAACCGGCGGGCGCTTCGGGTGCATCTGCCCGCGGATGTTGAAGGCGGCCTGAAAACCTTGCAGGCGGCGATCAAGACAGCATTGGGTTAGAATTCGGTTCCAAAAATCTGACTTCAAAATAAGGAGCACTACAATGCAAATGGGAATGGTGGGTTTGGGAAAAATGGGCGGTAATATGGTTCGCCGCCTGATGCGTGCTGGCCACGAGATCGTGGTCACCGATCTCAGCCAGGACAACGTGAAGGCTCTGGCGGGCGAAGGCGCCGTCGGATCCACGTCGGTCGATGATTTCGTGTCGAAGCTGAAGACCCCGCGCGTGGTCTGGGTGATGGTGCCCTGTGGTGACCCCACTGAGCAGACGGTGGACAATCTCGCCAGCAAGATGTCGGCCGGCGACATCATCATCGATGGCGGCAATTCCTTTTTCAAGGATGACGTTCGCCGCTCCAAGAAAGTGAAGGCCAAGGGCATTCATTACGTCGATGTCGGAACCAGCGGCGGAATCTGGGGAATCGATCGCGGCTACTGCATGATGATTGGCGGTCCGAAAGAGATCGTGAAATATCTCGACCCCATTTTCAAGACCCTCGCTCCCGGCATGGGCAACGAAGTTCCCCGTACCCCGGGCGCCGACAAGCTGGGCGGCACCGCCGAGGAAGGCTACCTTCATTGCGGCCCTTCCGGCGCTGGCCACTTCGTCAAGATGGTGCACAACGGAATTGAATACGGCTTGATGCAGGCCTACGGCGAAGGCTTCGACATTTTCAAGAACTCCACCTCCAAGGAAGTTGTCGATCCCGATCATCGCTACGACCTGAACCTTGCCGAAATCGCTGAAGTGTGGCGCCGCGGCTCGGTGGTCTCATCGTGGCTGTTGGATTTGACCGCGATGGCGCTGATCGAGAACCCCGATCTTTCCAACTACAGCGGCAAGGTCGCCGATTCGGGCGAAGGCCGCTGGACTGTCATGGCCGCGGTCGAAGAGGGAGTGCCCTGCGATGTGCTTACCGCGGCATTGTATGTTCGCTTCCGTTCGCGCCAGGAACATACCTTCGCCGAAAAGATACTTTCCGCCCAGCGCCAGAAGTTCGGCGGGCATATCGAAATCAAGAAATAATCTCCCCTTTTTCGGGGGCCGTGTGCTTGATGGCCGCGGCCCCTACAACACAACGTTGCGCTGAATGAGGAGATGAGGAAACCACCATCATGTCAACTGCACAAAAAAACCTGACCGTGCCGGAAGATACATCCGGCAGCCGGGCGGGTAAGCCGTCCGGACCGTGTGCGATCATAATTTTCGGGGCCACCGGCGACCTGACCGCCCGCAAACTGGTTCCCGCGCTTCATAACCTGATGAAGTCCAACCTGCTTTCGAAGGAATTCGCCATCATTGGCGTGGCCTTCGACGAAGGCGACAAGGAACACTTTCGCCAGAAGGTCACTCGCTTCCTCGACAAGGAAGACCATGCCGGCGAGGAGTGGAAGTGGTTCTACGACCGCTTCGACTGCGTCAAGGGCGATTTCAAAGACCCCCAGCTTTACCTCGACCTCAAGGCCAAGCTCGAAGAAGTGGATCGCACCCAGGGCACCCAGGGAAATTACCTGTTTTATCTTTCCGTGGCGCCCGCCTTCTTTTCCGAGATTCCGAAACAACTGGAAAAGATCGGGCTAACCGATGAGAGCAAGGGCAACTGGCGCCGCGTCATTATTGAAAAGCCGTTCGGCCACGACCTGGAATCCGCCAAGTCTCTGAACCGCGAGGTCAAGAGCGTCCTGCGCGAAGACCAGATTTACCGTATCGATCATTACCTGGGCAAAGAAACGGTGCAGAACATATTGGTTTTCCGTTTTGCCAACGGAATCTTTGAGCCCATCTGGAACCGTCAGTACATCGACCACGTGCAGATCACGGTCGCGGAAACCGTGGGCGTGGAGTTGCGCGGGGGCTACTTCGAATCTTCGGGCACCCTGCGCGACATGGTTCCTAACCACATTCTGCAGCTCATCACCCTCACCACCATGGAGCCGCCGATTTCTTTCAGCGCCGACGCCATGCACGATGAGCAGGCCAAGATTCTGCATGCCATCCAGCCCATGAATTCAGAAGACGTTCTCATGCGTTCGGTGCGCGGCCAGTACGGCGCCGGGGTCCTGGGCGGCGAGCAGGTACCGGCTTACCGGGCCGAGCCCGCGGTCTCTCCAGAATCGAAGACCGAAACTTTTGTGGCGTTGAAGCTGCTGATCGATAACTGGCGCTGGGCGGGGGTGCCAATTTACCTTCGCACCGGCAAACGCATGGCCACGCGTCACACGGAGATCGCCATCCAGTTCAAGCGCGCTCCGTTCGTTCTCTTCCGCGACACCTCGGTGGAGAAGCTTGATCCGAATCATCTGGTGATGTATATCGCGCCCGATGAAGGTATCGCCCTGCGTTTTGGGGCTAAAATTCCCGGCCCGGTCGTGCATATCGGCGCCGTGGACATGGATTTTCACTACACCGATTATTTCGGTGTCACCCCCAGCACCGGTTACGAAGTGCTGATCTATGACTGCATGATCGGCGACGCCACTTTGTTCCAGCGCGCCGATATGGTCGAGGCCGGTTGGAGCGTGGTCGATCCCGTTCTGGACGTGTGGAAGGCCCTGCCCGCCCGAAGCTTCCCCAATTATGCCGCCGGATCCTGGGGACCCAAGGAATCTGCCGATTTGCTGGCGCGTGATGGGCGCCATTGGAGGACAATCACAAAATGATTTTAGCCGCCGATATCAGTGGTTCTACAACCCGGCTCGCCTTGTTCGACACCTACGGCAACGACCTGAAGATGGTCTCGGAATCAACTTCGGTCAGCACCGAGCACAAGAGCCTCGAGGATGCAGTCTGCAACTTCTCCAATTGCGAGGGCGTGGCCGTTGATCGCGCCTGCATCGGCGTAGCCGGTCCGGTGAAAAAAGGCCGCTGCGATTCTTCCAACCTGGCATGGGTGGTTGACGGGGCCGCGCTGGCCCGCCGCCTGCGCATCGAGCATGTTTCCGTCATCAACGACGTCGAAGCTTTTGCCTACGCCATCGACGCCATGAAGAGCGCCGACCTCGTCACCTTGAATGAAGGCACCCGCGACGCCGAAGGCAATAGCGCCGTGATTTCCGCGGGCTCCGGTCTCGGGGAAGCCGGACTTTTCTGGGATGGCTTTCGTCACCACCCTTTCGCCACCGAGGGTGGACATTCCGACTTCGCGCCCCGCAATGACGTTGAAGTGGACCTCTTGCGCTACCTGATCAAGAAAAATGGGCGGGCCAGCTACGAGAACATTCTTTCCGGCCCCGGCCTGCAAAACGTGTACGAGTTCCTGCGCGATAGCAAGAAGGCGGAAGAACCGAGCTGGCTGAAAGAGCAGATCGGATCGTCCAAGCACCCGGCAGCCGCTATTTCCGCGGCCGGAGTTGAAGGCAAGGCCCCTATCGCCAGCCAGGCCCTGGAGATTTTTACCAGCGTACTGGCCGCCGAAGCGGGCAACGTCGCCCTGAATTATCTTTCCACCGCCGGTATTTACATTGGCGGAGGCATCGCTCCCCATATCCTGAAAAATCTGCAGCAGCCTGAGTTTATGAAGACCTTTGCCGCCAAGGGCCGCATGCAGGGACTGCTCGAATCCATTCCGGTGCGAGTAGTACTGAACCAGCAGGCTGGCTTGATTGGGGCCGCCCGCCGAGCTTTGCTGGACAAGGCTTTCGGTACGCCCGGCGGCGAATAGGCCGGGGGCGCATAAAACAGGACCAGGAGCGAAGCTCAACCACTCGCTGCCGGTTCCTCGTCACTGATCGTACAAAGTTCAAATTCGAGGTTAAAGTTATGCCCGCCAATTTCACCACCCTGACCCGCCACCTCTATGAAGAGGGTGACAAGGTGGGCGCCGATCTCAGGCGTCTGCTGACCCAGATCGGGTATGCCGCTAAAATTCTGGAGCGCGAGATCGCGCGCGCGGCGCTGTCCGGCAATCTTGGCTTGATGGGCGAAACCAATGCCACCGGCGACAACCAGAAGAAGCTGGACGTGTACACCAACGAAATCGTGGTGGACGCCCTGGCCGAAACCGGCCTGGTGGCCGGCCTGGTCTCCGAGGAACTGGAACTGGTGAAGGAGCTTGCGTCTGATGGCGGCTACCTGATTTGCATGGACCCGCTCGACGGTTCCTCCAATACCGACATCAACGGCTCCATCGGCACCATCTTCGGAATTTATCGCCGCCAGTCAGGCAAGAACGGAAAGGCCGCGGCCGGAGGAATGACCGGCGAGATGCTGTTGAAAGGTTCCAACCAGATTGTTTCCGGCTATGTGATGTACGGCACCAGCACCATGCTGGTCTATACCGCCGGACACGGTGTGCATGGCTTCACTCTCGATCGCGACCTGGGCGAGTTTGTGCTCTCCCATCCGGACATCAAGTGCCCGGCGCGTGGCCATTATTACAGCGCCAACCTCGGGCATTATTACGAATGGAGCACCGGGGTCAAGAAATACGTGGACTACATCGAAGAGAAGGACAAGCCTACCAAGCGCCCCTACTCCCTGCGCTATACCGGCGCCCTGGTGGCCGACGTTCATCGCGGGCTGATCGAAGGCGGCCTGTATTTTTATCCTCCCGATGATGGGCATCCCACCGGTAAGCTACGGCTGCTGTATGAGTGCGCGCCGCTGGGCTTTCTTTTGGAGAACGCCGGGGGAAGCGCCAGCACCGGATCAAAGCGCATCCTCGATATCCAGGCGGAAAGCATTCACCAGCGCTGTCCCTTGGTGATTGGCAGCAAGGACGACGTGGCCCAGTACGAGAAGTTTGTCGCCGAAGCCGGCGATGGCGCCACCAAGGCAAATTAAGGATTACGCTAACGGTGTAGCACGCTCCCGCCGTGAGACCGGCACCCTATGTCAAATGCAGAAAACACGCCTTCGGGCGGAGGCAACCGCGAGATCGAGATTGTGGATGATTCGAGCGAGCTCAACCGCGCCGCCGCTGATGAATTTTCCCGGCTGGCGCGCGCCGCAGTCGCCCGCAACGGCCGCTTCGCCGTGGCCCTCGCCGGCGGCTCCACCCCCAAGAACGTTTATTCCTTGCTGGCGGGCGATGACGTCGCCAACCCCGCTATGCGCCTGCCCTGGGAGAAGATCCACTTCTTCTTTGGGGACGAGCGCCACGTGCCGCCCGATCATGCTGACAGCAACTACCACATGGCCAGCGAGTCGCTGCTCTCCAAAGTCCCGATTCCACAGGCCAACATTCATCGCGTTCGCGCCGAGCTCGAATCCGCGGAGGAAGCCGCCGACCTCTATGAGATTGATGTCCGGGATTATTTCCGTCCCGAGGTGGGAGATTCCAATCCCGATTTCGTCCCCGTCTTCGACCTGATCATGCTGGGGATGGGCCCCGATGGTCACACCGCGTCCCTGTTTCCCGGGAGCGACGCGCTGAACGAAAACAGGCGCCTGGTAGTGGCCAACTGGGTGGAAAAATTCAATACCTTCCGCATCACCTTCACCTACCGCCTTATTAATAACGCGTCCGAGGTGATGTTTTTGGTGACCGGCAAGGATAAGACCGACATGCTGCACAACGTTCTCGAAGGCGATCCCAGCGGCAAGACCTATCCTTCGCAGGGCATCAAGCCGGTGTCGGGCCGGCTGTTATGGATCATCGATCGCGGGGCCGCTGCCATGCTGCGCAACCGCTGAGTGCAACTCTCGGCGAAGTTGTTACTCTTTACCCCGGTTAAACCGGGGCATTTTTTTCCCTGGGAAGACCGGGTTTCATAAAACCAAAGTCTCTTTTGCAGCGTACCCGAAATGACGGAAGGAAGTCTTCACCAAGGTGCCGGTTTTTAGTAGTTCTGTATTAAAATAGCGCTGTTCTTTTGCAGTCAGGATCACTTGTGTCTTCCAAATTCAGCAGCTTGATATTTTGCGTGCTTGTGCTGGTGATCGGGCTGGCCGCAGCCCCGCGAGCCGCTGCCCAGGGATCCTTCACCGAACTTTCGCTGATCAATAATTTTTTCCAGCAAGCGCCGCCGCAAAACCCGACCACGGTCAAACCCGGCGCGACCTCCGGCGCCGCCGTCGCCCAGGTCGATCCTTATGATCCCCGGGCGCGCATCACCGGCCAGCCGGCCCGGCGAATTCCCCGGCAGTCACCCCGGCCTGGCGCCGCGTTGCAAGGCCTGATCCAAGGCGCGGATGGCCGTCCTATTCCCGCTGGAATCATTCATCTTCGCAATATGCAATCCGGCGCGGGTTGGAAGACCCGGACCACCGGCGATGGCGTATTTCGCATGACCGATTTGCCATCAGGCAATTACCAGTTAGAGATTGATGCGCCCCAGTATCAACATTTCATGCGCCCCAGGGTGAGCCTCAAGAGCTCAGAAATCCTGACCCTGGAAATCGAGTTGACGCCCGCAACCACGCCGCGGCCCGCCGCCACTACCACGGCTGAAGGTCCGGTGCTTCCCGGTGCCGAGCTGCGCGGCATGGGCGCGCCCGCCGCCGGAATTCCCGCGGAGAGCGCCGAGGACAAGGCCTATCGCGAGCTGCTGCGCCGTCCCGTTGAAGATATGGATCTGCGGCCCGACGTTCCCGCTACCATTCCTGACGAAAAAGTTTTTCTGCCGGAGCCCGACCGCTGGACCATCGGCATGCCCGAATGGAACCGGTACGATCGTAACGGCGAATATGGCTATGTTTCCGGCCACTGGTACGACCCCTTCAATCGCAACAAGATCAAGGGTGACTACCCCATTTTCGGCCAGCAGACGTTTTTCAACTTTACCGGCACCAGCACCACGGTGATGGATGCCCGGCGCCTGCCCGTACCCAGCAACGTCGGCTCCGCCCGGCCCGGCAGCCGGGAATTTTTCGGGAAAGGCGGTCAGTTCTTCACCGACACCACGCTGCGATTGTCCTTCGATCTCTTCCACGGCGACACCGCGTTTAAGCCTGTGGATTGGCGGATTCGCTTCACCCCGGCCATCAGCTTGAATTACATTCGCACCCAGGAGCGCGGCCTCGTTAATGTAGATGTGCGCAAGGGCACCGATCGCTTCGATTCGCACGTCGGCATCCAGGAAGCGTTTGTCGAATACAAGCTGGCCGACCTCAGTCCCAATTACGATTTTCTTTCCATCCGCGCCGGGATCCAGCAGTTCTCCAGCGACTTCCGCGGATTTCTTTTCGCCACCGAACAGCCGGGCGTGCGTCTCTTCGGTAACTTGAAATCCGACAAGATCGAATACAACGCCGCTTATTTTAATTTCCTGGAAAAAGACACCAACAGCGGCCTCAACAGCTTCCGCATGCGCCACCAGCAGGTGATGGTGGCCAACGTTTACTTCCAGGATTTCCTGACCCACGGCTATACCACCCAGTTCAGCTACCACTTCAATAAGGACGACAACAGCGTCCACTACGACGAGAACGGATTTCTCGTCCGCCCCTCACCCATCGGCACCGTGATCTTCCTCAACCAAGTGAAGCCGCACGCCATTCGCGCGCACTACATCGGGTGGACCGGCAATGGCCACTTTGGCCGCTACAACATTACCCACGCTTTCTACCAGGCGCTGGGACACGACACCTTTAATCCCCTTGCCGGGCGCCGCGTCGATATCAATGCGCGCATGGCCGCCCTCGAGCTTTCGCTTGACCATAGCTGGTACCGGGTCCGTACCTCGGTGTTTTACGCGTCCGGCGACAAGAACCCGCGCGACGGCCATGCTCACGGGTTTGACGCCATCGGTGAAGACCAGACCTTTGCCGGCGGAGAATTCAGCTTCTTCAATCGCGAAGGCATCCGGCTCAGCGCCACCGGGGTCAGCCTGAACTCGGGCAGCAGTTTCTTTCCCAACCTGCGCTCCAGCAAAGAAGAGGGACAGACCAATTTCGTGAACCCGGGTCTTTTCCTGGTCAATGCCGGCGCCGATTTTGAAGTGACTCCGAAAATACGCGCGGTGGTGAACGCCAACTACCTGCGCTTCATTCGCACTGAGCCCCTGCAGTTGTTGCTCTTCCAGCGGCGCGTGCATACCGACTTGGGTCTCGACTATGGCGCGGGCCTGATCTATCGCCCGCCGCTGTCGGAAAACATCACGTTGACCGGGGGAATTACCGCTTTGACGCCGCTGCAGGGACTGCGCGACATCTACACCTCCAAGACCCTGGTATCGGGCTTCGGAGTCTTACGTTTTCAGTTTTAAGCTTGATGAACGCATGAATTTTGTTCCCCGAAAAACGATGCGCGCTCTCTATGCCGGTGGCAGCATCCTGGTATTGGTTTTTCTCTGGGCTGTGACCGCGACCACGCATGCCGCCCAGCAGAATGCAGTTCCCGATGCCGCTCCTATCCTGCGCGGTGAAACCAGCGATCAGGCCGCGCAGCAGAGCACCGGCTGTCTCACCTGCCATACCGCTACTGACAGTCCCACCATGCATCCCACCGGATCCATCCAGTTGGGCTGCGTCGATTGCCACGGCGGCAATCCTTCGGTCAGCGTTGCCACGGGCGCAGCGATGGCTTCGGCGCCCTATGAGGAAGCCAAGCGCAAGGCCCATCCCCAGCCGCGAATCAAGCAGGATGCTGACACCTCCGCCAACCCGGTGCGTTCGTACACCCGCTGGCTGAGCGAGAGCCCGGAATATATTCAGTTCATCAATCCCGGGGACCTGCGCGTGGCCTATCGCACCTGCGGCACTTCAGGATGCCATGCCCCTGAGCTGCGGGCGGTGCGCACCAGCATGATGACCCACGGGGCCATGCTGTGGGGCGCGGCCCTCTATAACAACGGCGCGTATCCTGAAAAGAACCCGCATTTTGGCGAAAGCTATGGGCTCGATGGCAAGCCCCAGCGGCTGCGCACCTGGCCGCCGCCCACCGCCGAAGAGACCAGGAACAAGGGTGTGCTGCCTTTCCTCGATCCCCTGGAGCGCTGGGAAATTTCCCAGCCGGGCAACGTGCTGCGCGTATTCGAGCGCGGCAGCGTGGGCAAGGGCGAGATCGGTATTCCCCAGCCCAACGACGATCCCGGTCATCCTGAAAACAAGCTGAGCACGCGCGGTTTCGGCACCGAGCTGCGCACCGACCCGGTCTTCCTGGGCTTGCAGAAGACGCGCCTGCTGGATCCGCTGCTGAGCTTTCCCGGCACCAACGAGCAGCCGGGCGATTACCGCGGCAGCGGTTGCACCGGATGCCACGTCGTGTACGCCAACGATCGTTCCACCGACCACTCCGGCCATTACGCTACGTTTGGCAACGAGGGCAAGACCGCTACCATCGATCCCACCATTTCCAAGAACGAGTCGGGCCACCCCATTCAACACGTCTTCACCCGCGCCATCCCTTCCAGCCAGTGCATGGTATGCCACATGCACCCCGGCACCAACATGGTGACCACTTATTTCGGCTACACCTGGTGGGACAACGAGACCGATGGCGAGAAGATGTATCCCAGGAAGCAGAAGAACCCCACCGAGCAAGAGCTGCATGACGCCCGAATCCGCAATCCCGAAGGGTCTGCTCCCAAGGGCAACTGGTCGGATATCGATTTCCTCAAGAAAGTTGGCACGCCGGAATTTAACAAGGACCTGAAGAACACCCAGTTTGCCGATTTCCATTCTCACGGCTGGATTTTCCGCTCGGTATTCAAGCGCGATCGCAAGGGCAACCTGCTCGACGAGAACGGCCAGATCGTCGATGCCAACGACCCGGAGAAGTTCAAGAAGGCGGTGCAGCTTAAGGACATCCACCTGGAAAAGGGAATGCACTGCGTGGATTGCCATTTCGTGGGCGACGCTCACGGCAACGGCAAACTCTACGGTGAGACCCGCAACGCGGTGGAGGTCACCTGCGAAAACTGCCACGGCAACGTGCAGCAGAAAGCTACTCTGCTAACCAACGGACCGGCTGCGGAATCTGGCGGCCGCCGCATGGCGCTGCTGCGTACCCCCTGGCAGGAGCAGCGTTTCTACTGGAAGGAAGGCAAGCTGTACCAGCGTTCCGCGGTGGAGAAAGATGTGGAGTGGGAAGTGGTGCAGGTGCAGGACAGCATCACACCCGGAAACTCGCACTTCAGCGAGAAGTCCCGCGCCGCCAAGCTGGTCACCAAAGATGGCGGAATGATTGAGGCGCAAAAAGTTGCGCTTCGTACCGATGCCATGGGCGTGATGCAGCCTTCCACCGAGCTGATGAACCTGGCGCATTCCGACAAGCGCATGACCTGTGCCAGTTGCCACACGTCGTGGACCCCAAGCTGCTTTGGCTGCCATCTTTCGATGACCGCCAACCAGCGCATGCCGATGCTGCACAACGAAGGCCTTATGACCCGCAATTGGACGGCCTACAACTTCATGGTGCTGCGCGACGACGTTTATATGCTGGGCATCGACGGCACCCCCACCGGCAATCGTATTTCTCCGGTGCGCTCCGCTTGCGCCGTAGTGGTAAGCTCGCAGAACGGCGAGCGCGACTGGCTCTATTACGGGCAGCAGACTATCTCCTCTGAAGGCTACAGCGGGCAGGCGTTCAGTACTTTTGTCCCCCATACCGTGCGCGCCACCGAAACCAAGACCTGCACCGACTGTCACGTATCCAAGTCGGGTAACAATAACGCGTGGATGGCGCAGGTACTGATTCAGGGCACTAACTTCTTGAACTATATGGGCCGCTACATCTACGTGGCCAACGGCAAAGAGGGTTTTGAAGCGGTGGCCGTGGCCGAGCACGACGAGCCTCCCGCCATTTATGGCAGTGACCTGCAGAAGCTCGCTTACCCTGATAATTTCCGCAAGTTCGAGAAAAGTAAGATGAAGTTGAAAGAGGGCTATCACCAGGAAGGCTCTGAGGTCCTCGACCTGCAGTTGCGCGGCGAGTACTTGTACGCGGCCATGGGCGCGGGCGGCTTCAGGGTTTACGACGTGGCCAACATCGATAACAAGGATTTCTCCGAGCGCATGGTGACATCCCCGGTGTCGCCCCTGGGCCAGAAACTCTACGTGAAGACTAAATATGCGACCGATTTCGCCAGCCCCAGCACCCTGGCGGTCGATCCCCTGCGCAAGCGCCTCAAGGAGAACGAGGAGCAGCCTATCAGCCTGCTGTACGGCTTCCTCTACGTGACCGATAAATATGAAGGCCTGGTGATCGTGGGCAATCCGCCTGACACCAATAAGCCGCAGCAGCCCGCCGGCGTAGGCACCTTGCTCGATGGCGACCCCAAGAACAACTACCTGCACCGCGCGCTCGCCTTTAATCCTGATGGCATTCTCAACGGCGCCCGGCGCATCACCATGGCCGGTTCTTACGCCTATATTCTGTGCGACCGCGGCCTGGTGACCGTCGATCTTGCCAACCCACTGGCGCCGAAGGTGGTGGGCCAGATCCCCGAGCTCAAGGATGCCCGCGGAATGAGCATCCAGTTCCGCTACGCCTTCGTGGTTGACCGTGAGGGCCTCAAGGTGGTCGATATGACCCACCTTGACCATCCCCGCCTCGTGGAAGGCGCCCTGGTGCCCCTGCAGGACGCCCGCAACGTGTATGTCGCCCGCACCTATGCCTACGTCTCCGGCGGCAAGCAGGGCATGGTCATCGTTGACGTGGAAAAGCCGGAGCAGCCCAGACTGGAGCAGGTATATAACGCGGGCGGCCGATTGGACGACACCACCGACATCAAGATCGGCATGACCAATGCCAGCCAATTCGCGTACGTGGCCGACGGCGAGAACGGGCTGAAAGTGGTGCAGTTGTTCTCCCCCACCGACAACCCGGAATTCTACGGTTTCAGCCCCAAACCCACTCCCCGGCTGATCGCCGAACGCCGCACCAAGGGCCCGGCGCTGGCCATTTCCAAGGGCATGGATCGCGACCGCGCGGTCGATGAAACCGGCAACCAGGTCGCGGTTTTCGGCCGCCGCGGCGCGCGGCCTTTCAACCAGGACGAAATGCAGCGCATGTATATGCGCAACGGCGACCTCTACACGGTCACCGACCCCGGCAATTCCCCGTCGGCGTCGAGCCTGGTAACCTGGTCGAACTCAAACTCAGGTTCGTCCAAAAAAACCAGCCTGCTGCCCGACCTGCCTCGTCCCTGAGCAACTGGGCGCGGGAAAATCCCAATCCAAAAACATTAATGAAGACCCCCGGCATCGTAGGCGGAATCGGCCCTGAATCCACCATCGACTACTACCGCCAGATAGTAGCGCTCTACAGGGAACGCAAGCCCGACGGCAGCTATCCTCGGGTCCTGATCAACAGCATCGACCTGACCCACGTCCTCGACATGGTAGGGAAGGACGAGATGCAACCCTTGGTCGAATATCTGCTTGCCGCGATACGCGAGCTGGCGGCGGCCGGCGCGGGGTTTGCCGCCTTCGCCTCCAACACGCCTCACATGGTCTTCGACGAAGTCAGCCGCCGGTCACCCATTCCCCTGATCAGTATCGTGCAGGCAGCCTGCGCTGCCGCCCGCCTCGGCGGCCTGAAGAAACTGGGAATCCTGGGAACCAGGTTTACGATGCAGGGCAGGTTCTATCCCGAAGTCTTCGCCCGGGAAGGCATGACCCTGATCGCGCCCCATGAGCACGAACAAATTTATATCCACGACCGTTACATGAACGAATGGGTGAAGGGAATCATCGTGCCCGAAACCCGCCAGACAGTGCTGGCCACGGTCGAACGTATGAAGAATTCTGAACAGATCGATGGGCTGATCCTGGCGGGAACCGAGATCCCGCTGATCCTGCGCGACATTCCCGACCAGGGGATTCCTTTTCTGGACACGGCCACGATTCACGTGAAGAGCATTGTGGATGAGATGTTGCGGTGAGGTTTTGTTTGTGTTCTTGTTCTGGCCCTAAACGCGAAGAACCTTCTTGATTTTCGGTGGAAGCAGTGGGCTTCAGCCCACTGAATCGTTGATCTTTATGATTGGGGCTTTAGCCCCGGTGGCGAGTGATTGCAGCAACTAAAAGCTCGCTTCTGAAGCACTTGCCACCGGGGCTAAAGCCCATATATCCATAATTGGTTTTTCCGCGGCCTGAAGGCCGCTGCTTCCACCGGAAAAGCAACCAACTTCGCAAACCGATTTAGTTGTGACACAGACGAATATGAGGAAATCGAGTGCAATCCTGTTCTCAATAGGGGTGTTTCTGACCAGCGTTCCCGGGCTGTTCACGGAGCCAATGCGGCTAGCGGCCATTCCGTGCTTAGGCGTGGGCGCGATAGCGCTAATCGCCGCGGTGATTAAGAACGGTCCTTTGCAAGCACGTGGCGCACTTCTGCTGATAGCCGCTTCCAATCTGGCTTTCTGGCTATCCGTAGGCTTGTGGCAAATACGCCTAAGAACTGCTGGACCTTCGCCTTCGCAAGGTATCGACCTCTTCGCCGGTTTGTTGGCGGGATGGGTACTCCTGCTCGCGCTGTTCTCTGTTTATGAGGGCGGAGTCTGCTTCTGGGGGGCCGCCGTCGGACGCCAGCGCAGGGAGGCACTGATTGGCCTTTTTCTTCTGCTTGTGCAAGCCGGCACATCGCTGCGGTTCGCATATCGCCTTTCTCAGGGCGTATAGCGTAAGTGGCGGGAGGCACACTCGATTAGGGCGAGATACTCTGGCGCCAAAGGTCGCACTCAATTACTTTCAGTTATTACCGCACTTACTCGCCGCGAATGGTAGATCTAATTTTCGTGAAAAGAGTAAACGAAATTAATCCAAGCACAAAGTAGAGTACGGCGTTGATCAGGGCCGCGACAGCGAGGGAGAAAGCATGTACATTATTGCCGACAGCCATCGACCCTATAAGTCCGGGCGTAATAAGGGTAAGCACCGTTCCCTGTATAGCGGCAATAACCGGATTTTCTGAGATCAAGGCGAATTTTTCTATCAATAACGTCAGCCCTCCCATCAGTACTCCCGGAACACCCCAGATGCAGGCTTTCCGCAACGTCAACGCAGAGTTCATTCTGCTCCTCCTGCATTCAGCGGTATAGGTTCTGGAAATGGCGAAACAAAATTTACGTAGGGAAACATTTGTGGAACAGAAGCGATTTTTCCTCACCCCGAGAAAGCCGAGGGTCGTCAGAATGACATCCGTTCGGTGTAGGGATGGCGGCGAGATTTTGGCTCTCGCTAAAGGAAACTCTTCAGCTTGCCTCAACCCTACTGGCTGGCTACTTCCCCGTGGGGCGCCGGCATCACTACCCCACCCACCAGTTGCTGCAGGGAGTACTTGCCCTTGATGGGCTTGCCTTCCTTCCAGTCGTGATACTGGTGGCATAGGGAACAACTGTTGCTGGCCGCCGCTATGTTCTCGCGGGCGTCGCGGTGGCAGGTCTGGCAGGTTGAAATATTCGGCAGCAGCACGTCTGACGTCTCCGTGCTCGACGGCGCCTTGGTGTGGCACGATTCGCAGGTCATGCTGGAATGGGCGTAGTGCTGAAACACCGCGTGGGGCAGCCAGCGGGTGGTGATGTTGGGTTCCGCCACCACCGGCAGCGTTGTGGCCGCGCCGGCATCGCCGGTGCGCGGATTCAACACATGGCATTCCAGGCAGGTCTTTCGCCACAACAAATCTTCCGCCTGGGCGGTATGCAGGGTCACCCACTCGCTGGGACTATGCGCCGAGCCCCGGTTGAACGCTCCGCGGGGAATCTGCAGCTCGCCCGTGCCTTCGCGGATCGCCCCGGGATGCGCGGCGATGTATTCGGTCAGCTTCTGCACCACGAACGCGTGCACCACCTCGGGCTTGTCATGCGGCGCCGGCTGGCTGATTGCGGGATCGAACTGCAGCGAGTGACAGGCGATGCAGCTGTTTTCGTAGGTCGGCGGCTTCATATAGCTGGCGCGCGACGGGCCTTCCGCGTCACTTGGCCGACTCTCGGTTTCCGGCATCATGGCTCCGCCGGCGCCCGGCTTGGCCGGTGTGCCGGTGGTTTTCAGCGCCACCTCGCCGTACTTCCAGGTTTGCCCCATGTCGGATGACCGGTGGCAATCCGCGCATTCCAACTGCACCGGCTTGCCGGCCTCGGTCAGCAGGCCCGCCTTGAGATGCATCGCGTGGTTGAATTTTATGTTTCCCGAATCGCGGAAGCCGGCGCGCAGCGGCGCAAATTCCGGATGGTTCACGTTAAAGCCCTTGATATCGGCTTGGTAAAGATGCGCTCCGCTCTTGATCTGCAGGTTGGAATGGCACTGGGTGCAGCTGCGGTCGGTGGCGTGCGCCAGGTTGGTGGAGCCCACATGCTCCACGTGGCACGACGCGCACGACGGCGTAAAGGTCTGGCTGGCCTGGTGCATCGGCGCCTGGTGGCAGGCCAGGCATGATTCGTCGCTGACATGCTTGCGGATACCCACTCCCATGGCAATGGGCTGGTGGCAGGTGTTGCACTGGCTCCCCATGAAGGCGTGCGAAGTGGAAAGCGGCCCGCTGCTGTAAGGAGCGTTATTGCGCGCCACTCCCAGGCCCAACAGCCACAGCAACCCCAGCGCCGGCAGCCCGATGGCCAGGATGCTCCGCCACTTGCGGGTCGGCGTCCACTCCTTGAAATAATTCATGTCGTGGCGGGTGCCTAACGATTTAGCTGTGCGTGTGCGTCGCAGATTACGCTCCCTGGGTTACTTTGTTCCCGCCAACCCCATCAATACCGCAGCGCCCCTATGGCGTGCACCAGTCCTAAGATCACCAGCGCCAGCGAAAGAGGGATATGCACCATCAGCCAGCCGTGCAGCACTTTATGTAATTTTGACTGGCGGTCAAGCTCACGTTTTTCTTCACAGATATCTTCCAGATCACTGATCGAGCTGTGCACCACCTTGGGCATCAGGGTGCGGAGGCGCACGAAATTCTGTTTAGATTCGATGGCGCTGGATAGCACGCTGCCCGGCGGAATCCCCTTGCCCACCTGCGCCAGGTAAGGCCGCAGCAGCTTGTCGTAGAAATCCCGCAGCTCCTCGGTGGCCTCTAGTTCCAGGCGCAGCACCGTGGAAACCGCGCCGATCTCTTCGGTATCGCTTTGCAGGGCGATGCTTTGCATCTTTACCGGGTCAGACAATTCCGCAACCAGCACGTCGGCTTCGCCGAGCAGCGTGCCCCGCACCCGGTCGATCTGGTCGTAGATGGTTTCCATGGGGACCTGCTGGGTAATAAGGCGGGGCATGTAGTGCTGCAGCACCGCCCCCAGGAGGCCGCTGAGAATGACGATGACAAACAGCGTCATCAGCAGGCTGGTCAGGGCGCCGCCGCGAAATGAAAATCCGGAATGAAAGAGGATCAGGGGAAAACTCAGCAGGCCCAGCCACAAGTGGCCGCGCATCCAGGTCTGGGCCCGGCCGATGCGCCAGATGGGAAATTTCTTGCGCATGCCCAGCAGCCCGGCAAAAATCATGAAGATATAGCCCACCACCCCGAAGATGATGCCCATGACGCTGCCGCCGTGTGGTCCCTGGGGCGAGCGTGCCGCGTAGATGGCATAGATCAGCGAGGTAATCAGCAGCCCCACGACCGAGCCGATAAACCATTGGCGATGAGTTTCGTCTATGCGCACGGGTTCCTGGGTTTAAATCTTGTTGCCGGGTATCTCTACCTTGCGTTGCCTGGTTTTGCGCTGGGTCTCGGTGGGCGCCACCGGAGTCATGTTGCCCAGCATTTCAGCAAAGAATTCCGTCGGATTCACGCGGTGCGCCGCATCATGCGGGCAGGCGTACACACAGCTCGGCGTGCCTTGGTCGTGACACAGGTTGCAGGATGTCGCCTTGCGCACCGTGGCCTTGTGATGCACGTCAGACTGCGAAACTCCGGCCTGGCCCACTTGCTGCTGCACCGGGCCATCCACGCTGAATTCATGAAGATTGATGTTGCCATACGGACAATTATTGGCGCACAACCCGCAGCCCACGCACCAGTCTTCGATGATGACTTCGAGCGAGTTGCGGCGGCGGATGGCGCCCACCGGGCAGCCCACCATGCACAGCGGATCGCGGCACTGCCGGCATGAAGTGGCGATCAGGTAGCGATCAAAGCGCAATCCATCGCGGATCAATCGGGTGACCCCGTCGTGGGCGTCGGCGCAAGCTTTCACGCACATGTCGCAGCGGGTGCAGCGATCGAGATCGAGCACCAGCAGGCTCTGCGCATCCATGAGGCCCTGGTTCAGGAACTCTTCCACGGGAACACTGCGGAACTGCGAAACCCGCAGCTGGTTGGCCAGTTGGCGCTCGCGCGCCACCGCTTCGAGGTTGCCGCGGATCTCGGAGAAGCTATCCAGCATTTCGCGGAAGTCGTCGGCGTTGATCTTGACCAGTTCCACGTGGTCGAGCGCGGTGCAGGTGGCGGTGCGGAAGCCTTCGCCCAGCAGCCCGATCTCACCAAAATAATTTCCGCGGGAGACATAGGCCAGCACCAGCTCGCCGCCCAGCCGCACTTCGCTGACTTTTACGAACCCGATGCGCACCAGGTAGAAGGAATCGGCCAGGTCGCCCTGCCGCGTGATCACCTGGCCCGGGGAGTACCGTATCAGCTCCACCCGGTCCTGCAGCTTGTGCACGAAATCATCGCTGAGCCCGTGAAATACGGGGACGCTCTTGAGATGGGTCTGCAGCGCGCGCTTGCGGTAATTGACGTCGAGCTGGGCGCGGAAGGTCTTGTTCTTCTGCAGCACGTCGAGCACATTGCGCAGCATTTCCAGCATGACGCAGTCGGTGGCGGCGCGCACCGTCGCCGAGCGCGGGTAAAAGCTCATGCAGGTCATCTCGCCGAACAGGTCGCCCGCCACCAGCTCGGCCACCGGGTCGTCGTACGCCAGGTCCACCGGGCCATCGATGGGGATCCACTTGCGATGGGTATTTTCTTCAGGCCGCACGTCGTTCTTGCGCGTAACCAGGCGGCTCTTCAACTTGCTGAGCAGTCCTTCGTTAGCGTCCTCGGTGGTCACGTGGGCGCGAGGCGTTGAAATATAAATGTTGACCTTGCCTTCCAGAATGTAAAACGCGGTGGAGCCCTGTTCGCCTTCGCGGACAATGATCTCGCCCGCCTTGAAATAGCGCTTGCTGACCGCGGTCTTATTGAGCTCGAGGAATGTGCCGGAAACGCCTTTGAACACCGGCAGCGCCAGCAGCTCGCGCACTTCCACCGCATCGGTGTTGGGGAACTGCTCGAAATGCTGCCCGATCACGCGCTTGTTGGTCAGCGCGCCGGTGGGGCATGAAACCATGCACTCGCCGCAGGAAACGCAGCTGGAGCTGCCCATCGGCGAGTTGGAATCGAATGCGATGCCCGCTTCAAAACCCTTGCCCTGGCGCGCGATCACGAAGTTGTGGCGAATCTCGGAGCAGCCGCGCACGCAGCGATCGCACAGAATGCAGGCCGAGTGGTCCACCATGATGCTGAGCGAGCTGTCATCTTTGCCGCGGGTGGGCGTGGTGCGCTTGGGATACCTCGACTGCGACGCGCCCGTGGCGGTGGCCAGGGTCTCCAGTTCGCAATCTCCCGAATGCTGCTGGCGCGCGCACGGCGTGGGATGGTCGGTCATCAGCAACTCGACCAGGGTCTTGCGCGCCGCCTGCACCTTGTCCGTATTGGTCTTCACCACCATGCCGTTTTCGGCTTCGCGCACGCACGCCGCGGTCATCACGCGCGCGTTCACGTCCACCACGCACACCCGGCATACTCCCACCGGGGTCTCGTTCTGCTGGTGGCAAAGCGTGGGAATGGGGATGCCGTTGGCGCGGGCGGCATCGAACACCGTGGTTCCCGCATCTACCGTCACCTGGCGGTCATCAATCGTCAACTGGATCTGGTTTGTGCTCACTGCGTGGCCCCCACCGGCTTGCCCTTGAAGCAAATGTCCGCCGGGCAGCGCTGGTGCAAAATATGTTCATCCACTTCGGCGCGGAAATGTTGAATCACTGACTGGATGGGCGCGGGCACGATCTGTCCCAGGCCGCAGATGGAGGTCAACCGCATGGCGTCGGACAATTCTTCCACCAGTTGCATGTCGCTGGGCTGGTAGCGGCCTTCGGTCCAGCCGGTGATGATGTCCACCATCTTTTGCGAGCCCACGCGGCAGGGAACACACTTCCCGCACGATTCATTGCGATAGAATTTTACCGAATTCAGGGCCATGTCAAGCATGCAGGTCGGCTCCGCGCACACCACGATTGCGCCCGACCCCACCATGGAGCCGACTTTCGCCATCTCGTTCCAATCCAGCGGCAGCTTCATCATTTCCGCCGGCAGGTAGCCTGACGATGGACCGGATGGCGCAAACCCCACGATCTTCCGGCCTCCGGGCGCTCCGCCGGCGTGGCCCATGATCAATTCTTCGTAGCTGATGCCCATGGGGACTTCGAAAATTCCCGGGTTGATCACGTCTCCGCTGATGCCGACGAACTTGATTCCGGCGATGCCGTTGCGGCCATAATTCTTCCACCAGTCCACGCCGTGACCAAGAATGGCGATGGCCAGCACAAACGATTCCACGTTATTGATCACCGTGGGCTTGTTCCACAACCCGCTGTATACCGGGAACGGCGGCTTGTTGCGAGGCTCGGAGCGCTTGCCCTCGATGGCTTCGATCAGCGCGGTTTCTTCGCCGCAGACATACCCGCCGGGACTGACGAACACGCGAAGATCGAATTGCAACCCGCTGCCCATCACGTTCTCTCCCAGGAAGCCGTGCTTGTAGCAGTGCTGAATTTCTTCTTCGATGATCTCCTGCGGGTTTTCGTATTCGTGGCGGATATAAACGATGCCGGTTTTGGCGCCGGTCACCAGGCCCGCCAGGATCATGCCTTCCACCAGCAGGTGGGGCAGGTTTTCCATGATGTAACGGTCTTTGATCGTGCCCGGCTCGCTCTCATCGGCGTTACAGACAATATATTTTTCGTCGCCGGGCGCGCCCTTGACCGCTTCCCACTTCACTCCCGTGGGAAATCCGGCGCCTCCCATGCCGCGCAGCGCGGCCGCCTTCAGCGTGGCCGTCACCCCGGCCCAGTCCCGTTTCTCCAGAGCCTGCTTCAACACCCCGTAGCGCGCTTCGCTGCCCTGGCCGAGATAAGGATCGGTCTGCAATTGCGGCGAAACTTTGATGACCTCGGGCTCGGGCAGGGCCTTGCCCAGCAGCGCGGATTCCACCAGGTTGACGATGTTGCTTTCCGTCATATTGCAGTAGATGCGGTCGTTGATGGAAAACCCGGGAGCCAGATCGCAGCGGCCCAGGCAGGAAACGTCGCGCACCGAAAGCTCTTCGGGCTTGGTGTTGGCGGCCTTCTGCAGCAGGATGGTCTTCAGGTCGTTGGCCCCGCGCAGGTGACAGGTCATGTCGGTGCATACCCGAACATCCACCCGCGCCGGAGGCGTCATGTGGAAGTGCGGGTAGAAACTGGCGACCGCGTGAACGTCTTTGATGTGCAGGTTGTGCTTGTGGGCGATCAGCTCGATCTGGGCAGCCGGCAGGTAGCCGAACTCGCGCTGCGCCGCCTTCAGGTCTTCGAAGACCCCGTCGGTGTTGTGCACCGGCCCCATGGTGCGATGGCCGGGGTGGGGCGCTTCATTCTCAGGGTGATTGACTGGACTTCCGGTGGCCATGGGTTTTTGAACTCGCCCTTATTTTGAATAAAACCTTTCACGGTTTCAACTTCCGGCCAGATTTTCCGCGATTAAACATCGCGTCCGCCGAAATATTCCGGACTGGTTCGATTCTCCGTAAAGGGGATGTGCGCAGGGACTATAACAAGCCTCTGCCGTCCAAGTCCACTGTTTGTTGCGGCTCGCGTAGCTGGGGCCGAAAAATCAGCCGGGATGGCCGCTTGTCGCCGCGTGGTTCGGCTGGAGCCTTGAGCAATTGGCAGCCCGATCTTTGGCCTTCTATCCGCGGTCGCGATTGCTCGGGTGGAATTGGGACCTGATCCCAAATGAAATCCTTCTAAAGATATTGATTTCTTTCTCGCCTAACGGTATAAGTTCGCACTGGGGTTTTCGTGGTTTTTATGGCGATGCTACTTTTTCGCACCACCCTGCTCAAGAAATTCCTGCCGGCTTGCGGAATTATTTCCTCCGCTTCGCTCTGCGCGCTGGGCCTGTTGGTATCCGGCGCCGGTGCGCAAACCCGCGCCAATGCAGGTTATGAACACCTGCTGCCGCTTTCCGGCGCGCGCGCCATGGCCGCACCGGGAATGCCCTCGCGCTACATCGGGCCGGGCTCGTGCAGCGCCACTGCCTGTCACGGAGGAGTGCAGCCGCAGAAGTCGACCTCCGTCCTGCAGAACGAATACAGCACCTGGGTGGTGCAGGACAAGCACTCCCGCAGCTTTACCGTGCTCTCCAACCCGGTCTCGAAACGCATTGCCCGCATTCTGGGCTTGCCCGCGCCCAACACCGCGCCGCGCTGCCTGGCCTGCCATTCGCTGAATGCCTCTTCGGCTGAAAAAGGCCGTGATTTTGCCATCAGCGAAGGCGTAAGCTGCGAAAGCTGCCACGGACCCGCGTCCGCCTGGCTGGGTCCCCACGTTGAACATAGCTGGCCCCACGCGAAATCGGTGGCCCTGGGGATGTACGACACCAAGAACCTGATTTCCCGCACCGAAAAATGCCTGACCTGCCACCTGGGCACGCCGGAAAAGAAAGTGGATCACGAGCTGATTGCCGCCGGCCATCCTGACCTGGTGTTCGAGCTCGATTCCTTCCAGGCCGTGGAACCCAAACACTGGATCGAAAAAACCAGCGACCCGCTGTTCGGGGTCAAGGCATGGAGCGTCGGCCAGGCCGTGCAGTTGAAAGAAGGCCTGAACCGTCTGGCCCGGAATGCCAAGGGCCCGGTGTGGCCGGAGTACGCGGAGCTCGATTGTTTCACCTGCCACCACAGCCTGACCGACCCCAGCAAGAGCTGGCGCCAGGAAGTTGGCTATCACAACCGGCGTCCCGGCAATCCGCCTTGGAACGCCTCGCGCTACGTGGTCTTCCGTCACCTGGTGCAGGAAGTTTCTCCGGATAATGCCAAACGGCTCGATGATTCACTGGCCAAGGTGGAAATGCTGGTCGCGCAGTTGAACCCCAACAAGGAGGAACTGGCCAGGGCGGCCGAAGAAGGCGCCGACGTAGCCGGCCGCATCTCTCACCAGTTGGACAGCATGAGCATGCAGCGCGAGCAGGCGGTAAGGCTGATGAAAGGAATTTCCGCCGACGCCGACAACATCTCCCGGCAGGGGGAACGGGTGGCGGAGCAAGCCGCCATGGCTCTCGATTCCCTCTACATCGCGTCGCACGGCGGCGCTGAAGGGGGGGCCCGCTCGGCCATCAACGGCCTGTTCCAGCAACTGGAAAATCCCTCAGCGTACAACCCTCACCAATTCGCGGCGCAGATGCGCAAGGTGAATTCCGTCGTCAGGTAGTGGGGACCGCTGAGTCCCCACCCAGAGCGCGCCCGTTTAGCCCCTAATGACATTGTGATCGGTGCTCGCTTTTAGTTGTTCCCTTCCGCAGTACTCTCAAGAAGTTGTATGACAAGGTGCAGGTGAGCGAACACGCCCTAAACAATTGTCATCCTGGAGCGAGCTCTTGCTTCTTGTTTTAGCGAAGGACCTTGTGTTTTCTATTGCTTTGAATTGGGTTCGAGTGGAGGGCCATATTTTGCTTCAGCAGAACCGTCGTGAGGAAGGGTTGGTAACACAATAGGGGTTCTTCCTCACCCCGATAAAACTGGGGATCGTCAGAATGACAACGCGTTGAGGGGAGGTTCACTCCCTCCTTAGTTGGGAATGAAGGACCACTCCGTAAAGGGATGCATGCATTCCCAAGAGAAAACTAGCACAACCCAAAAAGGTACCCGCGATTCCTGATAAAGATCGCCGCCGTTCGGCCCCGCCCGCCAAGCCTTACAATAACCGCATACGATGTCCCGCCTCACCTTACTGCTGGCCTGCCTGATTTCTCTGGCGCCCGCCCACTCCGCGGCCCAGATATCGGACTACGCCGGCCCCATGCAGCAGACTCGGGACCCCACCCCGCTCAAGCTTTCCGGGTTGGTTGTGAACTCCGTCACCGGAGAGCCGGTTCCGCGCGCGCTGGTGAAGGTGTTCCTGGGATCGCAGCGCGCCACCCTAACCGGCTCTGACGGAAAATTCCAGTTCGATGGCCTGGTTGCGGGCCGCACCGTGGTGACGGCGCAGAAGCCCGGATACTTCAGTGAGCAGGAGATCGGCCGCTCTTATAACCAGCCGAACTTCTTGAACGTGACCGCGGACACTGCCGATGTGATCGTGAAACTGGTGCCGGAGAGCGTCATGTATGGCCAGGTGCGCGACGACGATAATGAGCCGCTGCCCCATGCGCTGGTGCGCGCCAGCGTCAGCCGGATTCTTGATGGCCGCCGCTACTGGGTGCAGCTCGGCCAGGCAACCACCAATGCAGCGGGTGAATATCGCATTGCCAGGCTGGCCCCGGGAAGGTATCTAATCATCCTCTCCGCCAACCAGAGAAATGCATCGCCGAATGCCCAGGGGTACGCGTCGATTTATTATCCTTCTCCACCGGAGAGCAAGACCTCCAGCGTCCTGGAAATTTCCGCCGGACAGAAGATTCCCCAGGATTTTTCATTGCGCGCCGAGCCCGTTTTCAGAGTATCCGGGGTAATTTCGGCGCCCCCGGGTTTTCACATGTCCAACATGGGCGTGCTTGACCGGTTTCGCCAAAACATTCCTGTCATGGTGCAAATCGACGGGGATACTGGGAAGTTTGAAGGTTCATCCCTGCCCGCCGGGTCCTATGTCCTCGAAGCTCGAGGCGTCGATCAGACCCAGCATCAATTTGGAGGCGAGCTGGTGTTTGGGGTCTCGGCCGCGGTCTCGGGGCTGCATCTCTACCTGACCCCGGCGCCCTCGCTCGACGTGCAGGTGCGCGCGGATCTTGTAAACCCTCAACCTGCGGTAACCGCGCCAGTGGTCCGCGGCCAGGGCCGCGGCAGCATAGGAGTTAACAACGGCGCCTTGGCGGCTCTTCCCGGCGGTTCCCCGATGGTCTCGGTGCATTTGCGTTCCACCGGACCGGTTCAGCAGGATTTTTGGTCCAATTTTGAAGGACCTCCGGGCCACGTGACCGTATCGGTAAAGAACATCGCCGCTGGGCGATACGCCGTTGATATTCTGCCCCAAGCCAGCCAGGCTTACGTGCAGTCGGCGGTCTGCGGAGGAGTGAATTTATTGAACGAGCCGCTGGTGGTCGAGGCGGGAGGCAAACTTCCGCCGCTGGACGTGGTGCTGCGCGACGATGGAGGCACCGTTCACGGAAAGGTGGAAAGCAACGGGCAGCTTTTTTCCGGGGCCGTGATCGCCGTCCCCGTCTTTGCGCCGATGCAGTCTCCGCGGATGACTTACCTCCGGCCCGACGGGTCATTTGATTTTCTCGACCTGGCTCCCGGCGATTACCAGGTGTTCGCCTTCGATCATCTGGAGCGCGTGGAATATACCGATCACGAGGTGCTGCGGAGTTTTTCGGCGAAAGCCGCCAGCATTACGGTTTCCCCAGGCAGCAACGCTTCGATCACGGTGCAGCCGTCGCTAGTGGGCGAGCCATGACGCTGAAGGTTCGGACGCCTTTCCTGGGCGTCCTATCTTTGCTGTGGGTGGCGGCGACAATTGGGCAAACCCCGGCGCCCGCGGCGACTGGGTCTGCCGCGGTATATCGCATCAGCGGCACGGTGGTAGATGAAACCAGCGGCGCGCCCCTGGGCAAGGTGGCTGTGAGCATCGTGCCCAGCGCTGATCGCAGCGGGGCTAAGGCAAAGACCGTAACCACTGCGCCGGATGGCCGCTTCGTCTTCGAATCCCTGCGTGCCGCCAAGTTCAGTCTGCAGGCCGCGCGACGCGGTTATTCCCAGCAGTCCTTCGAGGCGCACGATAACTACTCTACTGCCATCGTCACCGGAGTGGGGCTCAAGTCGGAAGAGCTGGTTTTCCGTCTCCGCCCCGATGGCGCCATCTCTGGCCACATTCTCGATGAGCAAAACGAGCCCATACGGAACGGCGGGGTGAACCTGTACCGATATAGCGTCGAACCAGGCGCGCCGCCCGCGATGATTGTGGCTGGCACTGCTCTGAACGATGAAGGCGCGTACTCATTTGATTCTCTTCGACCCGGAAAATACCTGATCGCGGTGATGGCGGAACCCTGGTACGCGGTACGCGATATAGCCGCCGGACTTTCGCGGACAACCGCCCCCCACCGCTCGGAGCTCGACGTTGCTTATCCCACCACCTTTTATCCCGAGGCTTCCGACCCCAGCCGGGTATCCCCCATGGAGCTGGGAGTCGGAGCGCGCGAATCCCACGACATCATCTTGCGTGCGGTGCCGGCGCTCCACCTCGTTTTACGAGGTTTTCCTGGAGCCGAAATTCCCCAGGTCACGGTGCGGCGGCGCTTCCTGGGAAATCAAATTAATGTGATGGCGCCAACGATTCGCTCAGAAAAGGGCTTCGAGATATTCGGCCTGGCGCCCGGACACTATCAGCTTGAGATCCGTACCGGCACCGGCGCGGTGTCGTTCCATGAAATCGATGCCAACGGCGATGGCGAGATCGATCCTGGCCCAGGCATACCTGGGGTCACCGTGACCGGAGAGGCGACCTTTGAAGCCGGCCAGCCGGTTCCGCGAGCGTTCATCCTATTGCAGGGACAAAACAGGTCTATTCCTGGACAAATTACATCCCAGGGGAAGATCAGTTTTTTTGAACTAGTTGCCTCCGGAAGATACGCGGTAATACTTCAATCATTTGGCCTCTTCATAAAAGGCCTGACCGCTGCCGGGGCCGGCGTATCGGGCCGGACAATACAAGTGACCGGACAATCGCCGGTCAGCCTGGCAGTCGAGTTGTCCCGGGCCAATGCGCAAATCGACGGCGTGGTTTTGGATGACGGCAAACCGGCCAGCGGAGTCATGGTGCTGGCGGTTCCGCAAAATCCGGCGAGAAACCCGTCTCTGTTTCGCCGCGACCAGAGCGATAGCGACGGCACCTTCAGCCTGCTCGACCTGGCGCCGGGCCGGTACTCGGTTCTCGCCCTGAAAAACGGCTGGGACATCGATTGGTCCAGTCCCGCCGTGCTGCAGCGTTACATGGCGCAGGCCCAGACCGTCGAGGTACTCGCCAGGGGGAAGTACCAGGTAAAGCTCAAACAGCAATAAGAATTTCCTACCGTGCCGCCGGGGGCGCAGACGCGGCTTTCTCCAACGCCGGGCGCACCGAGAACATGTGCGCCGCCGAGCCTTCGAGGCGCACGAACATGCCGTTCATGGTGAGGTCGGCGGCGTCGCGTTCGTAGCACTGGCCGTTCAGGTCATCGCTGAATTCCCAGTGGGACGCCACGCTGAAATCGGTCGGCAAAGCCATCTTCGCCATCGCCGCGCGGCTTCCCAGGTTCACCACTACCAGCCGGGTTTCCGGGAAGATGACGTCAGCCCTGGGATCAGGCTCTCCACTCCACACATAACCGACCACCGATTGGAAACTATCGTCTCCGGCGGACCGCATGTCGAGAAGGGTCCAGTTCTGGGAGTGGTATGCGGGGTGGTTGGTGACGTTCAGGATGCGTTCATACGCATGCCGTATCTCGGAATGCGGGGATTCGCTTTGCGAGCGGCAAAGTTGCACCGGGATGCGCAACGTTTTGCCTTCGAGTTGTCCCTGGTGATAAAAGCGCAGGCCGGGCAGTGAACCCATCAATGCCGCCACCGCCGGCATGCGTTGCGGACCAAAACTCGCGCCAGCGCGATGCTCATCGTGGTTCTCCAGGAAGCGCGCAGTCTTAGCCTGAAACGCCCATCCGCCCCGGAGGTGGGCGATCACTCCATGCACGTTACCGTCGCGCACGTCGTCGTAGATTTTCTTGTCGTAGGTGTAGTCAAAGCCCAGTTGCTGCAAGGCAAACTCGGTATCGCTGTAAGCCTCGGCCATGAACGTCAAGCCCGGGGTTTGCGCGATCGCGGTCTTCCAGAAGTCTTCCGCGGGCCGCGTCCAGTTGCTCAGCAGCGGGTTCCAGGTTTTCTGGAAGATATCCGTAAGCTCGAGCATGGCCATATCGCAGCGCACGCCATCGGCCTCTTTGGCAATAGTGTTGAGCACCCCGATCATGGCCCGGCACAGCTCGGGATTGAAATAATTCAACTGCGCGGTGTCAGCCCAGGGGGTAAAGTTCGGGTCGCGCCCGCGGGCGATGAACAGCGGCTTCTGCTCCGGGCCGTGTTCATCGATCAGCAGGAAGTGCGAGGGATTTTCGCGGTAATCGGCCAGCGAGCCCTGCATGTAATATTCGGGATGGCTGGTGATCCAGGGGTGGTCAAGCCCGGTATGGTTGGGGACGAAGTCAACGAACAGCGCCATTCCGCGGGCGTGCAGCTTGTCGCGGACTGATTTCAGCTCTTTGGCGGCGCCGACGTGCGGGTCGAGAACATATTCCTGGATGGAGTAGCCGGAGCCCACAACATCGGAGATGCGCCAGCCCGGCAGCGCCTGGTCATAGCCCCGAAACAGCTCGCGATCGGTGCGCGCCACGCGCCGGCCCAACTCGCTGCGCCTCCAGATGCCCATCAGGTAGATGATGTCGAAGCCGAGCTCCTGGAGCCGGTCCCACTCGGCGTCGGGCACCGTGTTCAGGGTGACCTTGTGTCCCAGCCGGGCGGAAAGCTCGTCCAGCCATACCCAGGTATTGATCTCGAACAGGTGAGGATGCAGGCGCACCGGAAAGCGCTTGCCCGCCGCCGGCTGGGCCTTCTTCGCCCCCTTGGCCCTGGGCTCGCCGACCGTGGAGGCAGCGTGCGGCGACCCTACTCCTCCGTCGACGGTCTTTGTTTTGGTTGATTTCATCGCAGTACCCAATCCTGGGCCGGTCTCGCCGGACCCGCTCCCGCACCCGCCAGGGCTGCGCGGATGGCATCCCTGACCTGATCCAACTGTGCCGCGTCCTTATATTTGGTGCGCGGCCAGAAAAAGCCCTTCAGCCCATCCTTGGGGCGGCGTGGAACCAGGTGAAGATGAAAATGAGGCACGCTCTGGCTGACCCCATTATTGGCGGCCAGAAAAATTCCTTCGGCCTGCATCGCGCTCTTGATGGCCCGGCTGACGAGCTGGGCATTCTGCATGAGCCGCCCCAGGGTTTCATGCGGCAGGTCGGAAAATGTCTCAAAGTGCGTTCGCGGGATCACCAGGACATGGCCGTGAAATAAAGGACGGTGATCGAGAAATGCCACCGTGTACTCGTCTTCGAAAATCACCCCGGCTTCAGGGGAGTTGAAGTCAAGACGGCAAAACGTGCAGCCGGCAGGATTGGCGGAAGTCTTAGCGCCCTTCATATGTCTCCGCCGAAATCTTATACGCGCCGGCAAATTTCAGCCACCGGCAAATCCGTCCAAGGCGGCTGGCCCACCGCGAACCTGTTGAGGCCGTGAAATCGATCGGGTAGTGGAGGCGCGGGCAGTGCAACAAAACCTCCCACTGCCTCCGGCTTTCGGGTAAAATTTCCTGCGCTGCGGACAATCCGCTATACCTCCCGTCTGACACGTTTCGAAATACAGGAGCAATCTTGCCAAGAACGCCTGCTGCCAAAAGAACTCGCGCCGTAAAGCTCGAAGAGCCGGTCCCGCCCAAGCCGCCCTCTTCCGGCAAGCCCCTTACCGTGGAAGAACAACGAATGGCTGAGCCCGCCGGCGGGCCCATACCCGCCTGGCGGATGTGGGGGCCCTACGTTTCCGAGCGCAGCTGGGGAACGGTCCGCGAAGATTACAGCGCCAGCGGCGACGCCTGGAATTTTTTGAGCCACGAACACTCCCGCAGCAAAGCCTATCGCTGGGGCGAGGATGGCATCGCCGGTTACTGCGATCGCTACCAGTTACTGTGTTTCGCCCTCGCCTTCTGGAACGGCAAAGACCCCATTCTCAAAGAGCGCATGTTTGGCCTCAATTCGAGCGAAGGCAACCATGGCGAAGACGTCAAGGAATACTGGTTCTATCTCGACAACACCCCCAGCCACAGCTACCAGAAGATGCTCTACAAGTATCCGCAGGAGGAGTTCCCCTACCGCAAGCTGATCGATGAGAACGCGCGCCGGCAGGGCGGCGGCCTCGAATACGAGCTGCTGGATACCGGGGTGTTCGACGAAGACCGCTACTTCGACGTGATCATCGAATACGCCAAGCAGGACGCGGAAAATACGGTGATGCGCATCGAGATCTTCAACCGCGGCCCTGAGGATGCGCCCATCCACCTGATTCCCCACTTATGGTTCCGCAATACCTGGGGATGGACCAAACCCCGCGGTCCCGAGCCCTCCATTCGGCCCGGCGTTGCCGGACATGGTTACTCGGTGCTGGCCGCCGATGACAGCGCCGCCGCCGAGCTGCCCGACCTGCCCTTCGCGTATTCGGTGGGCAAGCGCTATTTATACGGTCCGGCAGGCGCCGAGCTGCTGTTCACCGGCAACGAAACCAACGGCCCCAAAGTATGGGGAGAAGGCGCGGTCAGCGCCAAGAAATATACCAAGGACGCGTTCCACCGCTATATCGTCAATGGCGAAGATTGCTGTAACCCCGAGCAGGCGGATACCAAGGCCTGCATGAATTACAAGTTCATGGTGCCCGCCGGCGGCTCGCAGGTGGTGCACATGCGGCTTGCCAACAAAGACCTCAGCCCGCTGTCTCCGCTGCGCGATGTCGATGCCATCATCGCCGCGCGCAAGCAGGAGGCCGACGACTTCTACGCGTCGGTGCATCCGCCGCGGGCCACTGATGAAGAAAAAATGATTCAGCGCCAGGCATTCGCGGGAATGCTGTGGGGCAAGCAGATCTATATCTTCGACGTCAGCCGCTGGCTGGAAGGAGATGACCGCAGCGACCCGCCGCCGGCCTCGCGAAAAACCATCCGCAACGCGCACTGGCGCCACCTGCATTCCATGCGCGTGCTGTCGGTCCCCGACAAATGGGAATATCCCTGGTTTGCCGCCTGGGACCTGGCGTTCCATTGCAACACCCTGGCGCTGGTCGATCCTGATTTCGCCAAGCACAACCTGTGGGTGATGGTGTTCGAGCAGTTCCAGCATCCCAACGGACAGATCCCGGCATACGAATGGGAATTTTCCGACCTCAACCCTCCGGTGCATGCCTGGGCGGCGTGGAAGGTTTACAACATCGAGAAAGAGCGCACCGGTGTGGGCGATCTGGGGTTCCTGGAAAAGGTCTTTCATAAGCTGCTGATCAACTTCGCCTGGTGGGTGAACAAGGTTGATAGCGCCGGCAACAACGTGTTTGAAGGCGGCTTCCTCGGCCTCGATAACATCACGGTGGTGGATCGCAGCGCGCCCCTGGCGGGCGGCGCGGTGCTGGAACAATCCGACGCCACCGGGTGGATGGGCTTCTTCTGCCTCGACCTGATGCGCATCGCCCTTGAGCTGGCCAAGTTCAACAAGGTATACGAAGGACTGGCGGTCAAGTTCTTCGAGCATTTCGTCTATATCGGCGCCGCCATGAACCGCAGCGTGGGCCGCGGCTACCAGCTATGGGACGAGAAGGATGGCTTCTTCTACGACGTGCTGCGCTATCCCAGCGGGGAGTTTCACAAGTTCCGCGTGCGCTCGCTGGTCGGCCTGATTCCCATGTACGCCATCGAAGCGCTGGAAGAGGCCGACCTCAGCTCCAACCCTGAATTCCTGATGGCCGTGGATTGGTTCATTCGCGAGCGGCCCGATCTCACCCATGGGTGCTATACCGCCAGCACTCATGATGAGAACAACAAACGGCACGTGCTGGCAATTCTCGATCAATCGCAGCTGGAAAAATTATTGATTCGCATGTGGGACCCGGACGAATTCCTTTCCCCCGGCGGCATCCGCAGCCTGTCGAAGTTCCACGAGCAGCATCCTTTCGTCTTCGCCGGCAAGTCAGTGCAGTACGACCCCGCCGAGGCCGTGGAAAAAATCAAGGGCGGCAACTCCAACTGGCGCGGCCCTATCTGGTTCCCCACCTCGTACCTGCTGATCGAATCGATGCTGAAATTCGGCCAGAGCATGGGCCCCGATTTCGGAATCTCGGTGGGCGACGGCGCCAAGGTCACTCCCGCGCAGATGGCGGAAGAGGTGGCCAACCGCATGATCGGCTTGTTCAAGCGCAACGCCAAAGGGGAGCGCCCCATCTACGGCGGCACCAGAAAGTTCCAGGACGACCCGCACTGGCGCGACCTGATCCTGTTCCACGAATACTTCCACGGCGACAACGGGGCAGGCCTGGGCGCCACTCATCAGACCGGCTGGACCGGGCTGGTGGCCAGCCTGATCCACGACTGGCGGAAGTAGCGCGCCCGAGGATTGTTGGCGCGCTCGAAAACGAGAGTCAGCGTTGAATGCCTTTGAGGGCCTTCCTCGCAAAGTCCCTGGTCTGTTCATTCTCATCCGCGCGTCCTGCCAGGCGTTCAAGCTCTGGCTGCGCCTGCAGCAGAGCGTTCTGGCCCAGGCTGGGAATCACCTGCACCGCGGTAAACCTGACGCCGGGGTCGGGATCTTCCAGAGAAGTAATGACGCTGTCTATAACGCGATCTCCCATGCGGGAATTGCCAAGCGCATTAAGGGCGTCCACTCGGCTACTGGGGTCGAGACGCCGGGCCAAGAACATCTCCACGGCTGCCACCGCGTCTCTATCCTCGGCGCCATGACGTACCAGAAAAAATATGGCGCCAGTTTGTGCGCCGGGATCGCGATCAGTTCGATTCAGGTACCGTACTACGAGCGGCACTGCCGCCGGCGCTGGAGGTCGAAGCATTCCAAAAACCAGGCTCGCCGTGGATTGCAGCCGTGCGTCGGGTGAATCATAAAGCGCAGCGATGTCTTGTAAATAAGGCTCAAGGAACATACCACCATCAGGCCGGTGGGCTATGGACCATAGCACCATAGCGGCCTCAATCTGAATATTAATCGCAGGGTTCTTCAGAGCCAGGAATAACAGAGGCAAGACGGCGGAAATCTGTTCAGGCCGCAACTTTGGAATTTCGGCCTGAACCTTTAGACGTTCCTGGAAGCTGGGCAAAGCTGCTGGATCACGAGTCTGTAACAATTTTTGCAGGAAGGGGGTCAGTAAAGGGGCCGGGGGATAAGACTCGATTTTCCTGGCTGGCATGCTTTGGTAAAAAAGGCGATGAGCCGTCAATTCTTCCGTAGTGGTGAACATCCAGTTTGCGAGGGCATCGTCTTTTTCGGCTGTAGTGGTGGGATTATCGTTAGGGAAAATAGACAGTGAAAAAAGGTTGGTAGTTTCCTCCGCCGCCCGAAACAACACCTCCCTCGCGGTGATGTTCCTTAGAGTTTCCATCACAAGAGGCCTTAGCGGCTGGCCCCCCGCTGGAATGCCCGTGATTAGACCTCCAGGATTTCCCTGCGGATTCGTGAGGGCTGAAAGAATGAATAATTTCAGCGGGCCAAACTCCGCTGGCATCCTGAACAAAGCCAGGCGTTGATTAAGAAAATTAGCTTTGGATTTGTAGAGTCTCTTGTTATAGACCCATATCACTCCGTTCCGGTTCACTGCAGTGTAGGTGGGACAACTGTGCGCAATCAATCTCAGGTAATCGTCCAGTTGGTGTATCCCCGCGGGAATTTCCAAATCGGTGGGATAGGGCTGAGCGAGCTCCGCTACCACCGGAGCATGAAAGGTCTGGCCTGTAAAAGCTAGTACCTTGATCAAATCTCCCGACACAGACCCATGCTGAACTTGTGGCATGGTCGGTGGCTTCGTCTGATCTGGCAGATTGGTAGAAGATGAAAATGCAAGGAGCGCAACAAACATCTGCACGGTAAGCGCAAGAAAGTTAGACAAGAGGTGCAGCCGGGGAGCCGAGCGCATGCGACTTTCTCCTCGAAGGACAGGGGCTCTAGGTATTGCTTTTAGTGGAAGCAGCGGCCTTCAGGCCGCTGAATAGTCGCCTTTCATTTATCGGGCTTTAGCCCCGGTGACGAGTCTTGAGTAGCAAAGTTCCCGCCCCCATCTCCAGAATTGGGTTTTCGGTTCTAATGAATATCTTGATTGCTGAAAAGCGCCCCGAGCGTCTGTCGCATCCTTCTGACCTGGGAAGGGTTCGAAGCTGGAAGATCAAAGAGGCAGCGTAGATTATTTTCAGACCGGTATTTAATTGTCGTCACAGCGGCTGAAGCCGAAATACCTATTTGCATCTATTCAGCGGTCTGAAGGCCGCTGCTTCCACCGAAAGGCAAACCCGCACAGATCAAACATTAACGAATTTGTTTGCCTAGGCGGCTGAAATCGCCAGCCCTAAAAGGTAGGGTTGCGCGGGAACTTCAAGTAAGGCAGCCGCACATCCCCGGTCGACGTATGAATCTGAATCTGGTCCGCGCGTTTCGCGGGATCAGCTTCGAAGCCCACGCCTCCGCCGGCGGTGGCGAAATCATCCTGATCGACGCCGTCGCCGCTGACCCCCAAACCGCCCACCAGAACACCATTTTTATAAAGCGGCAGACTGCCGGGGAAGAAGACTATCCCATTCTGGAAGGGGTTCTTGGGTTGGTGGCCGTTGGTGCAGGGGTTGGCCAGGTCAAATTTGAACAGCTCGAAGAATGGTCCCGGGTTGCTGCCGTCGATTCCCGGGGGGAACAGCGGCATGGAGCCAAAAGAAATGGTGCGGTTGGTGACCGCGGTGCCCGGAGGCACTCCCGGCAGGTCAATGGGGTTCACCGCCGGGCTGGCGAAATAAATCATGTTGCGCGCTTTGGCTACGGCGACATCGACGCTGAAGATGGTGGCGTCGGGCATGCGGTTGAGCGCCAGTAAATGCCCGTCGGTATCGGCGACGGCGATCACAAACCGGGCACGGGAGCCGTCGGGCAGGCGAATCACCGCGCGCTCGTTGTTGGCGATCGCGATCACACCGTCCACGATCTTGCTTACTTCAGCAACCGTGAGGCCACCGGCGCCGGCGGTGCGCGCGATCAAGTCGCCATCCGGAGCCGGGCCGGGGCTGGGAATCGGTCCACTTACGAAGTTGGCGGCGGCGAAATTGCCAGCGCCGACGCCCGCGGGACGGGTGGTTTGATTAACGAAGGGCAGCGCGATGCCGCCTACGATGACCACTCCCGGGGCCGCGGGGCTGGGCCCGAAGCCGGCGCCGACCACGCCGGAAAATGCGGCAAACTCGTTGATGGGATCAGTGCCGCCGGCCACGCCGATGCCGCCGGCCAGTTTGCCGTTCTTGAACAGCGGGACTCCGCTGGAGATCACGGCGTTGGGGTCGGAATCGAAAATATCGGCTTTGCCGGTGACGACCCCCGTCCCCACGTTGAAGCCGTCGAACGACCGCGCTGGTGGCAGGGCCTTGCCGGGAAGATAAGTTACGTTGAACGGACACCCGCGGTTGGTATTCTCAATTCCATACAAGTCGGCGTTGCCGGTGAACATCACGCCCGGGGGGAAATGGATTCCGCTGATGAAGCGCACCGTGCGCGAAGAAAGAGGCGCCTGGTCGTTGCTGAAAAACGAGCCGGTGCGCGCCAGTCCTATGGCCAGCTCGTTGGTATTCACCGGCTGCCTGAAATTTCCCAGGGAGGTCAGCGGCACGCCCGGTTTGTTATAGACGGCGAGAATCACGCCCGCTCGGTTGGTGACCGCGATGGAGATCGGGGTATCCACGGACTCGGCGGCCTTTTGCACAACCGTCTGCACTTCAGCCGCGGTGAGTTCGGCGGAACTATCATTGGCTCCCGGCGCGGGCGCGGGACCGGGTTCCTTGAAACTGCTGGAGCAGGAGAGCAGAAAGATGGACAACGCGAAGATAAGAAGAAAAGGGGTTACAAACCGGACGGCGCCGGAGTTGGACGAATGAATTGACATAGGAGTTCAGCCTGATACCTTTGGTAGTTTACAAGCCCAATCGCGCCTCTACAAGGCTAGCTTTTTACCAGTAAATTATCGATCAGCCGGGTGGTTCCCACCCGGGCAGCCACGGCCACCAGCGCCGTCTGGCTGACGTCCTCCACCGGAAGCAGCGTATCCGGATCGACAATGGCGACATATTCCACCTGCACTCCGCGCGCCAGCGCCAGGGTCGCGCGCGCGGCGTCGACCAGGCAAGTGCTGTCGGCGACTCCCGCGGCCACCAGCAGCTCCACTTCCCGCAGGCAGCGCGACAAAATTCGGGCCTGCTCATGCTGTTCCGGGTTGAGGTAAGCATTGCGCGAGCTCATGGCCAGGCCATCGGGCTCGCGCACGATCGCTCCCAGAGTGATTTTGACGGGAAAGCTGAGGTCAGCGGCCATCTTGCGGATGATCGCCGCCTGGGCCGCATCTTTTTGTCCGAAAAAGGCCTGATCGGGCTGCACGATATTGAGCAGCTTGGCGACGACGGTAGTGACCCCGCTGAAGTGACCCGGCCGGGAAGCGCCGCAAAGACGTCCGCTCAGACCCTCGACCGTGACCGTCGTGGAAAAATCCGGATGATACATCTCGCCGGCGCCGGGAAGGAACAGCAGGTCAACGCCGCTGTCACGAAGCATATCAGCGTCACGCTCCGGAGTGCGGGGGTAGGCATCGAGGTCTTCGTTCGGCCCAAACTGACGGGGGTTCACGAAGATGGAAACCGCCACATGATCACATTGTTCGCGGGCCATACGCACCAGCGAAAGGTGCCCATTGTGCAAAGCGCCCATGGTGGGTACGAAGCCCAGCCGCGAGCCGGATTGGCCCCGTAATTCGCGGCACGCAGCCCGCATTCCAGCGATGGAAGTGATCGTTTTCATGAGGAAGGGAGGTGCGGCGATTGGACCCGGCGCAACGCAAATAGTCCCGCTTTATCCGCGCCGCCGCTGCGCAATCATCTCCATCGTGGCTTGCAGCGCGGGCGGCAGATGGTACGACTCCGCGGGCGAAGGATAGCTTCCAGATTCGACGTCGCGCTTGAAATTTTCGGCGGCTTCGCGAATCAGCGCGGCGGCGTCTCCGTAGCGCCGCACAAATTTGGCGGGCGCGCGGAAACTCAGGTTCAGGATGTCATGCAGCACCAGCACCTGCCCGTCACAATCCGGGCCCGCGCCGATGCCGATGGTGGGCGCGGAAATCTCCGCGCTGATCATGGCCGCCACTTCGGCGGGAATGCCTTCGAGCACCAGGGAAAATACCCCGGCGCGGTCGAGCGCCACCGCGTCACGCATCAATTGTTCGGCGCCATCGAGGTTTTTGCCCTGCACCTTGTAGCCGCCCATGGGATGCACCGATTGCGGCGTCAGCCCGATGTGTCCCATCACCGGAATTTCAGCGTCGCCCAGTCGCCGCACCAGGTCGGCGCGCCTCGCGCCACCTTCGATCTTCACCGCTTCCGCGCCCGCATCTTTTATGAAACGCGCGGCATTTCTCACGCCCTCCGTGTCATCCAGTTGATAGGAGCCATAGGGCATATCGGCGATCACCAGCGCCCGCCGCACCGCGCGCCGCACCGCCCGGGTGTGGTGCAGCATTTCTTCAATCGTTACCGGCAGGGTGTTTTCGTATCCCAGCACCACCATGGCGAGGGAATCGCCCACCAGCACCATGTCGATGCCCGCCTCATCCACCAGCCGCGAAGTTGGATAGTCGTATGCGGTAAGACAGGTGATGGGCTTGAACTCGCCGGCGGTATAGCTGGATGAATGGTGGCGCTTGCGAGCATGAATGTCGCGCACCGTGACCTTGGCGGGGGCGGCCGGAGAAGACGATGGTGAGGATGGATGCGGCGGGTTCGCCGCGAAGGCAGAATTACCCGCGGGCTCGCGGGGGCCGGTGACGCTCATGATTACCTCCAGTGCAGTTCCGCACCGCGGATACCGCCTGTCACTGGGTATTGTAGCCCCCAGCGCGCGCCGAATGAAAGCGTCCCGCGTTATAAAGTGAAGACGTATGAACAGCGAGGTTGGTACTCTTGAACCAGCAGCGGTATGGGGTTGCCGCGGTCCTCAAACTTTATGAAGCGCATTGCCATCATCGGAGGCGGAATCGCGGGTCTCTCCGCGGCGTTTTACTTACAGCGCGCCCGCGAACAAGGCGCGGCTCTGGAATACGTGTTGTACGAGCGCAGCGCGCGGCTCGGCGGGGTGCTGCAAACCGAAGAAGTCGATGGATTCCTGCTGGAGGCGGGCCCCGATTCGTTCCTGACTGTTAAGCCCTGGGCGGCGCAACTGGCGCGCGACGCCGGGCTGGGCGATCAGATCATTCCCTCGCTCGATCACGCCCGAAAAGTTCACATCGTGCTGCATGGTAAACTGGTTCCCATGCCGGCCGGCCTGCATTTCATGGTGCCGTCGAAGATGCTGCCCGCGCTGATGTCGCCGTTGTTTTCGTGGGCCACCCGGGCGCAGATTGCCCGTGAAGCATTGTGGTCCCGGCCGCAAGCTTCACCAAAAAAGCTAAATGATGGCGGGATGGGCGAGAGCGCGGCCGACGAATCGGCAGCCAGCCTGGTATCCCGCCACTTCGGCCAGCAGATGGTCGATCGCGTCGCCAACCCGCTGCTAGCCGGAGTCTATGGCGGGGAAGCATCGCAGCTCAGCGCCCGCGCGGTGCTGCCCGGCTTCGTGGAGATGGAGGCGCAGCACGGCAGCCTCATCCGCGGTGTACGCGCGCAGCTAGCCGCCAAGGCTGCTGCTGCATCGGCCGCAACCTCCGCCCCCAGCCCCAGCATATTTACCTCCTTCAAGAAAGGGATGCAGCAGTTGGTCGATGCGGTGTCGAGCGGAATTGACCCCCAATGCGTGCATCTCAACGCGAAGGTTGAGGCGGTTACTCGCGATACCTCGGGTTGGAACGTGCGGCGGTCGCAGCCGCATGAAGGGAATGGCAAACCTTTTGATTCGGTGGCTCTGGCAGTTCCGGCGTACGTATCGGCAACCCTGATCGAGGCAGAAAGTCCCGCGCTGGCTGTGGCATTGAACCAGATTCCCTACGGTTCGTCGGTGCTGATCCTGATGGCCTACGACGAAGAGGTCGCGCGGAATCTGCCGGATGGCTTTGGCTTTCTGGCGCCGCGCAGCGAAGGCCTTCGCATGCTGGCCTGCACCATGGTGCACAACAAGTTTGCCGGACGCGCTCCTGCGGGCGCAGCTCTGCTGCGGGTCTTCATGGGGGGCGCCGGGGATGAAGCCGCGATTTCACTTTCCGACGATGAGATCCAGAGCATCGTGCGCAAGGAACTGCGGCAGATACTGGGCCTGACCTCCGCTCCCAGATTCTGCCGGATTTATCGCTGGCCCCGCGCCATGGCCCAATATAACGTCGGCCATTTGCTGCGCATCGCCGAAATTCAGGCGGCCGCAGCCAAAAGTCCCGGCCTTTTTCTGGCGGGCAACGCTTACCGGGGCATCGGGGTGCCGGATTGCGTGCGCTCGGGTGCGGAAGTGGCCCAACAGATCATCGGAGAGCGTTCTCCGTAAGTGATTGCTTTATAACTTTTCTCCATCGCTGGCGGCGCCTGCGACGATGCCTTTGCAACTTTCGCGGTTAACCTGGGTTAGAAAAGCGCAGGAGACTTCCATGAAAACAACCAACATTCTTGCCCTGGTACTGACCTCTGTCCTGTTCGCTGCGGCGCAACCGCCGCCAAACGCTCCCCTGGGCGCCGGCGACAACAAGCCTGAAATGAAGCAGGCCATGGGCGCGATGTCCCACGACAAGATGGAGATGGGCGACCACATGGGCAAGGGCGATTTCGATATGGGCCCGCACATGAAGATGACCGCGCTTCGTCCCGCCAAGCCCGGAGACGCGGACCGCGCTAAGGCGCTGGTCGAAGCCGCACGCGCCACCATGGAAAAATATAAGGACTATCACGCCGCCCTCAATGACGGTTACAAGATATTCATGCCCAACCTGCCGCTGCAGCACAAGCATTTCACCAACTACCTGTACGCGATGGAAAATCAGTTCGCGTTCAACCCCGCGCATCCCACCTCTTTGCTGTACGACGTGGACGGCAGCGGCTACAAGCTGACCGGCCTGATGTTCACCGCGCCCAAGAACATGACCGAAGACGAGCTCGACCAGCGCGTGCCTCTGTCGGTAGCGCAGTGGCATGAGCACGTGAATCTGTGCCAGCCCCCGGCCGATCAGCGCGCCGAGCAATTGGGCAAACACTCCAGATTCGGCCTCGGAGGCTCCATCAGCAACCAGAAGGAATGTGAAGCCGCGGGCGGAAAGTTCATGCCCATAATCTTCAACTGGATGGTCCACATGTATCCCAACGAGTCGAGCCCGGATAAGGTGTGGTCGATGGAAAAGCAGCACTCCAATATGAGTCATATGGAGTAGGTTTCCCCAAGGCGGTTCCCGAGCCTAATCACCCAACCTTGCGGGCACAGTAGGGTTTTTCCTTACCCCGATGAAGCCGGGGATCGTCAGAATGACAACTGATGAAAGAGTTTTCGTCGCGGGCACGAAATGTCCGCCACTGAAAACTTCACCCCTCCTGAAACCGGCACACTACTAAACCCCCTCCCAAAATTCCCCCTTACCCACAAAGACCCTCGCCCCACCCGATTATTTCGTATCCTTTGTTAATAAACGCAATTTCTCCGCGTCTTCCCTACAGAGACGAAAGGAAACTGCGTGATTGCCACTCTGCCGGAGCCTGAGATTTCGCACGACGCCATAGCCATCGAGAAGGTGTATCGCGAGCATTATGCGACCGTCCTGCGCGCCGCCTATCGCATTACCGGCAACTGGAGCGACGCCGAAGACGTTCTGCAAACTGTCTTCCTGCGCCTGGTGCGGCGCTCTTCCAGCCAGACCGACTCTGAGCCTGAAGCTGCGCCTGCCAACCTGGGGGGGTATCTCTACCGCTCGGCCATCAACGGCGCGCTGGATACGATCCGCGTGCGTCAGGAAAATCGCAACGTGGCGCTGGCGGATGTAGCCGAGCCCGCCTCCACTGCGCCTTCGCCGGACCGCACTCGCATGTCGAATGAAGCCGGCGCCTGGCTGCGCCTGGCTTTGGCGCGGCTGCATCCGCGGAGCGCGGAAATGTTCGCCCTGCGATATCTCGAAGGCCTGGCTAACCCTGAGATCGCGAAATTGATGAAGACTTCGCAAGCCGTGGTGGCGGTCACTCTATATCGCACTCGCCGCAAGCTTGAAACCGACTATCGCATTCACACCACCAGGAAATAAGAGGACAGAAATCATGACTGATAAGAAGCGCAGTGCTGACGAAATCCAGAAGGCCATCGACGATATTCGCAACCAGCCGGTTGATGCCGTTTCCCTTGAAGCCGCCTCATCGCGCGTATGGGCGCGGCTGTCGACCGAGCCCGCCATGCCCTTGATCGAAAAACATCGCGGATGCGCGGATTTCGAGGCACTGCTGCCCGCCTACCGTAGCGCCAGCCTTCCCCCGGCGCGCGCCTGGCTCATGCAGGACCATCTGCAGGCATGCGTTCATTGCCGCCAGAAGTACCAGGCCCAATCCGCCGCCGAAGACGCTGCGGCGGCGTGGACAGCGCCGGCCACGTCCCCGGAAAGCTGGGCCGCACCCAGCCGGATCTCCATGTCGTCCAAGACTTACGCTCAGCCGCGCTTCCTGCGCTTTGCCAAGGCCGCCGCGGTCCTGGTGGCCGTCGGCTTCGGGTCACTGCTTGCCTATAACCGGCTGTACGCCGCGCCCAGCGGGCCTCGCGCCACGGTGCAATCGGTCGAGGGCGTTCTCTATCGCATCTCCGCCGATGGCGAACGAATCGCGCGCGCCGGCGATCAGCTCGCCGAAGGCGAGCATGTGCGCACGGCGTCGCGATCGCATGCTTTTATCCGCCTCTTTGACGGTTCCGTGGTGGAGATGAACGAGCTGGCCGGCTTCGCGGTATCTGCCGGGCGCAACCGCACCGTGGTCGCGCTCGACCAGGGCAACATCATCGTGCAGGCCGCCAAGCGGCGCACCGGACATCTCTACGTGGATTCCCTCGACTGCCGCGTCTCTGTGACCGGCACCGTGTTTTCGGTGAATAGCGCCACCAAAGGCTCGCGGGTCGCGGTCATGGAAGGCGAAGTGCGCGTCGCCCAGAACGGCAACGAGGCCGTACTTCATTCCGGGGATGAATATGGCAGCAGCCCCAACCTGACCAACGTTCCCATCGCGCAGGAGATCGCCTGGAGCCGCAATCTCAACCAGCACCTCGCGCTGCTCGCCGAATTCTCCAAACTGCAGCAGCAGTTTGAAGCTATCCCTTCGCCAAAAATGCATTACAGCAGCGCCATCCTGCCGCATTTGCCGGCCGGCACCGTGGTCTATGCCAGCATTCCCAACTACGGCGAAGCCCTGGGCCAGGCATGGCAGATTTTTCAGGACCAGATGCGCAACAGCGAAGTGCTGCAGCAATGGTGGCAGCGCGCCCATGGTGGCAACGGGCCCAAGCCGGAAGAGTTGATTCAGAAAATGCGCGACCTGAGCCAGTACCTGGGCGATGAGATCGTGTTTACCGCTTCGCTGGACGGCGACGGCCATGGCCACCCGGTGGTGATTGCCCAGCCTGGCCGTGCCGGCATCGGCGAATTCATGCAGACCCAGGGTGCCAGCTTGCACGCAGCCGGAGCCAAAGGAGCGGGAATCGCTACCTTCACTCCCGAGACCCTCGCCGGCGCCGATGCTGCCGGTATTCCGCACGACGAAATGCTGGTGCTGGTGCGTCCCGACTACCTCATGTTTGCCTTCGATCTGAATTCGCTGCGCCGCATGAATTCCAACTTTACCGCCGAAAACAATGCCGGCGGATTTCAAGACACCAGTTTCGGCAAGCGGGTTCTGGAATCCTACGGCCATGGTGTCAGTTTGCTGGTCGCGGCGGACATCGAAACCATTGCCGCCCGCCAGGCTTCTTTGCATTCCGGCCACCGGGCGCGAAAGCAAATGCAGCTGCAAGAATCCGGATTCGGCGACGTGAAATACCTGCTGGTGGAGCGCCGTGAAGTTTCGGGAAAGCCGGAGCACAGCGCCACCCTGGCCTTCAATGGCGAGCGCCACGGTATCGCCTCATGGCTGGCGGCGCCCGCGCCCATGAAGTCGCTGGAATTTGTGTCTGACAGCGCCACCCTGGCGGCCGCGTTCGCGCTCAAGAACCCGGCGCTGATGTTCGACGATCTGCGGAGCATGGCGCTCAGCAGCGATCCGCGCGCGCAGGCGCATTTATCAGAAACTGAAGAGAAGCTCAACCTTCATCTGCGCGACGATATTGCCGCCACCCTGGGTGGGGATGTAAGCTTCGCGCTCGATGGCCCCATGCTGCCGGCGCCTTCATGGAAGATCGTGGCCGAGGTCTATGACCCGGCGCGGCTGCAGAATTCCCTGGAGACAATGGTGCGCTACCACAACCAGGTTGCCTCCGCCAAAGGCGAATCCGAAGCCCATCTCGAACAGGAACAGGTCGATGCGCAGGTGTATCACGTGCTGCGCAGCACCGATCGCAAGGGAGTTCCGCACGAAATGGACTATACCTTCACCGAGGGTTATCTCATCGTGACCCCGTCTCGCGCGCTGTTGATGAATGCCCTGCGCATCCATTCCCAAGGCACTACTTTGGCGCGCTCCGCGAACTTCCGCGCCTTGCTTCCCATCGACCAGCATGCCAATTTTTCCGGCATCGTCTACCAGAACATCGCGCCCGCGCTGGCCCCGCTGGCCGCGGCGCTGAACGTGCAGCAGATGCAGATGCTGCAATCCCTGGCTTCTGATTCCAAGCCCAGCGTGGTGTGCGCCTACGGCGGGCCTGACCAGATTGAGGTGGTAAGCTACAACAACTTCCTGGGACTGGATTTGCGGATGCTGGCTCTCTCCCAATTATTCAACGCACATCACAAGGATGGAACCGGCGCCCCGCAAAATCCGTAACCACAGTAGCGATGAGCGCCGTTATTGAACTCGACAATTTACAGGTCCGCCTGGGCGGCCGCGCCATCCTCAACGGATTGTGCGGCTCGCTCGGCGGGAAATCCATCGGCCTGCTCGGCCCCAATGGCTCCGGTAAATCGACCCTGATCAATACCTTGCTGGGGTTCCATCCCCCGGCCGCAGGCTCCGCCCGCATCTTTGGCCAGGACATTCGCACTTCATCCGCCGAGTTGCGCGCCGGCATCGGCTACATGCCGGAAAATGACGCGTTCATCTCCAATATGACCGGGGTCCACTTTGTGCGCTACATGGCGGAGCTCAGCGGCTTGCCGCCCGCCCAGGCCATGGAGCGCGCCCACGAAGCGTTTTTCTACGTCGGCCTGGGCGAGGCCCGCTATCGCAAGGTGGGGACCTATTCGCTGGGAATGAAGCAGATGGCCAAGCTGGCGCAAGCCATAGCCCACGGCCCGCGCCTGCTGTTTCTCGACGAGCCCACCAACGGGCTCGATCCGCCGGCCCGCCAGCGCATGGTGCAACTGATTCGCGAGATCCGCGACGATGGAGGCATCCACATCGTAATCTCCTCTCACCTGCTGCGCGACGTGGAGGAATGCTGCGATGAAGTGCTGATCCTGCGCAACGGCAGCATTGCCGCCATCAGTAATCTGGAAAAAGAGCGCCAGGAAAATCGCAAGTTTGTGGAGCTCGAAGTGAGTGCGCTGAACGGCGCTTCCGGCCCGGTGGAGGGCTTTACTGCCGCTATGGAAGCCATCGGGTGCGAATGTGCGCGCTCGCGCAACGGCAGCATCAAGCTGGTGATGCCCGCCGAGGTCGAGGTCCCGCGGCTCTATTCCCTGGCCGCGCAGCAGGGGGTGCAAATCCGGCGAATGAATTTCCGCCGCACTTCGCTCGAAGATATTTTCCTGCAGGCCATGGATGGCGGCAGTGCGGCTGCCCGATCCAACGGCAACTCACCGCCGCCACCGGTGAAGAGCCAGGGAGTGCAAAGTGGCAGTTTATAAACGCAATTACCGGCCCTATTCCGGCGCGCTGACCGCGTCGCCTTGGCGCTTTCTGGTGATCGCGCGCTATTCATTTGCCGAGCTGTTCGCCATTCGCTTTTTCGGTTCGGTGCTGGTGACATGTTTTTTCCCGTCGTTGGTCCTGGCGTTCATCGTGTATCTCACCCACAGTGAGACGGTGCAGGCGCTGTTGAATTTACAAAACACAAATTTTCTGGCCATCAACAATCTTTTCTTCGTGCGCCTGCTGCAAATTGAAGGCTGGTTCGCGCTGCTGCTCACTGCCTGGGTGGGTCCCACGCTGGTGTCATCCGATCTGGCCAACAATGCGCTGCCGCTTTTTCTCAGCCGCCCGCTTTCCCGCGCCCAATATGTGGCGGGGAAGATGGTGGTTCTTTTGGCCTTGCTCTCCAGCTTTACCTGGGTCCCAGGATTGCTGATCTTCGCCTTGCAGGTCACGCTCGACAAGGGAACCTGGCTGCACGATAACTGGTGGATCGCACCCGCCTATTTCGCCGGCGCCCTGATCTGGATTGCGCTGCTATCGCTGCTGGCGCTGGCCCTTTCCGCCTGGGTCAAATGGAAGGTGCTGGGCTCGCTGGCGCTCATGGCGACATTCTTCGTCCCCGCCGGCATGGGCGAAGTTTTCAACGTGGTCACGCGCATGCGCTGGGGACGCCTCTTCAATCCCGGTTACCTCATCACCGTGATCTGGAATGACCTGTTCCGCGACGCTCTGCATTTCCATTCGGCCGCCTGGGAAAATATTCCCGTGCCCCTGGCATGGGCGTCGATGCTGTCGATGTGCCTGATTTGCGTATGGATGTTGAGCCGGCGCTTGCGCGCGCGTGAAGTGGTGCGGGGATAACCGCCGCCAACGCCATCGTGTTCAGCAACGTTTCCCGTTTCTACGGCGAGGTGCTGGGAGTCAATCGCGTCACCCTGGCGCTGCCCCCGGGCATCACCAGCCTGGTGGGGCCCAACGGCTCCGGCAAGACCACACTGATGAACCTGATGACCGGGCTCATTCATCCCACCTGCGGCGAAATCAGCGTGCTGGGAATTCCCACCAACCGTCCCGAAGAACTTTTTCGCCTGGTGGGTTATTGCACCCAGTTTGATTCTTTCCCGAGGGGAGTGACCGGCGGGCAATTCGTTTATGACGCCCTTACCCTGCACGACCTGCCGGCGAGCGAAGCCCGCCGCCTTACTGACGAGGCATTGCATCGCGTGGGCTTGACCGATTCCGCCGGCCGCAAGGTGGCGGGATACAGCAAGGGAATGCGGCAGCGCATACGGCTGGCGCAATCCATCGCCCACCATCCTTCGGTGCTGGTGCTCGACGAGCCGCTCAACGGGCTTGATCCCATGGCGCGCTCCGAGGTGATGGCGCTCTTTCAAGCTCTGGGAGCGCAGGGAATGCACGTGATAATTTCCAGCCACATTCTGCACGAAGTCGATCAGATCTCAGACCAGGTGGTGCTGATGAGCAGTGGCTACGTGGTCGCCGAAGGCAAGATCCACGAAGTGCGCAGCCAGGTCAACGAGCACCCCATGCAGATCGTGGTGCGATGCTCGCAGCCCGCGCTGCTGGCGTCGCGAGTGTTTGCGCTCGACCAGGTGGTGGAGGCGGCGATTACGCCCGATGGCGCGGCGGTGCTGGTGCGCACTCGCGACGCCAGCCAGTTTTACTCGCTGTTAAATGAAATCATCGCCGGCGGGGAGATGGATATCGAAGGCGTGGCCCCCGCCGATGACGACGTCAACTCCATTTACCAGTACCTGATCGGTTCCGGCGGAGGCGCGGTATGAGCCTCCACGAATTGCCCAGCCAACCTAATGGCAGGCCGGCGCTGGTAAAAGCCGAAAGCACGCACACTTCCCGCGGAATGCCCCAGTGGGCCCTGTGGCAGCGCCAGGCCTGGGCAGTTTTTCGCATCGAGTTCAAGAAGAATTTTTCTTCCGGACGCCGGGTGGGAATTTATTTTCTGGCGTTTGTCCCGGTCTTAATTATCGCCGTCCACTCGCTGGACTTGAGCCACCGCCGCCAGTCGCATATCAGCTTTGTCAAGCACATGGAAAAACCGATTACCCGGCGCGACTTTCTTGACGTTACCAACGGCATGACCAGCGCCGAGGTGTTCCGCCGCCTGGGAACTCCGCATGTTGATTTTCAGCGGGTCGTGCCCAGGCCGATGCCGGTCGCCGCAGAAGGCGGTCAGCCTGCGGCGCCGCGGGCATCAGCCAGCCTGGACGCTGCGCCAAATAAGAGGGCCCCGGGCGGGGGCGCCCCAGAACCGGGTATTGCGCCGAACGCCGCCATTCCAGCACCTCCCGCCCCACCCGGAGCCCCCACACCGCCCCATGCTGATGGTGCGCAAGCGGCGCAGCCCGGCCCCGCCCGTCAGCCACGGCTGCCCCCCAACTTTATGCTGCGCCAACGCTACCATTACGCAGTGGCCGACGAAGACATGTTCGTCATCGTCGACGACGGTAAGGTGGTGGTCACGTCGATCGAGCCGCTGCCCACCGAGAGCATTGAAGATGACACTGCGGTGTTCGCTGAAATTTTCCAGATTTATTACGTGCGCCTGGGTATCTTCTTCGGCTGCATGGGGATTTTCACCTGGCTCATCCGCGGCGAAATCGTGGAGCGCCATCTGCACTACTATTTTCTCGCTCCGCTGCGCCGGGAAGTAATTGTGGTGGGCAAGTTCCTGGCCGGAGCGTGTTCCGCCATCATCGTATTCTGCGCGGGCGTGGCCATCTCGTTCGTCCTGATCTACTCGTCTTTCGGGTCCGCGGGGACTGCTTATATCTTCTCCGGCCCCGGCCTGGGGCAACTCGGCTCCTACCTGATAATCACGGTGCTGGCCTGCCTGGGTTATGGCGCCACCGCGCTGGCGCTAAGCTTGATCTTTAAAAATATTGCGGTGCCCGGACTGATTCTTCTGGGTTGGGAGACGATCAACTCCGCGCTGCCGCCATTGTTGCAGAAGCTGAGTGTGACCCATTACCTCAAACAACTGGTTCCCATCCAGGTACCGCCTCACGGCTTGCTGGCGTTGTTCACGGTAGTCACCGAACCCGTGCCACCCGCGGTGGCCGCGGCCGGTTTGCTGGCGCTCACCGCCGGGGTGCTGATTTTCGCGTGCTGGTATGTGCCGCGGCTGGAAATTGATTACGTTACCGACTGAGTTTGATCGGGGCGGGATCCACTTCATTTCTGCTGATCATCAACGAATGTCATTCTGTTTCAGGCAGACCCCCGAGAGGGACGTTCATTCTGCTTCAAGCAGTCCCCCCACGGGATGTCATTCTGACGACCCCCGGCTTTATCGGGGTGAGGAAGAATCCCTACCCTCGGCAAACTCTCAGCTAACCCGATGGTTCATCTCCGCAGAATACTGACCACTGTACGATCACGGTCGAGCGCGGCGCCCCGGAAGACCGAAAAAGACCCGGTGAAATATTTGGAGAACAGTAGGGGTCCTTCCTCACCCCGATAAAGCCGGGGGTCGTCAGGATGACACTGGGGGAGGGGGACTTTATACGCGAGGGTCGTCAGCATGACCCCGAGCCCCACACTTCAATCAACCCCGCGAATCCCCGCCGCCATCGCATGTTTTCTGCCCTGTATCTCGATGAACACATTGATCAGCGAAACTGCGGCCGGGGTTACACCGGGAATGCGCGACGCCTGACCCAGCGTGCGCGGGCGGACGTTCTTCAGGGTTTCATTCATCTCGTGCGACAACCCGCTGACCGCGGCGTAGTCGAACCACTCCGGAATCTGCCTGGTCTCGGCCTTGCGTGCCCGCTCAATCGCCTTTTTCTGCTGGTCGAGGTAGCCCGCGAATTTGATTTCGGTTTCCACTGACTTCAACTCATTGCGCAGGCGGCTGGGGAGTTTCATCCCCGCGACCGACCCTTCGAAAAATTCCGGCATCAGCTCGCGCAGGTGGGGAACTGCGTCTTCGATCACGACTTCCGGCCTTTTCAACAACTGGGCATAGGTGGACCCGGTGGTGTCGGCGCTGCCGGTTTCAGTCAATTTCTGCGCCAGCTGTGGCGGAATCGAGGCCGCTGTGGTGCGGGTGGTCTCCAGCAGGGCAGTCAGTTTCTGCATGCGATCCTGCTTCGCCAGGTGATCGCTCCAGGCGGCGTCGCTGATCAATCCCACGCGGCGGCCGTGAGCGGTGAGCCGGCGGTCCGCGTTGTCGATGCGCAGGTGCAGTCGAAACTCGGCGCGCGAGGTGAACATGCGATAGGGCTCGTTGGTGCCCTTGCTGATCAGGTCGTCGATGAGAATGGCGGTGTAGGCTTCGGTGCGGTCGAGGATGAGGGGCGGCAGGCGCTTTACCTGCAGCGCGGCGTTGATGCCGGCCATCAGGCCCTGGCATGCGGCTTCTTCATATCCGCTGGTGCCGTTGATCTGGCCCGCCAGGAAAAGACCGCGAATTTTTTTGGTTTGCAGCGTCCGCTCCAGTTCCGTGGGGTCGATGGAGTCATATTCAATCGCATAACCGGGCCGCATCATCTCCGTCTTTTCGAGCCCCGGTATGGAATGGATCATGGCCAGCTGAACATCGATCGGCAGTGAGGTGCTCATGCCGTTCACGTAGATCTCGTGCGTGTCGAGGCCTTCGGGCTCCAGAAAAAGCTGGTGGGTAAGCTTCTCGGGGAACTTGACGATCTTGTCTTCAATGCTGGGACAGTAGCGCGGCCCAATGGATTGGATCTGCCCGCTGTACATGGGCGAGCGATGCACGTTCTCGCGGATGATGCGATGGGTCTCGGCGGTGGTGAACGCGATGTGGCACGGCATCTGCGAATTGGCATGGGCCACTTCGCGGGTGCGAAAACTGAAGGGAGTGGGGTCGGCGTCTCCCGGCTGCACTTCAAATTTCGACCAGTCAATGCTGCGCCCATCGAGGCGCGGGGGCGTGCCGGTCTTGAGGCGGCAGCCGCGCAATCCCAGTTGCTTGAGCGATTCGCCCAGCAGGATGGCGGCAGGCTCGCCGCTGCGGCCGGCGGGATAGCGCTCCTCACCGCAATGGATGAGCCCATTCAAAAACGTGCCGGTGGTAATGATGATGGCCTGTGCGCCCACGCTGCGCCCGTCGCGCAGCTTGAGGCCCACCGCGTAGCGGACGACTGCGTTTTCGCCGTTGTCCGCGGGCGGAGTGGCGGGCACGTCGTCGATGATCAGGTTGGCGACCTCGGCCTGCTTGATCATCAGGTTGGGCTCGGACTCGAGGATGGAACGCATCTTCAGCCGGTACTGCTGTTTGTCACACTGCGCCCGCGGCGACCACACCGCCGGGCCGCGCGAAGTATTGAGCAGCCGGAACTGGATGCCCACCGCGTCGGTGACCTCGCCCATCACTCCTCCCAGGGCGTCCACTTCGCGTACCAGGTGTCCCTTGGCGATGCCGCCGATCGCGGGATTGCACGACATCTGCGCGATCAGGTCAACGTTCAATGTGAAAAGCGCGGTCTTTAATCCCATGCGCGCGCACGCCACCGCCGCTTCGCAGCCGGCATGGCCGGCCCCGACCACCGCGATATCAAAATGTTCATTGAAAGTCTGCATGGGTTTCACTGCGAATGATGAAAGGGAACCGGGAATCCGCGCGCCGTCAGAAATCGGATGTCCTTATTCTAAACCCCAGTGGCGCTGCCAAAACCTCAAGCGGTTACCCAAGAGCAGTTCCTTAGTCGTTATATCCTTATGAAAAAACGTAGAGAGACTGGCGATGGAGAGGTTCTCCGCGGACAAGAATCGACACGAGAATACTGTAGCTAAGAAACTTCTCTAAACGCAGTCTTGACCGGGGTCGCCCTGGCAAAGCCCCCTTTCCCGATGTCATCCTGAGGACCCCCGGCTTTTTCGGGGTGAGGAAAGACCCCTACAGTTCGACAAATATTTCCCCGGGTTCTTTTCGGGTCTTCCGGTACGGATCAGGCGCCGCGCTCGACTGTCGTCGTACAGTGGCCAGTATTCGGCGGAGATGAACCATCGGGTTAGCTGAGAATCTGCCGAGGGTAGGGATTCTTCCTCACCCCGATAAAGCCGGGGGTCGCCAGAATGACACCCGTTGGGGGACTGCCTGAAAAAAAGGGCAACCGTCGCCGGTCGCCCTATGGGTGGATTTACGGAGCAATTAGAACTCGAAACGCAAGGCGAACTGCACCTGGCGCTCGCGGTAAACCGTGTTGCCCGCCGCCGAAGGCGTATTGAAGTTTGCGTTGTTGTTATAAATCAGAGTGTTGATCGGCGCCGCAGCGGTGCCGGTGTTAGTGATGGTGTATTCGGTGGTGTTGAGGTCGGTCACGTTTACGTGGTTGAGCACGTTGAACACCTCTCCCAGCACTTCGAAGTTTCCGTAGTCGCCAATTTTGAACCTCCGCGAAAGACGAAGATCAAGGTTCGAGGTACGCGGAAATTGGAAGCTGTTGCGGGGTTCGAAGAACGCACGGTTGCTGCCGCCCACTCCCAGGATTCCACCACTGACCCGGGTTGACCCGGCGGGAACAAACACATTCCCGGAAACGCCCCCGGTAAACGGCTGCCCCGACGATACCGTCACAATCGGCGACACCGTATAGCCCGAGAACAGCGCTTTCATCAGCGGAGTGCTGGTATCGGGCACGCCCAGTTGCCAGATGAAGCTGGCAACGAAGCGGTGGCGAATATCGAAAGTGGACCGGCTTTGCTCGCCACTCAGGTTGAAGGGATCAAGAACGTTGGTGGTCGGACTAAAGGTGGTGACTGAACCCTGCGCATTGTCGCTCGAATGGGCAAAGGTGTAGTTGGTCTGGAATTGCAGTCCTCGGTGAAGCCGGCGATTGGCTTGCACGACGAGTGCATCGTAGCGTGAAATAATGCCGCTTTCCAGATTGGAAATAATCCCGAAGGCCGGGTTGGGACGGGGCAGCGTGTACAGCGGCGCCGTAAATTTCTGTCCATTGAGCGGGCCACCCGAAACTGTGTAGGTGGTGGTGCCGCTGGCCGGGTTCAGGTTGCGGTCAATCAGGATCGGCAAATCATGCCCGCGGCTGCCCAGATAAGAAACCGATACCACGGTATTGCGCGCGATCTCCCGTTCGACCACTGCGTCAAACTGGTAGATCAGCGGGTTCTGGAAGTTCTTGCCGAACACGATCACCGAAGGCGGCGTCACGCCAGGGGGCGGAGCGGCCAACAGGACCTTGGGATAGATAGGCGAATTGGCGGCCGCCGGAGTCAGATTGAATTGCAACTGGCTTCCCGGCGCCGCGGTGGCGGTGATGGCCTCAAAAATCGAAGCGTTGGGAACGCGGCCGTAGTACATACCGTACCCGCCGCGCACCGAGGTCTTGCCGTTGCCGGTCACATCCCAGGCAAAGCCGACGCGAGGGCCGAAGTTGTTCTTGTCGGCGGGGAACTGGCCGGTCTGTGGCAACGCGGGGTTGGGAATCTGCGGGTCAGACAACTGCTGGTATTCGTAACGCAGCCCGAGGTTTAAGGTCAGCCGGGGAAGGATGTGGAAATCATCTTGCACGAACACGTTGTAGTCCTTGGTGGCGAAACGGAAGGCGCTGGGGCCAAAAGTCTGGACGAAACTGCTGAAGCGCTTGCCCGCTGGATTGCTGAAATCACTGATGAAATCGACGCGATTGTTATAGGAATATGCGCCGCCTTCGGAAAAAAGGTTGTCAATGAGATCGTTGACCAGGTTGACGTCGCCGCCGAACTTCACCTGGTGGCGGCCCAAGGTAATGGACAGGCTGTCAGCATACTGGTAGCGATTTTCGTCGGGGAGGGCTTTGCGCTCCAGGAAGTTGGCCTTGCCGAAGGTAAACCCGCCGCCTCCGACGGAGATTGAAGGGGGACGTCCGCCGATGCCGGTAGTGGGTTCACCCGGAGCCGGGGGCTGGCTCGCCTGGAATTCGAAATCGCGCGACCACTGGAAGCGGGCTTCGTTTGACATTCGAGGAGACAGTGTGGAAGTCAGGCGGAAGATAAAGGAATCTGCCTTCACGAAATCATTGCCGAAACTGGCGATGCCGCGGCTCACCACGGGCTGGGTCTGAATGCCGGCCGGTGAGTTCCACCGCAGGCGGTTAAAACTGATTGCGAAGGAGTTGTTCTCATTCACCTTGAAGTCGATCTTGGGAAGAATGATGGTCTGATCTCCCTTGCGGGGTACCTGGCCGGTGAGGCTGTTCAGGAAGGCGATGCCCGCAGTCTGCTGGGGGGCGGTGATTCCGCGGGTGGTGAAGGTGGCAAGCTCAGCGGCGGTAAACGGCGAAAAGAAAGTCGGGCTGCTGGGGGCAGCAATTCCCGGGAAATTCCGCTTCTGCTGGTCGTAGCTCAGGAAGAAGAACATACGGTCCTTGATCATGGCGCCGCCCAGGGTGCCGCCGAATTGTTGCCGGCGGTCGTCGGCCTTGAAACCGTTAATCGCCACCGTGGGTGGAACGCCCGGAACCAGAGTGCTGATGTTGCTGTATGCATTGCGCGCACCCAAAGCGTTGTCACGGATGTAGTAAAAGCCCGAGCCGTGATAAGCGTTGGTGCCGCTTTTGGTTACGGCGTTAATCACGCCCCCGGCGGAACGGCCGTATTCAGCGGAGTAGTTCGAGGTGTTGACCTGGAACTCGCGGATGGAGGCCTGGCTAATCACGTAGCTGATGCGGGTGCGGCCCTTTTCTTCGGAGAAGAATGCCTGGTTATCGTCCGCGCCATCCACCGTATTGTTGTTCAATAGTCCGGAGATGCCGCGAAAGCTGATCAATCCGAAATTTCCGTCGGGGGTCGCGCCCGGAGTCAGCAGCGCGAAATTTGACCAGCGCCGGCCGTTGATGGGCAGGTTGTTGATCGAAGTCTGGTTGATGTTGGTGGAAAAATCCTGCTGCTCGGTGTTGACCACGGGGGCTTCGTCAGTAACCTGGACGGTCTCGCCTTTTGCAGAAACGCCCAGCGCGACATCCAACGGTGTAGTCCGTCCCACTTCAACGATGATGCCGCTGCGCACATAATCGGCAAAACTTCCCGACGACACGGTGACGTCATACTTGCCGGGGGCCAGGTTGGTGACGCGGAAACCGCCGCCGGAATCCGACATCGCGGTGACCGTGGTGTTGGTATCAGGATTGTGCGCCAGCACTTTTGCGTTGGGGACCACCGCTCCGGTCTGATCGGTAATCGTGCCCCCAATAGCGCCTTGGGTTGTGGATTGAGCAACTGCCTGTTGCGCGGGGAGAATGCAAAGAACCATGGCCAGGATGGCCGAGAGAAACATTAGGCGACGCAGCATGGAGACTCCTGATAGTGGGTTTGAACTTTTACCGGGTTTAAGACCGACTCATTGTGCCTGAAGACCAGAATGATTCGCAATCGAGAAATAAGAATATTATTTATTCGCTTATTTGAGAGAATTTCCTGATTAATTTCTTATGAAATTTCACCACCTGCCTGGTATTCGGGCTAAGATACCGGGGATAGCGCGACGGCGCATAGCCATAAATCCGGCTTATATCTCCCCATCGAGGAAAGGGTAAAATCTTTAACATGCCACCCCGAACTGACCCTCCTATGCTTGAGCAGTGGATTAAGTTGAAGCTGCCCGTCCGCATCTGGGGGATGGATAGCGCCGGCCATGCCTTCCAGTTGCGCACCGAAACCCTTGAAGTCAAGCGCACCGCGGCCCGCCTCAAGGCGGTCGAGGGCCTCAAAACCGGCGACGTAATCGGATTGCAATTTGAGGAATCGAAGGGGCGCTTCAAGGTGGCCCGCATTGGGGCCCCCGGCTCTCCCGATGATGGCAATGTGTTGATTGAGAGCCTCGTACCCGGTATTTGCCTATGGAGCGACGTCCTTGCCCGGTATGCGCCGGCCGCCGAGACCAGTTTTGCGGTGCCGGCGATATCCACCATCGGCGTGCCCATACTGGAGAGGCGAAGCGTCAGTGTTGCCGACCCTGAGCAGGAAAGACGGAACAAAAATCGCCGCCAGGCCGAACGGTTCCCCTGCGCGGGCACGGTCGAAGTCAAGTCCAATCAAAATAAATTTCCGCTGTGGGCGACCATCAGCGATGTCAGCTCGGGCGGGTGCTACGTCGAAACCCGCACGCCGATGCCGCTGGAATCTCTGCTGGAAGTGAACATGAAGATCAGCGGCACCCATTTTCAAGCGCGCGGCGTGGTGCGCACCATGCACCCCATGGTGGGCATGGGAGTCGCCTTCCTCAGCATGAGCGGCATTGCCGACCAGGACGCATTGCGGGCGTTGCTGAAACAGTTGGCTGCCGAGGAAGTGGAACAAAGCATTCCGGTATTTCCCACGTCCACGGATAGCGCCGGGGAGATGGACCGCGATGCGCAGGCGATGCTGCGAGTCCCGCAGTTACTGGCGCAGGTCGCTGAAATGGAAGAGCTGTTGAAGAATACCAGCGCCCAGGGCCGCATCCTGAACGATTTTCATGAAGCTCTTTTTCACACCCAGCGAACTTTGGGTAACATCCAGCGTTTTCTTGATCTAAGCCGCAAGAAAGAAGATCCATACAGCGTGCTGCAGTCGGTACACGAGGAGCGCGTCCGCGTAGCCAACCAGTTGCTGAACCATCTGGCCATGGATATGGATTCGCTCGAAATCCACGCCCAGACCCAGGGAGTGGTTGATCTGCGCCAGGCCATACAGGGACTTTCGCAGCGCTTCTCGGCGCTGAGCGCCGAAGGTTCCAGCACCGAACGATAGGCGTATGTCGAGGCCCGTTCCCATCGCTACCCGCGCCGCGGTCGAAAAAAAGGTGGAGTTTCAAAACACGCTTACCGCCCACCATCCTGATTTGCCGCCGGTGTTGTCCACTCCACACATGATTGCCTGGATGGAGACCGCCTGCTTCAACGCCCTGAAGGATTTTTGCGAAGGCGATGAAATCACGGTGGGCACGGCGATTCACGTGGAGCACCGCGCACCATCTCCCTTGGGCAGCACCGTTACCGCCACGGCGGAACTGGAATGCGTGGAGGGACGCTTCTACATCATGCGAGTCACCGCCCGCGATCAGAAACAGGAAATTGGCAGCGGCACCGTTTCCCGGGCGTTCGTCAGTGTGAGCCGCTTCATGCAGAAGACCGGCGCTTCCTGAACCGCGCCGCCGATGCGCTTGATCCTCGCAAGATAAACTGAACTCATGCCTTTCTCCTTCGAGGTGCTGGCGACGTCGGGCGCAGCCCGCCGCGGCCGCATCACCACCGCCCATGGCACCATCGAAACCCCGGTCTTCATGCCGGTGGGCACACTGGCGTCGGTGAAGGGCGTTCCCCAGCACCTGCTCGAAGAGCTGGGGGTGGAAATTATCCTGGGAAATACCTATCACCTCTATCTGCGTCCGGGCTCTGACCTGATCCGGGAAATGGGCGGGCTGCACCGTTTTATGGCGTGGCCGCGAGCGATATTGACCGACTCGGGAGGCTTTCAGGTTTATAGCCTCAGCCCTTTCCGCAAAGTCTCGGATGAAGGCGTGAACTTTCGCTCGCACATTGACGGCAGCACGCACATGTTCACCCCGGAAAAATCGATGGATGTGCAGATTGCCCTGGGCGCGGACATCATCATGGCGTTTGATGAATGTACCGAGTACCCGGCGACGCGGGGACGGGTCGAGAGTTCATTGCAGCAGACGTTGCGATGGGCACAACGCAGCCGCCGGCACTTCGAGCAGCACAAGCATGAAACTCCGTGGCGCTCGCCGCGGCCATTGCTTGCCGGCAACTCGCCGCCGGAACCTCCAGCCGCGGGAGACTTTTCCCCCGCCCTGTTTGGCATCGTGCAGGGCGGCATGCACCCCGACCTGCGACGCGACGCCGCCCGGCAGATTGTGGAAATGGACTTCCCGGGATACGCCCTGGGAGGCTTGAGCGTGGGCGAGCCCCGCGAATTGCGCGACCAAATCGTGGCCTCATCGCTGGAACATCTGCCCGCCGATCGTCCCCGGTATGTCATGGGGGTCGGCTATCCCGAGGAGATCGTGCGCTACGCCATGATGGGCGTGGACATGATGGATTGCGTCCTGCCCACCCGCGCCGCCCGCCACGGGCTGTTGTTTACCTCCGAGGGCCGCGTCAATATCAAGAACGCCCGCTTCGCCGCCGACCAGGGGCCTCTCGATCCGGAGTGTGGGTGCCGGGTGTGCGGTCGATATTCGCGCGCCTACCTGCGGCACCTTTATGTTGCCGGCGAGGCCCTCGCCGGAGTGCTGAATACCGTGCACAACCTGGCTTACTACCTTGACACCATGCGGACGGTGCGGCAATCTATACAAGCCGCACATCCTTCTGCCTGATTGCGAAGGCTGTTTCCCCGGATATTTCAAAGTTCTTAGTGGCGCCGCAGCCTTGAGTTTTCAGTCTCGGCGGCCAAGGCGTGCTGTTGCCCACAGGCCGGTCACGGCAACTGGCTTGAGAAAAAGTTGGATTTTCCCTAAGGATGAATCGATGACCAGAATTTTGGCCCTATTTTTACAGACATCGCAGGGTGGTGGTTTCGTGATGCTTCTCCCCCTGATTTTCATATTCGGCATCTTCTATGTGCTGTTGATCATGCCCCAGCAAAAACGCCAGAAAAAGTGGCAGGAGATGCTTACCACCCTCAAAAGCGGAGACCGCGTAGTCACCAGCGGGGGCATCCGCGGCATCATCATCACGTTAAAGGACGATTACGTTCACCTGCGCGTCCCTCCGGACAACCTGCGGATCGAAGTCTCGCGTTCCGCCATCGTTTCCATGGGCGCCGTGGACGAAAAAGAAAAATAGGGAAGGCAGAACACACCTCGGGCGATTCCTGTAAAATTGAAGCCCGGATATGTCGCGCCCTGGCGCTCTGGTCACAGGGCTTCAAATTCTCCCGGTAATTCATAATTCATGAAAAAAAATCTAACCACCAAGACTTTAGTCATCATCGCCATCATGCTGTTTTTCCTTTTCGGCATCTTCGGCGTTCCCCGCGGAATTACCCCGCAGGCTTTGAAAGCCAGCCTGGCCGACCGCATCCATCTCGGCCTCGATCTCAAGGGCGGCACTCACCTCATTCTGCAGGTGATGGTCAACGACGCTATCAGCTCGTCGTCCGACGCGGCCGTCGAACGGCTTAAAGACGAGATGGGATCCAGCAAGATTTCATTCAGTGAGGTCACCAAGCCTGATCCCAATCAGCCCGACCGCATCCAGATCAAAGGCGTGCTGCCCGATGCCAGCACCGAGTTGCACCGCATCGTGGACGAAAAACTGCCGGAATACGATCTCACCACCCCAGCCGACGGAAGCTATCTGCTGGCGATGAAGCCTTCGGTGATGACCGATCGCAAGAACCGCGCGGTCACGCAGACCATCGACACGATCCGCAGCCGGGTTGACGCCTTGGGCATCGGCGAAGCGGTGATCGAAGAACACGGCCTCGGCGATTACCAGATACTGGTGCAGCTGCCGGGCGTGGACGATCCCACGCGGGTCAAGGAAATCATGCAGTCCACCGCCATGCTGGAGATCCGGCAGGAAAAGGGCGGACCATTCAACAGCGAACAGGACGCTTTGACCGCCAACTCGGGCACCATTCCCGCTGACAGCGTGCTCATGCACGGCAGCAATGTCGCCGCCCGCGGCGAAGCCAGCCAGGATCAGGTGTATTTAATTTCGCGCTCGGCCGCCGTGGGCGGCACCGATATTCGCGACGCCCAGCCGGGGCGCGATGAAACCGGACGCCCTTCCGTTACTTTCATTCTGACCGGCGAAGGCGGCAAGCGGTTTGCCAGCTTTACCGGCTCCCACATCGGCGAGAACCTGGCCATCGTGCTCGACAACAAAGTTCGCGAAGTAGCGGTGATCAAGAGCCAGATTTCCGATAGCGGCCAGATTGCGGGGGCCTTCACCGACCAGCAGGCGCACGATCTTTCCACCATGCTGCGCTCCGGCGCGCTGCCCGCCAGCATTCATTACCTTGAAGAGCGCACGGTAGGCCCTTCGCTGGGCGCCGAATCGATTCGCCAGGGTATTACCGCTTCCATCATCGGCATGGCCGCGGTCATGATTTTCATGTTCGTCTATTACCGCGGGGCCGGCATTAACGCCAACCTGGCGCTGATGCTGAACCTGATTATCCTGCTGGGCTTCCTCGGCTACTTCCATGAATACGCGACATTGACCCTGCCCGGCATCGCCGGCGTCATCCTGACCATCGGTATGGGCGTCGATTCCAACGTGCTGATCTTCGAGCGCATCCGCGAAGAGCTGCGCAACGGCAAGTCGGCGGCCTCGGCAGTGGACCAGGGTTTCGCCAAGGCCTGGCTGACCATCGTTGATACCCACGTCACCACCATCGTCTCCGCGGTCATTCTCTTTCTGTTCGGCTCGGGGCCGGTGCGGGGTTTTGCCGTCACCCTTACTTTTGGTTTGCTGGCAAATATTTTTACCGCTGTATATGTATCGCGCGTGATTTTCGACTCGGCGCTGGCCCGCAAAGGCCGGGGCGAGGCGTTGAGCATTTAGCCGCGGGATTTGCGTTCATTTAAATATGAGTTAAAGGCTGGGATTCGAGTGGAATTTTTTCGCGGAACCAATATCGATTTTCTGGGTAAGAAGTGGTATTTCCTGGCGTTCTCGCTGGTCTTCAGCGTGGCCGGATTGCTCTCCATGATCTTCTGGCACCATGTTCCTCTGGGTGTGGATTTCAAGGGGGGCACGCTGGTTTATGTGAAGTTCAATCAGGCGCAGGAAGAAGATCACATCCGCGCCGCCATGCAGAAATCAGGGTTGGGCAACGCCCGCATTCAGCGCTATGGCGCCGCCGGAAACAATGAGTTCCTGATCACCCTGGAGCAGAAGGAAACCAGCGAAGAAGCGCTGGATCGCGGCAAACTCGCCATCGTCAACAGCCTGCAGTCTGATTTCGGCAGTGGTTTTTCCGTCACCAAGGTGGAGATCGTCGGTCCCCAAGTGGGCCGCCAGTTGCAGGGCCAGGCTTTGCGCGCCATTGCGTTCTCCCTTGGCGGCATGCTGATTTATCTATGGTTCCGCTTTGAGCTGATTTACGGAGTGGCCGCCGTGGTGGCCGTTTTCCACGACACCCTCATCACCGTGGGAGCTTTCAGCTTGACGAACCGGGAGATAACGCTTACCGTGATTGCCGCGATTCTTACTCTGGTTGGCTACTCGATGAACGACACCATCGTCGTTTTCGACCGTATCCGCGAAAACGTAAGGTTGTTGCGGCGCGAGCCGTTGGGCGAAATCGTGAACAAGAGCATTAATCAGACCTTGAGCCGGACTGTTTTAAGCTCGGGTTTGACGTTCCTGACGGTGCTGTCGTTATATGTATTCGGTGGTGAGGTGCTGCACGGGTTTGCTTTTGCGCTGGTAATCGGAATATTGATTGGCACCTATTCCTCCATCGCCGTGGCCGCTCCCATGCTGGTTGCCTACCAGGATTGGCGTCTCGCCAAACAGGGCGGCGCCCGGGCATTGCCGGTGGAATCACCTCGCAAGCGGGCGTAGAAATTGCTTGATTTGAAATATATTTAAAGTCGACGTGACCGATTTCCAGCCAACCCCGCTGGAGGGTTCGGGATTCAAAGAACAATGGTCAGGGGCACAACTGTAAAGTTGAGGTGTGGAGTCTGGTCAGGGTGCAAGGGAACTAAATCAAGCTGGCGGGAGTCTAAGCCAGGCAAGTGCGATTTCTCTGATGGAGAACGGCCATGTTTGAAGACAGCCTCGTAGAATCTGCCGGAAAGATCAAGACCAAAACCAAGTACACCACGCTGTTTTCGCTTTTGCTGCAGTTTGGCTTGATCGGCGTGATGATTCTGATACCGCTGATCTATACCGAAGCCCTGCCCTCGCAAACGTTGCACACCCTGCTGGTGGCTCCGCCGCCCCCCCCTCCTCCTCCTCCTCCGGCCCCGGCGGCTCCGCCGCGCACCATCAAGGTGGTGCAGACCAACATTATCAATGGCCAGTTGCGCGCGCCGGTGAAGGTGCCGACCAAGATCGCAATGATTAAAGAGGATGAGGCGCCGCCGCCAGTGGCTTCTACGGGGGGCGTACAAGGAGGCGTGCAGGGAGGCGTTGCCGGAGGCGCCATGGGAGGCGTAATCGGCGGCATGATCGGCTCCACCGCCCCGCCGCCGCCGCCGCAACCCAAAATCGAAAAACCCCCGCCGCCGCAGCGTATCAGGGTATCGTCCGGCGTGGCCGCGGGTAACTTGATTAACAAGGTCAACCCCACATACCCAACCATGGCCAAAACCGCGCGCATCGCGGGCTCGGTGATTTTGCAGGCCACCATCAGCAAGAGCGGGGTCATTGAAAATGTGCACGCAGTCAGCGGCCACCCCATGCTGGTTCCGGCGGCCATCGATGCGGTGCGCCAGTGGCGTTACCGGCCTTACCTGCTTAACGGCGAGCCGGTCGAAGTTGAAACCCAGATCACGGTAAACTTTACCCTCGGCGGCTAAACCGGGGCTTGCAATGCGGTTGCAAAGAGCGCCAAGCTTTCGAATGAGATGTGGTGGATCGCGCCGGTGGCGGGATTCATGCAAAAAAGAGAAATCGTAATTAAAAATCCACAAAGAAACGACAAGTTCTGAGGAGGAACACTTAACTCATGCTCGTATCCAACATTGCAACATTGCTATTCGTAAAAACCCCCGCCCTGGCCATGTGGATTTACCAGGAAGCCGCAAGCGCCCCGGTGGGATTCGATATCGTCCACCTCTTTAAGCAGATGAGCGCGCTGGCCATCGTCATCGTCGCCATCCTGTTCATTATGTCCGCTTGGTCGATTGGCGTCATGATCGACCGGTTCTTCTACTTCAACGCCGCTCGCAGCCAGTCGCGCGCTTTCGCTCCCGCCGTAGCCGGCGCGTTGAAAGATGGCCGGCTGGAGGAAGCAGTCCGCCTCGGCGAGAAAAACAAGAAAAGCCATCTGGCCAAGGTTTTGACCGCGGGCTTGCAGGAGTTCAAGGCCCACGGCGATTCGGCCGACATCCCCGGCGAACAGATTGAAGCCAGCCGCCGCGCCCTGGAACGAGCCGAAGCCATTACCCACTCCGAGCTCAAACGCGGATTGGGCGCCCTGGCCACGATCGGTTCCACCGCACCCTTCATCGGGCTGCTGGGCACCGTAATCGGTATTTTGAACGCCTTTAAGGAAATTGCCGCCCAGAGAGCAACCGGTCTGGCGGCGGTCGCCGGCGGTATTTCAGAAGCGCTGGTCACCACGGCCCTCGGTCTTTTTGTCGCCATTCCCGCCGTCATGGCGTTCAACTACTTCACCGGCAAAGTCGAAGCCTTTGACGTGGAGATGGACAACAGCTCCAGCGAGCTGGTGGATTTCTTCATCAAGAAGAAAGGCGCGGTGCGCTAACCAGCGCACTCCGCTCAAGGGGAACCTATGGCACTCGCTAAACGAGAAGAAGGCAAGAAGGTGAACTCCGCAATCAACGTCACGCCCATGGTGGACGTGATGCTGGTGCTGCTGATCATCTTCATGGTGGTCACGCCCATGTTGCAGAAGGGCGTGAGCGTGGATCTGGCCCAGACCGATAATCCCAAGCAGCTTCCCGATGCCGATAAGGAAGATGCCCTGGTGGTTGCGGTCATGAAAGACGGCAAGGTGTTTTTCGACACCGACCAGGTCACCCCCGATCAGCTCAGCACCAAGATTCGGGACAAAGTAGCCAATCGTGTCGACAAGCGGGTTTACATCAAGGCTGACGCCCGTGCCCGGTATGGGGTGGTAGTGGACGCCGTGGACAGCATCCGTTCCGCGGGAGTTGATGAGCTCGGTCTGCTCACCGAGCAGCGCAAGAACGGCGCGCGTTCCACCCCCATGCAGTAGCACGGGAAACAGGCATCGGCAGAACCCAGCGGTAATAGTTCGGAAAAAGGAAAGAGGCAAGCAATGGCATTCGCAATGGGAGGGAGCGGTCAGAACGCGGAAATTAACGTAACTCCGCTGATCGACGTGCTCCTGGTGTTGCTCATCATTTTTATGTCCATCACCAACCTGACCCCCAAAGGCCTGGACGCGCTGGTTCCCCAGCCCCCCAAAAAGGACCAGCCTCCTCCTCCTCCCAATCAAGATGACCGTACGGTGGTGGTGCAGGTGATCTATAACCCGGGCAATAAATCCACCCTGAAGATCAACTCAGACGACGTGAAATGGCCGGAGCTGGGCACCCGCTTGACCGATATTTTCAAGACCCGGGCGGAAAAGGTCATGTTCGTGAAGGGTGACAAGGAAGTGAATTTTTCCGACGTGGCTGAGGTCATCGATATCGCTCACGCCGCGCAGGTGGACAAGGTCGGGCTGATCACCGCCAAGGTCGAAGCCGGCCAGTAAACCCGGTGCCCGGGGGCCTGCGGCAACAGGGCTCCCCAAAAAATTGTATGGTTCCGGGGACCAGAGACGCCACGCACCCCTATCCGAGGAGATGCATAATCGAATGAAATCAAGCGCACGCATAGGAATGATCTTAGCCATGACGGCCGTGGTGTTCTCCGCCACCGGCTGCAACAAACTCAGGGCGCGTGACCAGCTCAACAAGGGCGTCCAGGCATATAAGGCCGGGCGCCAGGAAGAAGCGGTTGGGCACTTCAAGGAAGCAGTTGCGTTCGATCCCGCACTCGTCAATGCCCGTCTTTATCTTGCCACCGCCTACGCCACCCTCTTCGTTCCCGGCATCGACAGCGAAGAGAATAACCGCAACGCCGATTCCGCCATCGAAGAATTCAAGCACGTCCTCGAGCTAGACCCCAAGAACGTCAACAGCCTGAAGGGGATCGCCTCAATTTATTTCAACGAGGGCAATCCGGCATCCGCCAAGACCCCGGAAATCGCGCTGCAGAAGCTGGACATGGCCAAGGAATATCACCGCAAGGCCCTGCAACTGGATCCCAACGACGCCGAGGAATATTACTCGGTGGGCGTGATCGACTGGACCCAGGCCTACATGCAGGCCGCCAACATGAAAGCCAAGAAAGGGTACAAGGTTGACGAGGAAATCAAGGACAAGGCGGTGTGCGCTGATGTTAAGGCCAGGAATGAAGCGATTGTGCAGGATGGCATTGAAAGCCTGCAGAAGGCCCTCGACAAACGGCCGGACTATGACGACGCCATGGCCTATATCAACCTGATGTTCCGCCGCAAAGCCGACTTGGAGTGCGGGAATCCCGCGGCCAGGCAAGCTGACGTGAATACCGCCGAAGACTGGGTGAAAAAGACCGGTGAGACCAAGAGGATCAAGGCGGAAAAACTGGCCAACCAGCCCGCGGGCGTCGTCGCTGAGCCCCAGTAAAACCAGCGGAACCACCTACCCCAAGCCCCTTCCATCGAAGGGGCTTTACTTTTATGGAGCAGGGCAGGCGCCTGCTCGCGGGGAAGGGCAAACCGGGCTCAGGAACATTCCTGAGAAAATTCAGGTTTAACAAAATCGATGCTTACGAAATTTCATGTTTAAGAAAATTTTAGTCGCCAATCGGGGAGAGATCGCGGTGCGCGTCATGCGCGCCTGCCGCGAAATGGAGATCGCGTCGGTGGCGGTGTACTCGGCGGCTGATCGCGCCGCTCTGCACGTGTTGCGTGCCGATGAAGCCTGTTTCATCGGTCCCGCCAACGCCTCCGAGTCATACCTTAACTCCGGGCGCATCCTCGAGGCGGCGCGCGTTTGCGGCGCCGACGCCATTCATCCCGGCTATGGGTTTTTGTCGGAGAACGCTGATTTCGCCGAAGCCTGCGCCGATGCCGGCATCAAGTTCATCGGTCCCGGGGCGCCGGCCATGCGCCGGATGGGCTTCAAGACCTCGGCGCGCCAGGCGATGGCGAAGATTGGAGTGCCGCACGTGCCCGGCTCCTCCGCCAACCTGACCCTGGACGCAGCCCGCAGCGAGGCCGCGCGCGTGGGCTACCCGGTAATGCTGAAGGCCGCGGCGGGCGGCGGTGGCAAAGGCATGCGCCGCGTGGATTGCGAAGCGGATCTCGAATCCGCCTACCGCGTTGCCCGCAGCGAGGCCGCTCGGGCTTTCAATAATGATGAGGTCTATCTCGAAAAACTGATCGTCAATCCCCGTCATATCGAAATCCAGTTGCTGGCCGATGACCACGGCCACGTGGTTTATCTGGGCGAGCGCGAGTGCTCCCTGCAACGGCGCCATCAGAAAGTTATGGAAGAGTCGCCCTCCACGTTCATCGACGAGCCGCTGCGCAAGCGCATGGGCGAGATGGCGGTGGCGGCAGCGCGCGCCACCGGATACGTCAATGCCGGCACCATCGAGTTCCTGGTCGATGCTTCGCGTAACCCTTACTTCCTCGAAATGAACACGCGCTTGCAGGTGGAGCATCCGGTCACCGAACTGGTCACCGGTCTTGACCTGGTGCAACTGCAGATCCGTGTGGCCGCCGGCGAAGCGCTGCCCTTCAACCAGGAAGACGTCGAGCTTCGCGGACACGCCATGGAGTGCCGCATCTACGCCGAGGACCCGCGGAATAATTACTATCCCTCGCCGGGAGTGATCACGTCATTGCAGAACCCCGGAGGTCCCGGCATCCGTGAAGACAGCGGAATTTATGAAGGGTGGAGGGTGCCGGTGGAATACGATCCGCTGCTTTCCAAGCTGATCGCCTACGGAGAAAATCGCGAAGTAGCGATGGCCCGCCTGCGCCGTGCCCTGGACGAATATTATGTCGGGGGAATCAAGACCAACCTCGCATTGTTCGGGCAAATCCTGCGCAATGAGGAATTCATTGCCGGACGCATGCATACCGGCCTGCTCGATGAAATCATCGCCGGCGACAAAAAAGCCTCATCGGGCGAGCAAGGTATCCAGGAGAAATTAGCGGCGGTCGCAGCGGCAATCCTGTATCACCGCCAGGGCGGGAACCCGGATGCGAATGGGGCCAGGGTAGCAGCGATGTCCGGCTGTTCCCCATCTGCGCCGCCTGAGATGCAGTCCGAGCTATCCCGCTGGAAAGCAGCGGCCAGGCAGGAAGGCTTGCGATGAACGCAGCTTCCTCCTGCACGGACGCAATGTCGATTCACGGCATTCACGGGCCACGCGAGCTATGACTTACAACGTCACCATCAACGGCGCCGAATACGAGGTCGAGCTAACCCCGATCGCGGCTGCCGGCAGCGAAGCCGGGGCAACTAGCAGCGAGCCCGGCCAGTGGCAATGCACAGTCGGCGGCAGCGTCTTCAAGGTAAACGTCTCGTCCGCCACTGCGGGCACGATGTCATTGCTGGTGGATGGCCGATCCTTGGAAATTCGCAGCGATGTTGTCGGCAATGAAAGTTATGTTGTAGTCGACGGCAAGCGCTATTGCGGAACTGTTCGAGATCCCCGGCAGCGCCAGGGCCGCCGCGCGCTGGCGAGCATTGCCGGCCCGGCAAAATTGCTGGCGCCCATGCCGGGCAAAATTGTCACCCTCCTGGTCAGCCAGGGTGACGAAGTGGAAGCCGGACAGGGAATCATGGTGATTGAAGCCATGAAAATGCAGAACGAGCTGAAGTCTCCAAAAGCAGGGAAGGTACAAAAACTTCCAGCCACCGAAGGTGGCTCGGTAAATACCGGCGACGTGCTCGCCATCATCGAGTAGATTTTTTGGCTCTCTTAGTTTTCCGGCAATCCATCCTGTTCTTTCTGCAAGAACCCCGGGCTTTGTTTTCCGTGCAACCGGCGCTGTCTTGTTCTTTCTGCGCCAATCTCAAGAAGTTGTATAAGGAAAAGCAAGCGCTGTTTTTGTACTTTCCGCTCCAATCTCAAGAAGCTGCATAAGAGAAAGCACGCAATCGAAATTACCCTACGGACTTGTCATCCTGGAGCGAGCTTTTGCTTCTTGTTTGAGCGAAGGACCTTGCGTTTTCTTTGAATCTGTCCTCGGCCAGGGTGGCGACAATCAAACGCGCCGCCGCTTGATACCGGTTATGGCAGATCGCTTTTTGTCTTGCACTTTCAGCACGTCCTCTAAAAAACCATCAGAGGGAAATATTGTTTGCCGAGTAGGGGTTCTTCCTCGCCCCGATAAAGCCGGGGGTCGTCAGAATGACAACTGAGAGGGGGGATTTCGGATGAAACGGAAGTTTGTCTGAGATAAACCATTTTGACCCAGACTTGCCTCCCCCGTCTTTTCAGCCCTTACTCCAGGTTTCTACGCCCCATCTCTCCGCAAAACTCGCCAATAATTATTCCACTACAATAGAAGAATGCTGATCAAGAACCGGTTGTTCACTCCCGGCCCCACGCCATTGCTGCCCAGCGCGCAATTCGCGATGGCGGCTGCTGACATTCACCATCGCACCGCCGAATTCCGCGCCCTTTACTCTAAAGTCCTGGCCGATCTGCAGACCTTTATCGGCACCAGGAACGACGTGATCCTGATGGCGTCATCCGGCACCGGCGCCATGGAAGCTGCGGTGGCCAACCTGACCTCGCCCGGAGACAAAGTTCTGATTCTGTCGGCGGGAAAATTTGGCGAGCGCTGGATCGCGCTGGCCAAGGCCTACGGCCTCTCGGCGACGGTGGTGAAGGCGGAGTATGGGCAGACATTTGCCATGGAGGAAGTGAAGCCGCATCTTACCGCGGACGTGCGCGTGGTGTTCATGCAGGCCTCTGAAAGTTCCACCGGCGCGCGCCACGACGTCGCCGCGGTGGCGCATGCGATCAGCGCCGCCGGCCACGACACCCTGCTGGCGGTCGATGCCATCACCGGCCTGGGGACCATGGCGTTCGATGTGGATGGCGACAGAATCGACATCATTATCGGCGGCTCGCAAAAGGCGCTGATGGCGCCACCCGGCCTGGCCTATCTTTCGGTGAGCGAACGCGCTTGGAAGCGCATGGAGACCGCGAAATCCACCCGTTTTTATTTTGACCTGCGCACCGAGCGCAAAGCTGCGGCCAAAGGCGAATCTGCCTGGACGCCCGCCACCGCCATGGTGGCCGCCCTCAACGCGGCGCTCGATTACCTGCGCCAGGCCGGCGATGGAGACCTCGCCGCGGGACGCGACCGCCTGATCGCCAACGCCCAGTTGTGTGCCGCCATGACCCGCGCCGCCGCCGCGGCCTGCGGCTTGAAATTGTTTGCCGCCGCATCACCCACCGCCGCGCTCACCGCCATTATGCCGCCCGATGGCGTAGATGCCGGCGTGCTGGTCAAGGCGTTCAAGAAACGCTTCGGCGCGGTGGTCGCTAACGGCCAGGGCGAGATGACCGGTCACCTTTTCCGCATCGCCCACCTCGGGTATTTCGATTATATGGATACCATTGCCATCATCGGCGCCATGGAGCAGGTGCTGGCGTCGGTTCTGCCTGCGGGATCGATTCAGTTCGGCGCAGCGCTCTTCGCCGCGCAAAAGGTGTTTGCAGCCGCTCAATCTGGAACACATTCCGGAAACCAGGCTGCATCGACCCCGGCCCATCCGGAACTGGCACAGAGCGGACTCGCCGGTGGCGAGCTGGTGAGCGCCACGTCCGGTAAATCCTGATCGGATTTATTCCGCGCCGCCCGCCTGAGATACCCGACTCGCAGATTCGCAATCCAATTGTTGAAAGGGGACCATGAAAATTGTCGTAGCTGAAAAAATGTCCGCCGCGGCCTTGCAGATTTTTCGAGACGAGCCGCAGTGGCAGGTGGTGACTCCCGAGCAGATTCATGGGGACCTGGCGGCGCAACTGGGCGATGCCGATGCTTTGATGGTGCGCTCGGCGGTCGATGTGAACAGTGAATTGCTCCAGCATGCGCGCAAGCTGCGCGTCATCGGCCGGGCGGGCGTGGGCGTGGACAACATCGATCTCGACGCCGCCACCAAGGCCGGCATCGCCGTCATGAATACCCCCGGCGCCAACGCGGTGGCCGTAGCTGAACACACCATGGCGCTGATGCTGGCGCTGGCCCGTCACTTGACCCGCGCCGACGTGACCACCCGCGCCGGCAAGTGGGAAAAGAAATCACTGCAGGGCAGCGAGCTGCGCGGCAAGACCCTGGGCATCGTGGGCCTGGGCAAAGTGGGTTTCGAAGTGGCCCGCCGCGCCAAGGCTTTTCAAATGGAAGTGGTGGCGCACGATCCTTTCGTTTCCTCCTCCATCGTGGGCCAGTTGGGCATCACTCTGGCCAGCCTCGATGAGGTTTTTGCCTGCGCCGATTACCTCTCGCTGCACGTGGGCCTGACGCCGCAGACCGCGGGAATGATCAACCAGGCATCGATCGCCAGCATGAAGCCCGGCGCCCGCATCATTAACTGTGCCCGCGGAGAGCTGATCGATGACGCCGCCCTGGCGGCCGCCCTTACCAGCGGCCAGTTGGGCGGAGTGGGGCTCGACGTGTTTACCGAAGAGCCTCCGAAAGAATCGCCGCTGCTGGGCCTGGCCAACGTGGTGGCCACCCCGCACATCGCGGGATCTACCGCCGAGGCCCAGGAACAGGTGGGCATGCAGATTGCCATGCAGGTCAAGGAATACCTGAAGAACGGCGTCATTCAGAACGCGGTGAACGTGCCGTCGGTCTCCCACGATGAGTATGTCGAAATGCAGCCCTACATCGTGCTCGGGGAACGGCTGGGATCGTTCCTGGCGCAGGCCAGCGAAGGCAATTTGCAGGAAATCTCGCTGCGTTACGCCGGCCGGCTGACCGAGTGGAAGACCGAGTTGATTCGCAATGCGGTGATCAAGGGCATTCTCAACCGGGTGCTTTCAGAGAAAGCCAACCTGGTCAACGCCGCCACCCTGGCCGACGAGCGCGGCATCCGCGTACACGAGCATAAGAAAGACCGCGCCCTGTTTAACAACGCCGACGTTCTCTCCGTGAAGCTGAAGACCAGCAGCGGGGAGCGGCTGGCCAAAGGCTCGGTGCTGCACGGTCACTTGCCGCGGCTGCTGGCGCTCGACGACATCGACATCGAAGTGCCGCTGGAGCGCGATCTGCTATATCTGCGCAACCGCGACGTGCCCGGCGTGATTGGCCGCATCGGCACCATTCTCGGCCAGCACCAGGTCAACATCGCCAATTTTTCCCTGGGACGCAGCCACCGCGAGGATGCACGCGATGTCGAAGCCATCGCCGTGGTGCAAGTGGATAGCCCGGTGCCCGAAGCCGCGGTGAAAGAGCTGCGGACCATCGAAGCGGTCACCGCCGTGAAAGCGATGCGCTTGTAAATCTGGGCAATGGCAGGCCGCGGAGGTAAGCCAAGAATTTACAATCTCATTACCCCGAAGCCCCCACGGGCCCTCACGCCGGTCGCTATAATTGCTGCCAAGTGAAAACTGAAGTCCATGCTGCGTGTTCGCACGACTGTCCAGACGCCTGTTCGGTCCTGATCACAGTCGAAGACGGGCGCGCCACGAAAATCCAGGGCGACCCTCAGCATCCGGTGACCCGCGGATTTCTCTGCGCTAAGGTGACCAAGTACCTCGATCGCGTCTATTCGCCTGACCGGGTTCTTTATCCCATGCGGCGAACCGCGGCCAAGGGGCCGGCAGCCGGCGACCCGCTTGAAAATTTCCAGCGCATTTCGTGGGACGAAGCTTTCGACGAAATCGCCGCGCGCTTTCGCTCAATTTCCGACGAGTTCGGACCCGAGGCGATTCTGCCGTACTCCTACGCCGGCACCACCGGGACCCTGGGTTTTGGCTCGATGGACCGGCGGTTCTTTCACCGGCTCGGCGCCTCCCAGCTCAACCGCACCATCTGCGCCAGCGCGGGTGGCGACGCGATGCTGACGGTTTACGGCGAAAAAGCCGGCACCGAGCCCGAGCAGTTCAGCCACTCCCGCACCATCATCGCCTGGGGCGCCAACATTCTGGGAACCAACGTTCACCTGTGGCCGTTCATCGAAGAAGCGCGCCAGAAGGGTGGGCGGCTAGTGGTCATCGATCCCTACCAGACCCGCACCGCGCGTGCCGCTGACTGGTATATCCCCATCAATCCGGGAACAGACGTGGCCCTGGCGCTGGGAATGATGCATGTCATCATCGGGGAAAATCTTCACGACGCCGACTACGTCGCGACATATACCGAGGGGTTCGAGGAGCTGCGATCGCGCGTACTGGAATATCCGCCGCAAGTGGTTTCGCAGATCACCGGGATCCCCGCCGATGATATTGTGCGGCTTGCCCGCGAATATGCCTCGGCGCGGCCCGCGGTCATCCGCGTAAATTACGGTGTGCAGCGCGCCGAAAATGGCGGGATGGCGGTCCGCGCCATCGCCATGCTGCCCTGCATCACCGGCTCCTGGAAAGAAGTGGGAGGCGGGCTGCAGCTTTCCACCAGCGGCGCCTTCAAGCTCAACGAAGCCGCGCTGGAGCGGCCCGAGCTGATGTATGCGAGTCCGCTGGGAAGGGCGGCGCGCGTGGTCAACATGAGCCAACTGGGCGAGGCGCTTACTCAGCTCGACGGCCCGCCGGTGCAGGCAGTATTTGTGTACAACTGCAACCCGCTCGCCATCGCGCCCAACCAAACCGATGTGATTCGAGGATTCCTTCGGCCTGATCTGTTCACCGTCGTGCATGAATTATTTTTTACCGACACCACCGACTACGCCGACCTGGTGCTGCCCGCCACCACGTTTTTCGAGCATAAAGAACTGCAAAAAGCCTACGGACAGTACTTCCTGCAAATGTCTGACCAGGCCATCGCCCCGCTGGGCGAGTGCC
>JBBQWT010000005.1:0-169305 GCA_038210375.1 Terriglobales bacterium | reverse complement strand
GACAACGTGTCGCTGGTGATCGAGCTGATCACGCCGGTGGCCATGGAAAAAGGCTTGCGCTTTGCCATCCGCGAAGGCGGACGCACGGTGGGGGCCGGCACCATCAGCGAGATCATCAAGTAAAGAAATTGCTGGAAAGTTAAAGGAAGAATATGCGAGAGATCATTCAATTACAGTGCACCGAGTGCAAGGAACGCAATTACTCGACCACCAAAAACAAGAAAACCACCACCGGACGGCTGGAGCTGAAGAAATTCTGCCGCCGGTGCCGCAAGCACCACGTCCATAAAGAGGTCAAGTAAAGGATTGGCTGGGCGGTTTTCGTTCAGTCTTCGGGATAGGGGCGTAAGCTCAACGGCTAAACTGCCGGTCTCCAAAACCGGACTTGGGGGTTCGAATCCCTCCGCCCCTGCCAGTTTTGCAACCCGGTAAGGGAATGGGAGAGCGGGGAGAAGCCCGAACCCTGGTCCGAGGCCAAAGCAGCAAAGCGTAGTGATTCCCGTAAATAAATTGCGGGCGAGGAGATGCAACCGGAATGGCAAGGTCCACAACACTGATAACGCCGGAGCCGCAGAATTTCGGGGAGCGCATGAAGGCCTGGCCTGACCGCACCCGCAACTTTCTGCAGGATGTGCGCACCGAAATGAAGAAGGTGACCTCGCCTTCCTTCAAGGAAGTGCAGGCCACCACTCTGGTCGTTATCATCACCGTATTTTTGTTCGCGCTTTATTTCTTTTTGATCGATAACGCCATCACCTGGGCAGTGAACCGGATATTTGCCACGGCAAAGGTCACTTAATGGACGAAATCATTCAAGACGCCGCACCCGAGGCCGCCGCCGCAACCGAAGCGGTCCCGGCAGCCGAGGCCCAGAACCCGAAGTTTCGCTGGTACATCATTCACACCTACTCGGGCTTCGAGCGCAAGGTAAAGGAATCGCTGGAATCGCGGGTGCAGGCTTTTGGGCTGCATGACAAGGTGGGCAAGGTCGTCATTCCCACCGAGCCGGTCACCGAGATTCGCAATGGCAAAAAGTTCACCATCGAGCGCGCGTTCCTTCCCGGCTACGTGCTGGTGGAAATGGATCTCGATGACAACGTTTGGCATGTGGTCAAGGCCACGCCCCGGGTCACCGGCTTTCTCGGCACCGGACACGAGCCTTCGCCGCTCAGCGAAGAAGAAGTCAACCAGATCATTCACCGCGTGGCCAGCGGCAAGGACAAGCCCAAGCTCAAGGTGAAGTTCGAACGCAACGAATCGGTGCGCATCACCGAGGGGCCGTTCGCCAACTTTGATGGCACCGTGGATGAAGTCAACGAAGAGCGCGAGACTTTAAAGGTCATGGTCAAGATTTTCGGGCGCTCGACGCCGGTGGAGCTCGAATTCGGTCAGGTCACCAAGGTTGCATAAGGTCAGGTACCCAAGTTTAAGAAGCAGTGATTGAGCAACACACATAAAACAGGGCAAAGGTAAGAATCAAATGGCGCCGAAAAAAGTACAAGGTCAGGTTAAATTGCAGATTGCGGCGGGCAAGGCCACGCCCGCGCCCCCGGTTGGTCCCGCACTGGGCCAGGCACAGGTCAATATCATGGAGTTCTGCAAGCAGTTCAACGCTCGCACCAACGCCAAGGAGCTCGACGGCCTGGTGGTCCCGGTGGTCATCACCGTGTACACCGACCGCAGTTTCACTTTCATTACCAAGACCCCTCCGGCGCCGGTGCTGTTGAAGCGCGCGGCCGGCATCGCCAAGGGCTCGGGCACGCCCAATAAAGACAAAGTCGGCAAGGTCACCGAAAAGCAGGTGGCCGAGATCGCCAAACAGAAGCTGCCGGATTTGAATGCCGCCAGCCTGGAATCGGCGATCAAGAGCATCAAAGGCACGGCCCGTTCCATGGGAATTGAAATCACCGCGTAAAGCGAAGGGTGACCCGCATGAAGAAGTCTGGAAAAAATATTACGAAGGCGCGCGAAGGCGTGGAGAACCGTCCCTATACCCTGGGCGAGGCTGTGCCCCTGCTGCAAAAAGTGAAGTTTGCCAAGTTCGACGAGACCGTCGAGGTCACGCTGCGTCTGGGGGTTGATCCCAAGCATGCCGATCAGATGGTGCGCGGCACGGTGGTGCTTCCCCACGGGCTGGGCAAGTCCAAAAAAGTTCTGGTGATCGCCAACGGCGAGAAAATCCGCGAGGCGGAACAGGCCGGCGCCGATCTGTTTGGCGGCGAGGAGATGGTGGACAAGATCCAGAAGGAAAACTGGATTGACTTCGACGCGGTCATCGCCACCCCTGACATGATGAAGTCGGTGGGTAAGCTGGGTAAGGTGCTGGGACCGCGGGGCATGATGCCCAATCCCAAGACCGGGACCGTCACCTTCGATGTGGCCAACGCCATCAAGGAAATCAAGGCCGGTAAGGTTGAGTTTCGCACCGATAAGACTGCCCTGGTGCATGTGCCGGTGGGCAAGCTTTCCTTCACCCCTGAAATGCTGGTGGAAAATGCGCGCACCGTGATTACCAGCGTGGTCAAAGCCAAGCCTGCGGCCGCCAAGGGCAAGTACATCAAGGGAGCAACGCTGTCATCGTCGATGGGCCCGGGAATTGCCCTGGATACCGCCCCGGTAGAGCTGGCGGCGCGCGGATAAGGAGTTTGCAAAGCAGTTGAGCAGAAAAATTTGCGTCAGGAATAAGGAACAGAAATGGCAATCACGAAAGCTAAAAAGGCGGAGCAAGTCGAGAAGTTGAACATCGATTTGCAGAATGCCACCAGCATGATTGTGGGCACGTTCAGCAAGCTGACGGTGGCGCAGGATTTCGAGCTGCGCAAGGCGGTGCGTTCGGCCGGGGGCAGCTACCGGGTGGTCAAGAACACGCTGGCGGAGCGCGCCGGCAAAGGCACCAGGGTCGAAGCCGCGCTGCTGAACCTCAGCGGCGTTTCGTCGCTGGCCTTTACCGACGGCGATCCCGTGGCATTGGCCAAGGCGCTATCCAAGTACGTACAGGACAACCCGGAGTACAGCGTCAAGACCGGGGTAGTCCAGGGGCAGGTGATCAGCGGGAAAGAGATTGCCGCGTTGGCCACCATGCCTTCGAAGGAAGAAATTCACGCCAAGTTGTTGTTCCTGATCAGCTCACCGGCGCAGCGGCTGGTGACGGTGATGAATGCAGTGGGACGCGACGTGGCGGTGGTGATCAATCAAGCGGTGGAGCAGAAAAAGTTCGCTGAGTCCTAAGCGGGGTTGCAAGCGTCTAAGCATTACGGACGCTTCCCTCTCAGGCTCGTGTCACAAATCGGTTTAAACGGGTTTAATTCGATATCACAAAAACAGGGAGACGGAAATGGCTGATTTGCAGCAGTTGGAAGATTCAATCGTGGGCTTAACTTTGATGGACGCAGCCCAGCTGGTTAAAAAGCTGGAAGAGCGTCTTGGCGTTTCAGCAGCGGCGGCCGCACCGGCGGCCTCGGCGGGCGGCGGAGCGGCGGCCGCGGCAGCACCGGCGGAAGAGAAGACCGAATTTACGGTTGTCCTCAAGGAAGTTGGGGCACAGAAGATCAACGTAATTAAAGCGGTGCGTGAAGTCACCAGCCTGGGCTTGAAAGAAGCCAAGGACCTGGTGGATGGCGCGCCCAAAACGGTGAAGGAAGGGGTTTCCAAGGAAGAGGCGGAGACCATCAAGAAGAAGTTCACCGATGCCGGGGCCAGCGTCGATATTCAGTAGGCGCATGGTTTCGCACGAAATTGCTCCGCGGCCGGAAGGTGCATGTCTCGGCATGGGCCTCTCGCATCCGCGGTATTGGTTTTCATAAAAAGGGAAGCAACGGCGAAGGGTCTCCGTCACAGGGCGGCGGAACCACTTGGAACAAGGCCTCTCATACTGGCGCAAGTAAATACAATTCAAGGTCCTCTGAGCGCTCTCGCAAGCGCCCGCCGGAGTTGTGTCCGCACGGGCGCCATCCCCTTTTTATGCGAACTTCTGCCGCTTTCCGGCTTGTAGCGAATCGCGGCGCCACGAACCACGCACCACTGCAACGGACCCAAGATTAAGGCGCCATTCGCGGCGCGCATCAGCCTTTTCGGAAGGCCCCACGGCGATCCGGAAATGATTTTGAGGAGTCTCACTCATGGCAACCCAGGAACGTGCTACCCGCAGCAGGCTCGACTTTTCCAAGATCCCGGCGACGATCCAGATTCCCAACCTGATCGAAGTGCAAAAACGCTCCTATGACCGCTTCCTGCAAATGGACCGGCTTCCCGGCGAGCGTGAAGATGGCGGCCTGCAGGCTGTCTTCCAGTCCGTGTTTCCCATCGCCGATTTTCGCAACGTGTCACAGCTCGAGTTCGTCGATTTTGCCATTGGCAACTGGGAGTGCAAATGCGGCCACCTCAAGGGCCTGCATCACCTTCGCACCACCTGCCATAACTGCGGCGCCACCGTCATCACCGATCCTTTCCATCCCGGCGAAGTGCTGTGCACGCGTTGCGGAACGTATAACGCCAACACCCCTGATTTCTGCAACAAGTGCGGCGACCCGGTGGGCCTGCAGCTCAAATACGACGTTCCCGAGTGTGAAGAGCGGGGCATGACGTATTCGGCGCCGCTCAAGGTCACCATCCGCCTGACCATCTACGACAAGGATGCGGAGACCGGCGTGCGCAGCGTGCGCGACATCAAGGAGCAAGAAGTTTTCTTCGGCGACATTCCTCTGATGACCGCCAACGGCACCTTCATCATCAACGGCACCGAGCGCGTCATCGTCAGCCAGTTGCATCGCTCCCCCGGCGTGTTCTTCGAGACCCAGAGCAACAAGACCTATTTCCTGGGAAAGATCATCCCCTACCGCGGCTCGTGGGTGGAGTTCGAATACGACCAGAAGAACCTGCTGTACGTGCGCATCGATCGCAAGCGCAAGTTCCTGGGCACCATCTTCCTGCGCGCCCTGGGGCTGCGTTCCGACGAAGAAATTCTGCGCACCTTCTACACCATCGACCGCATCGCACTGCGCGACAACAAGATCCTGTGGACGCTCGAAGCCGGCGCCGACAAGCCCACCAATCTGCTGGGAGTCAAGCTGGCGCATTCCATCAAGGCCAAGAACGGCGACGAGATCGCGCATTCCGGGCGCAAGATCAACCCCGCGGTATTGAAGGAAATCCAGAAGTCCAAGATCACCGAGATTCCCATCGACGCCACCGATCTTGAAGGCGCATACACCGCCGCCGACGTAGTCGATACCGAAACCGGCGACGTGATTCTCGAAGCCAACAGCGAGGTCACCGCCGACAAGCTGAGCAAGATGCTGGAAGGCTCGGTTGCGCACCTCGACGTGTTCTTCCCCGAGCGCGACGACGTGGGCAACGTCATCAGCGCCACTCTGCGCCGCGATTCGGTCAAGACCCCGCAGGAAGCCCTGATCGAGATCTACCGCAAGCTTCGTCCCGGCGACCCGCCGACCCTCGACACCGCCACCGCCCTTTTCCAGGGCATGTTCTTCGACGCTCGCAAGTATGACTTCTCGCGCGTGGGCCGCATGAAGTTCAACATCAAGCTATACGAGAAGAACGACACCAGCAACCTGGACAAACGCACCCTCGATCCCGAGGATTTCTACGCCACCATCCGTTACCTGGTAAAGCTGCGCAAGAACATCGGCTCGGTGGATGACATCGATCACCTCGGCAACCGCCGGGTGCGAGCCGTCGGCGAGCTCATGGAAAACCAGTTCCGCATCGGGCTGGTGCGCATGGAACGCGCCATCAAGGAAAAGATGAGCGTGTACCAGGAGATGGCCACCGCCATGCCTCACGACCTGGTGAACGCCAAGCCGGTGATGGCTGCGATCCGCGAGTTCTTCGGCTCATCGCAGCTCTCCCAGTTCATGGACCAGACCAATCCGCTTTCCGAGATCACCCACAAGCGCCGGCTGTCAGCGCTGGGGCCGGGCGGTCTGTCGCGGGAGCGCGCCGGGTTCGAAGTGCGTGACGTTCATCCCACTCACTACGGACGCATCTGCCCGATTGAGACCCCTGAAGGTCCCAACATCGGCTTGATTTCATCGCTGAGCTGCTATGCCCGCATCAACGACTACGGTTTCATCGAGTCGCCTTACCGCCGCGTGAAAGACGGCAAGGTGCTCGACTTTGTCACCGTCGTCAATGCCGGCGACAGCACCCAGCGCGTGGGTGATCACATCGAGGCCCACGAGATGGACCACCTCACCGCCGATCTCAAGGACCGCAAGAAGCGCCAGATCGAGCACGAGCCGTTCTCCTTTTACCTTTCCGCGTGGGAAGAGGACCGTCACGTGATCGCGCAGGCCAACGTGGAGCTTGACGCCAAAGGCGCCATCGTCTCCGAGTTGGTCAACGCCCGCAAGTCAGGCAACTTTGTCCTCGTCAACCGCAATGAAGTTGATTACGTTGACGTCAGTCCCAAACAGCTGGTGTCGGTGGCCGCCTCGCTGGTGCCGTTCCTCGAGCACGACGACGCGAACCGCGCTCTGATGGGCGCCAACATGCAACGCCAGTCGGTTCCCCTGCTGCGCGCCGAAGCTCCCATCGTAGGCACCGGCATGGAAGGCGTGACCGCCCGCGATTCCGGGGCGGTGGTGCTGGCCCGCCGTAACGGCATCATCGATTCAGTGGATTCCGAGCGCATTATTGTGCGCGTGGAAGGCGAGCATCACCCCACTCAGCTGTCGCGCGAAGTAGGCAGCGACATCTATACCCTGATCAAGTTTAAGCGGTCCAACCAGAACACCTGCATCTCACAGAAACCGATCGTCCGCAAGGGCGACCGCGTGCTCAAAGGCCAGGTCATCGCCGATGGGCCGTGCACCGACCTGGGCGAGCTGGCGCTGGGACGCAACGTCCTGGTCGCCTTCATGCCGTGGCGCGGGTACAACTTCGAGGACGCCATCCTGGTTTCCGAAAAACTGGTCAAAGAGGACTACTACACCTCCGTCCACATCGAGGAATTTGAGATTGAGAGCCGCGACACCAAGCTGGGGCCCGAAGAAATCACGCGAGACATCCCCAACGTTTCGGAAACCGCTTTGCGCGACCTCGATGAGAGCGGCATCATCCGCATTGGAGCTTCGGTGCGGCCGGGCGACATCCTGGTGGGCAAGGTAACCCCCAAGGGCGAGACCCAGCTGACTCCCGAAGAGAAGCTGCTGCGCGCGATCTTCGGCGAAAAAGCCGGCGAAGTGCGCGATGCCTCGCTCACTAACCCTCCGGGCATCGAAGGCACGGTGGTGGACGTCAAGATATTCTCCCGCAAGGGACAGGAAAAGGACGAGCGCGCCAAATCCATCGAAATCTCGCAGACCGAGAAGCTGGAAAAGAACCTGGCCGATGAGATCCGCATTCTCACCGACGAGCGCCTCAAGCGGCTCGAAGCCATTTTGGGCGGCAAGGAAGTACAGGCCGACCTGCACGATGAAAAGACCAACAAGCGCCTGCTGACCAAGGGCGCGGTGCTCGATCGCGACACCATCGAGCTGATCTCAACCCGCAACCTCAAGCGCATCCGTTACGCCGACAAGCCGGTCATGGTCAACGAGCAGATTGACGAGATCGACGAAATGACGTCGCGCCAGATCGATGTGCTGGGCAAGATCGTCAAGGAAAAGATCTCCAAGCTGCAAAAGGGAGACGAACTGCCTCCCGGCGTGATCAAGCTGGTGAAGGTATACGTCGCCATGAAGCGCAAGCTGAGTGTCGGCGACAAGATGGCGGGACGCCACGGTAACAAGGGCGTCATCGCCCGCATCCTTCCCGAGGAAGATATGCCCTACCTCGCGGACGGCACCCCGGTGGAGATTGTGCTCAATCCCCTGGGCGTACCTTCCCGCATGAACGTGGGACAGATCCTCGAGACCCACCTGGGATGGGCGGGCCACGAGCTGGGAGTGCGCATTACCGACTTCCTGCGGAAGAACACTCGCGAGGAGGTCATTCGCAAGGAGCTCAGAAACATTTTCAAGGGCACGCCTTTCGTGAGCTCCATCGCCGATCTCGACGACGAGCAGCTGATGAACGTCGCCCGCGGCATGAAGCACGCGGTGCACTTCGCCACGCCAGTGTTCGACGGTTCCACCGAGGCCGAGATCAAGGGCCTGCTGGCGGAAGCCAACCTGCCGCTGTCGGGCAAGACCGCGCTTTTTGACGGCATGACCGGGGAAAAATTTGAGCTCGACGTCACCGTGGGCTACATCTACATGCTCAAGCTCTCTCACCTGGTGGATGACAAGATCCACGCCCGCAGCATCGGGCCGTATTCGTTGATTACCCAGCAGCCGCTGGGCGGAAAAGCGCAATTCGGAGGCCAGCGTTTTGGAGAGATGGAAGTGTGGGCGCTGGAAGCGTACGGCGCCGCCTACATCCTGCAGGAGCTGCTCACCGCCAAGTCCGATGACGTGTATGGCCGCACCAAGATTTACGAGGCCATCGTCAAGGGCGAGGCCGCCATTGAACCCGGCGTTCCCGAATCGTTCAACGTGCTGATTCGCGAGCTGCAGGCGCTCTGTCTCGACGTGGAATTGATCAAGACCCTTGAAGGCCGCAGGCTGGCTGCTGCGGTCGCAGCGGATTAGCGGGAAGTTTGCACCATCGCATTGATTCAGGCAGCCAGCTTCGAAAGCTTTCGGACGAAGCCGGCGATTAGATGATTCTCCTGGCCCCGCAGTTCAGGGCCGGGAACTTCCGGAAGCCGCCAGGGGCCCGCGTTAGGGTTCCAGGAGGAAAACCTTGTATCGTTCAAGTCCTTTTGATCTGGGTAATGCAGTGGCAGAATTCGATGCTATCCGCATCAGCGTGGCCTCACCGGAAAAAATCCGCAGCTGGTCCCACGGCGAAGTTACCAAGCCGGAGACCATCAACTACCGCACCTTCAAGCCGGAACGCGACGGGTTGTTCTGCGCCCGCATCTTCGGTCCGGTAACCGATTGGGAATGCCTTTGCGGAAAATATAAGCGCATGAAACATCGCGGGGTCACCTGCGACAAGTGCGGCGTCGAAGTCACCTTGTCCAAGGTGCGCCGCGAGCGGCTCGGGCACATCGAGCTGGCTTCGCCCTGCTCCCACGTGTGGTTCTTCAAAGGCCTGCCTTCACGCATCGGCCACCTGCTCGATATCTCCCTGCGCGACCTCGAGTCGGTGCTGTACTTCGAATCGTATGTCGTCATCGATCCCGGCGACGCGCCTCTCAAGGAACATGAGGTCATCAAGGAAGAGGCCAAGTTCCGCGAGCTCGATAACGAATTCCGCCCCACCGGCTTCAAGGCCATGATGGGCGCCGAGGCCATCAAGGAACTGCTCAAGCGCGTCAACATTGACGAGCTGGCGGTTGAGCTGCGCGAGAAAATGAAGCATGAGAACTCCCTGCAGAAGCGCTTGAAATACACCAAGCGCCTCAAAGTAGTGGAGGCCTTCCGCCGCAGCGGCAACAAGCCGCAGTGGATGATTCTCGATGTGCTGCCGGTCATTCCTCCGGAGCTGCGCCCCCTCGTTCCCCTGGATGGCGGCCGCTTTGCCACCTCCGATCTCAATGACCTCTATCGCCGCGTCATCAACCGCAACAACCGGCTGAAGAAGCTGATGGACCTGCACGCGCCCGAAGTCATCGTGCGCAACGAAAAACGCATGCTGCAGGAAGCCGTCGATGCTCTGTTTGACAACGGTCGCCGCGGCCGCGTCTTGCGCGGCGCCAACAACCGTCCCCTGAAATCGCTCTCCGATACCCTCAAGGGCAAGCAGGGACGCTTCCGCCAGAACCTGCTGGGCAAGCGCGTCGATTACTCCGGCCGTTCCGTGATCGTGGTCGGTCCCGAGCTCAAGCTGCACCAGTGCGGCCTTCCCAAAAAGATGGCCCTCGAGCTCTTCAAGCCGTTCATCTATCATCGCCTCGAGCAGACCGGGCAATGCACCACCATCAAGCAGGCCAAGGAAATGGTGGAGCAGCAGGACCCCGTGGTCTGGGACATTCTCGAAGAAGTGATTAAAGATCATCCCGTGCTGCTGAACCGCGCGCCTACGCTCCATCGCCTGGGCATCCAGGCTTTCGAGCCGGTACTGGTGGAAGGCAAGGCCATCAAGATCCATCCACTGGTCTGCACCGCGTTCAACGCCGACTTCGATGGCGATCAGATGGCGGTCCACATTCCGCTTTCCCCCGAGGCCCAGGTGGAGGCCAGTGTGCTTATGCTGGCGTCGCACAACATTCTCTCCCCGGCATCGGGACAACCGATCACCGTTCCCACCCAGGACATGGTGCTGGGAATCTATTACCTGACCCGCGCCAAGCCGGGCGCCAAGGGTGAGGGGCGCGCGTTCGCCAACATTGACGAAGTGCTGCTCGCACTCGAAGCCAAGGAAGTTGAGACTCTGACTCCCATCCGTTTGCGCTATACCGGCGAAGTCATGGATCTCACCAGCGCTTACGACGATCAGGATGTGCTGCACACCGAGCCCACCAACTTCGACCGGCAGTTCATCAAGACCACCGTCGGCCGCGTGATTCTCAACGACCACCTGCCGCAGGGCATGCCCTACATCAACGGGCTGCTCAAGAAAAAAGGAATCGGCCAGGTCGTCAACTACACTTACCTGCGCTTCGGCCTCGAGACCACGGTCAAGATGCTGGACCAGATCAAGCAGATGGGCTTCACCTACGCCACCCGCTCCGGTCTTTCCATCGGAATCGACGACATGGTCATTCCCGCCCACAAGTACTCGCTGGTCAAGGATGGCGAAAAGCAGGTCATCGCCGTGCAGCAGCAGTATCTTGACGGCGCCATCACCAACGGCGAGCGCTACAACAAGGTCATCGAAATCTGGTCGTCCATCACCGAAAAGGTGGCGGATGAAATGTTCGAGGTACTCAAGCAGGAAGACAAATCGGGCGGCATCAACCCGATTTACGTCATGGCCGATTCGGGCGCTCGTGGATCGAAACAGCAGATTCGCCAGCTCTCCGGCATGCGCGGCCTGATGGCCAAGCCTTCCGGCGAGATCATCGAGACTCCCATCACCGCCAACTTCCGCGAAGGGCTGACGGTGCTGCAATACTTCATCTCCACCCACGGCGCCCGCAAGGGATTGGCCGACACCGCGCTCAAGACCGCCGATTCCGGCTACCTCACCCGCCGCCTGGTCGATGTTGCCCAGGATGTGATCGTGACTTCGCAGGACTGCGGCACCGTGGACGGCATTTACGTCGGCGCCATCGTCGAGTCGGGCGAGATCATCGAGCCGCTGCGCGACCGCATCGTGGGCCGCGTTTCCCTCGAGAAGATCAAGGACTACGAGGGCGGCGTGATCGTCGAAGTCAACCAGGAAATCACCGAAGACCTGGCCAGCGCCATTCAGGCGGCCGGGATCGAGCGGGTAAAAATCCGTTCGGTGCTCACCTGCGAATCCAAACGCGGCGTCTGCATCATGTGCTACGGTCGCAACCTGGCGTCGGGACGCACCGTGGAGCTGGGCGAAGCCGTCGGAGTCATCGCCGCCCAATCCATCGGCGAGCCGGGCACGCAGCTCACCATGCGCACCTTCCATATCGGAGGCACCGCCTCGCGGGTCTCCATGCAGGCGGGGCTCGATGCCAAGAACAACGGCAACGTGCGCTTCATCAACCTGCAGTATGTGAAGGCCAAATCCGGCAACCTGGTGGTCATGAACCGCAACGGCTCCATCGCCATCATCGACGAGAAGGGCCGCGAAAAGGAACGCTACAGCGTGGTGTACGGCGCCAAGATCAAGGTCGCCGACGGGGATGCCGTCAAGATCGGCGACATGCTGGTCGAGTGGGACCCCTACACCTTCGCCATCCTCACCGAGATTGGCGGAACCATCCAGTTCAAGGACCTGCAGGAAGGGGTCACCTTGCACGAAGAGGTTGACGAAGTCACCGGCCTTTCCCGCCACGTGGTGGGTGATTCACCCGATGAAAAGCGTCAGCCCGCCATCATCATCAAGGGCAAGAGCAGCCGGCGATATCTCATGCCGTCGCGCGCTCACCTCATGGTGCAGGATGGAGATGAAGTATCGCCCGGCGACGTGCTGGCCAAGATCCCTCGCGAAACCACCAAGACCAAGGACATCACCGGCGGTCTGCCGCGAGTGGTGGAATTGTTCGAAGCCCGCAAGCCCCGCGAAACCGCTGTGATCAGCGAAATCGACGGCATTGTTCGCTTTGGCGAAGTGGCCAAGGGCCAACGCAAGCTCTATGTCACCGCCGATAACGGCACCGAGAAGGAATACTCTGTGCCCCGCGGCGTTCACATCAACGTGCAGGAAGGCGATCGCATGCGCGCCGGCGAGCCTCTCATGGATGGCCCGCTGAACCCGCATGACATTCTCGCCGTACTGGGCGAAAAGCAGCTGCAGTCTTACCTGGTCAACGAGATCCAGGAAGTGTACCGTCTGCAGGGCGTCACCATCAGCGACAAGCACATCGAAGTTATCGTGCGCCAGATGATGCGCTGGGTGAAGGTCGAGGACGTGGGCGATACCACCTTCCTTCTCGAACAGCAACTCGACCGCTTCCACTTCACCGCGGAAAACGAGCGGGTCATCGTCAACGGCGGCAAGCCCGCCACGGGACGCCCGTTGCTCCTGGGCATCACCAAGGCATCGCTTTCCACCGACTCGTTCATCTCCGCGGCATCGTTCCAGGAGACCACGAGGGTGCTCACCGAAGCTTCCATCAACGGCGCCGTGGACAACCTGCGCGGGTTGAAGGAAAACGTAATCGTAGGCCGCCTGATTCCCGCCGGCACCGGTATGGAGTTCTACCGCAACGTGAAACTTGCGCCCGAGCTCGAAGCCGCCGCCGAAAAGGTGCAGGAAGAAGTCTCCGCCGCATACGAAGAGGCGGAACGCGCCCTCGAGCTCATGCGCAACGAAGGCGAAACCGAAGAACTGGCAGCCGAATAATCATTCGACTACGAACCACAATCGCGGGCTGATAGCAGCCCGCGATTTTTTCTTTGCGGGGTGGCTCACGGTTTGCTGCTAGCTTGGCGCGCCAGGACATTGCACACCCGCCGCGCCAACGTTTAATCTGACTTATTCATGAAGCGTTTCTTCAAGCGCCTCCGCAAGGCAGTCTGGCGGGGCTTCGAGCACGAAATGTTCATGGTCGCCAAGGGTGCGGCCTATTCGTGCATCCTTACCCTCTTTCCCTCGCTAATGCTGCTGGCGTCGGTGCTCGCGCTCTCCCCGCGCAGCAACGTGTTCGTCCGCGAGATCAGCTACGCCCTCGATACCATCCTGCCGCCCGGCTCCGGCGCCCCCGCCATCGGCTATTTCCAGGGTGAGCAACACCGGTCCCTGGAACTGCTGTTCTCCGCCCTGATGATTACCCTGATCGCCGCGTCGGGGGTCATGATCTCGTGGATGGAAGGCTTCCGCCACGCCTACGACTTCGGCGTCGAGTGGGATTTCTGGAAGGAACGCGGGGTGGCCTTTCTCCTCGTCCTTCTATCGTTTCTGCCCATGACCTTTGCCGCGCTGATCGTGGCTTTTGGCAGCCAGATCGAGTCGCGTGTCGTGTTTTATATGTCCGGCGAGCTGCAACCCTACCTGTGGGTGTTGTGGCGGGCCTCGCACTGGTTTATCTCCATCCTGACCAGCGCCGCTATCCTCGCGCTGATTTATCATTGGGGCGTTCCCCGCACCCAGCCCATCTACAAGGTCTTGCCGGGCGCGTTGCTGGCCACCGTCATCTGGCTGCCCGCCACCCTTGGCTTCGGATGGTACGTCACCCACGTGGCCACGTATAACCTCATCTATGGCCCTCTGGGGACCGCCATCGTGCTGCTGTTATGGTTCTATTACGTGTCGGTGATCATCCTGGTGGGAGCGGAATTCAATGCTGTGATCTATCCGCGTGAGAGCGGCAAAGATCGCCGGGTGAAGGAAGCGGTCGCCAAAGTGGCCCAGGCTGAAGCCGAGGTTGCGAAAGTTGAGGCCGCGGTCATTGAAGCCGATACCGCCGGGAAACCCGGCCCCAGCATGATCAAAAAACCCGCTGACGTGAATAGCCCTATCTCGACGTTGCAGCCAGGTGACGGCAATATCGCGCCGCTTGAAAATCCAGCGGCGCCAGACCCAACACTCGAAGCCGTGGATGAGAATGGCGGCGACACTTCCTCTTCAACCACCAACTCAAAAGAAGCGAGTAAAAAGTGACCGAGCCAGTTTTAAGCGCCACCCCCGCAGCCAGAAGAAAAGCCAAGATCGTTGCCACCCTGGGACCATCAAGCAACACCGAACCCATTTTGCGCCAGCTGGTGCGCGCCGGCATGGATGTTGCCCGCCTCAACTTTTCGCACGGCACCCACGAACAAATGACGGCGCTGATTGCCCTGCTGCGCGACATCGCCGCCACCGAAGGCAAGACCATCTGCATCATGCAGGACCTGCAGGGCCCCAAAATCCGCACTGGCCGCTTGCAGGACCGGCGTCCGGTGGCCTTGGCCCTCGGCAGCCAGGTCACCATTACCCCGCGCGATGTCCTGGGCAGCCCCACCTTGATTTCCACTACATTTCAAACCCTGGCGCGCGAAGTGGGGCCGGGATCCATCATTCTTTTATCCGATGGCCTGATTGAACTGCGGGTGACCGCGGTCAAGGGCGATGACGTCGAAACCGACGTGATCAACGGCGGCCTGCTGGGCGAGCACAAGGGCATCAACTTGCCCGGCGCGGTGGTGACCGTTCCTTCGCTGACCCAGAAAGACCTGGACGACCTGGAGTTCGGCCTGGCCCAGGGCGTGGACATGGTCGCGGTCTCGTTCATCCGCTCCGCCGCCGATGTGCGCGCGGTCAAAGAGCGAATCGCGTTTCATAACTCCGACGCCTGGGTCATCGCCAAACTGGAAAAACCGCAGGCCATCGAGCATCTTGAAGAAATTCTGGATGAGGCCGATGGCGTAATGGTGGCGCGCGGCGATCTGGGAGTTGAAATGCCGCCGGAAAAAGTTCCCATCATCCAGAAGCACGTAATCCGCCGCGCCGCCGAATGGCGCAAGCCGGTTATTACCGCCACCCAGATGCTGGAGTCGATGATTGAAAACCCGCGGCCCACTCGCGCCGAGGCCAGCGATGTGGCCAACGCCATTTTCGACGGCTCCGATGCGGTGATGCTGTCAGGGGAGACAGCCATGGGCCGGCACCCGCGCGAAGCGGTAGCCATGATGGCGAAGATCATCATCGAAACCGAATCGCACATGCGCGATACCGGGTTAAGGCAGCCCCACGAGTTGCGTCCCCGGCTTTCCATCTCCGAAACCATTTGCGAATCGGTGGCGCATGCCGCTGAAGACCTCGATATGGCGGCCATCGTGGTGTACACAGAAACCGGAACCACCGCGCGCCTGATCTCCAAGTACCGCCCGCAACCTGAGATCTACGCTCTGACCGCGGTCAGCAGGGTATGCAACCGCTTGAACTTGCTGTGGGGAGTTTCCCCGCTGGCGCGCAAGCATGAACATTCAACCGAAGACATGGTAAGCGGCGCCGAAGCAGTGCTGCTTCGCGAAGGAATCGTAAAGCCCGGCGACATCGTGGGCCTGGCAGCCGGAACCCAGACCACCAGCGGTTCCACCAACTTCATGCGCCTGCACATCATCGGCGGCGACCATGCCCTGCCGGCGGAAGATAAAGCCACCGCCCAGGCAGACTCCCCGGCAACAGCGGTGGTGGGCGGGTAGGCGCTTTCCGTCCTCTTTGAGCGCGTGCGCCAACGCGTAGACTTTGCACCGGCGAAGGCATTATCATCTCTCTAAAATCATTGATTTAGTGCTTTAGGCACGACAGGAGGTCACTGGCCATGAGATACAGCCGCTGGTCCCGAGCCGCGGGAAGTCTCACCGACTCTCGTCTGGTTGCAATCGCCTTTTTCGTGGCGACATGGTTGTGCATCGTTGCGGTGGCACCAGCCCTGGACCTGCCGGCCGCGTACCGGCAATGGTTGGATCAGGACGTCCATTGGATTATCACGCCAGAAGAGCGCACAGCCTACCTGCATCTATCACATAGCGAAGAGCGCGACGAGTTTATCAAGCAGTTCTGGGAGCTTCGCAATCCGACACCTGGTGGTGTGGAGAACCCGTTCAAAAGCGAGCACTATCGGCGCCTGGCATACGCGAACGTTAATTTTGCGGCAAGCAAACCCGGCTGGCAGACAGATTTTGGTCGAATCTACATCGTCGCCGGGCCGCCTGACAAAATTAGAGTTAAGTTGTCCGACGGCGGCAATCCCTATGCTAAGCCTACAGTAATCTGGCACTACCGTTCGAATAAGATCGTTGAGCCGTCCTTGCGTGGAAGACTCGTATTTATTAACGGCAAAGACATCGACATCACATTCGTCGACATTTGTAGATGCGGTGACTATCGTCTAATCACGCCGGATAAAGTTGGACCTTAAGATAATGCTTTTCAGCCATCCTTAGAAATGCCCCGTACCTTCAAGCCTTGCACGGGTGTGAACAATGGAAAGAGTTGTCGGACAGTAGGGGTTCTTCCTCACACCCGTAGAGCCGGGATAGTCAGAATGACAACCGATATTCCAGATTTTCTCCCCGGCAGATATTAATTCCGAGGCTGAACGTCGCTTGCCACCTGCCATCAAAGTCTCTTACTCCCGTCCTTTACGGCTTCGCCGGCGCTTTTCCCTCAGTCTCTCTCTTTTTGCTCCACGGCGGCACCACGCCGCTTGACCGCGCATAGGCGATGGCCTGCCCCAGGTGCTCGGAGCTGTGCAGTGACATGGTGAGCAACGCGTTCTGCAACGTGCTCTTGCTGCCAAACATGGTGATCGTCTTTCCCAGCGATGCGTCAGAGGTACTGGCCAGGCCCTCGTGCAATCGCTCGTAGGATTGCTTCAGCAGGGCCACCGTCTTTTCCTTGCCGGGATTGCTCTTCTCCAGCTTGCGCAAATCAATTTCCGGGGGCACGGGCTTGCCCACCCACGACGCCACCAGAAAATTGCCGATCACCATGTGCAAGTACACCTCGCCAGTGGAGCGCACCCCCTCACCCGGCCGCCACGAATACTTTTCCTCTGGCGTGGCCTCGGCCAGGCTGACAGCCTTGCCGCCAATCTCATCGATCTGCTTGAGCAGGTCTGCTCGAAAATCGGGAGCCGCCGCCGCTGCCGGAGCAGCCGCTGGCTGCGCTTTTATTTCTAGTCCGGGGCTTGCCAGCAGAACCAGGCCCGCCAGAATCCAGATTAGTTTTTTCATGATGTGTGCTCCTTGCCAAACCGTTGGGATGAAAGGCCGAATGAACGGCCGAAGTTGAAACGAAGTATACCGCAGTGGAGCGACGCTGTTCGCGCGCGGTCGCGGCTTGCCCGCGGCTTACGCTCGGCCCGCCGCTGGTAAACTTAAAGGTATGCCGCACGATCTCCCCAAAGCTTACGAGCCCGGAGCCATTGAGGCCCGCTGGGCCGAATACTGGGTCTCCGAAAAAATATTTACCGTGCCTTCGGGAGCCGCCAAGGCCGCATTTTCCATGCTGCTCCCGCCTCCTAACGTCACCGGCAACCTGCACATGGGACACATGCTAAACCACTCCGAGATGGATATTCTCGCGCGCTGGCGGCGCATGTCGGGTGATTTGACGCTATGGGTGCCGGGCACCGACCACGCCAGCATCGCCACCCAGATGATGGTGGAGCGCCAGCTAGCCGCCGAAGGCAAGAACCGCCGCGAGCTGGGACGCGAGGCCTTCGTCGAGCGGGTGTGGCAATGGAAGCGGCATTACGGCGGCGTGATCCAGCAGCAGATGAAGCGCCTCGGCGAATCGGTCGATTGGCAGCGTGAATATTTCACCATGGACGAATCGCTTTCGCGCGCGGTGCGCGAGGCTTTCGTGCGCCTGCACGAAGAAGGCCTGGTTTATCGCGGAAAATATATCGTCAACTGGTGCCCGCGCTGCACGACTGCAATCTCGGATCTTGAGGTGAAGCACGAGGAAATCACGGGCAAGCTGTACGAAATTCGCTACCCGCTGTCGGGAGCGGAAGGCTCCATCGTGGTGGCCACCACCCGCCCGGAGACCATGCTGGGAGACACCGCGGTGGCGGTCAATCCCAACGACGAGCGCTATCGCGATGTGATCGGCAGGATGGCCGTGCTTCCCCTGGTGGGAAGAGAGATTCCGGTGATCGCCGACGAGTGGGCCAATCCTGAATTCGGCACCGGCGCGGTGAAGGTCACGCCCGCTCATGATGCCAATGATTTTCAGATTGGGGTGCGCCACCAGTTGCCGAGCATTGATATCTTCGACGATAACGCGCGGATGAACCCCAATGCGGGCGCCTATGCCGGCCTCGATCGGTTCAAAGCCAGAGAAAAGGTGCTGGAAGACCTTGAGGCCCAGGGACTGCTGGTCGCGGTGAAAGACCATCCCATGGCCGTCGCCAAATGCGATCGCTGTGCCACCGTGATCGAGCCCCGCTTTTCCACCCAATGGTTCGTGAAGGTTGATTCGATGGCGCAACGAGCGCTGCAGGCTTCCAGCGGCGGTGAAATTCACTTCACCCCCGACATCTACAAGAAGATTTTTGAAGACTGGATGGCCAACCTGCACGACTGGTGCGTTTCCCGCCAGCTGTGGTGGGGACATCCCATTCCCGCATGGCACTGCGCGGCCCTGGGTTGCGAACACATCACGGTGGCCCGCGCCACTCCCGCGGCGTGCGAGAAATGTGGGAGCGGCGATCTGCACCAGGAAACCGACGTCCTCGACACCTGGTTTTCCGCGGGCCTGCTTCCATTTACGGTCTTTGGATGGCCCGATCACACCCCCGACCTCGATGCTTTCTATCCCACCAGCCTGCTGGTGACCGGCTTCGACATCCTTTTCTTTTGGGTAGCGCGCATGGTGATGCTGGGCTGCCATTTCATGCAGGACCATCCCCAGGGCTCTGTGCCGTTTCGCGAAGTGTACATCCACGCGCTGGTGCGCGACGCCGAGCGCCAGAAGATGTCGAAGACCAAGGGCAACGTTCTCGATCCCATCGCCGTCATCGAAAAATACGGCACCGATGCGGTGCGGTTCACCCTGGCGGCAATGGCCTCTCCAGGGACCGACATTGCGTTTTCTGAATCCCGCACCGGGGGCTACCGCGCCTTCGCCAATAAGATCTGGAACGCCGCCCGCTTCATCTTCATGAACGTCGATCGCGCCCAGCAGGAAGGTGTGTGGTCGCTGGCGGATTTCGCCGGCGCCACGCGTAACGGGATTGCGGATTACCAAATTCCGGCCACCGCGCCGCTGGAAGACCGCTGGATCGTTTCGCGGTTTCATCGCGCGTCTCAGAAAGTGAACGAAGCCTTCGCCGAATACCGCTTTCACGAAGCCGCCCAGATCATCTATGCATTTTTCTGGAATGAATTCTGCGACTGGTACATCGAGATCGTGAAATTGCGGCTGGGCGGCCCGGATGGGACGCCGGACAGGCAGGCCGCCGCCGGCGCCTACGCCTGCCTCCTGCATGTATTTGAAGGCGCGCTCCGCCTGCTATCGCCGCTGATGCCATTCATTACCGAAGAAATCTGGCATGCCATTTATGATGGGCAGCCGCCGCAAAAGTCGGTGGCGCTGGCCGCCTATCCCCGGGCAAATTCCCAACAGTTTGACGCCGCCGCGGAAGAAGAGATGCGCGGCCTGCAGGAGCTCATCGAAAATATTCGCAACCTGCGCGCCGAAGCTGGCGTCGAGCCGCGGGAGCAGGTGCCCGCCGAAATCTTTGCCGCCCCGGGCCACGGCTTCCAGCAAACCTTGGAAACAAATCAACTGCTGGTGCGGAAGCTGGCTGCGGTGAGCGCGATCAATTTTCTCCCAGGCGCGCTCTCGGGAACTGAATCGAGCCGGTCCACCTCGCAATTCGATGTGCGCATCATCTTCGAACGCAAGGTTGACTTGGGCGCGGAGCGCGACCGCCTCACCAAAGAACTTAAGAAAATGGAGGTCGAGCTCAACAACGGCCACCGCCAGCTCGCCAATGAGCAGTTCCTGGCCAAGGCCCCGGCGGCAGTGGTGGAAGGCCTTCGCAACCGGGCCGCCGAGCTGGAGTTATTAATGGAGAAAGCGCGGCAGGCGTTGCAGCGGCTGGGCGAGTGACCACGCGCGGGCCATCCGCATCCTGCAATGTGAACTTATTAGAAAAGGCGGCGGGAATGCAGGCCAAGATATTTATCCCACCGCCTGCGCGAAACTCAGGGTAAGATAAAAAATCCCTCATCATCACCAGGATAAGAACCTTGGACTGGCACAGCCGGCGCATCCGCGCCATACTCGAAAACGCCTTGCAGGAAGACAAGGCCACGAAGGACGCGACCACCCAGGCGTGCATCGACCCGCGCCAGCGCGCTTCCGGCACCATTCTGGTGTGGTCCGATTGCGTGCTCTCGGGCCTGGGCGTCATCCCGCGCATTTTTGAGGTCTTCAGTGAGATGGATGGCGCGGTGATCGGGCATCCCGAGGTCATCAGCCACCCCGAGATTTTTGACGGAGTGCGCGTGCACCGCGGGCAGAGCATTGCCGTGATCCGCCACAACGCCCGCGCCTTGCTGGCCTGCGAGCGCGTGATCTTGAATATCCTGCAGCGTCTGACCGGCATCGCCACTCTAACGCGAAAATTTGTGGACGCCTGCGCCGGCACCCGGGTCCACATTCTCGACACCCGCAAAACCATGCCGGGCATGCGCATCCTGGATAAGTACGGAGTGCGCTGCGGCGGCGGTTTCAACCACCGTCTAGATCTTTCCGACGGCGTGCTGATCAAGAACAATCACATCGCCCTGGGCGGAGGAGTGGCCCGCGTCCTCGAAAATGCGATCCAGAACCGCCAGGGCCAGCAACCCATAGAGATCGAAGTCCGCAACCTGGAAGAACTGGAAATCGCGCTGCAGCATGGCGCCGAAGCCATATTGCTCGACAACATGACGCCCGACGATGTGCGCAAGGCGGTGGAACGGGTTGCCACCCACAGCCGCAGGGTCCCCTTGGAATGTTCGGGCGGCATCAACCTGGACAACGTAAGGTCCTACGCCGACACCGGCGTGGACTACATCTCATCAGGCGCGTTGACCCACTCGGCCGCCGCGCTCGACATGAGCCTGCGCATCTTTCCCATCTGAGGCTCTACTGGCCGGTCTCGCCTTGCGCGTGTAAAGATTTCCGCAACTCGTCAGGCGTTCCCTTGAGCAGATCGCGAAGCACCGCAACTTCCGCCGTGATGCCCGCGCGCATCGCCGGTTCAACATCAGGCGCAAAAAATGGGGAGTGGTTGGACGGCAGCGTGGTCTCCGCGGCTTTGGCCTGGGCATATTGCGCCGGGTCGGCGCCTCCGAGGCTCATGTAAAATCCCGGAATCCCCTGCGCCACAAAATAGGAAAAGTCTTCTGAGAACGTGTGCGGCTCATCGGTGTGCACGTTGCCCTTCCCCAGCGCCTCCTCCAGCCGCGCCCTGAGCCGCTGTGCCAGCCTCAGGTCGTTATAGACTGCATCGGTTTGTTCGTAATTCTCTACCACGGGCAGGCGTGGCTCGCCCGCGGCCTCGGCTTCGCCTTTGGTGATGCGCGCGATCGCTGCCAGGACCTGCTTGCGTACCTCGGGCTTGAAGGTGCGTACGGTAAGCTCCAGCACCGCCTGGTCCGGAATAATGTTGTTCTTGGTGCCCGCATGAATCGTGCCCACGGTGACCACCGCGACCTCGCCGGGCTTGATTTCGCGGGAGGCGATGGTCTGAAGCGCCACGATGGTGCGCGCCGCGATCACGATGGGATCGATGGAGGTGTGGGGCGCCGATCCGTGGCCGCCCTTGCCGTAAATCGTGATGCGCAGGGAATCGGCGTTGGTTGACATGATGCCGGGAGCGATACCCACCTTGCCCGCGGGAAGCAAGTTCACCACATGGAGAGCGAGGACCGCGTCAGGCCGCGGAAACCGCTTGAATAATCCATCTTTGATCATGGCGTCGGCGCCGGTTATGGTCTCTTCGGCGGGCTGCCCAATCAGAATCAAGGTGCCGCGCCACGTGTCTTTGCTATTGGCCATGATGGTGGCCGTGCCCAGCAGCGACGCCATGTGCAGATCGTGCCCGCACGCGTGCATTACGGGAACGTCGCGTCCGGCGCCGTCTTTGACATGAATTTTGCTGGCGTACGGCAGCCCGGTTTTTTCTTCCACGGGCAGCGCATCCAGCTCGGTGCGCAGCATCACCGTGGGGCCAGGACCGTTCTTGAGGACGGCGACAATGCCCGTGCCGCCGACATGTTCGGTTACATCATAGCCAAGGCCGCGCAATCGCCCGGCCAGCTTGGCCGCCGTTTGGGTCTCTCGCGACGAGAGCTCGGGGTTTTCATGCAGATCGAGATACAAGGCATGCGCCGCGGAGTAAACTCCATCGACTTCCTTGGAACTTCTGGACTGCGCAAAAGCAGACGCGCTCAACGCGGCGATCAGGAGACATTTTGTCAGGGTCATAGTGCGGCGATGATAGCTTAAGACTGGCTGGCCCACAATGAACCGCACGCGGGGGATTAAGAGTTACTAATTTCCCAGGAGAGTAGACTCCGTGCCCCCTACAAAGGTCTTGGCGTAAACTCACGGCCATGGAACCTGGCGAAAGAGGGGACGATTCCGATTTCTTCGAGTCTTCAAACATACGAAAATTCGCGAACGTCCCGTCTGCCTCCGCATTCCAATGCGGAGGTGAACATTACGGTGAATCTGAATCCATCTGTCGCCGAGGAGCATCAGTTGGCGGTCAAAGTTCATGCGTTACTCCGCAGAGAAATTAGCTTCCAGTCTCGTGCGATCATCCATGTCGATCCGCCTGATCACTGCGGGGAATGCTTTCACAGAGGAGAATAATGCAGACAATGTGCGCAATGGTCTCGCCAAATACGTTGCGACCTCGCGTTGCCCTTGCGCTCGGGCAAGGCTTGACCTTACATCTGGCGCGGGCGTAGATTGGCCGCCATGTCTCTCAAAATGAGCAGACGGTTTATTTCCGTATTCATCCTGGCATGCGCGTGGCTGGGGTGCGCCGCCCAGACGCGCACCGTCACCATTCTTTACACCAACGATTTCCACGCCGCCGTGGAGCCCATGAAGGCGACCTGGCTGGTGGATCAGCCCATGATCGGCGGCGGCAAGGCCCTCGGCGCCTGGATTGCGATGATGCGCCGCACGGAACCTAACCCATTTCTTTTCGACAGCGGCGACCTGTTCACCGGACAGGCCATCTCCACCCTCACCCGCGGACAGGGACCGATCGAAATATTCAAGTCCATCGGCTATGACGCCGTCTGCTACGGAAATCATGAGTTCGACTACGGCATTCCCGTGGCCGAAGGGTACGCCAAGAGTGAGCCCTTCCCGGTCCTCTCGGCGAATCTGTTTTATCGCAGCGACGGCCGTCCTTTCGCCAGGCCCTACGCCATCGTGGCGCGCAACGGCATCAGAATCGGCGTCATAGGCATCTTTGGCGTGGACGCTGTTCCCTCAACAGCTCCGGCGATCTGGAAAACGCTGGAGGCTCGTGATCCGATTCCCATCCTTCGCGAACTGGTACCCAGGCTCCGCAAGCAGGTCGACTTAATCGTCGTTCTGGCGCACCAAGGCGAAACCGGCCCGATGCAGTCGGACGCCGAAGCCCACCCCGAGGTGCAGCGCAATTTCGATGCCGACAAAGCCACCGTGGCCGCTGTCCCCGGCATTGACGTTTTCGTAGGCGGCCATGCCCACCGCGGCATCGAAGTCCCCTGGGTGAGCCCGCAGACCGGTAGCATCGTCGTCCAGACCTACGGGCGCGGCACAACCCTTGGCGTCCTGCAATTGGTCTACGATTCCGCCCAGCGCAAGGTCGTCGGCCATAGTGGCAACCTGGTGCGGGTCGTGCCCGGCGTCTTCCCCGTGCCACCACTGGTGGACGCCACAATCACACGTTGGCTGGAGGAATGCGGCCGCCTCGGTAAGGAGCAACTCGGAAGCGTCAGCAGCGCGCTGACCCGAAGCTACGATAGCGAGTCCGCTTTGGGTGACCTTGTGACCGACGCAATGGCATGGAAGGGCGCCGCCCCCATCGCGTTTGAAAATGCGGGCGGCATCCGCTTCGATCTCCCCGCCGGACCCATCGCCCTGTATGACGTGGTTTCCGCTTTCCCTTTCATCAATTCGCTGGTAACCATGGATCTGACCGGCAAACAGATTCGCGAAATCCTGGAGCAGTCCCTGACACTGAAGGTCGGAATGATGCAGGTTGCCGGACTGCGCGTGCGCTACGATCCCAAGCGGCCCGAATACAAACGCGTCGTTGAGGTCGAAGTCGCCGGCCAGCCGCTCGACGATGAAAGAGTGTACCGTGTTGCCACCAACAGCTTTGTCGCGACCGGTGGCGACCACTATGCGACTTTTCTCGACGCGAAGAGGGTAGACGATACCGGCATCAACATCATGGAGGTGCTAGCCGACTACATCCGCAGCAAGAAGACGATTGATAAGCCGGTGGAAGACAGGCTAGTCTCGGCGTCACGCTAAGACGGCGCAGGTCGACGCTCTGATGCGGCGAGTAGAGCCCGTACCCTACCAAAGTCTTTGGCGTGAACTCACGGCCATGCAACCTGGGGATAGACGGGACGTTTCCGATTTCTGCTTTAAAGAACAAAACTGAATACACCTTTTTTGATCTCCAATGTTTCCAAAACTCGCGTAAAGTAGTTTGGACTTCCCGGCCAGGCGCGACAAATCTACCCCACAAGGAGATCACATGAACGTTAAGAAACTGGTCATCGCTTTTGTCGCCGTCTTGATTTTTGCCGCACTTGCCAATTTCGTCATTCACGGAGTTGTGCTGCAGCCGCGCTATCTGCAAAGCCCGCAGCTTATGCGCACTCCGGCTGATAGCCAGGCACACGCGCCTTTCCTGGGATTGGCATTCCTGTTCTATGCCCTGGGGTTTGTCTGGATCTACGCGCAGGGAGTGAACCACCGCCCATGGATGGGGCAGGGCATTCGCTACGGGATCGCGGTGTGGCTGATCACTTCGGTGAGCGAGTACATCGTTTACTATGCCATCCAGCCCTGGCCGGGCGACGTGGTCGGCATGCAGATCGGATTGGAATTGGTCATGAACGTAGTGGCCGGCCTCATCGTTGCCGCCATCTACCGCAGCCCGGGGCACGAAGTGTAAACCGCCCCTTGACTCTGACCGCGGGAATCACGCGCCGACCCGCTCACGCCTACCCGCCCACAATCATTTCTGGCCCTGCGGGTGCATTACCCAGCGCGCGGGATTGACGAACCGTTCGTCATCGCATGCCAGCGAGGAAAAATCTGCAGCGCCGCCTGGCACGCATTTCGACGCGGCGATGATTTCCCGCAGCTCAGCGGCGGAGTTGACTCCCACGATGCATGCGTCCACTTGGGTGTTTTGCAAAACAAAACCTAACGCCGCATGGATGGCCGAAAGGCCTTGATCGCGTGCCGCCTGGTGAAACTCCGTCAGCCTGGGTGTTATGGGACTGAAGTATTCGGGCGCGTCGTCCGGCGGAATTAACAGCAAGCCCTGCAAAAACAGCGAGCGGGCGTGGACTTCGATTCCCGCTGATTTTAACGCCGCAATGTGGCCTGATTTAATCAGGCGCTGATCCAGCACGTTGACCGGAACCTGCACCAGGTCAATCGCAAAACGCTCCACCACTGCGTCGATTTGACTGGCGGTATAAACCGTGACTCCCAGTTTACTTACCAACCCGGCTTGCTTGAGCTTCTGCATTTCCGCAAAAACACTGGGCGCATCGTCATTGATGAGATCGTTGGGGTCGTGCGCCAGCAGCCCGTAAACCCTTTCGCGTTTCAGCTTGAGGAGTGATTGGTGAAAAGTCGTGGTCAGCAGATGCGCTTTGCCGGCAGGCGCAAGGCCTGCTTCGAATTTAGGGGTCTTGGTGACAATGGAAAAACTCTGGCCGGGAACAATTGCATCCCCCAGCGCCTCTTCACTGGAACCATAGGAGGCCGCGGTGTCGAGGACCTTAATGCCCTCAGAGGCTGCGACTTGCAGGATAGACCTGACTTCTTCGAGTGATGGCTGGCCGGTGTTGTTGGAAACGCCATAAGGCATTCCGAACTGCACCGTTCCCAGGCCCAATCTCAACCCAGCGCCTCGGTGAGCGTGGCCACGACATAATCCTGTTGCTCGTCGGAGAGGGCAAAGTACATGGGCAGGGAAATGGCGCGCTGGTAATATTCTTCGGCGCTGGGAAAATCCCCAGGATGGAACCCGCGCCGCTGGTAGTAAGGCTGCAGGTGAACCGGAATATAGTGCACGTTGACCAGAACGTCATGGGCGCGCATAAAGTCGAAGACCTCGCGCCGGGTGCGCCGTGTCTTCGCGGGATCAATCCGCACCACGTATAGATGGAATGCGGAATACGCTTCCGCGGAGCGGGACAACGGATGCACCGCCAGCGGCGCCAGCAGGGCGTCATAACGATCGGCCAGCTGATGGCGCCGGGCCACAAACTCTGAAATTCTTGCCAACTGGCTAAGTCCCAGCGCCGCCTGTATGTCGGTGATGCGATAGTTGTAGCCGAGATCCACCTGCTGGTAATACCACGCGCCCTCTTCCCATGGCGACGGCATGGCTTCGGGCTCGCGGGTGATGCCGTGGGTCCGCAGCAGCGCGGCCTTGGCTGCCAGTTCCGGGTTATTGGTGGTGAGCATTCCACCTTCGCCGGTGGTCACAATCTTTACCGGGTGAAAGCTGAACACGGTGAAATCGGAATACTGGTTGCCGCCCACGGCGGCGCCATCGTAACGCCCGCCGACGGCATGGGATGCGTCCTCGACCACGGCAAAACCATATTTTTTGGCAAGCTTGCCAATCCCCTTCATGTCGCAGGACTGGCCCCCGAAGGCCACCGGAACCAGTACTCGGGGGATTTTTTTCGCGGAGGCCAGCTTGGCCGCGAGTTTTGCCACGCTCATGTTTCCGGTCGCGGGATCAATGTCAACGAAATCAACGTCGGCGCCGCAATAAATCGCGCAGTTGGCCGAAGCCACAAATGTATTGGGAGAGGTCCACAGTGAATCACCCGCGCCCAGGCCTAAAGCCCGGCAAGCCAGGTGCAGCGCGGCGGTGGCGTTGCACACAGCCACCGCGAACTGGCTGCCGCAAAGCTCCGCTACCGCGGATTCAAACCGGGGGATGACCGGGCCTTGAGTCAGCCAGTCAGAACCGAGGACCGCCACCACCGCCTCGACATCCGCGGCGCTGATGTCCTGGCGGCCATAGGGAATCGGTTTCATAGCTTGTTCATTTCCTGCAGGTCCGCGATGCTCAGGAAATGGGGATTCAAGCCGGAGCTATAGGCGAAGCCCGGGGGCACGGGGACGCCGCGCTCGCCCAGCTTGTTCACTGAAAAATCGGAGCTTTCCACAAAATTGATGGTGGGTTGGATCACATAATGATCGGCAAACTCGAGGGTGAGGTGAGAGTCATCCGCGGGGCACATGGTTTCATGGATCTTTTCACCGGGCCGGATGCCGCATATCTGCACTTTGTGGCCGGGCGCCAGTGATTCCACCAGGTCGAGAATACGCATGGAAGGCAGCTTGGGAACAAAAATTTCGCCGCCGTGCATCCTTTGAAAACTGCGCAGAACGAAATCTACCCCTTGCTGCAGGGTGATCCAGAACCGGGTCATTTGGGGGTCGGTAACCGGAAGTTCCTCGACGCCCTTGGAAATCAGTTTCTGGAAAGCGGGAACGACCGAGCCGCGCGAGCCGACGACGTTGCCGTAGCGGCAGACCGAGAAGCGGGTCTTGTGCCCGCCCGCCACATTGTTGCCGGCCACGAACAGCTTGTCAGAAACCAGCTTGGTGGCGCCGTAAAGGTTTACGGGGTTGGCCGCCTTGTCGGTGGACAACGCGATCACCTGCTGCACGTTACATTCGACCGCCGCGGCGATCACATTTTCCGCGCCGTGAACATTGGTCTTGATGCATTCCATGGGATTGTATTCGGCGGCCGGCACCTGCTTCAGCGCGGCCGCGTGAATGACATAGTCAATCCCATTCATGGCCTGCACCAGCCGGGGAAGATCGCGGACGTCGCCCAAAAAGTAACGCATCTGGGGATAACTGAACTCCTGCTGCATGTCATATTGCTTCAGCTCGTCGCGGGAAAAGACCACGACCCGGCGCGCCTTGTAGCGGGCAAAAATGGTTTCAATGCATTTTTTCCCGAACGACCCGGTGCCTCCGGTAATGAGAATGGATTTGCCGTCTAACATGTATCCCTCTTTCAATTGTTTGCGGATCCTGGCAACGAGGCTGACTGCCAAATCCGGCGGGACGCAATGCCGGTGTTTCGCAGTGACGGTTGCAGGTTACTGATGCAACGAATCCCCAGGAATTCGAGGCCCAAAAGCCATCTGCAAGCTTGCCCGTTTTCCCTCCGGATTCTTCATGGAAATCCGGCTGGAAGGGTTCTTTTCAGGGCCTCCCGGCGCGTAGTTCTTCCGTGGTTCCTTTTAATTTTAGCATAGGAATGGCGCGGCTTTGCGCGAGTTGCAGGGCCAAAAGCCAGCGGCGGCTTGAGGGTGCGGCCGTGACGATATTTGGGCCTCGGCCTTCGGGTGCCTGAGCTAAGGTATGTAACCCAGGGCGCGCAGCAATTCGTCTGAAGATTTTTTGTGGCGAGCGGGGTCGGCGGCCCTCGCCTTTCTACGGGCCACAATAGCGTCTCTGGAAATGATGATGGCCGCAGCCTTGTCCGCGGCCGGGCCCGGCCGTCCCGCGACGCGAACCTCCCGGCCGGTCTCGCTGTCGGACGCGCCTTCAAGTTCAGCCGCCAGTGCATCGACCACGGGTTTCAGAGATGGCGAAGTTGCGAGGTTGGTCACCTCGCTGGCGTCGGCCGAGCGGTCAAACAACTCAACTTTTTTGGCGCCGCCGACAATCAAATGCCAGTCGGGCGTGACCAGCGACTGCATGGGACTCTTGTAATTCAAGAACTGCTCGAACCGGCCCTGGGGCTCAAGTTGAGATTGGGGATAGGGCCACGTGATCGCGCCGGAACCACTGGACCAGAGCGCGGCCAGCGACGGCCCACGAAAAGGATTGGTCCCATGAGCGTTGACCAGACCGAGCATGGTGGCCGGCAGGGCGGTGGTGGAGACCGGCTGGCTGACGCGCATTCCTCTGGGCAATCCCTTCGCGATGACAATGAGCGGCACCCGCAGCAGCTCCGGGTAAAGAGAGTTGGCATGGCCGAAAAACTTATGTTCCTTGAAACCCTCTCCGTGGTCAGAAGTAATGATTACGATGGTGCTGTCCATCAATTTGCGGCGCTCGAGCTGGGCCAGCAGGGCCGCAATTTCAGAATCCACGTAGGTGATGGCCCCGTCATACTCATCCTCTTCCTGTTTGACCTGTGCGGGCGTCAGCCGCAGGAACCACCGCTCAATATCGCCGGGAGGCCGGGGCGGCGGTGAATCCTGTGAATAGCGGTGCAATTCCGCGGGCGGCGCCAAATATGGGTAATGAACGTCAAGATAATTCAGGGTCACAAAAAAAGGATGGCCCGAATAACGGTCGATCCATTGCAAAGCGTGCTCATTGATATCGCCTGCGGATTGCCGTGCGGGCAGAGTGTTGCCCAATCCCCGGACCTGCAAAAACACCCGCCGCAGCCTCATCAGCAGCGGAGTTTCCAGGCCCGCGTTGACCACCGAGGCGCCAACATCATCGAAGTGAGTAAAGCCACGCTCGAAGCCGAAACGGCGGGAAAATAGCCCGTAGTTCGCTGAAAAGGCGGCGGTCAAATATCTGCGCTCTTTGAAAGTTTCGGCGATGGTGAGAAACCGCCCATCGAGCGGCTCGGGATCGCCTACGGCTTCGGCGCCATGCTGGTTGGGATATAGCCCCGTCATCATCGAGGCGTGCGAGGGCAGCGTCCAGGGAGCGGCGGCAATCGCGGATTCGAACAAAACGCCCTGCGCTGCAAGGGCCGACAAGTGGGGGCTGGTTTCGCGCGAGTAGCCATAGGTGCTGAGGTGGTCGGCGCGCAAACTGTCGACGATGATCAGCAGTACGTTGGGCTGGGAGGGGCCAGCGGCCGAGGCGAGCGCAGCGCCGCGGTCTTCGCGAACCTGATGCAGCAGGGGAATTGCTGCGCACCCCGCCATATATATCAGAAAAATGGGCAGCGTACGCGAGACCAGAAGGCGAAATCCGGCCTCGCGACGCTCAAAAACCCATGCAAATGCTGTCCCCAATACCGCACCGATGCTTAAGATGAGTATCAGTCCTCTCCCCGAGGAGTTGCGGAGGGAGGCGGACAATAGCAATGCCCACAGGCTGGCCGCGCTCAGAAACAAGCATAACCAGAAAAACCGCCGGGCAACTCGCAACGCGGCCAGAATGCCGATAACGCAAAAGGAAATAAGGGAAAAAAATAAGGGATAGATAATGGGATAGAGCCACGGCAAATCAGGGCTAAGAGGGCTCATCCAAAGGGCCGAGCCCCAGGCGTCCAGAACGCCAACGAGAAATCCGAACCATACTCCGGCGAACCAGAAAAATCGGGTCGCCCTTCCGGCATCTTTCAAAGCAGCTTCTCCCGTTTATTCAACGCGCTGAAGCCCGGCAAATGGAACCGTTTCCGGGTTATAAGGAACATAACCAAGATAGTACTCCCGGAAAACCCCGCTTATGCCTGGAAGTTCTGCTTCATATGACTTTACGTGCCGCTGGCACGTTCGAAGTTCTTACTCGCGCTCCACGATGGCGATGGATTCTTCGAGGACGTCCATCGCGACATCGGCCTGCTTCCTGCTTACGATGAGCGGCGGCGCGATGCGAATGGAATTCTCTCCCGCTCCCAGGAACAGGATTCCGCGCTCGAACGCCAGCTCCACGATGCGGTCGCGCTCATCATGCGCGCGCTCGCGGGTCGCCTGGTCGAGCACAATTTCCACGCCGATCATCAGGCCCCTTCCGCGCACGTCGCCCACCATGCGGTGCTGCGCCGGCCAGGATTTCATGCGGGACATCATGTGCGCGCCCACCGCCCCGGCGTTGGCGATGCCTTCGCTTTCGAGCACATCCATGGTGGCCAGGGCGGCGGCGATGCACACCGGATTTCCACCGAAGGTAGAGGCGTGCGACCCCGGAACCCAGTCCATGATCTCAGCCTTGCTCACCGTGATGCCCAGCGGCATGCCCGAGGCCATTCCCTTGGCCATGCAAACGATATCGGGCTCCACTCCGGAATGGCTCATGGCCCACCACTTTCCCGTGCGTCCCGCGCCCGATTGCACTTCATCGGCGACCAGCAGGATGCCGTGACGATCGCAGATGGCGCGCAGCTCCTGCAGAAAATTATCCGGGGCGACGACGTATCCGCCCTCTCCCTGAATGGGTTCTACAAAAATCGCCGCCACTTCTTCCGGCGGCAGGATGGTGCGAAACAATGTCTCTTCGATATAGCGCGCGCAGCCCAGAGCAAAAGTTTCGGCCTCGCGCGGGTCGCTATATCCGGCGCCATACGCATTGGGGTAAGGAACGTGGGTCACGCCCGGCATGAGCGGCATGAAGCGGCGGCGCTGCTGGGGTTTGGAGGCGGTAAGCGCCAGCGAGCCCATGGTGCGCCCGTGAAACGCTCCCAGGAAGGCGATGATGTTGGGCCGGCGGGTGTGGTAGCGCGCCAGTTTGATCGCGGCTTCCACGGCCTCGGTGCCGGAGTTGCCGTAGTACACCCGGTGCGGGCCTTTCATGGGCGCGATCGCTGAGATGCGGTCGGCCAGCTCGATCATGTTGGGATAATAAAAATCAGTGCCCGACATGTGGATCAACTCGCCGGCCTGACGCTGTATGGCTTCGACCACGCGAGGATGGCAGTGGCCGGTGGATACCACGGCAATGCCCGCGGAAAAATCCAGAAACTTGTTGCCATCGACGTCTTCGATGACCACGCCGCGCCCGCGCTTGGCCACCAGCGGGTAGGAGCGCGTGTAACTGGGAGAAATGATGCGGTCATCCTGCTCCACAATGCGCCGCGCGATGGGCCCGGGCAGCGCGGTCCGCAGGTGCGGCGCGGCTTCAGTGTCCCTTGCATCGTGCGCGGCCACCGGTTGGGGCTGGGCGGTTACGGGGCTCTTGGTGTTTTGCGGACCCTTCTTGTTTTTCAAAATGTTGCGCTTCAGATCGTGAGCGGTGAGGTCAGTCTTCTCCGTATGAGTTTTTGGGGCCATTGCGTCCTCTCGACAGGCAGCGTGGCTGCCGGAAATCCCTCAAGAATTGGGGAGACGCCAAACCTTCAGCGTCCCTTAGGGGCCGGGAAAAGGAGGACCAAACTAGTCGCCGGCGAAGAGATTAGGTCGCGAACGCGAAGGCAGCACCGCCATGTAGCGGCGCGGGCACAATCGCATCTCCCACCAGTGAGACGCGGGGCCGAAGCCTCCGAATAACGCGATCTGGCATCGTCTGGGTTTGCTTTTCATGGTCTGGTACCAATTTGCGGTCTTGAAGAGAACCGCCTGCCAGCGGGGGAGTGTTAAGCGGATTATAGCCCCCGCCGCCGCTGGCAGTAACCCCCAAACGGTCACCCTGTTCCTTCCCGATAAACACGCTGCGCGACTTGCGCTTCCGCCGCCGTGGAATCGCCAGCCTCACTCCGCGCGTCTGATAAGGTTTAAAGCTCCTCATGGCCACCGAAGCCAAATCGCAAAGCTTTCGCATCGCCCTCGCATTCGGCCTGGTCTATGTGCTGTGGGGCTCAACCTACCTGGCCATGCGGATCGTGGTGCAGCATGTGCCGCCGGTGGTAATGGGAGCGACCCGCTTCCTGATTTCGGGAACACTCATGCTGGGTTGGTGCCTGGCCAGCGGTCGAAAGATTGCGATTACCCGGAAAGACCTCGTCCGCCTGGCCGCCATCGGCGTTTTGTTGCTGGTCACCGGGAACGTCGGGGTGGCGTGGGGAGAGAAATACGTGGCCAGCGGCCTGGCCGCGCTGGTGGTGGCGGTTGTGCCGCTGTGGGTGGCGTTGATCGAGATGATCATTCTCAAGACCGAGCGGCTGGCGCCGCGCGGCCTCGCCGGGCTGGCGCTGGGTATCGTGGGCCTGGTGATACTGCTGTGGCCGCGGCTCACCGACAATTCGGTGCTGGGACACAAAGAGCTGGTGGGCATCGCCATCCTGCTTTTTGCTTCGTTGAGCTGGGCTTGCGGATCGATTACCTCGCGGCGATCGCAATTAAGCATCGATCCATTCGCAGCCACCGGCTGGGAGATGACCATCGCGGGCTTCGTCAATCTGCTGCTGGCGCTGGCGTTGGGCGATTTTTCACGGACCACCTGGACGGCCAGCGGATATCTTTCCATCGCCTACCTGGTGACCGGCGGGTCGCTGATCGGGTTTACCGCTTACATCTGGCTGCTTGAGCATGTGCCGACATCGAAGGTGGCAACCTACGCCTACGTGAATCCGGTAGTCGCGGTGTTGCTGGGCTGGCTGGTATTGCACGAGCAGGTGGATCGATACGTTGTCGCCGGGACCACGGTCATCATCTGCGGCGTGGCCATGGTCACAATGTCGAAGATCAAGATCACCGCGCCCGCACCTTCAGGAGCCGGCAAGAATCGCTTGTCAAAAAGGGTGAAGCCGGCGAGCGCAAATTAGGTAATTGCGGTTTACCGGCGCTTCCAGCGAACACCGTCCCGGGTGTCTTCGAGTACGATGCCGGCATCGACCAACTGGGCGCGAATCGCGTCCGCCTTTGCGAAATCCCTGGTGCGCTTGGCGGCGGTGCGCTTGGCGACCAGCGATTCGATCTCCTCATCCGCCAGCGTGGCGGCGGTGGCTGGCGATGCAGCCGCGATGCCTGCTTTTTCGGCGTCCGCGTAAGCTTGCTTCGATCTGGCTGCGTCATCATCGTGCAGGACGGCGAATATCTCATCGAAAACCGCCAGCACTGCCAGTATCTGGGCGGCATCCTGCTGCTTCAGATCGCCGGCATCCGCAGCGGCGTTGGCCTCGCGCACCATGTCAAAGATCACTCCCAGCGCCTGGGCGGTATTGAGATCGTCGTTCAGGGCGCGGCGAAAGTCTTCACGGGCAGCAGTGGCCATCGCGGTCAGGGCGGAGCTGGCGCCCCCAGCAAGTTTCGCGGTTTCCAGCCGCAGCTTGAAGTTACGCAGCCGGTCCACAGAATGTGCCGCCTGCTGCAAACCATCAAAAGTAAAGTTCAATTGCCGCTGGTATGGCACCGACGCCAGAAGATACCGGATGGACGAAGCCTTATGGCCTTTCAATAGAAGATCGCGCAAGGTGTAAAAATTTCCCTTGCTTTTCGACATCTTCTCTCCTTCAACCAGCAGGAACCGCGCATGCACCCAGAAGCGCGCGAGGGGTTTTCCGGTGAGTGATTCCGATTGCGCAATCTCATTCTCGTGATGGGGGAAGATAAGGTCTTCGCCGCCCAGGTGAATGTCGAAACTCTCGCCCAGGTATTGCATCGACATCACCGAGCATTCGATGTGCCAGCCGGGACGCCCCGGGCCGATGCTGCTTTGCCACGACGCTTCCCCCGCCCGGGGGGCCTTCCACAGGGCGAAATCGCGGGCGTTGTCCTTCTCATATTCATCGAGGTCAACCCGGGCCCCGTCGGTCATGCCCGCCAGATCTTTCTTCGACAGTTTTCCATAGGCGGGGAAACTGGCGATGCGAAAGTAGTAAGAGCCGTCATCGGTACGGTAGGCAAACCCGCCTCGTACCAGGCGCGCGATGTATTGCGCCATTGCTTCTATGTGATCGGTGGCTCGTGGCAGGTGCTCGGGCGGCTCCAGGTTCAAGGTCTTCATGTCGGCCAGAAATGCGTCCTCGAACCGGCGGCCAAACTGCTCGACGCTCACGTTTTGCGCGGCGGCGTTGTGAATGATTTTGTCATCCACGTCGGTGATGTTCATGACGTGGTCCATCCGCCAGCCGCTCTGCTTTAGAAAACGCCGCAGCACATCCACAAACACAAAGGTGCGGAAGTTGCCGATGTGGCCATAGTCGTACACGGTGGGGCCGCAGGAATACATGCGGACCTGGTTATTTTCGGCGGGCGAGAACTCCTCCAGCTTCCCGGAAAGCGTATTAAAAAGCTGCAATGGCATAGGGTGAGAGGCGCGACGTCATGGCAGTACTGCAAACGGTAGTGATGCCCCCGCGCGGGTCCCGGCGGTGGAAATCGCGAATCAATTATTTTGCGAGATGCTGTGAATAACGATTGTAGGGGGGACGCGGAAAACGGGTCAAACGGCGCCCGCTCACTCAGGGCTGTGGGGCCTGCACACCCGGCTCCGCCAGCTCGCGAGCCACCTTCAGTACATAGAGGATGGCCGAAATTACGGTAAGGGTGAAGGTAAGCCAGAACAGCAGTTCCTTGACTTCGGTGACCCAGGGTGATGCCACGAGTTCGTCTAAAAATACGAAAATTACGGTCAGGATCTGCGATACCGTATTGGCTTTGCCGTAAAAGCTGGGGCGAAAATTCTTCAGCGTGCCGGTCATGTAGAGCACGCCGCAGATCAAGACAATGATGACGTCGCGGCCGAATACGACCACGGTAATGCGCCAGGGAATCTTATGCATCAGCGAGAACACCAGGAACATGGTGCTCAGCAGAAGTTTGTCGGCAATGGGATCGAGAATCTGGCCGAGCTCGGTTTTTTGTTTCAAGACCCGCGCCAGGATGCCGTCGAGGCCGTCAGTCAATCCCGCCAGGAAAAAAAGGGCGAAGGCCCAGCGATATTCGCGGTCGACCACCAGCACCACGATCAACGGAATAAAAATCAGGCGCAGCAGGGTGAGCTGGTTAGGAGTGGCGCGAAGCTGGCCAATCACTCGGCCGCCTGGTCATCCGCCCCCGCGGCCTGGTTGGCCGCTTCGGCGCGGTCATGCTCCGGATCGACGGCGCCGGAAGCGCCGGAGCTACCTTGACGCTGAGGGCCGAGCATCACCGAAACCCGCCGCCCGGTCTTGGCCTCGAAGCCTTCGGCCAAAGACGGAATATCAAAGTTGCGGGCATCAATTTCCAGGCGTTCGATGCGGTGCATGGGAAAAAACACGACGTTGGCCATGGCGGATTCGCCGGAATTTACCTGGCGGATGAAGTCGTCGAACGAATTCAATCCCACGCCGCGAATACTCAGTCCGGCGGGATTGATGGCCAGGATCGCGCCCCAGAATTTCTCCCGCGGGGTGTTCAAGGTCACCACCACCATGGCGCCGGGAACGAACGCGTCGGGAAATCCTTCATCGCCTTGCTGCGCAGTTTCTCCCCAGTCAAGGCCGCGCCCGTAGCCGGGTATTCCCACTTTTCTTTCCATAAAATCAGTCCCTGGGCCGCACCCGCAACTGCGGGAGAAGCCTATCCGCTGATTCTCACTGTATAAACGGGGAATTGCAACCCGCGAAACGGAGCCCCCGTGCCCAGCAGACAGAGCAACCTGACCCCGGCCCTTGCCAAGCGCTGCTCCCGCATGGAAACTGTTAGGCCATGGCCTTGCTTGAAGTGCGCGACCTGGTCAAGGTGTACCGGAAGGCCTCATTGCTGGGCGCGCCGGGCGTAGCGTTGCGCGCCGTGGATTGCGTTTCCCTGGAGATTGAGCCGGGCGAAACCCTGGGCCTGGTGGGTGAGTCGGGTTGCGGAAAAAGCACGCTGGGAAGGCTGATCCTGCGGTTGATCGAGCCCACTTCAGGGAAAATTATTTTTGCGGGAAACGATCTTATGACCGCCAGCGGGCCGGTGATGCGCCGCCTGCGGCGCCACATGCAGATCGTTTTTCAGGATCCCTACAGCTCGCTGAACCCGCGCATGAATATCCAGCAGATCATCGACGAGCCCCTGAAGATCCACGGCCGGGACCGCGGCCCGGGAGAGGCGCCGCCCCTGGGGACGGCCGAGCTCATGCGGGCCGTGGGCCTCGATGAATCGGCGCTGGCCCGCTTTCCCCACGAGTTCAGCGGAGGCCAGCGGCAGCGCATCGCAATCGCCCGCGCTCTGGCCCTGAGACCCAAATTCATTGTGGCCGACGAGCCGGTGTCGTCTCTCGACGTCAGCCTGGGCGCGCAAATCGTGAACCTGCTGCGCCAGTTGCAGCGCGATTTCGGTCTGGCCTATCTTTTTATTTCGCACTCCATGCCGGTGGTGCGTTACCTGGCCAGCCGCATCGCGGTCATGCACGACGGCAAGATTGTGGAAGTGGGCGACGCCGAACAAATCACCCAGCGCCCCAGCCACCCCTACACCCAGGCGCTGTTGCGGGCCACGCCCTTGCTCTCACCGCCTTCCCGCGGAGATCAGCGGGATTTTCACCCGGCGTTGTAGTAATATTCGCAGCGTTAATCTTACGCTCGCGGCGCGCAGCGCCGGCCTGATGGACAAGGAGAATTTATGACGACTGCAGCGGTCTCGCCAGACATACCAGAAATTCCTCAACAGCCGGGCTTATCGGAACCGCAGCGCCTTGCGAATGTGTTCTTCTCGCCCAAAAAGACGTTCACCGACATCAACCGCAACGCGCAGTGGTGGGCCCCTTTCCTGCTCATCGTGATATTTTCCCTGGGCTTTGTTTACGTGGTGGGCCAGCGCGTGGGGTGGAGCACGGCGTCCAACAATCAAATGAGAATGTCGCCCAAGCAAGCCGACAAAATGGAACAGATGCCGCCGGAGCAGCGCGCTAGCTTCGTGAAGATATTCAGCATCAGCGCCTATGCGTTCTGGCTATTTGCCTTTATTTTTATGGCGATCTTCGCCGCAATCCTGATGGCCACTTTTAACTTTGGCGCGGGAGCCGAGATCAAATATTCGCGGGCGCTGGCGGTAGTGATCTATGCCAACCTTCCAGCCATCCTGCGATCTCTGCTGGCCATGGTGGTCATGCACCTGCCGCAATTTGATCCTTCGGGATTCATCCTGCAAAATCCCGTAGCCACCAACCTGGGTGTTTTTGTGAACCCCGCCGAACACCTCGTCCTGTACACATTGATGTCATCGATTGACTTGTTTGGAATTTGGGTACTGGTGCTGACCGCCATCGGGTTTGCCTGTATCAGCAAAGTAAAGCAATCCACCAGCATGGCCATTGTTTTTGGATGGTGGGCGTTATTCGTACTGCTAGGCGCCGGCCGGGCGGCACTTGCTTAAGGTGTCCCAGCCTCAGAAGGTCAACCTGCACGAGAAATTCGCGCTCTTCGCCGACCGTTTCAAGCCCAGGATTGCCGGGGAACTAAATGGGCAGCACGTAAAACTGGTCAAGGCCAAGGGCGCGTTTGTCTGGCACCATCATGAAGCCGAGGACGAGCTTTTCCTGGTGATTGCCGGGCAGCTCCGCATGGAGTTCCGCACCCATGAGGTGCAGGTGGGGCCGGGAGAATTCATCATCGTTCCCCGCGGCGTCGAGCACAGGCCGGTGGCCGATGATGAAGTCCATCTCATGCTGTTCGAACCGGCAGGCACGTTGAACACCGGCAACGCCGACGGCGAGATGACAGTGGCGGAGCTGGAGCGGATCTGAGCCGCGACCGGATGGGCGGTTGTATTGCTTTTCGGGGTAAGCAGCGGCCTCGAAGCGGTTGTTACACAACGCGAAAAGGTTTGGTTCCTCGGCGGCGGAAGCCCCGCTTTATAAATCCTTACAGAAGAGCCAGAACTCACCTACGCAACAGCTTGGGTGAGACAACACAGACTCTGAAGTGCTGCTCGGAATGACAAGTCAAGTAAAACGCCTACTTCTGTCCCGAAAGACATTAGACGGTTCTGCCTGCCTTGAAACCAACTACTTGATGGTGACTAGCTCGTCGGCGTCACGATGCACCGCCGGTTCGAAGGTCGCCAGCATGGTTTGTGGCGCCCTCCAGTGGTCGATGTGCGAGATCTGGTGCACGCAGGACACGGTGCAGTTGGGCGCGCACGATTTTTCTGAAAGAAATTCCCGTTTGATATCTGTCAGGGTGTAATCCGCCAGCGGAGTGCCGGGGAAGCCCCGCTGCTGCGAGCAGTAGTGCACCAAGCCTTCCTCGCAGATGTAGAGGTAGCGTGCGCCGGCGCGGCACCGCCAGTCATTGGGCAATCCCTGGGCGATGGCTTCCTGAAAATCGTTGAAGCGGGAATAGTTCTTCTTTTCCATCTGCTTCATGGCGTGAAAAACTTCCTGCTCTTCGGGTTTGAGCGGGCACAGCTGGCCGTTGCCGTCGTGAATGATTCCGATGGTGGAGGTGAAGCCCAGCTGCAGGGCGCGCCGCCCCACCTGCAGAGCGTCCTGCGGGTTGTGAATGCCGCCGCCCACCACGGAGTTGATATTGACGTGAAAGTCGGCATGTTCGGCCAGCAGCTCCAGCTTCTTGTCCAGCACCTTCAAGCTCTTCTTCGATATCTCGTCGGGCATGACGTTGTCGATGCTGATTTGCAGATGATCGAGCCCCGCCTGGTTAAGCTTCTGGATGCGGTCGGCGGTCAGCAGGTAGCCGTTGGTGATCATCCCCGCGATCATTCCGCGAAACCGGATGCGCGCGATAATGGCATCAAGCTCGGGATGCAAAAGCGGCTCCCCGCCGCTGATGGTGACAATGGAAGTGCCCAGCGATGCCAGCTTGTCCAGCCGCGCAAACATGTCAGGGAGCGGCACGGGTTTCGAGAAATCGTCGTATTCGTTGCAGTATGCGCAGGAGAGGTTGCAGCGGCGCATGGGAATAATGTGCGCCATGACCGGATGCTCCGTGGAAAGCAGGGCGCCGCCAATCATCTTCAGTTCGCGATAGCGGCGGGCCGCGGCCCGCGCTCGCTTGTGCGCTTTGGTGGGCGGGTTGAGGACTTCAGCAGGCATAAAAACCGGGAAATTGTCTCTATCTATTACATCACAACTGCACCGTCGAAGGAGTACCGCAGACCGTCCAGTGGAGCGTTTCAGGCAGTGAAATGCGTGTCTGGGGGTGTGGGAGTGTCGAGTTTCCGGGATTGGGAAAGTCCTGCTCGGGAAAATTCCCCTGATATTGAGGGTCGGGCAAATTCCTGCGCGGGCAATAATCCCCCCAATCAGTTGTCATTCTGACGATCGCCGGCTTCGCCGGGGTGAGGAAGAACCCCTACAGTGCAACAAAGCTTTCCTTCTTCTGGTTTTTGATGCGACGGCCTGGAGAAATTTCGTTCGGGAAATCGGCTTTTGGTTTGGCGCCATCGCACGATGTTAAACGGGTGGAAAGTTGCAAGGGCAACCGCCAATCAGGGCCCACGCAGCTTTATCGGAGTCCCGAGAAAAAAACACAGGGAAATTATTCGGGGTTCAGTAGGGGTTCATCCTCACCCCGGAAAGGCCGGGGATCGTCAGAACGACAACTGATTATTGGTATTTCTTCCAAGGCAGGCATCAGCCCGGCCTTTATGCCAAGCCGGAGTAATTTAACCCGACTCGCCCCGGCCTCAATCCAGAGGCTCAGGCTCGATCCCGATGTTCTTTTCCCCTGCCGCCTTCTTGGCGTTGTACTTCTTGACCCAGGCTTCGAAGCTCTTCCCGGCAGCGGTGTCGCGGCCGCTGAAGGCGAGGCCGGCGATCTCGCTGTAGCGGATCGTCATTCTTACCGCGCCGTCGTTTTTTGGCATGATCCGCACTACGCACTCGTCCAGCGATTCGCTTTTAGCACGGCGGTCGAAGATATAGCCTTCGATGCTGCGTCCATCTTTGAGCGTCAGAGTCAGATCGCCGCGGTAGTCGAATGCCTTGTCGAATGCGCCGCGAATTTCTTCTTCGGTCGCCATCGCCGGCACCCAGCCTTCAAGGTTCTCGTGGACGGTGCCCAGCGCGGGTTCGTCGGGATTGCCTGGGTGAGCGGCGCTATCAGAAGTGACCATCAAGTATGTGGATTACGGAATTTGGCGATCAGGCCTGGGAAGACGTGATCTGCACCAGCGGACCTGAGGTACGGCTGGGGGTGGGGCCGCTGCCCACAGTGGGATCTTTATAGCGGGTAAACAATGTGGCGCGGGCCGTGGCCAGAAATCCGGATAGCGAGCCGAAGGTGTGGCTCACCGCGCTGGGTTCGTAGCCGCTGTGCACCATGCAGTTCGCGCATTTAGGGTTGCCGCTCTCGGTGCCGTACTCGTCCCAGTTGGTTTCCGCGATCAGCTCCGCGAAGGTATCGGCGTAGCCATCCTGCAGCAGGTAGCAGGGCTTCTGCCATCCGAAAATGTTGTAGGTCGGCATGCCCCAGGGAGTGCAATTGTATTCGCGGCGGCCCATCAGGTATTCGAGGAACAACGGGCTCATGTTGAACTTCCAGCTGTCCCGCCGGTTGCTGAGGATCTTGCGGAAGAGGTCGCGGGTCTTGGACTTGCTCAGAAAATGCTGCTGGTCGGGGGCCTTGTCATAGGTGTAACCGGGGGAGAGCATCAGCCCTTCCACCCCAAGGTCCATCATCTCATCGAAAAATTGGCGCACGCTGGTGGGGTCCGCGCCCTCAAACAGGGTGGTGTTGGTGGTCACGCGGAAGCCGCGCTGCAAAGCTTCCTGTATGGCCGCCACCGCCTTGTCGTAAGTCCCTTCCAGGCACACCGAGAAATCGTGGTGTTCCCGCTGGCCGTCCATGTGGACGACGAAGGAAAGGTATTTGCTGGGCGTGAACAGATGCAGTTTTTCCTTGAGCAGCAGGCCGTTGGTGCACAGGTAAACATATTTCTTGCGTTCCAGCAGGCCTTCGACAATCTCCACGATCTGGGGATGCAGCAGGGGCTCGCCGCCGGGGATGCTGACCATCGGCGTGCCGCATTCTTCGGCCGCCTGAAAGCACTGCTCCGGCGTCAGGTTCTTCTTGAGGACGTGCGCGGGATACTGTATCTTGCCGCAACCGGCGCAAGCCAGGTTGCACCGCATCAGCGGTTCCAGCATCAACACCACGGGAAAGTGCTTCCTTTTCTTCATCTTTTGCTTGATTACGTAGGAAGCTACAGTCCACATCTGTGAGACAGGCACTGGCATAAACTTGTCGGAGTCCTCTTTGGGTAAGGGTTTCGAACGTTAATCCTTAATTTTACAAGATGGAGACCAATTTGAGGGTATTAAGGTGGTTAAGGTTCCAAAAATGTTATCAGCCCGGCGGAAGCCGGTTTTGGAATCCCCAATGAGAATTTGCGGATTAGTCGGGAAGAATAAAAAAGCCCTTGGGCGCACGATAGCTAACTGCAACCTTTTCAGATGAAATTATATTCTTCATCGATTTTCGCTTGAAACTAATCGGGCGCGAGATACTCTTACCTGGCTGGGCATCCCATCGGCGGATAAGGGCTGAAAAGTTGGGAAATCGCCCAATAAACCTGGCCCCCCGGGGGACTTTACGATTCTGGGTAAGCGATAATGGCAGGCATGAGCGTTGAGGATGGCGAGCGGCCGAAGTCCGGCGACGACTCTGGCGATAAGGTGACGCAGGCAGACGCCACTGTTCCCGTGGAAAATCCGGTTCCATTGCAAAATTCGATCCAGGGGGAAGGCAAGATCGGCGCCGCCGAGGAAGCAATCACGCCGGCCACTCTTGCCGCTGGAGCCGTAGAAGCCCCCGCAGGCGACGCCGTTGAGCCTGTTGATGTTGAAATAACCCCCGGTGCAGCGCGTCCCGCCCCGCCCCGCCCCACCCTGGCGCTCGAATTGAAGCACCGGCTGGCCACCCGCTGGATGCACTGGATCAACTTCCCCCTGCTGGGCCTCATGATTTATTCGGGCCTGCTGATTTACTGGGCGGACTCCCAGCATGAAGGCGCCAATTCCCACCAGGTTTATCGCGTGGGTTTGGGGAACTGGATCTGGTTCCGGCTTTTTCCCGAATGGTTTTACACCAAACTGCATCTGCAATTTCAACTGGCCAGCGGCATGGGCTACCACTTTTTCTTTATGTGGTTTTTTGCCATCAACGGCCTGCTCTACGTGTTGTACACCCTGTATTCCGGAGAGTGGCGCTACCTGGCGCCCAACCGCCACTCGTTGCGCGAAGCCATTCAGGTGACCCTCTACGACCTGGGCCTGAGCAAGGTGCATCCCCCGCCCCGCAAATTTAATGGCGGCCAGCAGATTGCCTATACCGGCGTGGTGCTCATGGGCGTGGCATCGCTGCTGACCGGCGTCGCGATTTACAAACCCACCCAGTTTCATCTCATTACCACCCTACTGGGCGGGTACGAAATGGCGCGCTGGCTGCATTTCTGGCTGACCATGGGTTACGTCGCTTTTTTTATGCTGCATGTCGCCCAGGTGGTGCGTGCCGGCTGGAACAATTTCCGCAGCATGATCATCGGATACGAAGTGGTGGATGTTCCCGCCCGCGTTCCTGTAATTCCAGCCAGCAAAGTTTTGTTAAATAAGGTGCCTCATGGACAAGATGCCAGCGTCTGACAACTCTCCGGCCGAGGAAAACGGCGGCAAGCAATCTCCGCTTGCACAAAGCGACGAACAGGTGCTCTCTGAAGTCAGCCGGCGGTCGCGCCGAGGATTTCTGGTCAGCGGCGTAGCCGCAGCCGCGGGATACGGCTTCTGGCGATGGCTGCAACAACAGCCCCAGGCGGATGGCCTCAGTGCACCCTTGCGCAAGGCCCTCGAATTCAACGGACGCGTAGGACGAGCGCTGTTCAACCGCAACTCGCTGGCGCCGGAATACGATTTATCGCGCGCCGTACCTGAGTTCCGGCGCAACGGCGATATCGGCCTCGCGGAAATTGATCCCGCCATGTGGCGCCTGCAACTAGTGGGCGCAGCCAATCCCAGGTCATTTTCGCAGTACAACCCCGATGTGACCTCGTGGACCTACGGTCTCGATTCGGGAGACGACAGCTCCAATTCAGGCGACAGCTCTAATTCCGCGGACACCAGCGATTCCAGCGACAACGGATCGGATGCGCCGGATACGAAGTCAGGCAAAGCAAAAACCTCAGGTTCGAAAACAGGTGATGCGAAGCCCCGCGCCGGCTCCAAACCCGGCGCTCCGCCGAAAGTGCATGAAGCCGGCGCCAAAGGCGCGGCCACGGAGCCCAAGCCGGAAGCGGTGACGCCCGGGCCTGCGGCCATGCCCGGCCTGCTGCTGACCATGGATGACATCAGGAAGCTTCCCCACGTGGAAATGGTCACGGAGTTCAAATGCGTCGAGGGCTGGAGCGAGATTGTGCACTGGGGCGGGGCGCGGCTGCGTGATTTCGTCGCCGCCTATCCGCCGCCCGGCGGCGATGGCCGCCCGGTTGACCTCGCCGCCGGCAATGAGATGGCGCAATACGTGGGCTTCGACACTCCCGATGGCGAGTACTATACCGGCATTGAACCCGAAGCGGCCCTGCATCCGCAAAGCCTTTTGGCCTACGAGCTCAACGGCAAGCTGCTCACCGCCGACCACGGAGCGCCCCTGCGCCTGGTGACTCCGCTCAAGTACGGCATCAAACAACTCAAGCAGATCGGCCGCATCACGTACAGCGAGGCACGGCCTCACGATTACTGGCACGAGCAGGGATACGACTATTATGTAGGACACTAGTCAACTGCTGCTTCGCCGGATGACGGTTCAGCCGTTGAAATAAAGGTCAGGAAGGCCCACACCCATGCGCAAAAACATTCGTTCCGCCGCAAGGCTGCTCGCCATTTTTTGCCTTTTGGGCACGGGATGGCTGCTGGCGCACTCCTCTTCGAAAAGCGGCGGGCCGCGCCCGCATCCAAAAAAACGCTGCAAAGGTTCAGCATGCAAACTGGCCCCGCCTAGCCAGCCTCCTGCCACCGAGCTTCCTGCGGACCAAACTCCCGTAACCGTGGCCACACCCGCGCCGGTGCTGCCCTTTGTGCCGTGGGATTTTGCGGTGTCAGGCGATTCGCGCAACTGCGGCGACGTGGTCATGCCGATGATCGCCGCCGACGTGATCAAACGCAAGTCCCGCTTCTACTGGCATCTGGGTGACTTCCGCAAAATGAGTGGTGTGGATGAGGACATGGAACACGGCCCCCATCACTTCGGCGGCCTGGGCTTTGCTTATCGGCGTGCCGCCTGGCAGGATTTCATCGATAACCAGGTGGCCGCGTTTGGCGTGACCCCCGTATTCCTCGGAATCGGCAATCACGAGATGATTCTGCATACCAACCGCGACGACTATCTGCACACCTTCAAGCCATGGATTGACAGCGCCCTCATCCACGAGCAGCGGCGCAAAGATTATCCTCGCGAAGTCGAAGGATCTCCGTCGCTGGCAGTGCGCACTTATTACCACTGGGTCCTCGAAGGCGTTGATTTCGTCACCCTCGATAACGCCAGTGAGGGCTTTGATGAGCGCCAGATGGCGTGGATCGCCGATCTCATCAAGCGCGACGCAGCTTCGCCCGAAATCAAGACTCTGGTGGTGGGGATGCACGAAGCCCTGCCTGACAGCATTTCCGCTTTCCACAGCATGAACCAGTCGGACGAAGGCACCACCACCGGGCGCATCGTCTACCGCCAGCTTTGGGACCTCCAGCAGAAAAGTGGAAAGAAGGTTTACGTTCTCGCCAGCCACTCCCACTTCTACATGGCCGATGTTTTTAACACTCCGCAATGGAAAGAAATGAAGCTGCCGGGTTGGATCGTGGGCACCGCCGGAGCCCACCGTTACTTGCTTCCCGCGAACTGGCATGATGCCAAGGACGCTATGACCGATGTCTATGGATACCTGGCGGGCAACGTTCAGTCAGACGGCGAGATCAAATTCGAATTCAAGGAACTGAAGCGCGACGATGTTCCACCCGGCGTCGCCCAGAAATTCGATGATAATTTTGTGGATTGGTGTTTCAAGAGCAACACCGACTGCAAAGACGACAACAAGCACTGCGAAAAGCCCCACTGAGGTGAGCGCAGGTTGTAGAGATCAAACTTGAGATCAACAAAAAGGAGCCCTTCACCGGGCTCCTTTTTCGCCAATCAATCTTCCTGCTGCGATGAACCTGCTGGATCGGGCTGTCCGTGACATGATGTTACGAATCGATCCCGTCGAAGATTCATTCGCCGCGATGCGCGATGGGACTATTCAGGCCGGTTTCACTGCCGGCATCCACTCGGCTTTCACCATCGGGGTTGAAATTGGCAGGTTGTTCCAGGCTCCTGGTCACGGAGAGTGGAAGGAAAACTGAAAAAACCGTGCCCCGGCTGCTTCCCGTGGTCTGGCTTCTGACCTGGATCTTGCCGCCGTGTTTGTTGATGATGCCATGGGTGATCCACAGCCCGAGCCCGGTGCCGACATCTTTCTTGGTGGTATAAAAAGGTTCAAAAAGATGCGTCCGGTGTTGCGGTTCGATGCCGGTACCGGTATCGGCGATGGTCATGCGGATGCCGGGCATCCCGGAATTGTGCCATAGGTGGGTGGGCGATCCGCGAAATGTGAGAAGCCCGCCCGCGGGCATGGCATCAATGGCGTTAACGATCAAATTGGAAAAGGCCTGGCGAATCTCGCCTTCGAGCGCATCGACTTCGAGGCAATCGCCATATTGCTTGCACACTTTAATACCGCGCGACAGCAGCTTGCGGCCATAAAGAAACAGCAGGTCGTCGCAGACTTGCGATACATTCATGCGGCTGGGCAAAGTCGTGTCCCGGTAGAAACCCAGAGTCTGCCGGGAAATGTGGGCGACCCGATTCAGCTCCTGCTCGGCAATTTCAAGGTGGCCGGCGGCCGCACTGCCGCTCTCCACCTCCGTCCGCGCCAGGTAAACAAGGTTGGTGACCGCTTCCAGCGGGTTATTGATTTCATGCGCCACGGTGGCTGCCAGCCGGCCCACCGAAGCCAGCTTCTCGGTGACGTGCAGCGCGCGCGCCAGCTTCTTTCCTTCCGTGATGTTGCGGATGATCTTGGCGGCGCCCACCACGTTGCCGCGCTGATCGCGAATCGGTGAAATGGAAAGCGAAGCTTCAATGCGCTCGCCGCCGCGGGTGATCCTGGTGGTTTCGAAATGATCGATCTTTTCGCCGGCTCGGATCTTTTGCAGAATCAGGCCTTCTTCCGCCTGCAATTCAGGTGGAATCACCAGGGAGATCGGGCGCCCCACCATGTCTTCCGCCTTGTAGCCAAACATTCGCTCCGCCGCCGCGTTCCAACTGGTGACAATCCCATTCAAGTCTTTGGCGGCAATGGCGTCGTCGGAACATTCCACGATCGCGGCCAGCCGCGCCCGCGCTTCCTCGGCCTGGCGTTGCCCGGTGATGTCCACCGTAAAACACCGGGTGTGGACGAATTTGCCATCCTGCAGATAAACGTTGGAATCGATGCGCACGAAACGGATCGACCCGTCCTTGCACCGCAGCCGTGCCTGGTAGGCGTGCAACTCCTCATGGCTGGCGAGGCGCCGCAAAATATCTTCGATCACCGGCGGATCGGCGTGAAATTCCGCGATGCGGTGGCCGATGTACTCATCCCGTTCATATCCCAGCAGGTGCATCTCCGCCTGGTTGGCCCAGAGGATTATGCCGTTGGCATCCACCCAATGCATGCCAATCACCGTGTTCTCCAGAAAGTCGGTCAACTCCTTCTCGCGCTCCTGTAATCTCTGCTGAATTGCCTTGCGACGGGCGATTTCGGTCTCGAGCGCCAGGGCCTTCTGCTGCAACACCAGGATGCTCTGCTGGCGCACGTCTTCACTGGGAAGCGAGGTGTAACTCTCCGTGGGAACCGCGCGGGAATGTTGCGCGCAAATGTCCAGCATGGCTTCACCGTCGCCTGCCTGCGGAAAAAGCGCCAAAGGGTAGGCGCAGTGCAAGCGGAAAGAGAATGTGACCGCCAGCTCGTTCCAAAGCTGTTCCAGCCGCAGAGCGGCTTCGATGTTCCCTTCCGCCCACAACAGGGCGACCATTTCTCCGAAAGCCGCAACCCGGGGCGGTTCGCATAGTGAGGCCTTCTGCGCCCGCCGGAGGGCGTCGCCGACGGCGGCGTGGAAGCGGGCCGAATCCGGCAGTCCGTTCAGCATAAATTTCGTCAGGGTCTCAGCCGCGTCGAGGGTGATCAACCGGCCCGGTTGCGCGAGCGCGGCCACGTTTAATCCCAGGGCTGTAAAACCAATGGCCAGCGCTTCACGATGGGTCCGCGTGGCAATCACAATTCCAGATTCCCCTGCGCCCAGGGCTGCTCCCAGAAACCGGCTCACAGTTTCCACTAAGGCTGAATCGTCAGTATAAAATTGCACGCTGTGGTCGTAAGCGGAGGGAAAATTCGGGGCGAGCGCAGTTTCAGGAGTTGTACTGCTCAGTTTTGCAACAGGAACGGCGCGCATTTTGAATCCTCGGAAAACGGCAAACGCTGCTCGAGACGAGCTGGGACGGGGATTGATGCTGCCCCGACATTCAAAATCATTGTGTAGTGATCAAAGTGTAGTGATCAAAGTGTAGTGATCAAAACCGCCTGCTGACGGACGCCTTCCCGGCTGGTTAGATGCACCTGGAGGAAAGCGGGTTTTATCCCAGTCGCTGGCGCATATGCTCCCGATTCTTACTCGTCCGTGTACCAGGAACCGATTAGGCACTTGTATAGTTATGCAGTTTAGGTATAAAACTGGCAGCGTCAGCCTTGACTGGATCCGGCGATTACGGAGAAATCAAACACATGAAAAAGCAATTGTTCGTCGTGATTACAATGTTGGTTTTGACCGCGTGCTGCTTCGCCCAAAACGGTTCCACTGCCCAACTTCATGGAACCATAAAGGACCCCAACGGAGCCGTGGTTCCCGGGGCAACCGTCACCGCCCGCCAGGCCGCCACCAATTTTGAGATCACGACCACTACCGATGGACAAGGGGATTACCGCTTCGTTGAATTGCCGCCCGGCCGCTACACCCTGACCGTGACTGCCCCGGGATTTGCCAAGTTGTCGGCCACCGATCTGCTCTTGAACGTAGGCCAGAACGCCGAACTGCTCGAAAGTTTAAGTCTGGCCGCGGCCTCTACCGAGGTTTCAGTCACCGCCGCGCCGCAACTGGTGGAAACCGAGCGCACCGCGGTTTCGACTACTCTTGACCAGCAACGGATCAATAACCTTCCCATCAACGAGCGCAGTTATCTTTCCTTCGCGCTCACCACATCGACCGTGGGACGCGATAACGGACGCCCGGTCGGCCCGGCCCCGACCTCGGGCCTTAACATCGGCGGTCAGCGCGGTCGCTCCACCCTGGTGCAAGTCGATGGCGCCGACAATACCGATACCTCCATCAACGCCGCCCGCTCCACTCTCAGCCAGGAGGCGGTCCAGGAATTCCAGGTCATCACCAATTCTTATGCGCCGGAATATGGCCGCGCGTCGGGCGGGGTCATTAACGTGGTTTCCAAGGGCGGCGGCAACGACCTGCACGGCAACATCTTCGGCTTTCTTCGCCAACGCAGCTTTGAGGCCAAAAATCCGTTCTCGCCGGTGGCCAACCCGCCATTCACGCGCACCCAGTACGGCGCCACCTTCGGCGGTCCCATTAAAAAAGATAAAACCTTCTTTTTTGCGTCGTTCGAACAGCATCGCCGACAGGAATCGGGTTTCTTTACCACCGACGTCGCCCAGGGACTGGGCGGCAGCGTGACCATCGGGGCGCCATTCCTACCCTTTTCATCGACCTTTACCAACATTACCCCGACCCAGGCCACCTACATCCGCAACCTGCTGGCAACCGGATCGCCGGCCCTGATTGGCGCCGCAATTCAATATGCCTACCTGGCCTCCTCCGGTGGATCGACCGCGTTGAACGGGACGGTACCGTTGCTCAGTCCGGGCGGCGCCATTCCTGCCGGGCAGATGATCGGCGGCCGCTTCTTCCTCTCCGGCGCTCCCGTGCCCATCACCAACAACGCACAAGGGCGGCCCATTGCTTTCCGTCCCCTGAACCAGTTGCAGAAAATCTTTCCCATTTCGGAAAGCACCTCGTTCTCGTCCATCCGGTTAGATCACCATTTCAATGAGAACAACGTGCTCACCCTGCGAGGCGGTTACAATCCCAGCCATCTCACCGGCATCCAGGTGGAATCGCAGAATCAGGCGCTGGGACAAAATGACTTTTCCCGCACCGGCATCCAGGAATTTCACGATTACGCTGCCGTAGCCTCGCTCACCAGCACGCTGACCCCCAGCATCGTCAACGAGCTGAACTTCAATTACGGCCGCCGCGCCGCCCAGTTCCGTTCCCAGACCGGCGACGCGGTGGCCGCCAATATTGCCGGCACCGCGTTCTTCGGGCGCGAGCTGTTTTCCCCGGTTCGCCGCACCGAGCCGCGCTACCAGGTCAAAGACAACGTGAGCTGGAGCGCCGGTCACCACCTGTTCAAATTTGGCGGAGACTTCAATTACGTCAAGGTTGACGCTACCTTCGAGCTCAATTTTGCCGGGCTGTTTAACTTCGGCGGAATCGGCGCCTCCACTTTCGGCTTTACCCGCACCCCCGGCTGCACCGACGGAGCCCCCAACTGCGCGCCCGACTTTACCGCGGTCCAACAATACGGCCTGGGCTTCCCTTCAAACTTTATCCAGGGCTTCGGCAATCCCAAGAGTTCGCTCAGCAATAAACCGATTGCGTTCTTCTTTCAGGATTCATGGAAGTTTCGCCCGAACCTGACCTTTAATTACGGCCTGCGTTACGACAACGAGATCACCCAGCAGATTGCCACCGTGCCGTTCTCTGATCCGCTGTCAAAGATCGCTTTGACCGGCGCCGACCTCAAAGCTGCGCAGGATGCAATTGGGGTTCAGCAGGGAATTCCGCGCAATAACAAGAACTTCGGGCCCCGTGTGGCCCTGGCGTGGGACCCGTGGAGCGACGGCAAGGACGTAATTCGCGCCGCTTATGGAATCTTTTATGACCACCCGCTACAGGCCATCGCCTTCAATTCCGACATTGCCGACGCCGTGCAGCAGCAGCAGTTCGTGGCCATTCCCGGCAGCCCTTCGCCCCTTGCCTTACTGAATGCGGTGCAGATCTTCCAGGGAACGGTGTGCGTGCCCGGCGCGGTCCCCACCCCGGTGTGCGCGGGCTTGCCCGCGGGTGCGTTTACCCCCGGCGTGGCCGCCGGCTCGCAATATCAGTTTGGGCGGCAGCGCTTCAACGACCAAACGTTTCCCGGCTTCGGGCCGGTGCTCCCGTTCACCCTGCCCATCGCCAGGAATTTCAAGTACGCCTATGCCAACCAGGCCAACCTCACCCTTGAGCACCAGTTCTCTGAAGATGTTTCGCTCAGCATGGGGTACCTGATGGTGGGCGCGCGCCATCTGCCCCGTCCCATCGACGTGAACGCTCCGCAGAATGATTTGCTGATCCAGAACTTCGTCCGCTTTGCGGGACGGCCTCCGGCCAACACCACCGAAGCTTCATCGTTCAACCTGCCCACCACCAGCAACGCGGCCTTCACCGTGCGCATCCCCGGGCTGGTCGTGGTCAACAACGCCACCGGAGCGGTGATCGTCTCGCCCGCTGCGGCCAACTTCTTTCGCCCCAACGCGCCTAACTATTTCCTGGTTTCGGCCCTGACCGGCGGCCTGGTTTCGCCAGCGGCGCTCAACGCCGCGCTCACCGGCTCATTGCGCACCCCCGGGGTGGTTTCACCCTTTGGCTCGGTCAACGCCCAGGTCTCGAACGGAAGCTCGGTGTACCACGCGTTCAACGCCGACTTGAAGAAACGCTTCAGCCATAACCTGCAATTTCTGGCCTCGTACACCTGGTCGCACAGCATCGATGATTCATCCGATCTTCAAACCCTCCTGCTGCCGCAGGACAACCGCAATCTTCGCGCCGAACGTAGCAATTCACTTTTCGATCAGCGGCACCGGTTCGTGTTGAGCGCGGTGGCTTCTTCGCCGGTGGCCTGGGCTTCGGGATCGAGTTTCTGGGAGCGCGCGCTGGCGGATTTCACGTTTGCCCCGCTGATTGAAATCTCTGCCGGTCGTCCCTTTAACATTCTCACCGGCGTCGATACCAACAACGATCAATCGAACCAGACTGACCGGCCCAACGTGGCCGCCGACGGCACCCTGGTGGTCCCGGTTGGTTTCCAGACTGGAAACCTGGGCCGCAATCGCGGCATCACCCGCGGATACCAATCGGTGGATTTGCGAGTGACCCGGGCATTCCGGGTGGGCGAGCGGTTCCGGCTTGACGTGATTGGCGAAGGCTTCAACCTGCTCAACAAATTCAACCAGGCCAGCGCGTCGCCCTTCTTCCAGGATGTGAATGCCGTGGGGCAACGCGTCGGCAACAATTACCTGGGTCGCTCCACCGCGGCGTTTGATCCGCGGCAATTTCAATTTGGATTGAAAATCAATTTCTAGGTTCGCTTAAACTGAGCCGGGGGCGGTGGCCCGGATAACGGAGCGGAAGGTCGGAACGTCAATGGTGTGCATGGAGTGATACCCCCGGCGTAATTGACCCGTGATTGCCTGGCCTGTACGATTTCTTACAATCGTAATCAACGGCGGGCAACGTATTGCCGCGCAATTTCCGATAGCCTTTGGCGCGGAGAGCAGTCTAACCATCAGCACCCGGCAAGCCGCTAAAAGGACTCATGAAAATTTTCGCTTCTCGCCCTGACGATGGAGATTTGCATAAAGCTTCCCTCACGAGGGCAGCACTCTACGGCGCCCGGCATTGGAAAAAACCGCTATTGCTGGCGGCTATCGTGGCGCTGATGACGTCTTGTGAAACCAGCCGGCCGCAACGCGCGGCCGTCCCGGCGCCCGCTGCTCCGCCTACCCTGAGCGCTGCCGCGCCGGAAGTTTCGCATGCCGAGGCGCCCCCGGCCCCGGTCGCCTTGCGGCCGGTGAACGCCGAGCTGAATCGCGCGGAATCCGCCTACCAGTCGGGATTGGCAAATTACAACGCCGGCCACCTGGAGGCGGCCAAGGCCGATTTTGACAAGGCAGTGGATGTCCTGCTGGGCGGCCAGGTAAACATCAAATCCGACGAGCGTCTGCAATCGGAGTTCGACAAGATCATCGACGGCGTGCACAACCTCGAAATGGCGGCCCTGAAAACCGGTGATGGATTTACCGAGCAGAGGGCCGAGCCCGCCCCCATCGATGAAGCCAACGACGTTCGTTTTCCGGTTGACCCCACCCTTAAAGCCAAAGCCGCCGCCGAAATTTCGATGATGCCCTCTGACCTGCCGCTGGTGATGAACGACCTGGTAGCCAGCTATGTGAATTATTTCAGCACTCGGGGACGGGGAACCTTCGAGCGCGCCTATCGTCGGTCGGGCCGTTATAAAGACATGATCCACAGGGTGTTCAAGCAGGAAAATATTCCCCTGGATTTAATCTACCTGGCCCAGGCGGAATCAGGCTTCCATCCCCTGGCGTTATCGCGCGTAGGCGCCCGCGGAATGTGGCAGTTCATGTCCTACACCGCGCCCGGCTATGGCTTGCAGCGCACCTGGTGGGTGGACGATCGCGAAGACCCTGAGAAAGCCACACGCGCCGCCGCCCGCTTGCTGAAGGAATTGCACCACCAGTTCGGCGACTGGTACCTGGCCATGGCCGCCTACAACTCCGGCGCGGGAACGGTGCAGCGGGCGGTGCAGCGCACCGGCTACGCGGATTTCTGGGAACTCTACCATCGCGACGCTTTGCCCACCGAAACCAAGAACTACGTTCCCATCATCCTGGCGGTCACCATTATCTCCAAGAATCCTGAACAGTATGGCTTCAGCAACCTGGTGCCCGAGGCCCCCGCCAATCCTGACCGCATTATTGTGAATTATCCCATCGATTTGCGGCTGGTGGCGGAATGTGTGGATGCCCCCGCGGACGCTCTGGCGGAGTTGAACCCCAGCCTGGTCCGCATGACCACTCCCCGGGATGGAGAATTTGAGCTGAAGCTGCCGGCCGGAACCGCGCAGATCTACCTGGCCGCGGTCAACGCTATTCCGGTGGACAAGCGGGTTTCCTGGCGGTATCACCACACCAGTCCGGGAGACACGCTGGATAGCCTGGCGCGCAAATACAAGACATCAGCCGCGGCCATCGCCGAGGCCAACAATATTGAGGACAACGGCGGAGATCTGGCGCAGGCCAAGCTGGTGATTCCCATGAGCCCAACCCGGGCTCCGTCGCAGGCGCAGGAGCAGGAAACTGAAACCGTCACCCGCAAGGCCAGCAAGTACCGGGTACACCGCGGAGACACGGTGTTGTCGGTGGCCGACCATTTTGGAGTTCCCGCCGCCAATATCAGGCAGTGGAACAAGTTAAAAGGCAACGACCTGCGCAGGGTAAAAGTGCTCAAGATTTATTCGGGCACGCGCACCAGGGGTTCGCGGCATGGCGGAAAAGCGACACTCCAGCGCGCCCGATACCGCACCTCCGGCGGCTCGTCTTCGAGACGCCATCATGGCCGGGCTGCCTCCCATGGGCGCCGAACCCGCGCAGCCGTGACCCGGACACACCGCCAGCCTCCCCACTCCAAGTTCCGCAGGAAAGCCTGAAATCCGCAAGGTCCGCATAGGGCGGCCTTCTATATTTTCGGAAATCCCTTCCGGCAGGATGATGTGAGCGGTTGGCGCCGTGTTGACACCGGCTCTCGCGTTCTCCATAATCGCGCGATTGGGACAAATTTAAAATCGTTCAGGGAAGACTTACGTAGAAGCAAACCAACTTCCAGGAGGACAGATGACCTTCAATTACGACGACCTCACTCGACACGGCAAGCACGTTTACGATGATGATGCCGACGATTTCATTGAAACCGGAGACTACGGTGAGAGCATCGAGAACGATTTAGAAGACGAGGAAGAAGAAGAAACCATGGCCCGTGGAATCGAGGAGGAAGAGCCTGAGATCATGCCTCGGCCCCAATCGAGCGCAAGTGAAGGTTATTCCCATGCGCGGGAGAGCGAGAGATCTTCGATGGCCAGCGAGCGCGGCCGCTCGCCGGGTGCGGGAGGGGGCAGAGGCCGCAGCCGCGCCCCGGGAACAACCCCCGCTAAAAAGAAATCGTCCGGAGGACGGAGTGGAAAAACCGCCGGCTCCGGGTCGAAAGCGCGCAAAGCTGGGGGTACCAGCCGGAAACGCGCAGGCGCTTCGGGGCGCGCGGGCACGACCCAAAGCAAATCTGGCGGCAACGCCGGCGCGCGGAAGTCCGCGGGCAGCTCACGCCGCGCAAAGACCGCCAGTTCCAGCGGATCCCGCAGCACGCTGGCAGGCCGCGGTAAGGCGTCGGGCAGCAAATCAGCAGGGCGCGGGAAGACGGCAGGCAAATCCCGAGTTACGGGCCGAAAATCCGGCGGGGCAGCGCCGCGCTCGCGCGTCAAAACTGCATCACGCGGAAAGTCGGGCGGCGCGCGAAAGGCGGGCGGGCGCGGCAAATCAACGCGCAGCCGAAGCCGGTAGATTCATCGACCCGCTGAAAGAGCCGCGGGAATCCCGGGGCGTTTGCTCGGTTGGGGAGAAAGTCCGCCCCCCAGGCAGACAAAGGGCGCAGTCCAAAATCCAGATAGGCAAAGTTCGTGGCCGCGCCTACGCTACTTGCCGTAATGCAGCAGCGAAAACACATCCAACCCCGCCAGCTTCTGCCGGCCCTTCAAAAAATCCAATTCAATTACAAAACCCAACCCCGCGATATCCGCTCCCAATTTCCTGGCCAGTTGGGCGCAGGCCATGGCGGTGCCTCCCGTGGCCAGCAAATCATCCATGATCAAGACTCGTTGCCCCGGTTCTATGGCGTCGGTATGAATCTCCAGGGTGTCAGTGCCGTATTCCAGATCGTAAGTCAGGTGCGTTTTTTGCGCTGGCAGTTTTTTGGGCTTTCTCACGGGGACGAATCCGGCGTTGAGCCGGTAGGCCACCGCCGGGCCAAAGATGAAGCCGCGCGCCTCGATGCCCAGGACCAGGTCGATTTTCTTGTCGAGATAATGCTCGCAGAGCGCGTCGATCAGGGTGGCAAATCCCACATTGTCCTTGAGCAGCGTGGTGATGTCGTAGAAGAGAATGCCGGGTTTGGGAAAATCCGGCACTTCGCGAATCAACGCTTTCAGTGGATCGCAGTTGAATGACGGCGTACGTTCTACTTTGACCGGCGCCCCTGCCTGGTTTCGCATCACCACGCCCCTTCGATTTGGAATTCTTTCAGCTCCGGCGTCTGGGGCCGGTCGTTGGCCTCAACCGCATCCACGCGCGCCGCTCGCGGACCCTGCTCCAATTTTTTGAGCAGGGTGTCATGGTGCTCCGCAGCGCCCTGGGCCAGTACTTCCACCTGGCCGTCGTTGGTGTTGCGAACCCAGCCCACGATTCCGATCAGCCGGGCTTCACGCTCTACGAACCAGCGGAACCCGACGCCCTGCACGCGGCCTTTCACCAGATATCGTCGCGTAATCAATGACTGTTGCCCTTCAATTTAAAAGCTCCGAGGTACGGATCACAGGGGGTTTACGCCCGCGAAAGATATCCCCCGTCGGCGGTGTCCACCTTGATCTTGTCGCCTTCGTTGATGAACGGCGGAACGTACACCACCAGGCCGGTTTCCAGCTTGGCCGGCTTGGTAACGCTGGAGGCAGTGGCGCTCTTCAAGCCCGGCTCGGTTTCCATGACCTTCAGGTCCACGGTCTGCGGCAGCTCGATGCCCACCGGTTTGTCATCATAGAATTCAACTTTGATCTGCAGGTTCGCGATCAAGTAATCGACGGCATCTCCCAGCAGCTCGCGGCTGAGCTGAATCTGCTCGTAGTTCTTGGTGTTCATGAAGTGGAAGTCATCGCCGTCGCTGTACAGAAATTCCATCTCCATCTCATCCACCATCACCCGCTCGATAGGATCAGGCGAGCGGAAACGGTGCTCGAACATGGCGCCCGTGCGGATGTTGCGCAACTTGGCCTGGATAAACGCCCGCAGGTTGCCCGGGGTGCGATGCTCCACACTGAAAACGCTGTGCAACTCGTGGTTATGCTTGATGATCATTCCGGGGCGCATTTGGGTGGCAGGGATCGACATAGATGAACACTATCTCCAATCTTAAAGACGGCGGCACAAATTCCGAGGCAGGCCCAACTGCGAGGATTGGTACTTCCTTGTGTCAAGGCGGCGCGAGTATTTATTTTAACTGAAGTGGAGCGGAGGGCGAACCTATCTCGGCTACCGCCAGCACGGCGCCCACGGGCAGATAACCTTTCCTGTGAAACCAGTCATCCATGGCGCGATTGAGTTCCGCGATCGGCACCCGCGAGCCCACTTCGATCATTCCATCCCGCAGCGGCAGGGTGTCGTCAAAAATTGAATTGTTGGTAAAGTTGCGCATGGCAAAGCTGTCGAGCCATTTCAGCGGGCAGGGCTCGCTGATTCCTGCCACTTCGTAGCGCACCTGGATCTTGCGGGAAAACATCTACGCGGGCGATGCCGGACCGGCGTTGCGAATCTCGTCAGATACATCGAACTTCTTGAAGTTGTCCGCAAATTTCTTTTTCAATTCGGCGGCCATGCGGTCATAGGCCGAGGGATCGCTCCACGAATTGCGCGGGGTCAACAATTCCGAAGGCACATCGGGACAGCTTTGGGGAATGCTGAACCCGAAAGCCGGCTCAATTTCAAATTCCACTTTTTCCAGCTTGCCTTCGATCGCCGCCCGCACCATGAACCGGGTGTACGGCAGGGGCATGCGCTTGCCCACCCCAAACGGCCCCCCCTGCCACCCCGTGTTCACCAGCCAGCACTGGGTGCCGTGCTGCCGCAATCGGCGGCCCAGCATTTCCGCGTAGACCTTGGGATAGAGCGGCATAAAGGGCGCACCAAAACACGTGGAGAACGTGGCTTCAGGATCTTTGCCCACGCCCGCCTCCGTGCCCGCCACCTTGGCGGTGTAGCCGGATAAAAAGTGATACATCGCCTGTTCGGTGGTGAGCCTGGAGATGGGTGGGAGGACGCCGAACGCATCCGCCGTGAGCAAGACGATGTTGCGCGGGTGCGCTCCTACCCCGGGAATCACCGCCTTGTCGATGAAATCCACCGGGTAAGCCGCGCGAGTGTTCTCGGTCAGCGAGTCATCGTCGTAATCGGGCTCATGGGTATGAGGATCGAGCACCACATTTTCCAGCACCGAGCCGAAACGCAACGCGTTCCATATTTGCGGCTCGTTGCCCTGCGACAAACGAATGCATTTGGCATAGCATCCGCCTTCGAAGTTGAAGATGCCGGCCGGGCTCCAGCCATGCTCGTCGTCACCGATGAGGCGGCGCGCGGGATCAGCCGAAAGCGTGGTCTTCCCGGTGCCGGAAAGCCCGAAGAACAATGCCGTAATGCGGTCAGAGCCGACGTTGGCGGAGCAATGCATGGGAAACACATCACGCGGGGGCAGCAGGAAGTTGAGGACGCCAAAAATGCATTTCTTCATCTCGCCGGCATACCTGGTGCCCCCGATGAGCACGATGCCGCGGGCAAAATTCACGATAATGAAGACCTTGGATTTGGTGCCGTCGCGTTCCGGAACCGCCTCGAATTCCGGCGCCGCAATGACCACGAACCTGGGCTTGTGGATCTTCAGCTCCTCGGCGTTGGGGCGTACGAACAATTGCCGCACAAAAAGGTTATGCCACGCATATTCGTTCACCACCCTGATGGGAAGCTGGTAGGTGGGGTCAGCGCCGGCAAACAGGTCCTGCACGAAAAGCTCGCGACCCGCCAGATAGGCCAGAACCCGGTCGTAAAGAGCGTCGAACTTGTCTGCAGGAAATGGCTGGTTAAAAGCTCCCCAGGCGATTTTGCCGGCGGTCACCTCATCTTCGACGGTGTACTTGTCTTTGGCGGAGCGCCCGGTACGCTCTCCGGTGACCGCGACCAGGGCGCCGTTGGCGGCCATCTTACCTTCACCGCGCCGGATCGCATGTTCTACCAGGACCGCGGTGCGCAAGTTGCAATGGATTTTTTGACCCTTCAAAATATCGTCGAGAGATACAGCAGAGGTGGCTTGTGACATAGGAAGTGACCGGCCGGGCGGGGAGCTGGGACATCTATTCTGCATGAAAATCAGCGGCATTTCCAGTCTCCCGCTTGGGTGGGAAGGCGGCGGGTCATGGGGGGCGCGCCGGATCCGGGGCATAATGGGAAGGGAAAAATGACATGAGGCAAGCGTCCGCGGCCCTGGGTTCCGCGCTCTTCTTTCTAGTTGCCCCGGGAACCATAGCCGGATTCGTACCCTGGCGCATTTCCCATTGGCGACCAGGTGCCCCAATTTTCGGCTCAGTAATCTTGCAAGCCGCGGGATGGCTGCTGATGATATGCGGCGCTGCGGTTCTGCTCGAAACCTTTGCCCGCTTCGTCAGGGAAGGCAAAGGAACCCCGGCCCCGGTCGCGCCTCCCCGCCACCTGGTGGTTAAAGGGCTGTACCGCTTCGTCCGAAACCCAATGTATGTGGCGATTTTTGCAATTGTACTGGGGCAGGCGTTGGTCTTTCTTAATGTGCGCCTCGGGGAATATGCCGCGGCCATTGGGCTCGGATTTCATCTTTGGGTTCTCGTCTACGAAGAGCCGACGCTGCGAAATACTTTTGCGGATGAATACCGCGAATATAGTGCCCAGGTCCCGCGTTGGGTTCCGCGACTTACTGCGTGGCGCAGTCCTGGATGAGCGGCCCATGCAGGACCAGGCGATGAGCAGGGATTTTACTTTCCGGCGAGCGGCGCGGCGGTGGCTTCGCTGCGCAGTTCATCGAGGTGCCGCAGGGTTTCTTCCACGGTGAGGGTGTACATCTCGCGGCCATTTTCCAGCCCCGATTCGATGGCTGTCCTGAGAAATCGTCCCGCAATCTGGATGGCCAGTGGATCGGTAATGCTGTGCCCGGTACGTTTCTTATGTTCCACCCACGCGGGATGCGGAAGCGCGATCCATACCGGGCGGTCATCTACCAGAAATTTGATGTCAACCGCATCGGCGTGGCGGGTGGCGATCGCGACAATGACCGCCTGGTAGGCGCAATGCACCTCCCGGCGGGTCCAGCGATCCATCACTTCAAACTCTTCGTACATGCACCTGGAAATATAGATGAAGAGAAGCAGTCGCGGCAAATCAAGTGGCACAGACGGCTGGACGGCGCCCGCTTACAATAGATTTGCATGGAATCTACGCCAACCAGGAAAACCCCCAGGCGTGCGAAGGGCAAGAATTCGTCTCCCGTTGAGATCCTGCGCGAGCCCCGGCTCTCCGCACTGCCATGGCTGGTGCATGGTTTCAGCACGCGCGCCGGCGGACATTCTACCGCGTATGGAAAGTTGTCTCTAAACCTCGGGTTCACGTCCACTGACAATCAGGCCGCGGTGGAGAAGAATCGCAAAGCCTTCGCCGAAGCTCTCATCGGCGCGCCAGCCAAGTCGCCCCTGACCCTGGTGACTATGAAGCAAGTGCACCGCGACCAAATTCACGTCATCCCGCAATTCCCCGGCGTGTCGAAAGCTCCGCTGACCGGCGACGGCATGGTCACCAACGTCCCGGGATTGCTGCTCGCTATTCAGACGGCTGACTGCCTGCCCATCCTGCTGGTGGATAGAAAGAAAAAAGTCGTGGCCGCGGTGCATGCCGGATGGCGCGGCTCGGTGCAGCGCATCGCGCAAAAAACGGTCGGCGTCATGCAGAGCCGGTTTGCCTGTGACCCCGGCGATATTCTTGCGGCCATCGGACCGGGGATCCACCGCTGCTGCTACTCGGTAGGGGTTGAAGTTCGCGACGAATTCGAATCGCAATTCGAATACGCCCGGGAATTGTTTGATGAGGTCTTCGATTCCGATCCGGTGCACCTGAAGTACCCGCTGCTGTTCCTAACCGCGCGCGCACCCGGCCACAGCGAGTTGGGGCCGCAGACCCATCTCGATCTAATGGGGGCCAACCGCCGCCAGCTTGCCGACGCGGGAATCCCCGCAGGGAACGTGGCCGCCTCGCCGTTCTGCACCGCCTGTCGAACCGACATTCTGTTTTCCCACCGGGCGGAGCGGGGAAACACGGGCCGCATGATGGCCGCGATCGGCATTAACTCTTAACTGCAGGTTACTTCGGTTACAGGTCAAGTGGGCCCTGACTGTGGGATATTGAACTCTCACCCGCATCAAAGGTACCTGGTAACCCTATGACTTCCGCTTATGTAATTCAAGAAACCGCCTTCTCTCATAGTGAGGGCCCGATCTTTACCACCAAGCGCATCCTCGGCCTGGCGCTGGTGATTGGCGTCATGATGCTGGCCTTCGTATGCCTCTTACTCGTAACTCCGGGAAACCCGGTCTTTCGCGCGACGAATCCCGCGGTGACCATGGAAAATGAGCGCCTCATTCTCGGCCCCTATCCGCTGAAAGATGATTATGCCGCGCTCAAAGCCGAGGGGGTCAGGACCATTGTGACTCTTCTGGATGCGCGCCTGCCCTATGAAAGGCTTCTGCTGGAGCGCGAGAAAGAAATGGCGGAGCAGAATGGGATCGAAGTTTTGAACGTCCCCATGACCAGCATCCTGGGTCATTCTCTGGGCGGCAATTATTCGGCGAGCGCCGAACAGGCGGCCATGGCGGTGGAGCAGGCTTCAACCCAAGGCAAGGTGTACCTGCATTCCTACCTGGGATCGTACCGGGTGCAGACCGTGGCCGGAATATTGAGGGGGTACCATCACCCTGTGGAATCCGCGGCGGGAAGCGATCGTCCAGGAGACGGCGCCCTGCTCAACAACGCCCGCATGTCATTCGACGCCGGCCGCTATAACGACACCATCGCGCTGCTGGGCCAGATCAATCGCCTCACCAGCCCGGGACTGACCATGAGGGCGTGGGCGCAGTACCGCCTGGGAAATATCAGCGAAGCGCAACATGATTTTGGCGCCGCCCTTGCCGGCAATCCGGACGATAAGGAAGCCGCCACCGGACTGGCCTACACTTATCTGCGCATGGGCGATCTTGCGGTTGCGGAAAAAATGTTCCGCCAGGTCATCGCCGCCGACTCCAACAACATCAATGCTCAGCAGGGCCTGGGGATGACGTTGTTCCGCTCCACCCGCCACGAGGAGGCGCGAGCCGTCCTGCGCAAAACATTGTCGACCGATCCCGCCAATACCGAGGTGCGCGAGACCCTGGCCAAAATCGAGCCCTAACTCGCCGCCGGTCTCGGGCGACCCGTCAATGTCGCCCGGACTAACCTCGCCCTGGCCGGGGCAGCAAGCGTATTACAATTCCTGCTTAATCCCTGCCATAATATCTGCGGTTTGATCGCGCTCTCAATTCGCGAGACGCGCCGTCTAATACCGCATCCATGATCAACCGAGAACCCATTAAGCTGGCGATTGATGCCCTGCGTGGCCACAAGCTGCGCTCTTTTTTAACCTTGCTGGGCGTCATTATCGGGGTGGCAATGGTGATCGCGGTGGTTTCAGTCATCCAGGGCCTGAATGACTACGCCACCTCACGCATCATGGAGTTTGGCTCCACGTCGTTCAACGTTTCAAAATTCTCCCAGGGCTTTACCTCAATGGATGATTTCGCGAGGGAGTCGAGGCGCAAGAACCTCACCCTCGACGACCTCAACGCCGTCGCCCGGGGCTGCGTCGATTGCCAGTTGACCGCCGGCGTATTCAGCGAAAACAAGACCCTGAAACATAAAGGACTCACGGTGGAGAACTGTGACTTGCGCGGCGTCACCGTGGAGGCGCCCTTCATCGGGCAGGTGATGGAGCTGCAGGCCGGCCGCCATTTCGCCGCCGTGGACGTCGATCACTCCCGCTACGAAGCCATCATCGGCGCCGATGTGGCCGACCGCTTGTTTCCCACCGAAGACCCCATCGGCAAGGAATTGCTGATCGATGGGCACGCCTTCATCGTATTGGGAGTGGCGGCCAAGACCGGAGAAGTGTTTGGCCGCTCGCAGGACACCTTCGTGCGTATTCCGATTACGGTGTTCGCCAGAATGTACAACACCACCGCGCGGTCGCTTTATATCGAGGTGCAGTCGAGCACCCCGGAGCAGATGCACCTCGCCATGGATGAAACCCGGGTGGTGCTTCGCAACCGGCTGCATCGCATGTACAAGGATGATGATGGTTTTTCCATCGCCTCCGCCGATACTTTTCTCGACTTGTGGAAGCAGACCACCGGCTCCATCTTCATGGTGACCATCGCCTTGGCATCGATCGCCCTCGTGGTAGGCGGAGTGGTGCTGATGAACATCATGCTGGTCTCGGTGACCGAACGGACCCGCGAGATCGGAGTGCGCAAAGCCCTGGGGGCGAAGCGTTCCGATATTCTCGGCCAGTTTCTCGCCGAATCAGTGTTGCTGGCCGGCGCCGGAGGCGTTCTCGGAGTGATGACCGGCCTGCTGGTGGCTTTTCTGGTCTCAGTTTTTTCTCCTCTGCCCATGGCGGTGCGGCTGTGGGCGATTCTGCTGGGGGTGGGAGTGGCATCGTCTATCGGCCTTTTCTTCGGCATCTATCCCGCGCACACCGCCTCTAAATTGGATCCCGTGGTCGCCCTGAGGGCGGAATGACGATGTTCTGGCAGGTGTTCAAGCTTTCCGCGGAAAACATTCGCGGCAACAAGATCCGTTCCGCGCTCACCGTACTGGGCGTTGTCATTGGCGTGATGTCGGTCATCTTGATCGCCAACATTATCTCCGGGCTCAATGGCGTGGTTTCCCGCAACATCCAGAGCCTGGGATCGAACATCGTTACCGTGTCCCGGCTGCCCAGCTTCAACAACCAGCGGCTCACTGAAGAGCAGCGGCAGCGCAAGGAGCTCACCCTGGGGGATGCCGAGGTCCTGCGCCACGAGGCCACTAACGTGGACATGGTCACCAGCATGTTGATCCTCGACTTCGCGCGGTTTCCCAATCCCAACGTACATTACGGCAACGTCCACGGCGCCAACGTAAAGATATTGGGAGTGGAGCCCGATTACATCAACGTCTATGTCTCCAACGTGCATTCCGGGCGGTTCCTCAGCGAATCCGACGTGAGCCATCGCACCAGCGTGGTGGTCATCGGCTCCACCGTCGCGGCTACCATGTTTCCCAACCAGAACCCGGTGGGCAAATCCATTTATTTTGAGAGTGACGTCTTCGACGTGGTGGGAGTGCTCGAGCCCCGCGGCAGCATGTTTGGTTTCGATCGCGATAACTTCATCTGGATTCCCGTGACCACCATGCTGAAGCTGCATCCCGAATCCAAATACGATGTCCAGATCGCCATGCGAGCGGCCCACCAGCAGGACATACCCCGGGTCATCGACCAGGTTACGGAAATCATGCGCCGCCAGCGGCGGGTCAGCTTCAGCCAGAATAATTCGTTCGAGGTCGGGTCCCAGAACCAGTTCATGGATTTCTACCAGCAGCTTACCGGTGGGGTTTACCTGGTGGCGCTGGTCATTGCGTCGATCGCGCTGATGGTGGGCGGCATCGGGGTGATGAACATCATGCTGGTGTCGGTGACCGAGCGCACCCGCGAAATCGGCGTCCGCAAAGCCATTGGCGCCCGGCGGCGCGACATCCTGATTCAGTTTTTGCTGGAGGCGATGGTGTTGACCGGCGCCGGTGGGGCCATTGGAATCATCATGGGCGCGGGGCTTAGCATGGTGATCAACCTGCTGTCGCCGGTGCCGTCGCAGATTTCCATTCCCTGGGTCATTGCCGCGTTCAGCACGTCCGTCTCAGTCGGGTTGTTCTTTGGCATCTATCCCGCGGCGCGCGCCGCCAAGCTCGACCCGATTGACGCCCTGCGCTACGAATAGCGCGGTACCGCCCGGAGAAAGCTAGCTCACCGCTACTTTATCCAGCAACTGCGCCCAGCGCCGTTCCTGCCGCTTCTTCCAGCCGTCCTTCTGGTACGCATAGCCCACGATCAACGGCACCGCCAGGGTGGCTTCGCTGTATACCATCTGTTCGTACGCGGTATCGACCTTGCCCCAGCTGCTGGCTTCTTTCAAGGTACTGCTGGAGAGCGCGCCGTCGCGAACGTCGGCCACCGTGATCTGGATCGCATATTTATGCATCGGAGCATCCTCCCCGAGCACTTCGGCCGCGACCACAATGTCCTGCGCAAAGTTCTTGGGCACACCGCCGCCGATCATGAACAGGCCGGTGCTGGGGTTCTTCATCTTGAGCTGGGTGAGCTCGTAGAAATCCTTGACACTGTCGATGGAAACCCTGGGCTTGTCGCCGCGCTCATGCTGGTGCGCCACCAGGCCGAAGCCCGCCGAGCAATCGCTGAATGCGGGGCAGAAGATGGGAACATCCTTGCGATAGGCTTCGAGCACGATGCTGTCCTTGGTCCTGGCATGGCCGTCTTCGAGGTAGGCGCCCATGGCGCGGATGAATTCCCGCGAGGAATACGGCCGCGGCTCCAGGCTGTCGGCGATCTTCTGGGTGGTCTCGTCGCAGATGCGAAGCTCGTCCTCGTCGATCAGGGTGTCGTAAATGCGGTCGATGTGCAGGTCGCGCAACGCGCCGTCTTCCATGCCGGACTTCACGCTGTCCTGGCCCAGGTAATGATGGAAGCCGAGGGCCTCGAAGAAATCCTGGTCCACGATGTTGGCGCCGGTGCTGACCACGGCGTCCACCATGTTGTAGCGGATCATGTCCACGAATATCTGTTTTAAGCCCGCGCTGATCAGCGAGCCCGCCAGGCAGAGAATCACGCCGCAGTCGTGGTCGCGCAGCATGCGATCGTAAATGCTCGCCGCCCGGTGCAGATCGCGGGCGCTGTACGCCATCGATTCCATGGCGCTCACCAGGTCAACTACGTTGTGGTCAGTGACCGAGAGGTGTTTGATTTTTTCGCCGAGATAATCTTTTTTGCTGGGCATGGCTGGAAATCCTCGCTGGTTTATTTTAAGCGCGCTGGGCAAAGCGATTGCGCGTCGCCGGGAAAGTTAACTTAAGTTGCGGAAAAGCCGCGCGGGTGCACGGCGCTCACAGCATGGTGGCGGGCTCATCCGAGGGCGGCGCCGGCTTCACCACCGCAGGACCACTGTTTACCAGGTCTTTCAATTCCTTACTGGGCTTGAAAAATGGGATCTTCTTGGCGGGAACCTCGACGCGCTCGCCGGTCTTGGGATTGCGTCCCACGCGCGCCTTGCGCTGCCGCGTGCGAAAACTGCCAAAGCCGCGAATCTCAATCTTGTCTCCGGCGCGCAGGGAATTTACCACGCTGTCGAAGATGGTTTCGACGATCACTTCGCTGTCCTTGCGGGTCACTTCGACCAGCCGCGCTACTTCTTCGATGAGATCTGCCTTGGTCATAACATCCTCAAATCAAACTGGGTATCAGGAACTGGATTAGCGCCACAAATAATAAAATCCCACATTGGTCTGCATTAACTTTGCCCGCTCCGGCCAGAAATCAGAATAGTCTCCGAACAGCAGGTCCCACGCGGTGTGTCTTTCTTTATCCGGATGCACCAGGGTCGGCTCGCCGTGGATGCCCACGGCTTTGGCGGTATCGTCCACCGCATCCTGAAACGTGCCCAGCTGGTCCACAAGTTTCAGCGGCAAAGCCTGCTGGCCGGTCCACACCCGGCCGCTGGCGAGCTTGCGCACCTCGTCCTCAGGCAGCTTGCGGCCCTGGGCCACGGCGGTCACGAACTGGCCGAACATATCGTCGATCAACCCCTGCATGTACACCCGTTCGGCCGGAGTCATCTCGCGGGTAGGGGTGCCCGCGTCCTTCAGCTCGCCCGATTTCAGGGTGATGTCGTGGATCTTGGCCCAATGCATCAGGTCGCCATAGTTGTACCACTGGGCGATCACGCCGATGCTGCCCACGATCGACGCCGGGTTGGCGTAAATCTTGTCGGTGCCCACCGCGACGTAGTAGCCGCCGCTGGCGCCCACGGTCTCCACCGCCGCCACAATGCGCTTCTTCTTCTGCTCGCGCAGCCGCTTGACCGTCTCGTACATCTCCTGCGAAGCCGCCGCACCGCCGCCGGGGGTGTTCACGTGAATGATGATGGCCTTGATGGAATCGTCGTCAGCATATTTCTTGAGCTGGGTGATGAAGGGCTTCGATTGCAGGATCACCCCTTCGAGGTCAATGACGCCGATCTTATCGCCAAACCCGGCGAACTCGGTCTTATCCTGGTGGCGAAGTGAGATGTAAACCAGGCTGAAAACCGCCAGAACAAAGAGTAAAAATCCCCCGCCCCCAACCAATACCCATGTTAAAACGCGTGATTTCGGTTCATCGGTCATAAAAATTTAGTTTACACCCTTTGCAGGAGTGAATCTGCATGGCGCGGGCCCGATCGTGGGGCGCAAGTTCGAGAAATATGGGCTCTTCTCCAGTTGGCGGCAAAAATCGTGGAGGAACGTCGCTTTGCCCGGGTGACCGGTCGGCCAGCCATCGTTTAAGAACTTCCATGCGAGCCCTGCGTGACCCGAGTAAATCAAATCCAGCATCGTTCCCCAAAGGACGGGCGGAGGATTTTCGCCTTCCCACTTGCCGTCGTGAGCCTCAATCTTTTTTCTCTTCAGTTCCTGGGCAGATGGCGGGACTTGTCGCATGAGATCCGGCGCCAGTTCAAACCTTCTGCCATTGAAGCGAAGAACAATGCGGGGAGCTGGTGACTGCATAAAGCCTGTCCCCCAATAGGCAAAAGTGAAATCCCACCCGACGAACTGATAGCTGCCGTCGTGGGATAGATCCTCAAAATGCGCATAATCCGAGTCTCTTGTCGGGACGGTAGCAATCTCATGGGGGCGGTCTCCCAGTTCCAAAATGTGAAAAGTAAAACAGCAATGCATCCCGCCGCTCCACTCACCCAGGAGGAGGTCTGGCTTCCCTAGGCCGGTCATGTCGGTGCCGAGCGGAATGGGTGGCGCATGGAAGACTTCGCCCCTAAGATTCTTGTTGACGTCGTTGCCGATTACAACTTTGCCCGCCGTGTGCTGGGAGAAAATAATCTGATTACCCCTGAGAATCTGGACGCAGCCGTCGAAGTCGGTTCCGCGAAAGGTAAGAATAATCAGGTCTGAAAATTTCTGCTCATCTTCAAGCTTGCGATGAAGAGGGCAGCCTTTACTAAGAGCTGGCGCAAATGTTTTCTTTTGAGACGCAGCTGCGGGGCGGGCGGCAATATGCCCGAGCAGCACCATGAGAGAAATGATCAGAAATCTGAGCCAAACCATGCTGGCGCCATTATCGGTGTTGCACTCGCTGGTCACGGCACAATCACCCGCAAAGCGCGAGGCATGACGCGGATGTTGACCGGGGTCAGCCCTGACGGCTCGCCATCGGCGTAAATCATCAGCGGCGGATCAGCCTCCAGCCGCATCTCCGCGCCGCGCAGTGTGATCACTTCGCGCATGCGAACGTGGGCCCCGGAAAATATTCCAGGAAGGTTTCGCAGCAGCCGCAGCTTGCCGCAGTGGCTGACGAAACACACGTCCAGCAGCCCATCGTCGAGTTTCGCCTGGGGCGCGATCAGCATCCCGTCGCCATAGCGCGGAGTATTGGCGATGGCGACGAACCATGCCGGTCCCGCCGCCTGTTGCCCGCTGCTCGCGCGCACTGACATTTGCACTGGATTCGCGGTCGCCAGTGCCTGGGTGGCCGCCACCAGGTAGCCGCCGTGGCGGCGCAGCCAGCCCGGCATGCGATTGGCCCGGCGGTTGGCATCGCCATCGAGGCCGGCGCCCGCTACGGCGCAAAACCAAACATCATCGGGCGCCGGCTCAGGGGACTGCATGATCCTGCCGAGATCCACTGCGCGCATCGTTCCCGAACCGGCGTAGAACTTCTCCCAGGCCGTGAGCGCGGCTCCGATCGAGCTGATTCCCAGCGAGTGCGCAAAATCGTTGCCACTGCCGGCCGGGACCGCCAGCATGGGAATCTCGAGCCGCACCAGCTCTGGGAGATGCCGGTGGATGGTGCCGTCGCCACCGAAGATGAGCGCTACATCAGCCCCGGCGAGGGAATCGACAAATTCCACGCCGGAGGCGCGAAAACGTTCCCGGTGCTTGCGGTTTACGTGCGGCGCAAAAAGCGTGGCAGCTCGCATCAATTCAATTTCGTTGCGCCATGATCAGCCAAACGCCTCAACCTCGACGAGCTAGGGATTCGCAGTCAGGCGCACGCTGACCCACTTGCGCCCCAGCCGCAGCGCAAAAGTTGAGGGTACTTGCAGCTCGTAAATATGCGTGGCGATCACGCTTTGATCGATCCGCATCGCTCCCTGCTTGATGGCCTTCTGCGCTTCGGTGGAAGAAGCCGAAAGTCCGGTGCGCACCAATACTTTATCCATACGGATCGGCAATTTTGCCGATGATCCCCCCGGCGCATCAGCTTTGGAATCCGCGCTACGGTAGGCCACGTCGGCGGCGGGAATGGTGAATTCTTCGAGTTTGTTGGGCACCTCGTCTTTCTGGAATTGCTTGCCCCATCCTGCTTCCGCCTCTTGCGCGGCGGCCTCGGAATGAAAGTCCTTCACTATCAGTCGCGCCAAGTCCTGCTTCACGTTCATGGGATGATTTTTGCCGGCGGCGACCTCCTGCCGCACCCGCGCGATGTCGGCGGTGCCGAGATCGGTGAGCAGCTCGTAAAATCGCCACATCAGGTCGTCGGAGATCGACATCACCTTGCCGTACATTTCCGGCGGAGCGTCGGTGATCCCGATGGCGTTGTTCAGCGACTTCGACATCTTCTGCCGGCCGTCGAGGCCCTCCAGGATGGGCATGGTCAGCACCACCTGCGAAGGCTGCTGGTAATGCCGTTGCAGCTCGCGGCCCACCAACAGGTTGAATTTCTGGTCGGTCCCGCCCAGCTCCACATCGGCCTCAAGCGCCACTGAATCGTAGCCCTGGGCCAGCGGGTACAGCAGCTCGTGCAGCGCGATGGGTTTCTCCTGGGTGAATCTCTGGTGAAAGTCCTCGCGTTCCAGCACCTGGGAGACGGTGTATTTGGCGGCCAGGCGAATGAAATCTTCAGCGCTGAACTTCGCGAACCAGCGGCTGTTGAAATCGACGACGGTCTTGTGCGGATCGAGGATCTTGAAGACCTGCGCCTTGTAGGTCTCCGAGTTGCTTTGAATTTCCTGCGGAGTCAGCGGTTTGCGCGTGACCGAGCGGCCGGTAGGGTCGCCGATCATGCCGGTGAAATCGCCGATCAGGAAGATGACCTCGTGGCCGAGGTCCTGAAAATGCTTGAGCTTGCGGATGAGCACGGTGTGCCCGAGATGAAGGTCGGGCGCCGTGGGATCGAACCCGGCCTTCACCCGCAGCGGCTTCCCGCTGTCTCGCGAAGCCTGCAGCTTCTGGCGCAGCTCATCCTCGCGAATAATTTCCGCGGCGCCCTTGGCGATGTATGCGAATTGCTCGTCAACCGGCTTGAATTGAGGCATCGGTGCCCGGGGGGCTAAGACAAAGCGTGATACAGGTCGGCCTCGCGGCTTTCCGTTAGCGGGTATAAACCATCGGTGGCGTAATTCTTGAAATGGATGGCAGTGCGGTGCGCGTCGAGCGCCGCCTCATCTTTATATTGTTCGTACACCAAAAAGCTTCGCGGCGCCGCGACCGACTGGTGCGCCACATACTGAATGCAGCCGGGCTCGTTGCGGCTCTCCGCGGTAAGCCGCCGAAAATACTCAGCGACCTGATCTTCGGCACCAGCCTTCACCACAATTCGCACCGCCAGGACGATCATGGATTGATTGTACCGGGTCGGGTGCGGGCGGCTGTGTTCTTGACCTGATGCCGCACAAAGTTCAAGAAGTCGTATGAAACGAAATCGGTAAACGAACATGCCCTAACCCTTTGTCATCCTGGAGCGAGCCTTTGCTTCTTGTTTGAGCGAAGGACCTCGCGTCTTCTTTTGGTCTTGGTTTCATGTGCGATCCGAGAACGGTTGCCGCGATTCACTTCCCCGACGACCCAAATCCGCCATCTTTCCGCACCGATGCACCCAGTTCGGCGGCAACCTCAACGGCGCCGGTCAGCACCGGGTAGGGAAGCAGGTTGGCGATCTTGTCGCCGGCGTTGATGCGCGCCTCCTGCGGGCCGAAGTTTTCCATCAGGATTTTCAGTTCTCCTCGGTAACCGGCATCGATCACTCCCGCGGTCACAACCAGGCGCCGCAACGCCATGGATGACCGGTCGCGGACCACCGCGCCCATGGGCTCGCCTCCGGGGCCGAAGATCTCTACGGCGATCCCGGTCTTGATCTGCCCCATCGCTCCCGAGGGAATCACCAGGGCTTCGGCTGCGTAAAGGTCATACCCCAGGTCTTCGCCGGGATGGGCGACCGTGGGCGGCACTGCCTCGGCGTGTAACAGTTTTACTCGTAACATTTGCGGGAAAATTCCTCCATCAGGATTTCTGCGATCACGACCGGCTGACCACCCGGCGGCCTTCTACCTTCCAGTCACCGGAGAGCACCAGTGCCAGCGCTTGACTGTAAAGAATGTGCTCCTGTTCCAGGATGCGTGCTTCGAGCGCCTCCAAAGTATCGGTCGGCAAAACCGAAACCGCCTTCTGCACGATGATGGGGCCGTGGTCCAGGCTCTCATCGACGAAATGCACCGTGCATCCTGTGACCTTGACGCCGTGTTCCAGCGCTTGTTGTTGCGCCCCCAGGCCGGGAAACGCGGGCAGTAGTGAAGGATGAATATTCAGGATCCGCTGGGCAAACGCCCGCACAAACAGCGGGGAAAGCAAGCGTAAATATCCGGCCAGGCACACCCAATCCACTCTTGCCGCCTGCAGCGTGGCGAGCACCGCAGCTTCGTGTTCCTCGCGTTTCATGCCCGTGGAAGGAATCACTTCGACCGCGAGCCCGCGGCGGCGCGCGGCGGAAATCCCGGCCGCGTCGTCGCGGTTGGAGATCACGATCGAAATCTTTGCCGGCAGCTTTCCCGCGGCCACCGAGTCGGCGATGGCCTCGAAGTTGGAACCCCTGCCGGAAAGTAGAATGCCCAGATTTTGCATGGCGTTCATGTGCGTATTGGTTGGATGTGCGTTCTCCAGCCGGCTAGGAATAAATCACTTTGTGGCCGCCCTTTTCCACCCGGCCGATGACGTAGCTCTTTTCCCCGGAACGGCGGAGCAGCCCGCTGACCTTTTTAAAATTCCGCGCCGGAATCACGAGGATCATGCCAATCCCCATATTGAAGGTGCGCATCATCTCGCTATGTTCCACGTTACCCAGAGACTGCAAATGTTGAAACACCGGGGGCACCGGCCAGGAACCCATCTCCACCACGGCGCTCAGGTTTTTGGGCAGCACGCGAGGCAGATTTTCGGTAATACCGCCGCCGGTGATGTGTGCCATCGCGGAAACCGTTTGACCGGTCAGCAGGCGCCGCAGCACCGGCCAGTAACTCTTGTGAGTGCGCATGAGCTCCGCCCCGGCCCGGTTCTTGAGCTGGGGGATATAGGTATCGGGCCCGTATCCCGCGGTCTCAAAAAACAATTTTCGCGCCAGGGAATATCCGTTGGTATGCAGGCCATTCGAGGGCAAGCCAATCACGACGTCGCCTGCCTTCACCCGTTCGCCGGTGATGATGCGGCTGCGATCGACCATGCCCACGATAAAGCCGGCCAGGTCATATTCGCCCTCCGGATAAAAGCCCGGCATCTCGGCGGTTTCGCCGCCGATCAGGGCGCAGCCATTCTTCTTGCACGCACGCGCCATCCCGCCGACAATCTTTTCCGCCACCGCCGGGTCCAGCTTGCCGGTCGCCAGGTAATCCATGAAAAATAAAGGGGTCGCGCCCTGCACCGCGATATCGTTCACGCAGTGGTTGACCAGGTCAGCGCCGACGGTGTGGTGCAGGTCCATCATGAATGCCAGCTTGAGCTTGGTGCCTACCCCATCGACGCTCGACACCAGCACCGGATCGCGGAATTTGTTTTTATCCACCGCAAAAAGACCGCCGAACCCGCCAATTTCGCTGAGCACCCCGCGGTTAAAGGTCTTGCGCGCCAGGTACTTGATGCGCTGCTTGGCGCGGTTTCCGGCGGCGATATTCACCCCGGCATCGGCATAAGTAACCCGCGGAAGGTTTCGCGAATTGGATTTGATTGGCACCGTGCGAGGGAACAATAGAAATCTGCGGTTCCCGGCTGATTATAACTTTACCGGGATATGGGCGATTTTGAGCAGTCCGCCTCTGGGATCGCTCTTGATTTTAACTTAGGTATATAGCATGATATATACCAAGGAAACAACTATGCCGAACGTCCAAAAAGCACGTGTATTTATGAGCGGTCGCAGCCAAGCTGTCCGCATTCCCGCCGAGTACCGATTCACGGTAGATCAGGTTTACATCCGCCGAGATCCTCAAAGTGGGGACTTAATTCTTTCGCAGGCGCCAGGAGGGTGGAATGAAGTTTATGACGCCTTGGACAAAGCCGGCTTTCCCGATGATTTTCTGTCGGAACGTGCCCAAGGTCTTCCCCAAAAAAGGGAAGACCGTTGACCCAACTCTTCATGATCGATACCAATACGGTCAGCTATATCGTCAAAGGGAATTCTCCCGCGGCGCGCGCCAAACTGGCTCGCCTCGGCGAAAGTCAAGTTGCGTCCATATCTGCTATAACCGAAGGCGAAATCCAATATGGGCTGGCTAAGACTCCAAATGCACATGTTCTGCAAACTTCCCTCGAAACGTTCTTCGCCAGAATAAGGGTACTTCCCTGGGGCAGGGAGGAGGCCTTGGCTTACGGGGCGCTCCGGTCAAAACTGGAGGCGTCGGGAAAGATTTTGGGAAATCTGGATATGTTGATAGCGGCTCATGCAATCGCTACCGGCGCGATCCTCGTCACCAATGACAGAGCATTTCTTCGTGTGAAAGATATTGCACGAACCGAAAACTGGGCGAATGATCTTTGAAAGTGGTAAGAGCGGCGTATTCTCCGGTTTCACCGGACTAAAGCATGCATCGCCAACGCATGCCGCAGCGTCTAATCTCTGGTCCGTCATGAAGCCCACTTTTATCGCTATTATTTTCACTCTTTGTGCTCTTGCCGCCAGCGCGCAGACTCCGGCGGCCATACCAGCCGACGCCAACAACGCCAAAAAAGCGCGGGCGGTGCTCGATCAGGCGATCCAGGCTCTGGGCGGGCAGGCCTATCTCAATATTCAGGACATGCGCCAGGAAGGCCGGACGTACGGGTTCTATCACGGCGTCCCCAACGGAGAGGGCGCATTATTCTGGCGCTTCTGGAAGTTTCCGGACAAAGACCGCGTCGAGCTCACCAAGCAGCGCGATTGGGTCGTGATCCATAACGGGGATGTCGGCTTGGAAACCACCTACCGCGGCACTCGCGCGGAAGATCCGGCCGACCTCGCCGAGTATCTCCATCGCCGCATGTTCAGCCTGGAATTTGTGTTGCGCCGCTGGATCAACCAGCCGGGGGTTGCTCTTTTCTACGATGGGACCACCCTTGCCGAGCGCAAACAGGTCGAGCAGGTCACCATCATGAACGCAAAAAACGAAGGGGTGACCCTGTTTATCGACTCTCACACTCACCTGCCGGTCAAGAAGACCTACACCGTCCGCGACCCCGCCAGCCGCGAGCATGATGAAGAAGGCGAAGTTTACGATAACTACCGCCCCGAGCAAGGCATCAACACCCCGCACTCGGTGGCGCGCAGTCACAACGGGGAACTGGTCTCCGAGCGATTTATCAGGACGGTCACTTACAACAGCGGCCTGGCCGATTCGCTGTTCACCGCGAATATCAATTACGACCCCAACAAGACGCCGCCGCGCAAAAGGCACTGAATAAGCTTCACGAAGCTAGAGCGGTTACGTAGCTGCGGTGTGCCATTTCGATTCTTGTCCGCGGAAGAATCTCGCCATCTCCAACCCCCCTTCCCCGGTGTCATCCTGACGCCCCCGGTTTTATCGGGGGTGAGGAAGGACCCCTACTGTTCGACAAGTATTTCCCTGGGGTCTTTTTCGGTCTTCCGCATTGGAGCAGGCAACGCGCTCGACCGTCATCGTATGGTGGTCAGTATTCGGCGGAGATGAACCATCGGGGTAGCTGAGAGTTTGCCGAGGGTAGGGATTCTTCCTCGCCCCGATAAAGCCGGGGGTCGTCAGAATGACATCCGGTTGGGGGCCTGCCTGCATCAATTCCGTCGAGGTTGGTCCACGTTTCTGGTTTGTTAATCGCCGGCGATTTGAGTATGGTGTAAGCCGCCACAGCGCAGGACCGTATCTTACTCAGGGAGTTTCCCATGTCGCAATCGGTTTTCCCTTTCATCGCCTACGAGAACGCGGGCGCCGCCATGGATTGGCTGGTGCTGGCTTTTGGCTTTAAAGAAACCCGTCGCATCGAAAATGATGAAGGCCTGGTGGTGCATGGCGAGCTGGAAATTTCCGGCGGCACCGTGATGGTGGCCAGTCCCACCCTCGATTACCAGGGACCGCGCCGGCATGCTGAAAATTGCGAGTCGGCGCGGCGATGGACCGACGTCCCCTGGGTGATTGACGGAGTCATGGTGTACGTAAAGGACCTGGATGCGCATTACCTGCAGGCCGAAGCCGCGGGCGCCACTATCTTGAGTGCCATTGAGAAAGGCGGCGGCGGGGAGAGACAATATCGCGCGGCGGATAACGAAGGCCATCGCTGGATGTTTGCCGAGCGCAGCGGCGGCCACGGAAACTGAAATCCGGAACCGTACTGCTCAATTCAAAGTTTCAAGCTTCCCTCGATTCGCGCCCAGTGTCACTGGTGCAGGATCGAAAATTGGATCCGCTTCTGGGTACGGTCGATGCGATCCACAAGCACCTGCACCCGGTCGCCCATGGAATAGGTCATGCGCGAGCGTTCCCCGATTATCTGCCGGGTGTTTTCCCTGAAGGTGTAGTGATCGTCGGTCATGGTCGTCAGGGGGACAAACCCTTCGATGAACATATCCAGCAGCTCAACGTACATTCCGTACTTGGTGATGCTGATCACCAGGCCGGGATAATCATCTCCCAGCCGCTGCTGCATGAATTTCATCTTCTTCCACTCCATCAGCTCGCGTTCCGCCTCGTCGGCGCGACGCTCGGTCTGGCTCGCAGTCTCAGCGACGTCGTGCATCTCTTCATCGGCGGCGCTGCGGGCCCTTTTGGCCGTTCCCGATTGATGATCGGAAGGAGTACGCTTCGACCACGGCGACGGGCGGCCGGATGCGGTCTTGAGGTTTTCCCGCACTGGCGAAGGCGCGATCTCGGCTTGCTCGCGCAGCACCCGCTTGAGGATCCGATGCACCACCAGGTCAGGATAGCGACGGATGGGCGAGGTGAAATGGGTGTATGCCGGGGCGGCCAGGGCGAAGTGTCCATCGTTCACCTCGGAATAGCGGGCCTGCTTCAGCGAACGCAACATGAGAAACGAGAGGATGCGCTCTTCCGGCTTCCCCGCGATCTTCTGGGTGAGTTTCTGGTACATCCGCGGAGTGATGTGGACGTCCTGCGGCACTTCCACCGGGCGCGAGCCGCGGTCGCGTCCGCCGCCGCGGCTCTGGTGCGCGCGCTTATCAGCTTTTAAATACGTGCGCTGCACCGGCAGCGCGCCCACTCCCAGCGAATATCCGAAGGTGGCGGCGATGATCTCAAAGTCATAGACCTTGCGCGCCTCGGGTTTCTGGTGGGTGCGATAAAGGGCCGGCACTTCGAGGTGTTCGAGGTAAGACGCCACACATTCATTGGCCGCCAGCATGAATTCCTCGATCAAGCGGTTGGCAAACTGGCGCTCGGAGCGAGTCACGCCCTGCATCAATCCGGCGTCGTCAAACTCGATCACCGGCTCCGGCAGGTCGAAGTCGATGGAGCCGCGGCGCACCCGCTTGCGATTGAGCGCCAGCGCCACTTCCTCCATCAATTGAAATTCCGGCAGCAGGCGCCGGTAGCGCTCGCGCACCCCGGCATCTCCATCGAGAATCAACTGCACATTCCCGTAGGTCATGCGCTCGGCGGACTGGATCACGCCCTCGTGAATCTGGTATCCCACCACTTCGCCGGCATGATCAATTTCCATGATGCAGGAAAGCACCAGGCGCTCAACCTGCGGCCGCAAGCTGCAGATGTCGGTGGAAAGCTCAAGGGGAAGCATGGGGACGGCGCGATCGGGGAAGTACACCGACGTACCGCGCAAGCGCGCTTCCGCATCGATGGAGGTACCTTCTTCCACATAGTGGGCAACATCCGCGATATGCACCTGCAGCTCGTAGTTTCCATTGGGCAGCCGCAGCGCGGTCACCGCGTCATCGAAATCGCGTGCGGTTTCGCCATCGATGGTGACGATGGGGACGCTGCGATAGTCGTGGCGGGCTGCCAAGTCGCTGGCGGGGACCACCCCGCTGATGCGCTGCGCCTGCGCCAGCACAGCGGCGGGAAAAATGTGAGGCAGGTGATGCTTGCGGATGATGATCTCAACATCCACGCCGAAGTCGTCTTCGTAGCCGATGATTTCCACGACTCGTCCGCGGGCTTTGCGCGTCGCCGTCGGCCAGTCGGTAATCTCCACGTCAACCACCACACCGTCAACGTCCTTCGGGCCCTGCTTCAGGCGGGCTTCATTGCCTAGCACGCGATGGGGCGAGCCGGCTCGGCGAGGTAGCGCGGACTCGTCTGCGGAACTGCTCTCGCCGGAGAGTGTAGCCGGCGAAGGTCGCTCCATACCCGCGGGGATCATGATTTCGAGCGCGAGCTTATCGTCGATGGAAGTGACAAAGTTTTCGCGGTCGCCGTAATGAAAAGTACCCACCACGGTGGCGTGGGCGCGATCGACCACGCGCACGATGCGGCCCTCGGTGCGGCCTTCGCGTTGTACCGGCCCCATCTCCACCAGCACCCGGTCGCCATGCATGGCGGGCCCCACCGCCGGAGGCGGAATGAAAATATCGCGATCGAATTTCCTGCCGTCGCGCGTCGATTCCGGAATCACGAAGCCATATCCATCGCGATGCATGGTCAGCCGGCCCACCACCATGTTCTTGCCGGCCGCGGCGGAGGGGAGCGCGAAGCGGTCGTCGTCGCGTTCCTGCAATTTACCCCGGCTGGACATTCCCGCGAGCGTGCTCGCCAGTTGCCGGCGGTCTTCGCCCTCCAGTCCCATCTCGCGGACCATCTGCTTGTACCCTGCCATCTGCCGCGGCTGTCGGGTGATGAACTGCAGCACCCGGGCTTCAAGGGATTGCGAATCCTGGCGGGCCGGTGCAGCCGTTGAATCAGTGCGCGGCACGGATACCACGGCCTTATCGATCTTCCGTTTGGGAGGGCCACTGAATCGCTTGCGCGAAGGTGTTTGCGGTTTGCGTCTCATGACGATCGCCGTCGCCTAGGCAGCATTTGCAATAGATCGGAATTGCTCGCCCACAATCCCGCGCTGACCGCCGCCGCCCAGGTCAGGGTCACTAATCCCAGGGATTCGAAATCGGCGATGCGCGACCCATTCCAGGGGACGGTGCGCGCCACCGCGATTCCGGCCGCCCCGGCAACCACGGCGGTTCCCAGCGCTTTGCCCAGCTGCGCCCAGGCCAGGCCCGGTAGCGGGACAAGGTTTTTGCGATGCAGCATGATGGCGGTGACCACGGTGTTGGCCATGATTCCGATATTGGATGCGATGGCCAATCCCACCACCCCATGGCTCTTGAACAATCCGTAATACACCGGCAGGGAAGCCAGGGTCACCAGGGTACTGGCAATCATGGGCGTCCACATATCGCTGGCGGCATAGAAAGCGCGCACGTAAAGCGCCTGCGCCGACCAGAAGACAAGAGAAAACGCAAAACAGAAAAAGAGAATTGCGGTGGATTGGGAATCGGAAATACTAAAGCGGCCGCGCCGGTAGATCAGGTCCACCAGGGGCAGCGCGCAGGCCACCATCCACGCCGTGGCCAGGAACGAGATGGCCGCCATGCGATAGACCGCCTGGTTCACGCTGGCGGCCATTTCCGCCCGTTTGTTGGCGCCAAAAAGCCTGCTGAAGAATGGCAGTGAGGCTTGGCCGACCGCCTGTCCCAACACCGCAATGGGAACCGAGAACAATCGCTTCGCATAGTTCAGACGGGTAATGTCGCCCGCGCCTCCGGAGGCGAAGTAGCGCAAGATCCAATCATCGACTGCCACCAGTGAGACTCCCAGCATCAGGGGAATGGAAAGACGCAGCCATTCGCGGAAGCCCGGATCCGCAAGATCGAACGAGATGGCAAATTTCATTCCCGCCAGGCGCGCTCCGTAGACGTTCAGCAGAAACGGGCCGAGCAGGGCGCCGGCGACCGCGCCCACCGCGAGAGATGAAATTCCCATGCTGTGCCCCAGTAAAAGTCCACCGGCGATAATGCCGACGTTGTAGATGATGGGGGTAAACGCGGGAATCAGGAACTGGCGGCGCGAAAGCTGGGCCGCCGAGACTACGCCGCCCACATAAAAAAACAACTGCGCGGGCAGAAGGATGCGGGTGAGCGATACGCAAAGCTGCAACTGCTCCGGCCGGAATTCCGGGAACATCCAACCCTCCAGTGGACGAGTGAAAATCCAGGCCAGCGCCACCGCAACCGCCAGCACCGCGGTCATTACGGTGATCACCGTGCTGAAAGCTTTTTGCGCGTCGGCCTCGCGGCCCTGCGCGGCATAGCGGCTGAAAATGGAGACAAAAGTTATGGAAACCGCGCCGCCAGCCAGCAGGTAATTCAAGTAATCGGGCAGGGTAAACGCGGCCACAAACGCGTCGGTCTTGAGGCCGGCGCCGAAGGCCCAGGCGATATAGGACTCGCGCAGAAAGCCGAATATCCGCGAGAGGAACACCGCGAACATCATGAGCCATGCCGCGGATTGGGCGCTGTACTGGCGCGATGGCCGCAACATTTCCAGCACCCCGGCGCGCGTCTCCGGGGTGCGCTCGCCGCCGGCTGGAGGTTCGGGGGAATCCATCATCAGTTTGGCGATTTTACACGCAAAGAGTTTGCTCTCGATTCCCTAACACCCGTATCGGGGCGAAATAAATTAATCGCCTGCACCCGTCGGCTGCACTAAGATTGCAGCGGCCCACCGCCCAGTTCGCCGGGTCAAGATGGAGATTCGCGCGCTATGGCTGCCGGTGAAACCAGCCCCGCGGGGTTCAACGCCGATAAATTTTTTCAAGCCACGGTGACCGCGCGGAAAGACATCACCGCCGAGTTGTGGTCGATCCGAGTCGATCCCGGGGCGGAATTTAATTTTCTGCCCGGACAATATGCCACCCTGGGAGTAAAGACCGATCCGGCGGATAACACCGCACGCCCCATCGAACGACCCTACTCGATCGTTTCTTCGCCGGAGGAATCGCATCTGGAATTTTTTTTGGAGCTGGTGCACCACGGCGGTCTTACTCCGCTGCTCTACAAACTGCAGCCCGGCGATCATCTGTGGATGCGCAAGTCTGCCAAAGGCCGGTTCATGCTGGAAATTCATGACCGGGAAGAAGGTCGGATGCTGGCGGCGCCCCTGGCCCGGCATAAACACCTGCTGTTATCCACGGTCACCGGGGTGGCGCCATTCGTGAGCTATATTCGGACGCTCTACCGGCATGGGAAGCAAAATAAATATCCTGAGGGTCACAAGCTGTATCTGCTGGATGGCGCCAGCCGCTCGTGGGAACTTGCCTACCGCGAAGAGCTCTCCCAAATTGCAGCTGAGGTTCCATGGTTCGAATATGTGCCCACCGTCAGCCGGCCGTGGGAAGACAAGGAATGGAAGCATGAAGTCGGCAGGGTCGATGACCTGGTGAGAAAGTATTGCGACCGTTGGGAGATGAACGGAGACAATTCCACCGCTTACCTCTGCGGCCATCCTGAAATGATCGCCCACACTCGAGGAATTTTGCAGCGACGGGGGCTCCCCCGGCAGGCGATCAAGGAAGAGATCTATTGGATTCCGCCGAAAGCGCCAAAATAGCCGGATTCATCTTCCTTTAACAACGTTGTGTTGCACTAAAATGACCGCGTGAAGCAGATTATCTTTGTTCTGGAAGACGACGCCGATATTGCCCGCCTGGCAAGTCACCATCTGACCGGGGCCAATTTCGATGTGGTAATTTTTCCCACCGCCCAGCGCATTCTCAGCCAGGCGGAAAAACAAGGCCCCGCGCTTTTTCTGCTCGACATCATGGTGCCCGGCGGCGATGGACTCGAAGTCTGCCGCAACCTAAGGCAAAGTTCGTCGCTGCATTCGGTCCCCATCATCTTCCTGACCGCCCGCAGCGCCGAGGCTGATCGCGTGCTCGGCCTCGAAACCGGCGCCGATGATTACATCACCAAACCTTTCAGCCCGCGCGAGTTGGTGGCGCGGGTCAAAGCGGTGCTGCGGCGCTTCGAGCGTCCCTTGCCGCCCATGAAAGTGACCGCCGGAGACATTGAGATCGATTCCGGGGCGATGTCGCTGACGGTGCGCGGGAAGACCGTCACCACCACCGCCACCGAATTTCGCCTGCTGGACTATTTAGCGCGCCACCCCGGCCGGGTCTTCACCCGCGACCAGTTGCTCGACGCGGTGTGGCGCGATACCAGCTTTGTGACTCCGCGCTCCGTCGATGTGTACGTGCGCCGCATTCGCGAGAAGATTGAAGTCAATCCAGAGTCGCCCCGCTTTCTCAAGACCTTTCGCGGCACCGGCTACCGTTTCGAGGTTCCCAAGTGAGAAGCCGGTATTTTTGGAAACTGCTGGCTGCATTCTTCCTCGTCATTCTGACCGCAACCATCACCATGGACGTGACTATTCGCCGCGCCTGGGAAGATTCGTTGCGCGAACAGACGCAAATGCATTTATCACGCGAGGTCAGGCTGTTTGCCAATCGTGTGGATAACGACCACGCGCATCCCTTGGCGGAAATTGTCGCGCAGGAAGCCCGTGCCGCCGGCGCGCGCGCCACCATGATCGATTCTTCGGGAAAGGTGCTGGCGGATTCCGAAGCCGACCCTGCGCATATGGAAAATCACGCGCAGCGTCCTGAAGTCGCGGCCGCGCTTCGCGGGGACGCGGGCAACTCCACTCGCACCAGTAAAACGCTGGGCATCGAGTTTATGTACGCGGCGGCCCCGGTGCGGGGCGGGGTGGTGCGTCTGGCTTATCCGCTGGCGGTGGTGCGCCGCACCGCCGCCGTGGTGCGCCGGAACCTGCTGATCGCGTCGCTCCTGTCGCTGCTGGCAGCCGCGTTGCTGGCCGCCTGGATCGCCCACTCCTTCTCCAAACGCTTGCGGCGTATGGCGCGATTCGCTCAACAAGTGGCCGCCGGAGATCTTACCGCGCGTATCTCTGAAGATTCTTCCGACGAGCTGGCCGCGGTCGCCGCCGCTTTTGATGCCAGCGCGCGCCAGCTTGAAATCAGCTTCCATACCGTCGAACAGAGCCGTCAGCAGCTAGAAACCCTGCTCAACAGCATGTAGGAAGCGGTGATCGCGGTTTCCGCCGACGGCCGGGTGGAATGGGCCAACGGCCACATGGATGAACTGGTGCCCCGCGGCACTCGCCGCGGGATGCCTATGATCGAAAGCATCCGCGACCCCGAAATGCTGCGCTGCCTGCGCGAAACCCTGGCGGGCGGTGGAGTGCAACAGTCGCGCGCCGCCCTGGTGGTTGCCGGCAAGGTCTTCCAGGTGGTTTCGGCGCCTCTGCCGTCAGGTGGGGCGGTGGCCGTGCTGCAGGACCTCACCGAGATCGAGCGCGTGGAAAAAACCCGGCGCGATTTCATCGCCAACGTGTCCCACGAGCTGCGCACCCCTCTGACCTCCATCCAGGGCTATGCGGAGACCCTGCTCGACGGCAGCTCTGACCCTGATACGGTGCGGGAGTTCGCCGAAATTATCCGCAAGAACGCGGTGCGGGTATCGCGCCTCACCGACGACCTGCTGGTGCTGGCGCGAGTGGAATCAGGCGAGCAGCGTTTCCAATTGCAGCCGGTTACTTGCCGCGAGCTGGTAGCCGACGCTTTTTCCGCGTTTCATAGGATCGCCGAGACTGCCGGGATGCACTTGCACAGCGATGAGCCGCCGCCATCTGCCGCCGGGGAAGACCTGGTGCTAGCCGATTACGAGGCCATTCACCAGGTCTTCGCCAACCTTATCCAGAATGCCGTCAAGTATTCTGCGCCCGGCGCCAAAATTAATTTGGGATACTCAATCCCGGGGCCGGATTGTGCTGAATTTTACGTGCGCGATTCCGGACCCGGCATTCCATCGGAGCATCTGTCGCGCATCTTCGAACGTTTTTACCGGGTGGACAAAGCACGTTCGGCAGGGCGCGAGAGCGGCGGCACCGGCCTGGGTCTGGCCATCGCTAAACACATTGTGATCAGCCACGGCGGGGCCATCCGGGTGGAAAGCCAAATGAACCATGGCTCCTCATTTTCCTTCACTCTTCCGCTGCTCCGGCCGGCTTGACCGGGCGCGCGGGGCGCGGGGAGCTCGGTTGTTGGGTCTAACCCTGTATCCGAGAGGAAACCGCAACAATTCATGGTTTTGTAACCTTGCTGTAACCGCTACGTAACACACTTCCACTACAACTGAAGGTGAGACAAGAAAAGCGAGGAAACTACAGAATGAAACGTATATGCAAGATGACGTTGATGGCGGCGGTGATTGCCGTGATGGTGATCCCGGCCACCGCGGAAACCAGGCTTAACGGCGCCGGCGCGACATTTCCCTATCCGATTTATTCCAAATGGTTCAGCGAATACAACAAGCTGCACCCCGATGTGCAGATCAACTACCAATCCATCGGCAGCGGTGGGGGAATCCGCCAGGTACTGGCCAACACGGTTGATTTTGGCGCCACTGACGGCCCCATGACCGACGAGCAGCTGGGGCAGGCCAAGGTCAAGATTTTCCATATTCCCACGGTGCTGGGTTCTGACGTGCCGGCTTACAACGTGCCCGGCGTGAAAGGCGACTTGAAGTTCACCCCGGCCGCCATTGCGGGAATTTTTCTGGGGCGTATTTCGAGTTGGAACGACCCCATCATCGCTAAAGAAAACCCCGGCGTGAACCTGCCGAACCTGCCCATCATCGTGATCCACCGCTCCGATGGCAGCGGAACCACCTACGTATGGACCGACTACCTTTCCAAGGTCAGCTCTGACTGGAAGTCGGGCCCGGGCAAAGGCACCTCGGTGAAATGGCCGGTGGGTTTAGGCGCCAAGGGCAACGAGGGTGTGGCCGGAATGATCCGCCAGATGGAAGGCTCGATCGGCTACGTGGAGCTCATTTACGCAGTGCAGAACAAGATCTCGTATGGCGTGGTTAAAAATTCCGCGGGCAATTTCGTCAAAGCTTCGCTGGACAGCACCACCGCCGCCGCGGCATCGCTTAAAACCATGCCCGCGGATTACCGGGTTTCGATTACCAACGCTCCCGGCAAGGATTCTTATCCCATCTCCACCTTCACCTGGCTGCTGATCCCGATGAAAAACGCTGACGCCAACAAGCAGCGCATCATCGTGGACTTCCTGAAGTGGATGGTCGGCGATGGACAAAAGATGGTTTCGCAGCTTTCCTATGCGCCTTTGCCGGCGTCGGTTGCAACTAAAGTGCAAGCCACCATTGGGCAGCTCGGCCGTTAAGCCGGACTGCCTCCGTTCTGCAACGCCCTTAGCCGGGCTCCCACCCCCCTCCGAAGTGGAGACCAGGAGATTCTGATGACCACCAGGCTACGAATCGTCAGTGCCATGGCCGCCGGCGCGATGCTGATGGCATCCGCGGTGACCATGAACGCCGCCCCCACCCGCCATAAACGGGTTGCGCGCCGCAGCGCCGCTGCACCGGCAGTGACCGCCGCGGACGTGCGCGAATTGCGCGATGCGCTGGCAGCCCAACAACGCCAGATCCAGGCGCTGCAACAGCAATTGCAGCAGCGCGATACCGGGGTTGCCGCGGCCGGCGAAACCGCGCGCCAGGCCCAGACCGCAGCCACGGACGCGGCCTCCAAGGCGGCGGCCGTCGAAAGTGTGGCCGGGCAAAATGCCGCTGCCGTCACCGAAATACAATCTGGCCTGACCGATATCAAGCAGAACCAGACCAACATCGCCCTCAGCGCGCAGGATGATCAGAAAAAGATCGCAGCGGTGGAAAGCTACCTGAGCCGGTTTCGCCTGAGCGGCGACGTCCGGGTGCGCGGCGAGAGTTTCTTCCAGAGTTACCCGGGGTGCGCCGCCTGCTTTGACCGCAATCGCGCCCGCATCCGCTTGCGCCTAGGCCTGGAAGGCAAGCTCAATGAGGATTTTACCGCCGGCATGTACATCGCCACCGGCGCGGTGGCCAACGGGGCCCCTTCGTTTACCGATCCCGTCTCCACCAACGAGACCCTGACCTCTTTCTTCGAGCGCAAGACCATCGGCTTCGACCGCGGCTGGATCACCTACAATCCCTCGGCGCATAAATGGCTGTCGCTTACCGGCGGCAAGTTTGCTTATTCGTGGAACCGCACTCCGCTCACCTTCGATTCCGACTTGAACCCCGAGGGCTTTAACGAAAAAGTCAGCCGGGAGTTGGCCAACCGCTACGTCAAGAGCGTCACCGCCCAGGGCCTGCAACTGCTGTTCAACGAGGTTTCCGGGGGAACCGATTCCAACGCCCTGGGCGGCAGCTTCTCCAGCAAGCTGCAACTGGGGCCGCGCGTGAGCATCGTTCCCACCTACACCGTTCTTAACTGGAACAGCGCGGACGCCATCGCGCAGGCGGCCAGCCCGGTCACCCTGCCGCAGCCGGTTACACCTGCTCCGGGCAGCCCGCTGCCCACCCCCATCACCCAGCCGGTCAGGGTCATTAACGCCAATGCCTTCACCAATGCATCGCGCATCGTGGGAGTGGGCGCCGCACAGAAGCGTGCCTTTGTCTCCGGCTTCATGTACAGCGATTTCATCGCCGACACTAACGTCGTGACCCCCTGGAAGCGATACCCCTTCCGGTTGGTCGCGGAATACGAACAGAACCTGCGCGCCAAAGCCAACCTGCCCACCACCGCCAGCAAACAGGACAAGGCCTACTGGTTTGACGGCAGCTTCGGCCAGCAGAAAGACAAGCACGACTTGCTGGTGGGCTACGCCTTCGCCCGAATCGAGCAGGACTCGGTCATCTCACAATTCAACGAAAGCGACCTGCGCGCGGCCACCAATGTGGTGCAGCATCGCGCCTACATCAACTGGCTGATTGAGAAAAATACCACCGCGAGCTTCACCTGGTGGGTAGGCCGCACTCTCAATGCCAACCTGCAAAACGCCGCCCGGGCCCCAGGCCTGCCGGCGGGCGCACAGGACCCGTTCCTGAACCGTCTGCAGTTTGACTTGATCTATAAATTTTAGGTCACCGATGTATAACTGCGCAGGGAGCGGCAAGTCCGCTCCCTGTTCTTTTGCGGTGAAGTCGAGGCGGTTGCAGTGGATCGAACGGGTGAAATCTCAAGAAATCGTATAAGAAATCGCTGATAAGCGAACCCACTCGAAGCCCTCGTCATCCGGGAGCTAGCTCTTGCTTCTTTAAGCGAAAGGCCAAGCCCATTATTGCGACAGGGTAGTCCTAGGCGGTTCACTTGATCGAATCGCGGAAATCTCAAGAAGTCGTATAAGACATCGCGATAAGCGAACGTACTCTAACCCTTGTCATCCTGGAGCGAGCTCTTGCTTCTTGTTTTAGCGAAGGACCTTGCGTTTTCTCTTAATATCCCGGGAGGGGTCTCGGGCGGTTCCATGCTTCGGTACAAATCCACCAGCCAGCGCTATTCGGCGCCGATGGCGCGGGCCATCAGGTGAAATATGTCCGCCATATCATGAACGCCGAGGACACCCGCAGCCTGCGGCCCGCGAGCCGCTATGCGCACCTGGGTGCCGGTGTGCTCCATGGAATGATCCGAACTGCAGCACACCGCATTGGTGCCATAGAGCACCGTCATGTTGGCCTTATCGGCGGTGATCAGTGTGCTCAATAATCCCAGGCTATGGTCGTGTTCGACTAACGGGGGAACAATCTGGGTGGAATGCCCATGATCCGCGGTCACGATGATCAGTGTATCGGGATGGTGGTCAGCATAGTCGAGCGCCAGCTTGACCGCGTTATCAAATGCGACGGTTTCGCCAATTTGTTCGCAGGGCTGCGCGGTGTGGGCGCGCTTATCGATTTGCGCACCTTCCACCTGCAGGAAGAAGCCCCGAGGGGACGATTCTGGCTGCTCGAGAAGCCGAATTGCGGTGAGCAGCATAATGGCCAGCGCCGGCTCGCCCGCGGGACGAACAAATTCCCGGCACTTCTGCGGTCCGCTGCCGGGGTAGGGAATCGCCGCATCGCCGGCCCACTCCATGCTCATGTTGCCCGGGGTGAACAGGCCCAGAACACGGTCGCCGGGAGTTGCCTGGGTGAGCTCCCGGGCGTTGCCGACGATCTTGTAGCCGCCATTTTCGGCCACCGTGAGAACGCTCTTGCCTTCGTTGGGACCACCGTCGATGATCTGCTCCCAGCGCTGGCGGCCGCCTCCCAGAAGCACATCAATTTTATGTTTGGTGAGTTGCTCGGCGATGGAGCCCGCGCCGCCTTCCGCGCTGCTGAAGCCGGGGCAGGACTTCATGTCGGCGGGCCCCTGGCATTTGCGGCTGCTGACGTGAGCGCCCAGAACCGCGGGCGTGGCGTCGGTCAACTCGGCAGTGCTCACGTTGCCGGTGTGATATCCCTTCTCCTGCGCCCATTCGAGAATGGTCTTGAGATTGGCATTGGTTCCGGCGGCGGTGGAAATGCGCCCGTTGCTGGTCTTGTACCCGGTGGCCCATGCCGTCCCGCCTGCCGCCGAATCGGTAACGTAATCGGGCTTCGAAGGATCTTTTTCCTGTAAGGAATAGGTAGTCACCGCGCCGGTGAGCGGCAGGGTATCAAGGGCCAGCCGTCCGGCCGCCCCGAGATAATAGTTCCGAGCCATCGTGATCTCGGAATCGCCCATGCCATCTCCCAGCAGAAAGATCACGTTCCGCGCGCGTCCACGTTGAATGGCATTTCTGGGATCGTCAGGACTGGCGTTCTGTGGCATGGCTACGACCGTGGCGATCAGGACAAAACAAAGCGTTCCTCTAAGCAGCATGGCGGTTGTTCCTTTCCCTTGCGCAGAGAACAATGATGTTAAGCGGCAAACATGAATGCGAGGTGAATTGCAGCGTCCGGTTACGTCCGACATTCGGGTTGGGGCGTGCGCCACCGGAAGTCATAATAGCGGCCATCGCATACCCGGCAACGAAAAGGTTTCTGCATCAGGACTGCGGTCAGAACATCCCAAGGCTCGGACGTATGGAGCGCCTTACTTGATCGCTGCCGCAGAACCAGCAGACTGTTCTCCGCATATTGTTCCCCGTCACGCACCGGCCTTAGTTCTAGGTGTTCCGCATTGCAACCGGTTAAGACAATCAGAACACCTTCTCGTTACGAGATCATGAAATATCGGCGCCATCAAAAAAAATCGATAGCAGGCGGCGATGCACACCGAACTCCCCCTGCTGAGGCCAAGCGATCCGGCCCCAAAACCGCGATCAAGAGTTTGTAACTGCGGGCCGCCGCCCCGTTTCCCAAAGATCATCTCATTCATCTTCCCGTAACCTTCCCCGCCTAGAGTGACAGAAGACAGTCACTTGATCCCACACGGAGTTTTACAAGATGAATGATATCGACAAAGCGGGCACAATCCAGATTGTAGAAAATGATCCGCGGAAGACGCAAACCTATCCCTTGCCATCTACTGAATCCCTCATCATTTCGTTGACCAGGATGGCGACGATGGTGCAATCCAGCGTGGAACGGGCCATCGAAGCGCTGTTGACGCGCAACTATGAGCTGGCCGGCTCCATCGCCCTCGGCGAGCCCCCCATCAATGCGATGGAATGTGTGATCGATGAGCACGCGGTGCGCGCTTTGCTGGCCCACCCATTGCGGGAACGAGACGTGCGCGTGATCGTATCCACGCTCAAGGTCAACAAAGATCTGGAGCGCATGGGAGACTTGGCGGTGAGCATCGCGCAGCGGGTGGTCACCCTGGCGAACGAGCAGATTGCGACGCCCCCGGAATTGACGGCCATGCCAGGCCCGGTAACGGAGATGGTGCGGGACAGCCTGGGCGCGCTGATCTTCCAGAATTTTTCGCTGGCGCAAAATGTCCTGCAGACCGAGCCGGATGTGGATGCTTTCAGAAACCTCTCCTACAACCGTCTGCTGGACAGCATGAAGGACCATCCCAGCCAGATGAATGCGCACTTCCAGTTGCTGCTCAGCTCGCGATATCTGGAACGAATCGCCGATCACTGCACGAACATCGCGGAAAACGTAATTTACTGGATTCGTGGAGTTGATATTCGCCACGGAAAATATCAGGGCGGAAATCTGTCCTACAACTCCCTGGAGGATCTCGAATGAACGCGCCCCAAGGGCTTGCGGCGGCCCCTCTTTTTCGCCGCACACCTCGTTCGATGCGCCACCCGGCTGCGATGCGGCGTCAATCCACTCGTATATTTTCGTCTCCGCTATTGTGGTTGTTCTTCATCCTGCTGAATATTCTCGCGCTCTTTACTTATCTGTACCTGGATTTTCCCGGATTGTCCTATGGCCTGCTGGTGGCGGCGCTGCTGGTGGAGGGCTGGGCAGTGTGCCGGGGCCGGTGAAGCGCGTACGGTAACCGGTTTATGCCGGCATCATGGTTGAAGCCATTTCCGCATCGCGCCTCAGCAGCAGGATGGTCACATCATCGTCGTTAAGTTTGGCATCGACCAGCAGCTTCAGGCTGGACATGGTTCTCTCCGCACCTTCAGTCAAGATTTGTCGGAGGCGGCTCTCCGGCTCGGGATCGGCAATCGAATCGGTCAATCCGTCGGTGAAGAGTAGCAGTGATCCCCCGGGCGGAATCACGGCGGTCCCCGCCTCATAGCCCGCATCCGCGAACAAGCCCAGGGGCATGCCCGTGGCCTCCAGGAACCGGGTAGAACCTCCGCTGCTCAACAACGGCGCATTGTGCCCGGCATTGACATAGCGCAGCTCTCCGGAATCCCGGTCCAGCAAGACGAATACGGCGGTGGCAAAACGGTCAGCCGGCGTATAGCGCACCAGGTGCTGGTTGATTCTGGTTGCCAGAGCCTGGGGATCGACCTCTGTATCCGCAATGATCCTGACCAGGGCCTGAATATTTGCCGACAGCAAAGCAGCGGGCATACCCTTTCCGGAAACGTCCGCGACCACGAAGAGCGTCCGCTTACCGGACAGATCAATGACGTCAAAATAGTCCCCGCCGACATCGCGAAAAGGCTGATAAGAAGTCTGCAATTGGTAGCCGGGAATGCGATCCGGCGGCTGAGCATTAAGCGTTTGCTGAATCTGGTTCGCGGCCAGCTGGTCTGCCTCAAGTTGCGTCTTCCGCACAAATTCCGAAGTCAACGCCCCATTCATAAGACAAAGTCCCAGCGTGTACAGCAGGGGCACAATCAGAAGAACGGTGCTGTGAAATTTATGGCTGCTTAGCAGGGCCAGAGCCAGAGTAAATGCCTGCAGCAGGAACCCGATCGTAGCTACCAGGCGCTTGGCGCCAGTCATCTCACGGGTCCAGTCGTAGAAGGCATACTGCAAGGCCCGCCGGACGGGTCCAGCTCGTTTATCCAACCTTACTTGGAGAAAGCGATAAGGCATGGAGGCAGTTTACCAATCGCACCGCCCCTTCAGGGCTCCCCCTGGATCAAATCAAAGAAACCGTAGGGTCCGCGGTCGTGTTTTCCATGAGATTGTGTTTCCCCATGCACCGATTAAAGCAACAATACTGCGGATAAGTTCATCCAGCCGCAATCGCGCGCCAGGCGTCTGTAACACTCCTGTAACACTGCCCTGCTAGCCTTGCACATCCATGAGTTCAACCCTGGCCTCTCCCCCCGCGCTAGCCTCACCGCCATTCACGCCGGATAGCGGATCTCTGGCTTCGGGCCCGCGCCGGCTCTCCAGCGTGCGCCGGGGGCAGGCCGCGGACCGCGTGTTCCAGATCGCGGTGCTGGCGTGTGCGCTGGCCATCGCGGCCATCGTCGCACTCATTCTTCTGGAGTTGGTGCTGCCTTCGCGCCTGGCGATGCATACGCTGGGATGGAAGTTTTTCCCCAGCCAGGCCTGGGATCCGGTGGCCGGAGATTTCGGGGCCCTGCCCTTCATCTTTGGCACCCTGGTGTCTTCGTTCCTCGCGCTCCTGATCGCCATGCCCCTGGGTATCGGGGTGGCCATTTTCATGACCGAGATGTGCCCGCGGCCCTTGCGGGGAATTCTTTCTTACTTTGTGGAATTGCTGGCAGCCATTCCCAGCGTGATTTACGGGCTGTGGGGAATTTTCGTGCTGGCCCCCCTGCTGCGAAAACATGCGGAACCATTCCTCGGGAAGTACCTGGGTTGGACCGGGCTTTTTACCGGGACACCTTACGGAATTGGCATGCTGGCGGCGGCAATCATCCTGGCCATCATGATTCTTCCTTTCATTTCGTCCATCACCCGCGAGGTCATGTTGGCGGTGCCTCACCCCCAAAGGGAAGCGGTACTGGCGCTGGGCGCAACCCGCTGGGAAACCCTGCGCATGGGCGTGCTGCGCAATGCGCGCGCCGGGGTGGCGGGTGGCGTGGTGCTGGCGCTGGGCCGCGCGCTCGGCGAAACCATGGCAGTCACGATGTTGATCGGCAATCGTCCAGAGATCGCCAAGTCGCTTTTTGCTCCCGGTTACACCATGGCCAGCGTGATTGCCAACGAGTTTACCGAGGCCACCGGTGACCTTTATCTCAGCGCGCTGGTCGAAATCGGATTGGTCCTCTTTATCGTAACCGTGATCGTGAACATTCTTGCCCAGATCATGATCTGGAGCATCACCCGCGGCCACCGGGCGAGGCAGGCCTGATTTGGCGACCACCCCCTATGCACCCAATGCCCGATACTGGCGCAGACTGGCGGCGGACCGCCTGGCCACGGGCCTGGCCACTCTGGCCGCAGCGATGGTGCTTCTGCCCCTGATTGCCATCTTTGGTTATCTTCTTTTTCGTGGGTTCGGCTCGCTCAACCTGGCATTTTTCACCGAAATACCCAAACCGGTAGGCGAAGACGGCGGCGGAATGGCCAATGCCATCGCCGGTTCGGGATTGCTCTTGCTGTTTGCCAGCCTCATCGGAGTGCCGATCGGAGTGGGCGCCGGCATTTACCTTGCGGAGTACGGCAGGAACCACCTGGGCAATGCCGTGCGGTTTACCGCCGACGTGCTTAACGGCGTGCCTTCGATCGTTGTGGGAGTCGCCGTCTATGCGCTGATCGTGCTGCGGCAAAAACATTTCTCCGCGATCTCCGGGGGCGTCGCCCTGGGCATCATGATGGTGCCTATCATCACCCGCACCACCGAAGAAATGCTGCTGATGGTGCCGCACGTCATTCGCGAAGCCGCCCTGGGGCTGGGAATTACCAAGTGGCGCACCACTCTTTCCATCATCCTGCCCTCGGCAACTTCGGGGGTGATCACCGGCATCATGCTGGCTTTCGCCCGGGTGGCCGGCGAGACCGCTCCTTTATTGTTTACCGCATTCGGCAATAATTTCTGGAGCAGCGATCCGCGGCAGCCCATCGCCGCCCTGCCGCTGCAGATTTTCATCTATGCCATCTCGCCATTTGAAGAATGGCATCGCAAAGCCTGGGCCGGCGCCCTGGTGCTGGTCATGCTCATCGTCGTTTCCGTGGGGGCGGTGCGCCTGGCGGTGAGCAGGACCGCATTTCGCGCCGAACGATAGAAGCAGGTCGATGTTGCCCGAAAACTTTAGAACCAACTCAGCGACAAAGCGGAGCAGAAGTTCATGGGTGTAGGAATAAAAGTTCGCGATCTGAACGCCTGGTACGGCAAGACCCAGGCACTCCAGAACATCACAATGGAGGTCAGTCCCAACCACGCGACCGCCATCATCGGGCCATCGGGTTGCGGCAAATCCACATTTATCCGCTGCCTGAACCGCATGCACGAGACCGTTCCCGACGCGCGCGTGGAAGGCGAGGTGCGGGTGGGCGACATGGACATCTATTCCATACCCGCGTTGCAGGTGCGGCGCCGCATCGGCATGGTGTTCCAAAAGCCCAATCCCTTTCCCACCATGTCGATCTACGACAACGTGGCCGCTGGCCTGAAATTAAATGGATATCGTGACCGGCGCCACCTTGATGAGATTGTGCAGCGGTCGCTGGTGTCGGCCGCGTTGTGGGACGAGGTCAAAGACATTCTGAAAAAGAAATCGGGCGCCAGTCTTTCCGGCGGCCAGCAGCAGCGCCTGTGCATCGCCCGCGCCCTGGCGGTCGAGCCCGAAGTGATGCTGATGGACGAGCCCGCTTCGGCTCTCGATCCCATCTCTACCGCCAAGATCGAGGAGCTTATTTTCACCCTGAAATCCACCTATACCGTTGTGATTGTGACGCATAATATGCAGCAGGCCGCCCGCGTCGCCGATTACACCGGGTTTTTTCTCATGGGATCGCTGGTCGAGCTCGACAAGACCCAGAAAATCTTCACCACTCCGGCGGACAAGCGCACGGAAGATTACATTACAGGCAGGTTTGGATAATGCGCACTCGCTTTCATCTCGGACTCGATGAGCTCAAAGACAAGCTGCTCACCATGGGCGGCATGGCGGAGCAGGCGGTGGATCGCGCGGTCGAGGGTTACCACCTGAGGCAGGCGAAACTGCTCAACGCCGTGCTAGACGAAGAGCATTCCATTAATGAAGCGCAGCGCCAAATCGACGAGCTGGCGCTGGATTTGCTGGCCATGCAGCAGCCCATGGCGGTGGACCTGCGATTCATTCTGGCGGTCATGAAAATCAATTCCGACCTCGAGCGCGTGGGCGATTGCGCGGTGAACATCGCGGTCCGCGGACAGGAATCCGTCTCACTGCCCCAAGTGGACCTGCAGGTCGATATCCCACGCATGGCCTCCATCGTCGCCGGCATGGTGCGGAGATCACTGGAAGCTTTTATCGGCGCCAAGGCGGAGTTGGCCGACGCCATCCTGTTGATGGACGACGTCGTCGATCGCATGGACGCGGAAATCTATATCTCCCTGGTCAACCAGATACACGCCTACCCTGAAATCACCCGCCAGGCCCTGGACGCTCTTCTGATCACCCGCAATCTCGAGCGCGTAGCCGACCACGCCACCAATATCGCCGAAGACGTGATCTTCTGGGTGCGCGGCGCCGACGTGCGTCACTTGGGCCATAAGCGCAAGACCGATGAGGATGATGCCGCCGCAGCCGAACGCAAACCCGGCATCGACGAAACTTCGGGAACAAACCCGGACGTAGAGGAACCCCTTTAAGCGCCTGAACCAAAATGCTCAACTTGTGTCTAATTAACCACAGTCGATAATCTGTGTTCGCCTGTAATGTATTCAATTAGAACAAGTTGGTTTACGAACACACAATATCGTCGGCGGTGAGCTGCCAGGGTGTCGGGTTGCACAGCGGCGCTGCGGTGAGGCTCCGAATCGTGCCGGCGCCAGTAGGCACGGGAATTGTCTTTCGCCGGGTTGATCTCGACGGGTTCCTGGTTGAAGCCACGGGCCGCAACGTTGCCAAGGTGAGCTACGCCACCAGCCTGATGAAAAAAGGCGTGTTCATCTCCACCACCGAACACCTGCTTTCAGCTTTCATCGGCATGGGAGTGGATAACGCCATCGTCGAGCTCGACAACCTGGAGCTCCCGATCCTCGACGGCAGCGCCCAGCCTTTCGTGAACATGATCTTGCAATCGGGATTGAAGCGGCAGCGTCGCCGGCGCGTCCACCTGCGAATGCGCAAAGAGGTTGAGATCCGCGAGGGTGACAAGTTCATTGCGGTTTATCCCTCTGACAGTTATTCGGTTTCCTACAACATTAATTTTTCTCATCCCCTGATCGGGCGCGAAACTTTCGCCATCGATCTCTGGCGCGACCGCTATCGCGACGCCGTTGCGCCTGCCCGCACTTTCGGATTCGCGCACGAAGCCGCGGCCATGCGCAACATGGGACTCATCCGCGGGGCGTCGCTGGAAAATGCGGTGGTGCTAGACCGGCAGAAGGTAATGAACGGGCCGCTGCGTTTCGACAACGAGTTTGTGCGCCACAAGGTTCTTGATTTGATCGGCGACCTGGCCCTGCTGGGCCGCCAGATCATCGGCCGGGTAGTGGCCGACCGCGCCGGACACGCCATGCATACCGCGCTGGTATCGCGCATCCTCAAAGATGCTTCTCTGTGGGATGAGACGGTGGTCGATGATATTCCCCAGGCGGTTGCCGTAGCCTGAGAAGCAACATACCCCAACGACTCAAATCAGGCTAGAATAAAACCCATGTCGCGCTGTGAGCAGTACGAAGTCTGGTCGCAAAAAGAAGGCAAGTGGGAGATGGCCATCACCTTTTTTCAGATGGACATGGCCACCAGCATCATTCCAATTTATCCATCACCCATGCGGCTGGTGCGCGCGGTGTACGAGGGCGGCAAGCTTATGCAGCAGGACGTGGTGGCGGAAAAAAATTTTACCCGGCCGCCTTCCTGATCGAAGCAACAAGCTTCGCATCGATTTGCGCCCACCGCCATTTTCGCTTTACTATCGCCCATCGTGGTCATGCCTCCTGATTCCCCGGAACTAAAGAACCTGAAGCGCGGCGTGGTTTCGGCGGCGCCGGTGGCCGATGACGATTCGGTCGAGCTCCAGCTTCGGCCGCGGCGGCTGCAGGAGTTTATCGGCCAGAAAAAACTCAAGAACAATCTCACCGTCGCCATTGAAGCCGCCCGCTCGCGCGATGAGCCGCTCGACCACGTTTTGCTCTACGGCCCGCCGGGCCTGGGAAAGACCACGCTGGCTACCATCATCGCCAACGAGCTGGGTGTCGATTTCCAGCAGACCTCCGGCCCCGCCCTGCAGATCAAGGGAGATCTCACCGCCATTCTCACCAACGTTCGTCCCAAGCAGGTGCTCTTCTTTGACGAGGTCCACCGCCTGCAGCCGGCGCTGGAGGAAATTCTTTATTCGGCGCTGGAGGATTACAAGCTCGACATCATCATCGGGCAGGGCCCGTCGGCGCGCACCCATACCCTCGAGGTCAGGCCATTCACTTTCGTGGCCGCCACCACTCGCGCCGGATTGCTTTCGGCGCCGCTGCGCTCCCGCTTCGGCATCGTCCTGCGCCTGGAGTTCTACAGCACCGAAGAGCTGAAAATTATCGTCGAACGCTCCGCCGATATCCTGGGAGTGAAGATCGACGACGCAGGCGCCACCGAAATCGCCAGCCGTGCCCGGGGCACGCCACGCATCGCCAACCGCTTGTTGCGCCGGGTGCGGGATTTTGCCCAGGTTCGCGGCGAAGGACATATCGACCAGCGCACCGCCCAGGCCGCGCTGGAAATGCTTGAAGTGGATAAGCATGGCTTCGATGAGATCGATCGCCGCCTGCTGCTGGCCATCATCGAGAAATATCAGGGCGGCCCGGTGGGACTGAACACCCTGGCCGCGGCGCTGGCGGAGGAAGCCGACGCCATCGAAGACATTTACGAGCCGTTTCTCATCCAGATAGGTTTTCTGAACCGCACCCCGCGCGGCCGCGTGGCCACCCAGCTGGCCTACGATCATTTCGGTATCGTGCCGTCGCGCAAGCAGAGAGCGCTATTTTAGAATCCCAGGGTTGCCAACCGCTCGCTATCCCGACAACACCGCGCCGCCGTTCACGTTGAAGATCTCTCCGGTGATAAAACCGGCGTGGGGAGTGCATAGAAAAAGCACCGGCGCGGCGATTTCCTCCGGCGTTCCCGGCCGGTGCAGGGGAATACTGCGCAACACTCGTTCAGAGGTCACCGGGTCGGCGAGGGCGGGCGCCGCCATGTCGGTGGCCACCCATCCCGGGGCCACGCAGTTCACATAAATTTGATAGGGCGCCAGCTCCGTACTGAGACCCTTCACCATGCTGATCACCGCGCCTTTGCTGGCGGCGTAATCGCAATGCAGGGCTTCACCGCGCTGCGCGGCGGTGGAGCTGATGATGACGATGTGCCCGCCCTGGCCTTGTTTTTTCATCTCGCCCACCGAGAGTTTCAGCAGGTGGAAAACACCGTCCACGTTGATGGCCATGGTGCGGCGCCATTGCTCGGCGGTCATCTGGTCGATGGCCACATCCTGCGGCGGCCAGATTCCGTGATTGGCGACGAGAATATCTACCCTGCCGAAATTATTGATCGCGGCAGCCACCATGGCTTCGGCGCCGTCGCTTCCCGAAAGCTCAGCCTGGATCGCCACACAACGCACGGTGGCGGCGCCGGTGTTGCATGCGGCAACCACCTCTTCCGCGCTCGATTGTGCCTTCTGGAAGTTGAACAGGACTTGCGCGCCGGCGGCGCAGAACATCCTGACGATGGCGGCGCCAATGCCGCGCGAGCCGCCGGTGACGATTGCAATTTTTCCCGCGAGGGAGAGCTCCACGCTCACCGGATCGACCACGCCCGCGCGGCCATGACCAGGGAACGAAACAACGCGCGCGCAATCGGATCGGTATCGTAGCTGCGCTCCGGGTGCCACTGCACGCCAATCACGTAGTGGCCCGGAGAGGTGCCTTCGATGGCTTCGATGATTCCGTCGTTGGGAGACTTGGCCACCACCCGCAAGCCATCCCCCACTACATCAACCGACTGGTGATGGCTGGAATTGACGGTGATTTCGGGCAGGACCAGGGGTTTGATCTTTCCCGCGATCACCCCCCCGGCAGGCACGCTGCTCGCCAGTGAATCCGCGATGATCTCCGCCAGATGTGAGTGCGGCTCGATGGTGGCGGCGTGCGCCGCCTCGATGTCGCGGCCGGCCGCATGATTGACCGGGGTGGGCGGCGCCTTCTCGCGTTCTTTACGGCGCCGGTCCCAGGCTTGCGAGGGATCGTGGGCCACCTCAGCTTCATGTTTGTGGGGCAGAGGATTGGCGGGGGCCAGGTGGTGGTTGTGCTCCTTCAGGTGCTCGGCAGCGAGGGACGGAATGTCCTGCACCAGGGTGCCGCTGCGCCAGACGTTGAGCGACTGCATGCCATAGCAGATACCCAGCACCGGCTTGCGCAGGTTGTAAGCATCCTGCAAAAGCAGTTCGTCGGCGGCATCGCGTGCGCTATCGGAATCCGCGGTCCTGGGCTCGCGGACCGCATTATATTTTTGCGGATCGATGTCGGCGGGGCTTCCCGGCAGCAGAACTCCGTCACAGCCGGTGATCATGCGCGCCATCTCTTCGGGCGTGGCTTCGAGGGGAATAATCACCGCCTCGCCGCCCGCTTGTTCCACCGCTTGCTGATACTGCGGCAGCGAGCGCTGGGAATACTGCGGCTTCTGGGAATGCGGTACCGGAATGGCGATGCGCGGTTTCAAGGCAAGGATATTCTACTCGCAGGATCAAAAACGCAGCTGTTTAGCCGGCGCCGCTTTAGACCTCCGCGGCCCGAAGAAGACGGGAGTACGGGCATTCCCGAGAACGAATGCCCGCAATTCTTACTGCAACAGCGGCGCGTCGCCCTCTCCGTTGGGGACTTTCTCTTCCGGCGGAATCACCACCGCGGCGGCCACTTTATCATCGGCGTCGAGATGCAGCAGGCGCACTCCCTGGGTCGAACGTCCGGCCTCGCGAATGGTGCGGGTGTCGATGCGGATGATCTTGCCGAACTGGCTGATCACCATGGCTTCGGTATTTTCCGCCACCAGCAGGATGCCGCTGACTTTGCCGTTGCGCGCCGTGGTCTTGACGTTGATCACGCCTTTCCCGCCGCGGGTTTGCAGCCGGTATTCATCCACCTGGGTGCGCTTGCCGTAACCATTTTCGGTCACGCTGAGAATCAAGCGCGCGTCGGATGGCGCCACCTCAATGACAGCCTCCTCGCTATCCTCATCTTTCCCTGCGGCCTTGCTCTTTTTACCTGGCTCGGGAGCGTTGGCGGGGGTCACCGCCATGCCCACAATGTAGTCGCCCTCATCGAGCACCATGCCGCGCACGCCGTAGGCCGGGCGTCCGGTGGGACGCACGTCTTCTTCCTTGAAGCGGATGGCCTGGCCTTCGTGCGACGCCAGGAAGATGACCTGGTTGCCGTCGGTAAGCCGGGCGGCCACCAGCTCGTCGTCGGTATCGATGCCGATGGCAATGATGCCGCGCGACATCACGTTGCGGAAGTCGCTGAGCGCGGTCTTCTTGACCGTGCCTTTGCGGGTAGCGAACAGAACGTATTTATCTTCCTGGTCGAGATTGCGCACCGCCAGCAGCGCTCGCACGGTCTCGCCCTGCTGCAGCGCGGCCAGGCTGTTGATTGATTTTCCCCTGCCCGCCGGCCCCACGTCGGGCAGCTCGTACACCTTCAGCCAGTACACCCGGCCGGTGTTGGTGAACACCAGGATGTAGGCATGGGTGCTGGCGATGAACATCTGTTCGACGAAATCCTCTTCGCGCGTCGTCATCCCCTTGCGGCCGGTGCCGCCGCGCCGCTGCTGGCGATAAATGGAAATGGGCGTGCGCTTCAGATAGCCGCTGTGGCTGAACGTAATCGCCACCTGCTCGTCGGAGATGAGGTCTTCGAGCGTGATCTCGGCGGCTTCATCCTGGATGATGGTGCGGCGCGGATCTTTTTCCCCGCCATATTCTTTCTTGATTTCTTCCAGTTCCTTGATGATGACGTTGCGCAGCTTCTTTTCCGAGCCCAGGATGCTTTCGTACTCGGCGATGCTCTTCTGAATCTCGGCCAGCTCGTTGATGATCTCTTCGCGCGCCAGCTGGGTAAGGCGATGCAGTTGCAGGTCGAGAATCGCATCCGCCTGGCGAATGGAAAAAGTGAAATTGGTGGTCAGCCCTTCGCGCGCTTCGATGCGCGACTTGGAGGCGCGAATCAGCTTGATGATCGCATCCAGCCGGTCCAGCGCCATCTGGTAGCCCTGCAGGATGTGCTCCCGGTCGCGCGCCTTGCTTAACAGGAAAACCGTGCGGCGGCGCACCACATCCACGCGATGGTCGATGAAGTGCTGGATCGCCGTGATCAGACCCATCTCCTTGGGCTGCCCGTTAATGACCGCCAGGAAGATCATGCTGAAACTTTCCTGCATGGAAGTGTGCTTGTAGAGCTGGTTGAGCACGATCTGGGGTTCCGCGCCGCGCTTGAGCTCGATGACCACGCGCATGCCGTCGCGATCGCTCTCGTCGCGAATGTCTGAGATCTCGTCGATGACCTTATCGTTGACCAGGTCGGCGATGCGCTCGATCAGCCGCGATTTGTTTACCTGGTAGGGAATCTCGGTGATGATCAGTGACTCACGGTCCTGCTTGAGTTTTTCGGTGGCCACCCGCGCGCGCATCATGAAGCGTCCGCGTCCGGTCTGGTAAGCGGCTTCGATGCCGCCGCGGCCGTGAATGAAGGCGCCGGTGGGGAAGTCAGGGCCCTTCACGATCTGCAGGATCTCTTTCAAAGATGTGTGCGGATGATTCACCAGCATGATCGTGGCTTCGACGATCTCGGTGAGATTGTGCGGCGGAATGTTGGTGGCCATTCCCACCGCGATTCCGTTGGAGCCGTTGATCAGCAGGTTGGGAATGCGCGTCGGCAGCACCGTGGGCTCGACCGTGGTGTTGTCGAAGTTTTCCACGAAATCAACGGTCTCGCGATCGATGTCGGCCAGCATCTCCTCGGAAATGCGGGTCATGCGGCATTCGGTATACCGGTAGGCCGCCGGCGGGTCGCCATCCACCGAGCCGAAGTTTCCCTGGCCATCGACCAGCGGGTAGCGCAGCGAAAAATCCTGGGCCATGCGCACCAGGGAGTCGTACAGCGGGCCGTCTCCGTGGGGATGATATTTTCCCAGGCACTCACCCACCACCTTGGCGCACTTCACCTGCTTGCGGTTATGCAGCAGTCCCATGTCGTGCATGGCGTAAAGAATGCGGCGATGCACCGGTTTGAGGCCGTCACGGACGTCGGGCAGCGCGCGCCCGATGATTACCGACATCGAATAATCGAGGTACGACCGCTTCATCTCCTCTTCAATGTTGATGGGGATCAGGTTCAGGGCGCCAGGTCCAAGTGAGGAAGGCCGGGGAGCGGAATGATCGCCATCACCCGGGGGAACAGGCGCATCGCCGCCCAGAGGAAGCAGGGGATTTTCGTCGTCAGGCATCAAAAACCTCAGCCGGCGCAAGACCAGCCGGAAAGTTAGGTAACTCGTTGAAATGAATGGGTGTTAAGAGCAGATATTGCAGGTTCGATTATAGCACGTTTCCGGGGTGAACACCCGAAGGTTTAAGCAATATTTCCGAGAGATGGTTCTTAGCTCCGCGACCATATCCCAGTGAAGAAATCCCCCCAATTGATTGTCATTCTGACGACCCCCGGCTTCACCGGGGTGAGGAAGAACACCTACAGTTCAAGGAATATTTCCCTCTGGTGTTTTTTGAAGCTGGGCGACGCCGACATTACATCGTGATGCCCAGTCCCAGCGAAACCGGCTACCAACTACAACCCCAAAACACGCAATGGAAAGATTTGTGGGAAGAGTAGGGGTTCTGCCTCACCCCGATAAGGCCGGGGATCGTCCGAATGACAACTGATGGGAGAGATTTGATCGAGGGTAGGAATTTGGCGAGCGTTGGAATCTGCGTAAGCAAAATCAACCCAGCGTTCCAGAGGAAAGATTTGCGGAGCAGCGGGTCTTCCTCACCTTGATAAAGCCGGGGGGCGTCAGCATGAAAACCGACACCTCAATTTCTTGCCCGGTTTTTCAATCCCGCCGCCGCCAAACCTTCAAGCCGCAGTCACTCCGCATCCTCTTCAGCTTCTTCTCCGTGCTTCACGATGTCACCATCCTTAAACAAAATATCTTTCAAGATGATCTTCCACTTGGGTTTCTGCCGCAGCAGGAACTCGAGGTCCATGCCGAAATGCTTGAACTCCTCCTGTTGCGCATTGGCCATGATGGCCTTGGCCGCGGAATCTTTTTCAACGCTGATGCGCTGCTCGTACCAGTTGATGGCGTCGGCCTCTTCGGTCATTGACACGATCATGCGCGCGAAAGTGCGCGTCTTTTGTGACAGCTCGTTTACCGGTTCATGGTATTGCTCGAAACCCATTTGCTCTCCTCCAATGTTCGAAACCTGCATTAGCTTAGCAAAGCCTTGCTGCTAGGCGGGTAAGATGCAAAGGATGCCGTTATCTTCTGCAAACCTTCGCTCCGGGTACTTGCCCTTGATCATGGCCAGCAGTACTTGCAATTCCGGCGTACCATCGCGGCCGCTGAACGGCACCACATCGTCGATCAATACGACGTGTCCGGCTATGTTGTGGGTGAAAATGGCATCGAGCTCGGTCATCATTCTTCCCATATCTTTGAAATCGCCCTGCCAGGCAAAGTAACCGGCATCGAGCCAGAATAAGGTGGGTTGGGTGATGGTGACCAGCAGTTGGGGGATGATGGTCTCGCTGCTGCCTTCCAGAATGCGGATGTTGGCGTAGCGCTTGAAGCGCTTTTTGGCATGGGCCGCCAGCCGCGGATCGAATTCAATGGAAAAGATATGGTCGAAATCGTTCTTGACCGCGGAAACCATCTCGCCGTAGTAGGTGCCGGTTTCCACCAGCGTGCGCAATTCGTAGCGCTGCGCGAATTCTTTCACCACCCGCTGCTTGAGCAGGTGCGGCGGCCGCGCCGGCTCCCCCCGCAGCTTCCAGTACCAGTAATCGGGATAGTGCCCCAGCCGCTTGGTTTCCAGGTAGAAAGGAGTGTGCCGCAACACCCGGCGCAAAATTTTCATAAGCCGCCTTCTTTCGTTTTCGCCTGCTGCCTGCCCAGCTCCCAGGCCTTGGCATATTTCCAGCTTATATAAACGGAATGGTACAGGTGGAAGAGCAAGCCTTCGCGCCCATCGAGAAATCCCCCGCGAAGCACATAGTTATAGACAAACCTGACCACCGGCGTGATCACGATATGCAAAACGCTGAAATGGGTGCGCCGCTTTTCCATCAGGATCTCCCCGCCCAGCGATGAATAGCGGTTCATATGCTCGATGTAACCGGTGAGGGTGGGATAGGTGTGGTGGATGAGCGGAGCTTTCATTTCAATCACCCGCGCCCCGCGGGCGCGCTCTTCATCGGGGATCTTGATGTCCTCATGCACGCGGCGCTCGCCAAAGCGCAGCCGCCCGCGTGGAAACAGCCTGATCTTGCGGTCGGGATAGCCGCCGCCATGCTTGATCCATCCGCCCAGAAACAGGTTCTTGCGCGGAATGTTGCCCGCCACTAGCGCCTGCCCCGAAGCACCGCCGGCCCCGATCAGCGCGGCAATTTCGGCAGCCAGTTCCGCAGAGACCACCTCGTCAGCGTCAAGGCTCAATATCCAGTCTCCCGAAGTCTTCTCGATGGAAAGGTTCTTCTGGGGGGCGAAACCCCTCCAGGTTTCCACAAAAATTCTTACCTTCGGGCCAAAACTCCGCGCGATTTCCAGGGTGCGGTCGGTGGAACCGGAATCCACCACCACAATTTCATCAGCCAGCGCCGCCACGCTGCGTAGCGTGCGCCCGATGTTCTCTTCTTCGTTGAATGTGATGATGGCGACCGAAAGCATCAGGTGCGAATGCTAACAAGCAGCGCCGGGGTTAACAAGGGAAGGGGCGGGCGGCGCGCAAGGTGGGGTGCTCTTCCGCGAAAATCTCAAGAAGTCGCATAAGAAAATCTGGCCAATCGAAATTGCCCTATAGGAATTGTCATCCTGGAGCGAGCTGTTGTTTCTTGTTCGAGCGAAGGACCTCGCGTTTTCTGTTGCACTGGTGGTCGCTCTTGATCAGGCCAAATGCGGCAAGGAATTGTTGTTCGCACTATCTCATTAAATCGTCCTGCCGCCGCTCCCCTCCCTGAACCCCCAATAAAGGAAGAACAAGCCACCCAGCGCCCCCAGCGGGACCCACATGCCAAAATGCAAGGCGCCGAAATGGGTTGAGACCTCGCCCACCAGCAATGGCAGGGCTGCGCCGCCCAGGCCGCCCGCCGCAAAAATTGCTCCACCATGGCGCGCGACATTTTTGCCTAACAAATCGGCCACTAGGATCACCATGCTGGGAAAGATGGGGCCCATTCCCAATCCGGTGATGAAAGCGCCCGCGCTGATTCCCACCACACTGGGCACTGAAAGTACGAGGGCGATGCCAAGGCCTGCCACCACGATCCCCGAGTGGGCCAGGGTTTTCTCCCTCAGCACGCGCAATAAAATCGGGGCGGCGGCTCTTATCGTCAGTAGTCCTGCCCAGAACAACGCGGTGGTGAGGGCCCACCTGGAGCCGGCGGGCATATATTGCCGTGCGTACGACGCGATCCATCCGCCCACCGCGTTCTCCGCGCCCACGTATAAAAAAAATGCGGTTCCCAGCGCCGCCGCTGCCCGCAGGTGGCTGCGCGCGCCGGCGGGCGCCGGGCTCTCTGGCGGCGGGTTGCGCACTGGTTTGGGAAAAAATTTCCCCATTCCCATGGCCGCTAGAAACAACAGAGCTGCCAATGCGCTGAGCAGGTGGGGAATTAACTGCGGCCCGGTGGCGGAAATCACTGCCGGGAGCGTCACCGCTCCCATGCCCCAGAAAAAATTCACCACGTTGAGGGCGGCGGCGTTCCCGGTTTCGCGCTGCCGGGCGGCCACGAACAGATTGGTGGCAGGCACGGCCAGCCCCAGGCCTAATCCGTAGATCACGGTTCCCAGCAGTGCCGTGACAAATTGCGGGAAGACCAGGATCGCGATGCCCAGGGCCATGGTGGCATAGCCCGCGGTGAGGGTCCGGCGCGAGCCGGTGCGCGCGATGATGGCGGTGGACGCCACCGTGACCAGGGTCGTGGCCAGGAACTGCGCGACGAAAAAATATCCCGCCTGGGTGTCGGTCAGCGACCAGCGCAGTTTATAAACCGGCAGCATTGGGCCCAGCAGGGTGGTGACCATGCCGGTGAGGACGAAGCCGGAATTCAGCAAGAGGTCAGGGCGGGACCGATGGGTGCGCGGCTCGCTCATGGGCGCGCCAGCGCCCTGGGAAACGCGGGCGGCGGATACTCAAGGCATCGGGTGTTCACCAGCATGATGGGCAACCGAAAATACCCAGTAGGCAGGACGGCCGAGCGCCGCATCGGCAATTATGCTTTCGCCCGCACCGCCGCGGTGCTCTCGCGAACGATCAGCTCGGGAGCCACAGTGACGTGCTTGGAAAAAAGGCCCGCGCTTTGGATGCGCCCTAATAATATTTCCGCGGCAATTTCGCCCATCTTGCGCAACGGTTGGCGGATGGTGGTGAGAGCGGGATTCTGGAAGGCAGCACTCTGGATGTCGTCGAAGCCCACGACCGAGACCTGCTGGGGCACCGGCCGGCCCGCCTCGCGCAAAGCGCGGATGGCTCCCATCGCCGAGATATCGTTGAAGGCAAACAACGCCGTGAACTGCCCGCCGCGATCGATGAGCCGGCGAGTCACCTCGTACCCCAGTTCGGGTGAGCTGGAATCGCCCTCCAGTTGTCCCACCAGCAAAGGGGGGATCTCGATTCCCATCAAGGCCGCCTGGCGGCTGATGGCGTTCCACCGGACTTCAGTGTCGGAGCTAAAGGCCTGTCCCTTGATCACCGCGATCTTGCGGTGGCCCAGGTCATATAGGTGTTGCAGGGCAAGTTGGGCGGCCTTGTCGTGATCGAGCAAAATGCTGGTGGCGCCATCTTCGCCGCCCCGTCCGCTGACCGCGACCACGGGAATCCCTTGGCTGCGGAATAGCGGAGTATCCACGGCAATGATCCCTTCCACCGAGCGGCGCAGTAGCAGCGCCGGATACTCCTCGATCAGGTCAGGGCGATGCCGATGGCTGGCCACAAAATAGAAGTAGCCTTCCTGTAGCAGGTGGTTTTCAATGCCGCTCATCACCATGGCCGCGTAGCCTTCGCTGACCTCGGGAACCAGCACTCCAATAATGAAGCTGCGCTGCTGGCGCAGGGAGCGCGCGGTGAAATTGGGGCGGTAGTTGAATTCTTTCACCGCGGCCATGACCCGGTCCTTGGTTCTCTGGGGGATGGAATCGGCGACCGGTGAGGCATTGATGACCAGCGAGATGGTCGCTGGGGACAAGCCGAGGTGTTCAGCCAATTGCTTGAGGCTGACCGGCGGCGCCCCTGCAAAATCGACTTTGCGCTGGGCATTGCTTTTTTTCCTCGCCATGGCGGGCAAGTTTCGCACACCATCTCGTGGACGGCAAGAAATAAAACTTTACCTTTGATTGACACGCCGTAAACCCCAATGCTATAAGGTGAACGGCGCAATTAAATCGTTTTAGTAATCCATCCCATCCAAAAAAGAAATACCCCAGGAGACGCACGATGTCACTGCGAAATAAAATATCCAGCTTTCTAGCTACCGGTCTGATGGTGTTGCTGTTCAGCGTTGCCGCTCTGGCGCAGTTTAACGGCGGCATTGAAGGCACCGTGACCGATTCCACTGGGGCCGTGATTCCCGGCGCCAAAGTCACGATCATGAACCAGGAAACCAATGCCGTCCGCGAAACCGTCAGCGGCGGCACCGGCACCTACCGCGTGACCGGCCTCGCCCCCGGCAAGTATTCGATCAAGGCGGAAAACGCGGGTTTCAGTCCATTTAATACCACCGACATCCAGGTTGCGCAGGACATGGCTAATATCGATCTCAGCATGACCACCGGCGCGGTAGCAACAACGGTGACGGTCACCGCCTCCGCCGAAGAGCCGCTGCATACCGAGGATGCCAACGTCAGCAAGACCATCAGCAACGCCGAGATTAAAGGCTTGCCCCAGGTGGGCCGCGATCCCTACGAGCTGATCCGCCTGACCCCAGGCGTATTTGGAGATTCTGCGCGTGGCGGCAACGGCAACGCGGTGGGATTGGGTTCGACCCTGGGACCGGGTGGATCCAGCACCTCCATCTTCCAGACCGAAAATGCCCCGCAGATCACCGCCAACGGCCAGCGCATTTCCTCCAACAACTACTCCATCGATGGCGTCAGCGTGAACAGCCTGGGCTTCGGCGGCGCCGCCGTCGTGACCCCCAACCAGGAATCAGTGAAAGAAATCACCGTGCGCTCCAGCACCTACTCGGCGGAAGATGGCCGCAACTCCGGCGCGCAGGTGAAGGTGGTTTCGCAGAACGGAACCAATCAGTTCCACGGCAGCGGCATTTTCAAGTATGACGAGCCCGGCCTCAACGCCTTCAACAAGTACGGTTCTCCCAATATCGTCGCCAACAAGATCGGCCCGCCCAACAAGCCCACCCGCGTAAACAATAAGTTGCGCCAGTATGCCGGCAGCGTCGGCGGCCCCATTATTAAAGACAAGCTGTTTTTCTTCACCTCGTATGAAGGACAGCGCGTCAACAATGCCAACACCCAGGACGTTTTTTTGGAGACACCGGAATATCGCGCGCTCGTGCGCGCCATCCGGCCCGGCGGCAAAACTGCCACCGTATTTGGCCTCCCTGGAATCGCCCCCCGAATCGCGTCCGTACTCCCTGTGGATTGCTCGCGGTTCAACAATGATCCCACCCGGTGCCGCGTCGTCAATGGCGGTCTCGATATCGGTTCGCCCACCGGTTCTCTGAATAACTATGTATCGTTGGGCAACCCCACCGGCGGCGGCTTTGATGGCATTCCCGATATCGGGTTCTATCGCCTCAACGTTCCCACCCAGGTTCGCGGCAACCAGTACAACGCCCGCCTTGATTACAATCGCGGCAATGATCAGTTTGCGGCCAGTGGCTATCTCACCAAGTTGGACCGGCTGGATGCTGACGGTAGTTCCGGCGCCCGCCCCCTCGACGACGTTCGCTTTAGACCAACCAACGACGCCCTCACCTTTACCTATCTGCGTACTCTCTCCTCCACGATGTTGAACGAGGCGCGCGTCAATTTCACCCGCTTTGCGGGCAACCAACTCAAGGATTCAACCACCACCAACTTCGGTGTGCCTCGCATCGAAGTGGAAGGTTTGCCTTTCGATCGCCCCCGTTTCGGGGCAGTCCGCGGCAGTACTACGCCGGCCATCCTGGCGCAGAATACTTATGAGTTCCGCGACACTTTGAACAAGGTGTGGGGCCCGCACGGCATGAAGTTCGGGCTGGAACTGCGGCGCGAGCAGGACAACAACAGCCTTATCGGTGAATCCCGTCCCATCTACTCTTTTGTCGGGCTCTTCAACCTCGCCAACGACACGCCCATCTTCGAGGGAATCTTCGTCGATCCCCGCACCGGCGGCCCGTCTAGCGCGAAACATCAATTCCGAACCAACTCCTATGCCGGCTTCGTGCAGGACGACTGGAAGTTCCGTTCAAACCTGACCTTTAACATCGGGTTGCGCTACGAGTACTTCACTCCTCTGCGCGACAAGAAGAATCAAATCAGCAACCTGGTCTTCGGCCCTGGCGGTACCCTGGCGGGAACCACCGTCGTCCCGGTCAACGGATTCCTGTTCAATCCCGACCGCAACAACTTTGCCCCACGCGTGGGTTTTGCGTGGAGCCCTGAAGGTTACAACAATAACTTCGTCATCCGCGGCGGCATGGGAGTCAGCTACAACCGCATTCCCGACGTGCTGTTCTCGAACACCTTTGTGAACCCGCCGTTCAGCGCCAATTACAACATCTGCTGCGGTACCTCAGCCGCGGATTTCAGCACGCCTTTTGCCGGCGGACAGATCCTTTACGCCCTGGGCTCCAACAACTCGGCGTTCAGCTATCCCGTGAACCCGGCGCTGGGCCAGGGAATTGATCCGAAGACCGGCATTCCCAACGGCTTTGGCGCAGTTGAGCTTTACGGCGCGCCCAAGAACGTCCCTAACCCTTATGTCTATACCTACTCGCTCGATACCGAGTACCGCTTCCCCTACGACGTGGTCTTCCAGCTCGGCTACCAGGGCAGCGATGGACACAAGCAGACCCGCTTGCTGAACCAGAACTTCCTGCAGGCGCCTAATCCCAAGCTGTTTGCCACTTATTTCGTGACCCCCGACGTGAACTCGAGCTTCAACGCGATGAACGCTCGCGTCTCTCGCCAGTTCCGCCAGGGCTTTACCGTGGATGCCAACTATCGCTGGAGCCGCAGCACTGACACTCTCTCCAACGAAGGTCCGGGCGCTGAATCAAACCAGACTAACCCCGCTCACCAGAACACCGAGCGTGGTCCGTCGGATTTTGACATCACCCAGAACGCAACTCTCTCTGGATTGTGGGACCTGCCCATCTTCCAAAATCACGACACGTTGGCCGGCAAAGTGCTGGGCGGCTTTACCCTGAGCGGAATTTTCACCGCCCACAGCGGCTTCGCCTACACGCCCACTACCTGCCGCATCGCTTCAGTACCGGTAACCGGAGCAGCCAACATCTGCCCCACGCGCCCCATCGGCTACAACGGTCGCGCCGGATTGAGCACCGAGAACAGCGCGTTCCTCAACGGCAGCAACTACCCCGGCGGCGGATTGGCCTTCTTTGACGTCAGCAAGCCCGGAGCTCCCGGAATCGGACGCAACTCCTTCCGCGGACCGCGTTACTCCTCCACCGATCTAACCTTGGCCAAGGCGGTCTATCTCGGAACCGAGCGCGCCAAACTCAACCTGCAGGTCAACCTGTTCAACGCGTTTAACCAGCTCAACTTGCTACCCCTGCGGTTCGGCTCCAACAATACCCGGATTGAAGACCCCAACTTTGGTCTTTCCCCGGGTGGCGAAGCCGGCCGCGTCGTCGAGCTGCAAGCCCGCTTCACGTTCTAACCGCCCACGCACGACCCAACATTCAAGCGGTGGATGACCTCCACCGCTTGTTTTATTAGAGGCCCTCATGAGTTTTCGATATCGCGCTATCGTGTTCCTGGTTATTCTTGGCTTTGGATTGCTGCCGCGCGCTGTCGCCCAGGCCCAGGGCGCTCCCTCCCTCCCCGAGATCAAACAGTCCGGCCCCCAAACCGTTGACATCAATGTCCACGGACCCACCCGGCCATTCCCTCACTTCTGGGAGCAGATGTTCGGTTCCGGTCGCGCTATTCTGTCGCTGCGTGAAGGTTACCGGCGCGACTTGCGCGACGTGAAAAAAATCACCGGCTTCGAATACGTACGCTTCCACGCCATCTTGCACGACGAGGTCGGGGTTTACGACGAGGATGCCCAGGGCAAGCCCATCTACAACTTTTCCTATGTCGACGAGATTTATGACGGCCTGCTGGAAAATGGCATTCGACCCTTCGTCGAGATCAGTTTCATGCCCAAAAAACTGGCTTCCGACAAAAATGCGGTGCATCCTTTCTGGTACAAGCAGAACGTCTCGCCGCCCCGGGACTACGCTCTCTGGGACGACCTCATCTACCAGTTCACCCAGCACCTGGTGAAGCGCTACGGCCTCGAAGAAGTTTCAAAATGGTATTTCGAGGTCTGGAATGAACCTAATATTGACTTCTGGGCGGGCAATCCCAAGGAAGCGACTTATTACGAGCTGTACGATCACACCGCCCGCGCGGTAAAGCGGGTCAGCTCCCGGTTGCGCATCGGCGGCCCTTCCACCGCCCAGGCCGCATGGGCGGACCGCTTCATCGCCCACTGCGCCGCCGGAAACGTCCCCGTAGATTTTGTTTCCACCCACGTTTACGCCAATGACACTGCTCCCGACGTTTTCGGCACCCAGGAAATTATTCCGCGCGATCAGATGGTGTGCCGCGCGGTGAAGAAGGTCCATGACCAGATCCACGCCTCCGCCAAACCCCAGCTGCCATTGATCTGGAGCGAATACAACGCCAGCTACAAAAATGAGCCCGATGTCACCGACGCCCTCTATATGGGCCCCTGGCTGGCCGGAACCATCGCGCAATGCGACGGCCTGGTGGACGTGATGTCCTACTGGGATTTTGCCGACGTATTCGAGGAGCAGGGGGTTGTGAAGGAGCCCTTCTACGGAGGCTTCGGCTTGGTGGCCGCCGGCGGCCTGCACAAGCCGGCATACAACATATTCAAGATACTTCACCTGCTGGGCGACCAGCGCCTCTCCGCCTCAGATAGTCAATCGCTGGTCACAAAAAGGGCCGACGGCTCCCTGGCGATCGCCGTATGGAACTATTCCGCCCCCGATTCTTCGGGAAGCCCCCGGGCAGTGACCCTGAATTTCCAAGGATTGGCTGCCGGGCCCCACCGGGTCACCATCAATCGCGTAGACGCGAAGCACGGCTCACTGCTGCCCCTTTACGAGAAGATGGGAAGACCGCAATGGCCCACGCGCGAACAACAAAAGGAGCTGCGCCAGGCCTCGCAGTTGCCCCCAGCCCTGACCCAGCAGATCAAAGACAACAAGCTGAAAATCATCCTGCCTCCATTTGGGCTGGCGGTGGTTGAGGTACGGTAGAGGATTGAGGGGGCGTTGCCCCTAACCCGAAGTAAGCCGGAATCCGGCCCGCTCCATGCCGCGCTGGGCCTCGATGTTCTTCATGAAGGTCTTCCACACGAAACCGGTGCGGGCGTTTTCCGCTCCCAGCATGGTGATACCCAGGTCAATGCCGATTACATCGGGATCGACCCAGCTGGTGTTGGGATTGAAAGCATCCACGAAGCTGTAGCGCTTCCATACCTTTTTGGTGTAGTGGTCGCGCAGGTTATGCAGCACCCGCATGCATTCCGCGGGCTGAAAAGGTACGGCGCCGCCGGCCGCCGCGGGCACGATGGTGCCGTCGATCGGGCCCTGCGCCGGCGGACCTCCCCAGGCCACGTATCCGTTCGCTGAATCGGAGGCGGTGAATCCCCAGAGGTCATCGGAAAATTTCGGGTACTTGTCTTTCAGCGACAGGCAGAAGAGATGGTGCGCGTGCGTGGCCAGCGCGGAGTTGCGGAAGTAGTCGGCGTACTTGTCGTGCTTGCCGCGGAAATCGAACCACGCCTGCGAGTACAGGTGGACAAACAACGGGTCCGCGCCCTCGATGTAGGTCATGCCCGCGTAACTGAAATGCGGACGGGAAAAGGCGTCCCAACTTGACGCCGGCAGGGGATGGGTACTCGAACCCAGGCCCAGCAGGTAGATCATCATCAGCTCGGAATATTTGTTCCAGCGGCCCCTCAAGAACCCCACTTCCGGCTTCCAGCCCATGCTGACGGTGTCGCCGCCGTTCAACATCCATTTCCAGTCGGCCCGGTCGTAGAGCTGGGTGGCCAGGGTGTGAATGTCCTTGTCGTCGAAGTAGGCGCGGCAGGTCAGCACCCCGCAGAGCAGCAGGGCGGTATCGATGGTGGAAATCTCGCACTCCCACGAGCGGCTGCCGTCGTTAAGGTCCATGAAGTGAAAGAAGAATCCGTGATAATGCGACATGCGCTCCCACAAAAAGCGCAGCGTATTCAGCACGCGCTTGCGGCCCTCTTCGCGCTTGAGGATCCCGCGCTCCACAGCAATGCAGATGGCGGTCAGCCCAAACCCAGTGGCGGCCGAGCTGGCAACGTTGCGCGGGTCCTGTCCATCGGCCTGGCTGCGATCTTTGACCAGTCCGGTGTAGGGGCTGGCGGCTTCCCAGAAATAGCGGAAACTGCGCTCCTCGATCTCCTGCAGCAGCGCGTCATCCGCGGCAGTGAGCCCGGGGACGCCCTGTACCTGAGGTTTCGTGGCGGTCGCCTCGTCCGGCGCCGACAGCGCGGCCAGTGACGGGTTGAAGACGCCGGCCAAGGGGACTGCCACCGCCAGTCGCGCGGCGTGCTTCAGCAGTTCGCGGCGGGTAGTTCCACTGCCCGGGACAGGACGCTCACCCGTAAGACGCTTTTTCATAAGGACATTATCTTCGATGCGCCGGCACGAAAAATCGTGAGCTCTTCTGTATTATTCCATATTGCGACACCAGTGAATTCCCATGACCGAGCCAATCCCAGATGTTCTGACCGCCGAAGAAAATTCCCTGATGGAAGCCGCGAAATCAGCCTACAAGAGCTCGTGGTCTCCCTACTCCAAATTTAAGGTGGGCGCCGCCATCCTGATGGTGACGGGAGAAATATTCACCGGCTGCAACGTGGAGAACATGTCATACGGCCTGACCAACTGCGCCGAGCGCACCGCAATCTTCAGCGCAGTCGCCCAGCGAGGCGGTGCTGCAACCGTGATCCGAACCGTAGCGGTGGCCGCCGAGCAGCCCGTAGCTTGCGCGCCGTGCGGCGCATGCCGCCAGGTGATCTACGAGTTCGGCCCCGACGCCACTATCATCTTTCGCGGGGAACAGGGATTCAAGCGCATGAACATTCGGGAGTTGCTGCCGGAGGGGTTTCGCTTCAGTCCGGGGTAGGGGCGTTAAGGATATAACTACGAAGGAATCGCTCTGGGCAGTCCCCCAACGGGATGTCATTCTGACGACCCCCGGCTTTATCGAGGTGAGGAATAATCCCTGCCCTCTGCAAACTCTCAGCTAACCCGATGGTTCATCTCCACCGAATGCTGACCACTGTAAGATGACGGTCGAGCGCGGCGCCTGATCAGTACCGAAGGACCGAAAAAAACCCCGGGGAAATATTTGGCGAACAGTAGGGGTCCTTCCTCACCCCGATAAAGCCGGGGGTCGTCAGGATGACACTTGGGAGGGGGGATTTGATGCGAATGCAATGCTACCGGTTCGACCAAGGGACACGCTGCTATGAAAATGCTCTCCCAGCCACGCTTCAGCAATCCTTGGGTCACACTTCCAATAAAAAAGCGCCCGGGGATTTTCCCGGGCGCCAAAACCCAACCCACTAGCTGCAGCCGCTGGTGCTGCCGCATGACATGCAGCGGTAGCAACTGCCGTTGCGGGTCATGATGCTGCCGCAAACGTGGCATGACGGCGCGTCGCCCATGTCCACCAGCTGCCGCAATGCGTCAGCGGGATGCTGGTAGCCGGCGCCGGTTTCCGATACGGCCGAAGCCGGGACCGGAACTGGAGCGGTGCCGAACGCAGTGGCTGCCGCATCATCCGGGGCAACGAACAGGCCCGAGTTCCGGGGCTGCATTCCCTGGAACAATGCCTGCTGTCTTCCGGTGAGGAACCGGAGCTGCATCCAGCGGAAGATGTAATCCATGATCGACTTGGCGAAGCCGAGCTCGCTGTTGGTGGTCCACCCGCTGGGTTCAAAGCGGGTGTGGGCAAATTTCTCGCACAGGGTCTTCAGCGGCACCCCGTGTTGCAGGGAGAGCGAAACCGCGGTGGCGAAGCAATCCATCAGTCCGCTTACGGTGGAGCCTTCCTTCGCCATCTTGATGAAGATCTCGCCCGGGGAGCCGTCTTTGTAGAGGCCCACCGTGATGTAACCTTCGTGGTCGCCCACGTTGAACTTGTGGGTGAGTGAAAGCCGCTCTTCGGGCATGCGGTTGCGTACCGCTCGGGGAGGCCCGTCGGGCGAGGCTTCGGGCAGCAGCGGCGCCACCACCGTCTCGACTTCCTTGGCCAGCGCCATCCTGGCCTGCTTGCCGTCGGCGCCGGAAACGTTCAGCGGCTGCGTGCCCTTGCTGCCGTCGCGATAAATGGCCACCGACTTCAAGCCCAGCTTCCAAGCCTGGATGTAGGCTTCCATGATCTCTTCCACCGACGCCTTTTCGGGAAGGTTGGCGGTCTTGGAAATTGCGCCGGAGATAAACGGCTGGGCGGCGGCCATCATCTTCAGGTGTCCCATGTTGGCGATGGAGCGCGTGCCCTTGGTGGGCCGGAAGCTGCAGTCGAACACCGCGAGATGCTCATCCTTGATTCCCGGAGCGCCTTCGATGGTGCCGGTGGCGTCGATATAGCTGACGATAGCGTCGGTCTGCTCGTTGTCGTAGCCCAGCTTGAACAGGGAAGCGGGCACGGTGTTGTTCACGATCTTGATCATGCCGCCACCGACCAGCTTCTTGTACTTCACCAGCGCCAGGTCGGGCTCGATGCCGGTGGTGTCGCAATCCATCATGAAGCCGATGGTGCCGGTGGGCGCCAGAACTGTGACTTGGGAGTTGCGGAAGCCGTGCTTCTCGCCGTGCGCCAGCGCCTGGTCCCAGCAGGCTTTGCTGGCGTCATACAGCGCTTCCGGCACGTGTTCCTGGGAAATGCGGTTCACCGATGCGCGATGCATGCGGATCACATCAAGGAACGGCTCGCGGTTTACGTAGAATCCCGGGCATGCTCCGCCATCGAGTTCCGCGGCCTGGGTCAAGTCGGTGGCGGCGGGGAGTTCGGGGCACTGCTCCGCCATCCGAGCCGACTGCAGGTAGGCTTCGCCGCACATGATGGCGGTGAGGCAGGCGGCATAATCGCGTCCTGCGTCAGAGTCATAGGGCAGCCCGCTGGCCATCAGTAATGCGCCCAGGTTGGCGTATCCCAGTCCCAGGGGCCGGTAGTCGTGGGAATTGCGCGCAATGGTCTCGGTCGGATATCCCGCGTTATCGATCAGGATTTCCTGCGCCGTGATCATGACGTCCACCGCGTGGCGGTACGATTCCACGTCAAACACGCCGTTGCTGGCAAACTTCATCAGGTTCAGGCTGGAAAGGTTGCAGGCCGAATCATCGAGGAACATGTATTCCGAGCAGGGATTCGACGCGTTGATGCGCCCGCTGTTTTTCGATGTGTGCCAGCGGTTGGTAGTGGTGTCGAACTGCATGCCGGGGTCGCCGCACTGCCAGGTGGCTTCGGAGATCTTGCGCAGGATGTCGCGCGCCTTGAAGGTCTGGATCGGACGCCCGTCCTTGACCGCGCGGGTGCTGAACTCGGCATCGCGTTCGACCGCCTGCATGAACTCGTCGGTGACCCTCACCGAATTGTTGGCGTTCTGGAAGAAGATGGAGTGAAAGGCCTCGGAATCCGGAGTGCTGCCGTCGTAACCGGCCTGGATCAGGGTCCACGCCTTGGCTTCCTCCTTCTGCTTGCACTCGATGAAATCAACGATGTCGGGGTGCTCCACGTTGAGGATCACCATCTTGGCGGCGCGCCGGGTCTTGCCGCCCGACTTGATCACGCCGGCGAACGCGTCAAAGCCGCGCATGAAGCTGATGGGCCCGCTGGCGGTGCCGCCGCCGCTCAGGCCTTCGGTGGAGGAGCGCAGCGCCGACAGGTTGGTGCCGGTGCCGCTGCCCCACTTGAACAGCATGCCTTCGGTCTTGGCCAGGGTGAGAATCGAATCGAGGGAATCCTTCACCGAGTTGATGAAGCAGGCCGAGCATTGCGGGTTGCGATATCCCGTGACCCCGTGCTCGACGTCGGTCATATTGAAGTTCCAGTGCCAGCTTTGCGCGTCGGAATTGGGTTCCAGCCGGTCGCAGCCCACGTTGAACCACACCGGCGAATTGAATGCCGCCAGCTGGTTCAGCAGAATGTGCGCCAGTTCATCGTGGAAGATGGCCGCATCCACCGGGGTGCGAAAGTAATTCATATCGGTGCCCCAGTCGCGGATGGTCTCCACCACCCGCTGGATCAGCATGCGTACCCCGGTTTCGCGCTCCGAAGTGCCGGGCTTGCCGTGCAGGTACTTGCTGGCCACGATGTTAGTGGCGGTCATCGACCAGTCCTTGGGGGTTTCCACGTCTTTCTGTTCGAAAATCACCTTGCCCTGGGCATCGGTAATCTGCGAGAGCCGCAGCTCCCATTGAATGGCATCGAAGGGCGATACCGTGCCTTTGGTGTAGTAGCGCCGGAAGGCGAGACCACTGGTCGGTTTGAGCGATTTGAGTTGGCTGCTGACCGCGAAGCTGGATTCCATTTTGAGTGCCGGGCTTTTAACTTCTCCGGAAACGATCCTTACGGGGATATCTGACATCTTCTATTCTCCTCTAATCATGGCGAAATCGAAAGCCGTTAAAAACTAAAAAACCAGCATGAAAATGCGCCCGGATAAACCGCATCCTAATACGGAAATGTGCCTAGGGTACGGCCGGTGTAATGGCGGCGGAATCGCGCGCAAACCCGCGTCTTTCGCGGCTAGGGACGTTTCCGGCTTCATCCGCGTAGAGACGGTCCATGACCCAGAACGATTGCGCGGCCGGAGCGCTGTCAGACTGCCGGCTGAGCCACTGGTTGAGCGATTGCGCGGCCTCGAGGCTTTGCGCGGGGCTGGCGGTAGCGTAACGGGCGAAGCATTGCGAGCTCAAAATGCGCTCCCGCATCGGTCCAGGCGCGGAGCACAGGCGGCACAGCGCCGCGCACAGGTCACTGGCGGCGTTGAACTCCATGATCCCCAGCAGGCGGCTCGTGCCTTGCATCTCCTCCGGCGCCAGCAACTCTTCGGCCACCGCGAACACCCCGGCCTGGGGCGGCACCAGCAGCAAACCGAAAGTGGATTCGATGCGGAACCATCGCGACCAGTTCAGCCCCGTAGCCTCAAGCCTGGCTTCCAGTTCCATACGGTCGGTTTCCACGCGGTTTGGTTCCATACAAATTCCTCATTTCGCCCGGGGGAGTGGGAGGGGTGAATCTTTGCGCCGGCGAAAAGCCGGCAGGTGTAACGAGCAAAACAACTGGTTCCTAACGCCTTGCTTTTGGATTAAAAACCAGTTTCCAGCAGGTCACCGCATTCGTGGAGCCACCAATCATGAATCCCACGGCGATCACCTCTAACCGCCCCAGAACTTCATGCATTGGAGTGCGAGATTACAACTGCATATAGGGGCTGTCAAGTATCTAATACTATATCTTGTATGGCGATGTTTTATTATCGCGTCGCCAATACAAAATGCATAAAGCCGGGCTACTAACGCCGAGTTCAGGGTTTGGAAGGTTTTCCGGAATGGATTTCCAGGGGGGAGCAGAACATGCCTGGTTAATGCTTGCGAAGATAGCACCGCAAGGCGACTTTCGGCCGTGGAAGCTCGCCTGACTTATGGGCAGGAGCGATTGTGATGGTTTCTGGTTGAAGCGCAAAGCCATTTGAATTCGGCGCGGCTCGTGGGCGGATTTTATTTTGCCGAAGTCGGGGTTTAGCAAAATTCCATCGGGACTTATATTGCTCCGGGTTGTAGTAGTTGGCTCGGTCAAAAAGGTTATAGATCTCGGCGCGCAACAAGAAAATTTTGGCTTCACTGCCTAACCAGAAGGATTTTTGGGCGGCAAAATCAGTGCCCACGAAGCCCGGCCCGGTGAACTGGTTGCGGCTGGAATTGCCGATGCAGGGCTGGCCGGGGACGCCGGTGAACAGGGGACCCACCGCCACCACGTTGTTGCCCGCGACGCCAGGCCGCGCGATAGGCGTAAGATCCACATAACCGTTAAAGATTCAAGTGCTCGGACAGGGTTGTTGCTCCTATACTGTGCAACGAGAGCTTTCGATCGATGCGGAAAGTCTTCCTTATTCTAGTTTCTGGCTGGATGTTGTTGATGCCACGTCCCGGCTGGCCTCAGACTCCTGCGGGAGCGATCATGGGAGTGATCACCGACCCTTCTGGCGCCTCCGTTCCCTATGAGCAGATTGCAGTTACCGATAAACACACATCTGTAACGCGCACCGTGATCACCGGCCACACTGGCGATTACAGCCTGTTTGCGCTGCCTCCCGGCACTTACCAGGTTGTGTGTGCGGCCCCCGGCTTCCGGCGAATCTCGCAAGTTGTGATTGTCGAGGCCGGCCGCGCGACCACCGTAGACTTCGCTCTTGAAGTGGGTGTGGCTTCGGAGACGGTTACCGTTGGCGCGGTCTTTCCAAAGATTCGCTATGACAGCTATGAAGTGAGCGGCACTGTAACTCCATCTCAGGTGGAAACGCTGCCCCTGAATGGCCGGAATTTCCTCGAGTTGGCCAAGCTTGAACCGGGCGCGCAACCACCGGTGAGAGGCAGTAATAATCGTACTTTTGTTCCACTACTGGGCGCACCCTCGGGGAATAATGGCCGGTCCACGCGAGTGACGGTCGACGGTGGCAGTATCATGCAGATTGGGAACGGTGGCGCCGCCATGGGTTTCTCTCAAGACATGGTCCTGGAATTTCAAGTCTCTGCCGCGAACTTTGACCCCTCCACGGGAGCCACCGCAAGTGGCGCGATCAATGTCGTCACCCGCTCCGGTGGAAATGATTGGCATGGGCGGGGCTTCCTTTTCTTTCGCGACCACAACCTGGCTGCCTATCCTGGACTCGTGCGCGTATCCAATAACCCTCATCCATTTTTCCAGCGCCGGCAGTTCGGAATGGATTTAGGAGGACCCTTAGTCAAAGATCGAGCGTTCTTATTCGCCCTTTTCGAACGGAACGAGCAGCGTGGGGTGATCGATAGCAGATTGACCAGCCCCCAGTTCGCTCCCCTAAGCCGGATCACCCCAAATTCAGCCTACGTGAACCAGTTCAGCGTGCGAACCGACGTGCGCCTTTCAAGCAGTCACTTTGCCTTCCTTCGGCACTCCCATGAAGGGCTTTCCTCTTTCAATACCACCACCCTCACGGCCGCGGGCGATCGCGCATATCCATCTGCCTGGACCCGCCAGCCGGCATGGACCGACCAGAGCATTCTTGGGATGACGTCCCAGTTGGGCTCCACATTGGTAAACGATTTCCGGTTCTCTTACTTCTTCATCTCCTCTGCGGAGCAGCCACCACGAAATAGTGATTGCACCGGATGCCTGGGTCTAGGCGCCCCCTCCATTACGGTGGCGCCGGACTTGTTTATCGGATCATCCATTTCTACAGTGGTTCTGGGCCGGCGCTTTCACATCAATGATGTCGTCGCTTTACAGAAAAGCCGGCATCGCATCAGATTTGGTGGTGACTTCGAAGTTTCGCGTGGCGGGCGGGGAGATCTCCAGGACCACCCCGTCACCATGACGTTATTTTCCCCAGCGAAAGTGATGGAATTCAACGCATTGCCTTCAACTCCAGCGGCTCGTCGCATTCCCTTGCCCGCTTCTTTTCTTACCTTGCCGGACATTCTGACTCTACCTGTGCAAAGCTTCGCCGTCGGCATTGGCAATCTCAGCGTTCCCCTCGGAAATTCCGGAAGTACCCGGGTGGCGCTTCTCTTCCATCTTTTTTTTCACGACACGTTCCGGCTCAATTCCCGCATCACGGCAAGTTACGGGCTGGGCTGGACGTACGATGCGCCTTACAACTATGACCTCAGTAAACCTGAGTACCTGGCGTCTATCTTGAACGAAGAAGGATTGCGCTCTACGCGCAAGAACTGGAGGAATTTTTCGCCCGCTGCTGGATTAGCGTGGAATCCACGGGCCGATGGTAAAACCGTGTTTCGAGGCGGCGCTGGGATCTACTACGACTTTCAAGTGCCCTTTCCTCCTGCGGACGCCGAGAAAGTTTCACTAAGTCCCGCCGGCACTGGCGAGAGTTCTTACGCGGGAGCCGGCATCCCCAACCCGCTGACCGGGATTCCCGGCGTCCCGGTGGGATCGCTCTTAAACTTTACCCAGCCCACCCAATTTACCGGCGCCACTCTCCTCCAGGCTCTTCCTGACATTCGCAGGGCACTGCAGAACCTTCGCGACAACTCTGGTAATCGTGCTTCTTCCGTTACCAACATCGAGATAAACAAGCAGGGGACCATCATAGCCGGCACTCTGCCGGCTTCCTCATCGGCCCAGGCAAGCGTTGGAATACAACGGGAGATTCGACCCAACTTCGTCGTAGATGCAGAGTTTGTGTTTCGCAGGTTCTCTCATTTCGGAACCCGCCTCCCCGGATTTGACCGCAATCATTATTTCAGCGCTCGCGGCCCCGTCCTTGCTCGTTGCACCGGTGTGCAGCGAAATGATCCTGCTGCACTATGCTCATTGGGTCCTATCACCGAATTCGGCGCGGTAGGCCACGCCACTTACCGCGGCTTCCTGGTGCGGGGCGAAAAACGATTTTCGCACGGCTGGCAGTTCCTGGGCTCCTACGCCCTTTCCAGTAATCTCGGTCACAATTTCGGCAATGGCTTTGACAACGACAATCCGCTTTCGAGCTACGGGTCCCTGGACCGCGATATTCGCCACATCCTGACGGTATCGGGAGCGGCTCAACTCCCGGCACGATTCCAGCTGGGGTGGATTTTTACTTACAACAGCCGACCGCCGTTCACCGCATTTCTTGGCGGAATCGATCTGAATGGAGATGGAACCACAGGCGATCTTCTTCCCGGTACCAAGGTGAACCAGTTTAATCGTGGTTTGAACAAGAATGATCTGGTTCGCCTGATTCAGAATTTCAACCTGTATTACTCCGGAAAAAAGGACGCGCTCGGGCGCAATATTCCTGTCATTACGTTGCCCGCCTCTTTTCAGTTGGGCAACAGGCCTTTTCTGTCGGACGATCTGCGATTGAGTCGCGAGTTCGCATGGCGTGATCGGTGGCGAGTGACCTTGATCGGAGAGGCCTTCAACCTGCTAAACATTTCCAACCTGACGGGAGCCAGCGGCGACCTGTTAAATCCTGGTTTTGGACAACCCACCAACCGGGTCACTCAGGTCTTCGGCTCGGGCGGTCCCAGATCATTTCAGGTGGCGGCACGCATAAGGTTCTAGGCCAGCTCTTCGCTATCCAGTCCCACCCAGGCCGAGCTTGCGTCGAAACGCACTCCATCGCGGATCAGAGCGCAGCAGGTTCAATTCTGGATAGGTGAGATAAATGCACACTCGGGGGTCCTTGATTGCGGCCATTTTTTCGAGGGCCTCGAACGCCCCGTCTTTATTCCCTAGTCCGGTATCAACCAGCAACCGCATCCACGGCCACTCGGGAAACCGCTCGACAATTTGCCTGGCCTCGGCAATGCGACCGCTCCTGGTGTAAGCATAGCCCAGAAACGCCTCTGACCCGGTCCCCGCTTTCTCAAGCATCGCGGTCGCTTCGCTGAGAGATCCCTTTTGCAACAGGGCGCGGCCATAGAGTTGTTGATTAAAGGCGTCGGAGGGATCGTCGGCAAGAATGTGGCGGCAACTCGCGAGCACTTCGTCATAGTGGCCGGCGCTGATCAACACAAAATTCAACAAATCTCTGGTTCTGGAAGACAGTGGGTCAATCTGCCCTGCAATGCGCAATTCCTGGGCTGCTTCATCAAACTTTTCTTGCGGAAATAAGACCGTAATCGCGAGATCAACGTGAGCGCTAGCCAGGTTGGGGTTCAACGTCACGGAACGGCGAAACTTGTTTTCCGCCTCTACCCATTCCCGGTCCCTCGCGTGAACGACGCCCATGCTGTCATAGGCTTCCGCCAACAGGGGATCAAGCTCCAGCGCCTTTTCAGCCGCGGCCCGTATCCTTGGGTAAACTTCAGCGGTGGGTAATGACCGCGGAGAATTCGACAAATTCGCATAGACCCTTGCGATGCCCGCATATGCCGGCGCGAAATTGGGATCTTTCGCGACCACCTGTTGATACAAATCTATACTCTTGAATGCATCTTCGCGGTGCCGGACAAAGTCGACGTTTTCCATCGCCTGGGCCCTCAGAAAAAGATCGTAGGTTGCAACGTCAGTGTTGTAGCGGCGTTGTCCGGCTCCCAGCTTTAATCTCAATCCATTCACGATGGAGCGTGAGATTTCATCCTGAATCGCAAAAACATCCTTTACTTCACGATCGAAACGTCCAGACCAAAGCGGTAAATCATCGGTTACCTTGATGAGCTGGACGTCGACCCGAAGCTTTTCTCCAGATCGGAAAACTGACCCTTCCAGCACCAGGTTTGCCCCGAGCTTGGAGCCGACCTCGCTGATGTTGAGTGGTCTTTTTTTGAAAATGGAAGAGGACGTCTGGGACCGCACCTGCAACCCATCAATTATGGAGAGGTTGCGAATGATCTCATCGGTCAAACCATCGCTGAAGTAGGCACTGTCGGGTTCGGAGCTGAGATTCTCCAAGGGTAGAACGGCGATTACGTAAGACCCCGGCACCGACCGGCTCAATTGCCACCAATAAATGCCAAGAGCCAGCAGGACGCCTGCGGCCGCTACTGTCAGCCATATTGGCAGAGCCAGCCTCCATCCCGAAGATTTCTTCTGAGAACGTCGATTCTCCGCCACGACCGCTTTTTCAGCGGATTCTTGAATTTCTGTTAACACGGCTTCGGTGTTTGCCATTTCCGGCAAGAGCGATGAAATCGCCAGTGGGCCGGGCACACGATTCTCTTCCGGTTCGATTACATCGCTCGCTACGTCCGTTACCCGAGCAATGAACCGGTATCCCCGGCGAGGCAGCGTCTCCACGAATCGAGGGTTTTCGGCTGAGTCGCCCAATGCGTGTCGAAGTTTGTAGATGGCGGCATCAAGACCCATATCGAAATCTACAAAGGTCTCGGTATTCCATATCGCTTTTTTCAGGTCCTCACGCGTCAATACTTCTCCGGGGTTTTTGACCAGAATCTCCAAAACCTGGAACGGCTGCTGCTGCAGCCTGATTTTGACCCCTTTTCTTAGCAATTCCCCGGAGCGAAAATCGACTGTAAAAATTCCAAATTGCACAGCGCCGCCCGGCCTTGGGGTTATTGGCATAGAGGGTCAGTCGTCTCCAACGCGGAGCTAAGCATACCGTTTTTCGCACAAAGAATGGGGTCGCCGGCAGGACCGGGCAAACTCCTTTTGGTGGGCGGATCTACTGCCAGTATCGAGAAAACATTCGGCACGCTTGCCATCGGTTCCTATAACCAGCAGGCAGAACCGTCCGGGGCGCCTGGTTTCCATTCAGCACTGCCACAGCGGCTTAGGAGTAGTGGCGCAAAGAGATGCCCGAGATCTCCTAAGTCATTGTTTTGAAGGCGTTTAGCAATTCAGGAGCGAGCCAGAAACACTTCAGACGCCGTCCATTGACGGTCGCCTGAACGTGCCGCATAGTCCGATCCGATAACAGGAGGCCATGTCATGAAAATTACTCGAACAACAACTGCGGTTCCGCAGAACGTCCAGGGTCTTATAGACCGCTTAGCGGAGGTGTCGATCTCTCGATTGTTTCCCATCATCTTTTCGTTGGCTCTAGCGATGGCCATCATGTCATGCGCGGGAGGAAGCCCCGCTGCACCGCCGGCCCAGGCGTCTCCCATATTTGTTTCCATCGCGCAGAACCTTTTCACGGTCCTGCAAGACTCCAGCCTCACCTTCACCGCAGCGGTAAGCGGAACCAGCAACACTGCGGTTACCTGGAGCGTGCAGGAAGGAGTGGCGGGCGGGACTATTACGTCTACCGGAGTTTACACCGCGCCGAAATCGGCTGGAACCTACCATGTTGTAGCCGTGAGCCAGGCTGATCCCAGTAAGAGCGCGACGGCAGAGGTTTTAGTACCGGCGATCGCGATTAGCGTTTCGCCGGCAAATCCTTTTGTACCTGCCAACGGAACCCAACTCTTCAAGGCAGTAATCACTGGCTCGCTTAATGTTGCGGTCAACTGGTCGGTATTGGAAGGCGCCCCCGGGGGAACTATCACCGCCGCCGGGCTATACACAGCGCCGGCTGCGCTGGGAACCTATCACGTCGTAGGGGTGGCCGCTGCCGACGACAAGAAGAGCTCGATGGCGGTGGTGATTGTGCCTCCCGTTTCGATTTCCGTCAATCCCATCAGCCAGGTCGTGGGACCCGCCAGCGTTCGGCAGATCAATGCAAACGTGGTGGGGCTGGTGAACACCGCAGTGACCTGGAAGTTGCAGGAGCCTGCTATCGGCGGCACGGTCAGCCCCGCGGGGGTCTATACCGCTGGTTCGACGACCGGCCTGTTTCATGTAACCGCCACCAGCCAGGCAGATACTAGATTAAACGCTACCGCGACGGTGAGCGTAGCGCCCTCGGGATTCACCAATATCGGAAACATGATCGCAGACCGGCGCGGTCACACTATGACACGGCTGGCCGATGGAAAAGTGCTGGTGGTGGGCGGCCTGACCAATGGCTCTTTGTGTGACTCGTACTACGCTTGCGAGATTGCGGTCGCCAACGAAGTTTATGACCCCGCAACTTCGACGTTTAAAGAAACTGGCGCCGTTCACGTCCCCCGCCTCGGCCACACGGCTACCCTGCTGGCAAATGGCAAAGTGTTGATTACGGGGGGAAGCAACGCTTCGAGTGTCGTTACCGCAACCGCAGAACTTTTCGACCCCTCTACCGGTACCTTCGCCGAAACGATCACGATGTCAATTCCCCGGTCATGCCACACAGCTACCCTGTTAAACAGCGGGAAAGTACTGATTGCGGGCGGTTCGTGTAACGCATCGCCACAGGCCAGCGCGGAACTCTACGATCCTGCTACGGGGGCCTTTTCCCCCACTGGATCAATGGGAGCGCCGCGAAACAGCCACACGGCTACCCTGCTGCCTAATGGAAAGGTGTTGATTACCGGAGGAACGGTGGCAGGAGTAGCCATCGCCACCGCGGAGATCTATGACCCTACCACCGGCACATTTACTTCCGTCGGCAGCATGAATACGGCCCGCAGCGGCCATACGGCAACACTACTGTTGAATGGCAAAGTGCTGCTTGCAGGTTCCTATGTCTCAGCCCCCGCGGAAATATTCGATCCCGCGACCGGCGTCTTTGCCATCGGCGCGGTTATGGCCAGTCCGCGGAATTCCCATACCGCGACTCTGCTGCCCAGCGGCAACGTGCTCATCGCTGGAGGAATATCGCTTGACGGTCCCACCAAAGGTAACGTGATTCCGGATGCAGAATTATTCGATCCAGGAACCGGCAGTTTTGCCCTTACCGGCAATATGAGTGATGCCCGCGTCGGTCATCAAGCAGTCCTGCTGCTCAACGGGAAAGTCCTGGTGGCGGGGGGATCGAATGATGCTTTGGCGGAACTGTATCAGTAGCTCGACACTAGAGACGCGGGCGGAAGTCGCCCGCGTCTCAACAACCACAGTTTTTGGAGGCTTATTTTATGAAACAACTCTCATTCCTGATGTGCGTCGCGATGATTTTCATGGCGGGCTGCGCCGGAAGCAATTCATCTCTTTCCCCTGTCATAAATAATCAGCCACCGACTTCGTCCGCCCCAGGCATTACCGTGACCGTCTCTCCGGCCTCCACCGTGATCCAGGCTGGGACTTCGCGGCAATTCACCGCCACTGTAGTCAATGATCCCTCCAACAAGGGAGTTACCTGGAGCCTTCCGAATGCCTCATGCACGGCAATCACCTGCGGAACCATCGATGCATCGGGGAAACTGACCGTTCCCGGTACGGTTAGCGTCCCCCTTATCAACCTGGTAGTCCAGGCAACGTCAGTTGCCGATCCGACGAAAACCGGTGCGGCAAGTTATTCCATCAGCTTGGCTGCGGCAGGGGTCAGCGTCTCTCCTGTCGTGGCTAATATCGTTGGCCAGAATGCAATCCAATTTGCCGCCACGGTTAGTCCCGGATTTGGCGCAAAACAAGAGGTCGTGTGGAGTGTTTCCGGCACTGGCTGTTCGGGTGTGGGATGCGGAGCTATCAATTCTGCCGGAGTGTATACGCCGCCTGTTGTTACTCCCTCACCTCCCATGGTGACAGTGACTGCCACCGCGACGGCTTCTCCCGGCGTTTCCGGTTCAGCCTCAGTCAGGTTAAGTAGCTCGCCCGATCCGAACAATGGCAAGTTGAATGGCCAATATGCGTTCCTGCTGAGTGGGTTCGACGGCGACGGGTATCTTCAAGCCATCGGAACTCTATCCGCGGACGGCAAAGGCAACATCACTTCCGGGACAGAAGACTTCAGCGAGGTACTGGGAGTCGCCGCCTGCTCCTTTACCGGCGCCTACTCTGTTGGATCTGATAACCGGGGAAGCATAACCTTGAACGTTTCATCCTGCAGCCCTTTTGGCCCAGGCTTTTCAATTGCCAACTTTACGGTGGCGCTTAACCATATTGAAGCTGGGTTGGCTGCTCAGGGCAGACTGAGTGGCTTTTATAAGGACGAAGTCACCACCGGCACCCTCGTAAAACGGGATCCGGCATCTTTTTCCGATGCTGCCATCCAGGGAAATTATGCATTCGGTTTCGCTGGCATGGGCAGTGAGGGCAGCTATCTCTCAGCCGCAGTTGGCAGATTCACCGCGGACCATGGATCACTGGTTTCCGGCGAAGCCGACGTCATCGATGGCATTGCGCCCGCCACTCACCGTTTGTTTACCGGGGGCTATACTCTGGACGCAAACGGCCGCGGCCTCGCGACCATGCCGATTGGTTCCACTTCCTACTTTGTTTTTTATGTCACCTCGGCGAACCAACTTTTATTTATGGAACTGGATAGCCGCGGTAATTCCAGCTCTCCGGCCATTAGCGGGGTTGCCTTGCGCCAATCCGGAGGACCGTTTTCCTCGAAATCGCTGAATGGCGCCTCTGTGCTTAATCTGTCCGGAAACGGCTCTGGAGTTGTGGGGCAGGAAACGTTTGACGGCAACGGGGGTCTAAGCGCGGTGATTGATGAAAATAATTCCGCAACTGCATCACATTCATCGCTTACCGGAACTTACAGCGTCGATTCCGACGGCCTGGGACGCGGCTCCGTGATCATGGGGGGAAAGGTTTCTCCCCTATACCTGGTGAGCCCGGGAAAGGGTTTCATCCTCGACAATTCCTTCCGCTCCGGGTTTTTTGAACCGCAAACCACAACAGCATTCAACAATTCCTTATTTTCGGGGGAATATAGCCAGGGAACGCTGCTTTTGCCGCTGGATTTTGCAGGGCTTCCGCGTTCAGGCATCCTGATCCCAGATGGCGCCGGTAAACTGCGGGGAACCGCGGATGGAGCCACCAGTAACCAGAATTTTGGCGGAACCTACTCGATTGGCAAGAATGGCAGGGCCTCGTTAACTTTAACGCCGGACGGGGAGTCGGCCAACATGGTTTTCTACTTCGCCTCCGAATTCAAAAGCGTCGGTATCCGCATCGATCCGGGGACAGATCCGCAGATCCTAGTGATAGAAAAGTAGAGTCCCTTCCACTCCGGTGTTCTCGGTGCGGAGTTTCCTTCTCCACCCCGGACTCCTGGAGTTTCAAATTAACGGGGACATTATTGCAAAGCTGGTTCCCGCGGTTCTCCGGTATGCGCAAGCGCCGCGACCGACAGTGCTCGTAGAGGGTCAGTTTCTGCGGAGATGAACCATCGAGTTAGCTGAGAGTTTGCGGAGAGTAGGGATTCATCCTCACCCCGATAAAGCCGGGGGTCGTCAGAATGACATCCCGTTAGGGGACTGCCTAAGCCTGCTCCTTCGTAGTTATCTCCTTAACAGAGTAAGAAGACTGCTCCTAAGCCTGCCGCACCCGGCGGGTAGCCAGCGCGGGCTCGCCGGCGGGTTCCGACTTCATGGCCCACTGCGCGCGCGAACCTCGCGACTTCTTCAGCCGCTGCTGCAACCGGTCAAGATAGATGTAGTACACCGGGGTGATGTACAACGTGAGCACCTGGGAAAAGACCAGGCCGCCCACTACCGCCAGACCCAGGGGGCGGCGGGATTCGGCGCCGGCGCCTACTCCCATGGCGATGGGCAGAGTGCCCATCAGGGCCGCCATGGTGGTCATCATGATAGGTCGGAACCGAACCAGGGCGCCCTGCAAGATCGATTCTTCGGCGTTCCTGCCTTCGTTGCGCTCGTGTTCCAGGGCGAAATCAATCATCATGATGGCGTTCTTTTTCACGATGCCCACCAGCATGATGACGCCGACAAATGCGTAAACGTTGAGCTCGAAGTGGAAAAGCATCAGGGTCAGCAGGGCGCCCACGCCGGCGGAGGGAAGGCCGCTGAGAATGGTCAGCGGGTGGATAAAGCTTTCGTACAAAATTCCCAGCACGATATAGATGACCAGGATGGCCATCAGCAACAGCACGCCCAGTCCCTTCATGGATGATTCGAATGCCTGCGCCGTGCCCTGGAAGCTGGTGGTGATGTCGGCGGGCAGGGTCTGGCGCGCGACTCTATAGATGGCGTCCACGCTCTCGCCCAGAGACGCGCCCGGCTTGAGGTTGAATGACAGCGTGACCGCGGGAAGCTGGCCGAGATGGTTTACCGTGAGCGGGCCCAGATTGCGGGTCAGCCGAGCCACCGCGTTGAGCGGCACCAGGTTTCCCTGGGACGTGCGCAGATACAGCAACGACAACGCCGCGGGATCGAGCTGGAACTGCGGCAGCAGCTCCATCACCACTTTGTAGGAGTTGTTGGGAGCGTAGATCGTCGAGATCTGCCGCGTTCCATACGCGGTGTACAGGGTGTCTTCGACTTCGCGCGCGCTTACCCCGAGGGCGGCCGCCTTATCGCGATCCACTTCCACGTTGACCTGGGGATTTTTTATTTGCAAATCGGTGGTCACATCCTGCAAGCCGGGAATCTCTTTCAACCTGGCCTCGAGTTTGGGCGCGTTGTCGTAAAGCTCGGCGGTATCAGGGCTCTGCAGGGTGAACTGGTACTGGCTCTTGGTCAGGTTGCCGCCGATGCGGATGGGCGGCAGGTTCTGCATGTACACATTGATGCCGGGGATGGCGGCGAACCGCGGACGCAGCTGCTGGATGATCTCATCGGCGCTGGGCCGCTGGTTGCGCGGCTTGAGCCGCATGAATAACCGGCCCGCGTTGCTGGCGCCGTTGCGGCCATCGCTGCCGATGGTGGACATGTAGCCCTCGATATAGGGGACGGTATCGACGATCGCGGCCACCGCCAACTGGTGTTTCTTCATGTCATCGAAACTCACGCCCTGCTGCGCCTCGGTGGAGGCAAAAATCTGGCCGGTATCTTCGGTGGGCAGAAAACCCTTGGGAATGGCCGCGTAAAGGTAGACAGACAGGCCCGCGACCGCAAATGAGATCAACAGCGCGGCCAGCTTGTGGCGCAGCACCAGCAGCAGCGAATGCTCGTACCCGTGCAGCACGCTATCGAACAGGCGTTCGGTGGCGTTATAAAATTTCCCGTGTTTTTCCGCGCTGGGCGCCTTCAGAAACCGGCTGCACAACATGGGAGTGAGTGAGAGGGACACAAACCCTGAAACCAGAATGGCGGCGCTGATGGTGACCGCAAATTCGTGCAGCAGCCTGCCCAGGATGCCGCCCATGAACAGCACCGGAATAAACACCGCGGCCAGCGACAACGTCATGGAGAGAATGGTGAACCCGATTTCACTGGCGCCATCGAGCGCGGCCTGGAACGGAGGCTTGCCCATCTCCATGTGACGCACGATGTTTTCCAGCATCACGATGGCATCATCCACCACGAAGCCCACGGAAAGGGTCAGCGCCATCAGCGACAGGTTGTCCACGCTGTAATCCAGCAGGTACATCAGCGCGAACGTGCCCACAATGGACATGGGCAGCGCCAGGCTGGGGATGACAGTGGCCGAAATGTTGCGCAGGAACAGGAAGATGACCATCACCACCAGCGCGATGGTCAGCAACAGGGTGAACTTGACGTCAGCCACCGATTCCCGAATGGACTTGCTGCGGTCATATAGCACGTCGAGATGCAGCGCGCCGGGGAGCTGCACCCTGGCCACCAGCGCCTTGATGCGATCCACCACCTCGACGGTGTTGGTGCCGGGCTGGCGCTGAATGGCCAGCACGATGCCGCGCTGCCCGTTGTACCAGCTCGCGACCTTATTGTTTTCCACGCTATCGAAAATTACGCCCAGCTCTTCGAGGCGCACCGGCGATCCGTTGCGATAGGCCACCGCCAGCGGGCGGTACTGGGAGGCGTCGGTGAGCTGTCCGTTGGAGCGGACGGTGTACGCCTGGTTGGGTCCCTGCAAGGTGCCGGTGGGCAGGTTCACGTTGCCGCTGCGGATCGCGTCCGCCACCTGATTAACTCCGATATGCCGGCTGGCCAGCAGCCGCGGATCGAGCTGCGCCCGCACCGCATATTTCTGGGTGCCGAAGACCTGAACCTGCGCCACCCCGCTGATCATGGAAATACTCTGCGCCAGGGTGGTCTCGGCGTATTCATCCACCACCGAAAGCTTCAAGGTGGGCGAGGTCAGGGCCAGGTAGATGACCGGCTGATCCGCGGGGTTGACCTTCTGGTAGGTCGGCGGGCTGGGCATGTCCTGGGGCAACTGCGAGGCGGTCTTGGCGATGGCGGCTTGAACGTCCTGAGCGGCGCCGTCGATGCTGCGGGTGAGATTGAACTGGATGGTAATGGTGGTGATGCCCAGCGAACTCGCCGAGGTCATCGAATCGATGCCCGCAATGGTCGAGAACTGGCGTTCCAGCGGAGTAGCCACCGCCGATGCCATGGTCTCAGGGCTGGCGCCGGGAAGACTGGCGGTGACCAGCACCGAAGGGAAATCCACGTTGGGCAGATCGCTCACCGGCAGCAACCGGTAGGCGAAGACGCCAAACAGCAGGATCGCCATCATGATCAGGGTGGTGGCAATCGGCCTCTTGATAAATGGTTCGGCGATGTTCATGCGCGTCTCAGGGGGCGGTGGCAGGCGCCGGCGGGGCGCCCGGCTTCACGTCAAGCTTCATGCCGGGTTGAATGCGTAGCTGACCGTCGGTGACAACTTTTTCCCCGGGTTGCAGTCCCTTGTCAACGATCGATTCGTTGCCCACGGTCCGCGTCACCACCACCGGACGCGTCTCCGCGGTCATATCAGGCTTCACCACGAACACGAACTGCCCCTGCTGGCCGGTCTGCACCGCGGGAGTGGGAACGATGATGGCATTGTTCTGCTCCGCCAGGGTGAGCACGATGTTCACGAACTGCCCCGGCCACAGCCGGCCATCCGGGTTGTCGAACATCCCTTTGAGCTTGATGGTGCCGGTCGCGGGATCGACGGAGTTATCCACGAAACTCATGCGGCCACGCACCGGCTTCGATTCATCGCCGGTGATAAGCGCTTCCACCCGCATGGCGCCGGCGGCCGCGTATTTCTTGACCGCTGTGAGCTGCTGCTCGGGAATGGCGAAATTCACGTAGATCGGCGAAATCTGGTTCAGGGTCACCAGCGCCCCTTTGTTGGCTTCCACCACGTTGCCGGGATAGACCAGTAAGCTGCCGGTGCGCCCGCTTATGGGCGCGTTGATGGATGTGAACTGCATCTGTACTCTCACCGATTGCACCGCCGCGCGATCCGCTGCCACGCTGGCGCTGGAGGACCGCGCCTCGGCCTGCAACTCGTCGTAAAGTTCGTGAGCGACCACGCCTTCATCGAGCAGCTTCTTGTAACGCTCGGCCTTGCTGATCGCGTTGGTCGATTGCGCCGAATCTTTGGCCAGGTTGCCTTCGGCGCGCTGCAACTCAGCCTGCAACGTCTGCGGGTTGATGGAAAACAGGCGCTGGCCCTTGCGCACGTTCTGTCCTTCATTGAAGTAAACCGCGGTGATCTGTCCGGCGATTTGCGGGGTCACCGTAACCGTAGCCACCGCCTGCACGTTGCCGATGGCGTTGAGCGTGAGCGGCACAGTGCGCTGGGTCACCGAGGCGACCACCACTGGGACCGTAGGCCTGGGCGCCGCCGCCTGGGTTGCTTTCTGGCAGCCGGAAAAAGCAATCGCGATGAGAGCCCATGACAGGCAGACCGCAACTCGCCCCGCAAATGTCCGCCGCACAAGATTATCCATGCAAAAAGATTCCCTGAAAGCCCGTACTGGAATGATACAAGGCTTGAAATGAATTGGACGAATCGGCGACAATTTCTGGTTGTAGAAACGGAAGAATTTCCGTAAGAATTTGATTATTTCCCGGATGATTACGATTCAGGGGGAAGATCAATTGTTGTTGATCTTCAGGGATTTTGCTGCCACAAATTTTAGCCGTTGAATGAAATTCCGTCTCTCGTTTGTCATTCTGACGACCCCCCGGTTTTATCGGGGGTGAGGAAGAACCCCTACTGTTCAAGGAATATTTCCCTGCGATGGTTTTGCTGACGGCGGTCTGAAAACTTCACGCTGAACCTGGCGCTACGTTCTTGATCTCCTGTTCGCCAGGGGAGATTCAAATCCAGAAGCAAAAGGGTTATCGATTTCCGCGTAAAAACTTTGAGGGTACGGACCAGAGAAACCATCACAAGGGAAAGATTTGTTCAATAGTAGAGGTTCTTCCTCACCCCGGTGAAGCCGGGGGTCGTTAGAATGACAACTGATAATTTTATTGTATCTCCGCACGAATTTGTCCGGCCTTAGGCGCCTCACTCCCGGGCCCGGAACAAATAATGCGACACCAGCCATTCGCTTCCCCCGCGATATCCCCACAGCTCAGAACAGGCCATATAAAACACGCGCCAGTAGACCCACCAACGCCTTGCTTCCTGCGCTCTAGCTCTGCCTTCCAGTCCCCGCCCGTAATTTTCGGCGAAGAGCGCCATGATCTCGGGTCGGTGCTGGTCCATTTTGCTTAGCCAGGCCTCGGCGGTGCGTTGGTAATGGGTTCCGGAAACCTGCCAGTGCTCGAGGATTTGTACTTTGCGCTGGAAGTAGAGCAACAGGTTGTCGCTAGGCATGATTCCGCCGGTAAAGAAATACCGGGCCATCCAGTCTCCGGCATCGTCGTTGGCGGCCTCGAAGGGGTAGGCGTATCTGATGTGCGAAAACACATGAATGAATAAGCGGCCATCGGGCTTCATCCAGCTTGCTACCCGCGCCAGCAGGATTTCGTAATTACGCATGTGCTCAAACATTTCCACCGAGACCACGCGATCGAATAATCCCTGGGCATCGAAGCTGTTCATGTCGGCGGTGATGATCTGCAGGTTGCGCAAACCTCGCGCCGCGGCCTGGGCATCGATGTATTCCTTTTGCGAACGCGAGTTGGAAACCGCGGTGATGCGGCTGTGCGGGAAATGCGCCGCCATGTGGAGTGACAGCGAACCCCAGCCGCAGCCCAGTTCCAACACCGTCTGCCCATCGGACAACTCTGCGCGATCACAGGTCAGGCGCAGCATGGCCTCTTCGGAGTCGTCGAGCGTAGATACTCCATCGGGCCACAGCCCGCAGCTGTATTTCAAGTTCTTGCCCAGGCAAAGCTGGTAAAACCGGGCGGGAACTTCGTAATGCTGTTGGTTGGCGGCGCTGGTTTCGATGGCGACCGGGCTGGTCTTGAGCGTGGCGATGAAATCCATCAGCCGTTGCTGAACCAGTTCGAGGCCGCCCGTCCCCTGCTGGCGCAAGCGTTCGGCCAAGAGGCGCCGGATGCCGATGCGGATCAGCCAGTCAGGAAGTGCGTCGCGCTCTAAAAGGCGCAGGCTCAGCGACGGCGTCGCCGGCGAATGTTCTGGATTCACTGGAGTATGTTCCGATCGGTTAAGTAGGAACCTGGGTTGCAGATACCGCTTTTTTCTTGAACCACGGCACAAATGCGCTGGTGGTTTCCTGGTAGCGCCGATAATCGTCGCCACGGCTGCGCAAGGCCTGCGCCTCGGTGGCGGGTATGCCCGTAACTTTGAACAGAAAATAGAGCATCACCGCCGGGCAGAGAATGCTCACCCATCCATAGGGAGACCCCAGGGCAAAGGTGAACCAGGCCATCCAGATGAGCCACTCAAAAAAGTAATTGGGATGCCGGGAATAATTCCACAATCCCGCGCGGCAGGTCTTGCCCCGGTTGGCGGGGTTCTTCTTGAAGGCATTCAATTGCGCGTCGGCCACGGCCTCGGCTGACATGGCCACGATCCAAAGTCCAACCCCCGCCCATTCCAACGGCGAAATCTCCGGCCGGGGATTTAACGCCGCGGCCAGGAAGGGAATCGACAAGAACAGATCGAGCAGCGCCTGGAATTCGAAGAACGCGAAGAACTTGAGTTTCAGGTTGCCGCCCCACTCCTTGCGCAATTGCTGGTAGCGGCCTTCTTCGGGCTTGCCGATCACCCGGGTGAACAACAGGTAGAGGCCGAGCCGCAGTCCCCAGACCGTGGCCATGGCGGCAAACAGGATGTTGCGCAGCGCAAAACCGCTGCTCTCCCAGGCATAGATCAACGCGATCAACGAAAGCCCGACCGACCAGCCGAAATCAACGATCGCGTAATTGTTGTTCTTGATGCCAATCAGCCACAAGATGAGCATCATGGAAAAGACGCCGATGGCCGCCGGCAAAATGAAATGCAGCAGAACCGAGCTCACGGGTTCCATTAAGCGGCCTCGCCGGCCGGGCGGCGGATCTTGCCCAGGCGCGCCATCATCGGGGTCAGCACCCGGTACAACCCGTAGATCAACAGCGGACCGACCAGCAGCCAGGCCACGATGGCGTGCAGAGTGGTCGTCCACAGCATGGCTATCGTCCCCGTCATGTTGTGGCGGAACATCGCCACCATGTCCCCCACCGAAAACGGAATGGGCTGCGCGCGGAAGATTTTTTCTCCGAGGCGAATAAAAGGCATGAGCAACAGCAATTGCATGGGATAAATAAGGTAGTTCACGATCTGGATGGCGGGCAGGTTAAGCTTGAAGATCAGCGCGGCCAGGGCGCATAAAATCGTCGTCGAGCCCAGCACCGGAAATATCCCCAGCACCAGACCAAAGGCCAGGCTCAGCGCCATTTTTTGCGGCGTGATGCCCTGCTTCAGCAAGGCGATCAGGGGCGCGATGATGCGGCGATGGAAGAACCCTTCTTTCATGCCACGGCCGGGTTTCGCTTCAGCACCAAGTCGGTCAGAGGCTCATCGCACTTCAATTTAAACAATTGGATCAGCATGTACGCCGACATGGCGATGTTGCCCAGGGCCATGATGAGGATGAACCACAAGATTTTGGCGCCCAACGACCGTTCTTTGAAACATACCCACACAAAGAACGTAATGAACCCGCAATAGGCGTCATAGAGTGTCGCCACCGCCCAGGGGCTTTCGTTAAACTGGCGGGTTACCTCGGGATTAATGTGCATGCCGGTGAACAGGGATTGATGCAGCGCGGCGTTCACGTTTCCCCACACCATGAAACAAAAAATCAGAGCAAAAAGAACCTTCAGGAAAAGCCTCACATTTGCCTCCAGACCAGACTTTCAGCGCACGCACGTGATTATGGAACGAAATCCAATCGGCGACGGATTTTGTTTTAAAATAGCCGGTGAAGCTACCGCCTGATATCACCCCCCCCCGCCTTCTATCCGCAGGGTTAACGCGGCGAAAGTACGATGATACTAGAGCGCGGTCGCGCTGGGCAGTGGATTGAAAGCGCGGCGCACTGGGCTCTGACGCAATCCGGTAGCGCTGCAAAGAGCGTACTCATCGAGGGGGAATGTGCGCCCTCGCCGATAAAAGCGATCATCATGGAAAGAGCAATTCCGGGTAACACTCTGGCAGGGCGGCTGCGCACCTATAACTGGGGAGCGGTGGTCCCATTCTTCCTGCTCCACGCCGCGTGCTTCAGCGTGTTCCTGGTCTCATTCCGCTGGAAGTGGGTAGGCCTGGCGCTGCTCAGCTACGCCATCCGCATGTTCGGCGTGACCGCAGGCTACCATCGCTATTTCAGCCATCGCACTTACAAACTCAATCGCGTAAACCAGTTCCTGATGGCCTTTCTGGCCCAGACCTCATCGCAAAAAGGCGTGCTGTGGTGGGCCGCGCATCATCGCGACCATCACATGAATTCCGACCGGGAAAACGATATTCATTCTCCGGTGCAGCGCGGTTTCTGGTGGTCGCACGTGGGCTGGGTCATCGCCAACGATTTCGATAACTACGATTCCAGCCGCATCAAGGATTTCGGAAAGTTCCCCGAGTTGCGCTGGCTGGATCAATATCATTGGGTGCCGACCACCGTACTGGGCGCGGCGTTCCTCGCCATCGGTGGACCCGCGGCCTTCGTCTGGGGATACATCGTCGCCACCGTAGTGCTGTTTCACGGCACCTTCAGCATCAATTCACTGGCGCACATCTGGGGCTCGCGCCGGTTCGATATACCCGATGACAGCCGCAATAACTGGGTCCTGGCCATACTCACCATGGGCGAAGGCTGGCACAATAATCATCACCGATTCAAGTATTCCTGCCGGCAGGGCCTGCGCTGGTGGGAAGTTGATTTCACGTTCTACATCCTGACCATGCTGAGCTGGGTGGGAATCACCCGCGACCTGCGGCGCCCGCAAGTGGGCGCGGATTCCGGCAAGGAAGCCGCGGCATGAACAGGATCGCGGTCGTCGGCGCCGGAATTTCCGGTATGGCCGCCGCCTGGTTGCTCAGCCGCCGCCACCAGGTGCATCTCTTCGAGCGCGAGCCGCGCCTCGGCGGACACACCCACACTCATACCATCGATGATAGGCGCGGGCCCCTCCAGGTGGATACCGGCTTCATCGTCCACAACGACCGCACCTATCCCAACCTGGTTCGCCTGCTGGGCGAGTTGGGAGTGGCGCGCCAGCCCAGCGATATGTCGTTCGGCGTCTCCTGCGAGCGCACCGGTTTTGAATACAGCAGCCGCGGCCCCAGCGGATTATTTGCCCAGCGCCGCAACCTGGTCGCTCCGCGGCACTACGCTTTTTTGAAAGAGATTCTGCGGTTCAACCGGGAAGCGCGGAAACTGCTGCTCGATCCGGGCCGCGCCGAAGTCAAGCTTGGCGACTACCTTGAGGCCAACCACTACAGCCAGAGATTCAGCGATTACTATCTCTATCCCATGGCGTCGGCGGTGTGGTCCACGTCGCTCGAAGAGATGCGCGATTTTCCCGCGTTTACGCTGCTGCGATTTTTCGAGAACCACGGCTTCCTCGGCGTCGATACCCATCACCAGTGGTATTCGATCACCGGCGGCAGCAGCCAGTACATCGCTCCGCTGACCGCTCCCTATCGCGAGCGCATCACCCTGGGCGCGGATTTGAGTGGGATCACCCGCGAGGCGGGCTCGGCGACCTTGCACTTCAACGACCGCTCGCCGCAGAGTTTCGACCAAGTGGTGATGGCATGCCACGGCAACCAGGCGCTGGCATTGCTGCGCGATGCCAGCCCGCGCGAACGCGAAGTCCTGGGGAATTTTTCCACCAGCCGTAATGACACCATGCTGCATACCGATACCCGGCTGCTGCCGCGGCGGCCAGCGGCGCGTGCTTCCTGGAACTATCATTTGAGCGCGAACAACGGCAGCAACTCACCCGAAGCGGCCAAGGTCACCTATCACATGAACCGCCTGCAGGCGCTGGTTTCTGACCAGGACTACTGTGTGACCCTGAATGGCGGCAGCGCCGTGGACCAGGAAAAAGTATTGCGCCGCATGACCTACTTTCATCCGCTCTACACCCTCGACGCGGTGCGTGCGCAAGGCCGATGGAGCGAAGTCAGCGGAGTCAACCGCACCCACTTCTGCGGCGCCTATTGGCTGTATGGCTTTCACGAAGACGGCTTGAACTCGGCCATACGCGTGGCCCAGACTCTCGGGGTCGAGTGGTAACCGGAATGGAGTCGGCGATCTTTCTCGGCGACCTGCGCCACCGGCGGTTTGCGCCGGTGCGGCACGAGTTCACCTACCCGCTGTTCATGGCTTTTCTCGATGTGGACAAGCTGCCGGAACTGATGCGCATCTCTCCATTTTCCAGCTATAACCGCTGGAACTGGGCGGCGTATCATCAGCGCGATCACTTTGGCGATCCCGGCCAGTCGCTGCGCCGGCGCCTCGAAATCGATGCCGCGCGCCATGGAATCCTCCTGCCGCGGGGCCAGATCTTTCTGCTCACTCACTTGCGCTACCTGGGTTACAACTTCAATCCGGTATCGTTTTTCTATTTTTACGATGAGGAAGAGCGGTTGCAGATGGTGATGGCGGAGGTGAACAATACGTTCGCCGAAACCCAGAATTACTGGCTCTCGCAAGCCGAGGAACTGGAGCCGATGACCGCTCCTACGACGTCCGCGAAAAAATATCGTTTTCGCAAAACGTTTCATGTATCGCCCTTCCTGAAGATGGGGCACAGCTACGATTGGACGTTCACTTCACCCGGCGACGAGCTGGTGGTGCAAAGCAACAGCGCCGAGGATGGCGTCAGCATCTTTGATTCGACCTTGAAACTGTCGCGGCGTCCGTGGGAGAAAGCCCAGCTGCACAGCGCGCTGCTGCGCTTTCCCTGGCTCACCGCCAAGGTCACGGCCGCCATCCACTGGCAAGCCGTCAGGCTCAGGCTGAAAGGCGTCCCCGTGGTGCCGCATCCCGGAGGCGGACATTTTCAAGCGGCAGGGAAAAAACATCTGGGGGCATCGTGGAAAACCAATTAGCCCGTTCCGGCTCGGGACGCGTCGATCGCATGGCCAAGGCCATGTTTCTGAACACCCTCAAGAGCTTTAGTTCAGGCTTTCTCGAAGTGGTGTGCCCGGAAGAGACCTATGCGTTCGGCGACGCTGCCAGCCCGCTGCGCGCCATGGTGGTGGTGCATCACCAGGGTTTCTTCCGCCGCGCGGTCTTCGGCGGCGACGTGGGCATGGGCGAGTCATACATGGATGGCGATTGGTCATCGCCCGACCTGGTTGCGGTGGTGCGGCTGGCGGTGAGAAATCTCAACGCCGTGGAAAACCAGAACCGCGTCTTCTCCGCGGCGATGCGCATCTTCGACCGGCTGCGCCATCGCCGCAATTCCAACACCCGCGTGGGAAGCCGCAAGAACATCAGCTACCACTACGACCTGGGCAACGATTTTTACAGCTTGTTTCTCGATCGCAGCATGACCTATTCCTGCGCCTACTATCAGAGCGCGGGCGATACTCTGGCGCGCGCCCAGATCCAGAAATTCGACCGCATCTGCCGCAAACTGCGGCTGGGTCCCAAAGATCACGTGCTCGAAATCGGCACGGGATGGGGCGGATGGGCGGCGTTCGCCGCCAGCGAATACGGCTGCCGCATCACCACCACCACGATCAGCCAGCGCCAGCATGAGTACGCGCGCAACCTTTTCCAGAATTTGGGCGAAGCCGGCGCCCGCATCCAGTTGCTGCTGGAGGATTACCGCAACCTGCGGGGCAGCTACGACAAGATCGTCAGCATCGAGATGTTCGAGGCGGTGGGCCACGAACACTACGACGACTACTTCGGCAACTGCAATCGCCTGCTCAAGCCCGAGGGCACGATGCTGCTGCAATCCATCACCATCAACGAAAACAAATTTCAGGAATACCGCAAGAGCTGCGACTGGATACAGAAATATATTTTCCCCGGCGCCGAGCTGGCATCGGTCATCGAGATCCAGCGCTCCCTGCTGCGCCGCACCAGCATGCAGATGTTCGACATGGAAGACATCGGCATGCACTACGCCGAAACCCTCAAAGCCTGGCGGCAGGCCTTCCAGGAAAATCTCGACGCCGTGCGCAGCCAGGGCTTCGACGACCGGTTCATTCGCATGTGGGATTACTACCTGGGGTACTGCGAAGGCGCATTCCGCGAGCGCCACATCAGCGACGTGCAGTTGTTGCTGACCAAGACCTTGAACCCGGCGCCGATGATGAATGAGCCCTGGCGGCAAGGCGAAAAATCCTCGACGAGGTCGGCGTTGTGGTCCAGGCCAACTTCGTAGCCGGGGTGCCGGCGTTACGCGCCGCATCTAGCAAGAACAAAGGAAAGCACGAGGTCCTTCGCTCAAACAAGAAGCAAAGGCGCGCTCCAGAATGACAAGGTTCAGGGTATTTCCGCTCCTCAGCGCTGTTCAATGCGGCTTCTTGAGATCGCTGCGGTTTCAGATCAAATGCGAAGGGCAATAGCTTAGACAGTCGAAATGAATCAGGGCGTCTTAGAGTTGGTCGTAACGAAACTAGAGAAGGTGCATGTGAAATGTTGGTGGGGAAATACGCCCTAACCCTTGTCATCCTGGAGCGAGCCTTTGCTTCTTGTTCTAGCGAAGGACCTTGCGTTTTCTTTGAATGTCGGCTCAGCCAGAGACTTGCAGGTTGAGCGCGCGCGACGCAGCGAACGATGGCTACACCCCGCCCGCAATCCCCGGCAGCACAACGCGAATCAGCGCCATGAAGTCGCCCTTCACCCGCTCGCCGGTTTCCATCACCTCCGCGTGAGATAACGGTTGCTTCGAAATGCCGGCGGCAAGATTGGTTACGCATGAGATCGCCAGAACCTTGATCCCCATGTGCCGCGCCGCAATCACTTCGGGCACCGTTGACATGCCCACCACGTCGGCACCCAGCGTGCGGAAGGCCCGAATTTCCGCTGGGGTCTCGTAACTGGGGCCGCTTACCGCGACGTAAACTCCTTCGCTGATATTGATGCCCAATCTCTTCCCAGCGGCCAGGGCCTGCGCGCGATATTCCGGGTCATAGGCCGCACTCATGTCGAAGAAACGTATTCCCAGCCGGTCATCGTTGCGCCCCATCATGGGATTCACACCCTGCAAATTGATGTGGTCGCTCAGCACCACCAGGCCGCCTTGTTTAAGGCCGGAGCTGATGCCGCCAGCGGCGTTGGTCAGGATGAGGGCTTTGACTCCCATGCGCGCCATTACCCGAACTGGGTAGATGACTTGCTGCGGCGTGTATCCCTCATAGAAATGGACGCGGCCCTGCATCACTACTACCGGCGTGCCTTCTACTGCGCCGATGACCATCTGTCCCGCGTGTCCGGGGGCGGTGGAGGCGGGGAAATGCGGAATTTCAGAGAATGGAATTCGCGTAGCGCTGCTGACCGAGTCGGCAAAGGCGCCCAGTCCTGAACCCAGCACGAGTCCAACTTGGGGGCGCAGTGGGGTCCGGGACAGAACCAGTTGCGCCGCCTGATCGGCGTTGGCGAAATCATCCATGAGATCGGTTTTCATGAATCAGGCCAAGCTCATATCAGAAGGCTGACAATCGACGCCGACATCAGGTTGGCCATGGTGCCGGCCAGCATGGCGCGAAAGCCGAGGCGGGCCAGCTCGTTGCGGCGATTGGGGGCGAGTGCCCCGATGCCGCCGATCTGGATTCCGATGGAGGCAAAGTTGGCGAACCCGCATAACGCGAAGGTCGCGATGGTGTAGGACTTTGCCAGCAGAGACGCCTGTTGCGCTCCCAGCAGGGAATAGGCCACCAGCTCGTTGATCACCATGCGCGTTCCCAACAAGTTTCCGATGGCGATGCAATCCTGGGCGGGAACACCGATGATCCATGCCACCGGCGCAAACAGCGCTCCCAGTACCGTCTCCATGCTCTGGGGAAACCACGCCATGTGATTGAGGTTGTGAATGCCGCCCATCATGCCGTTGAGCAGCGCTACCAGGGCCAGGAATGCGATCAGCATAATGGCCACATTGAATGCCAGTTGGCCGCCATCCATAGTGCCGCGAGCGATCGCGCCCAGAAGGTTTTCATCCTTGTGGGCTTCGTCATCGGCCAGTTCAACTTTGCCTGCGGTGCGGGGCTGCTCGGTTTCGGGCACCAGCATTTTGGCCATGACGATGGTGCCGGGAGCGGTCATGATCACCGCCGACAGCAAGTGCTCGGCGCGAATGCCGAAAAGGATGTAAGCGCCCATGATGCCGCCTGAGACATGCGCCATGCCCGCGGTCATGATGGTCATCAACTCGGAGGTGGTGCAATCGGGCAGGTAAGGGCGAATGGTGAGCGGCGCTTCGGTCTGTCCCATAAAGATACTGGCGGCCACATCGAGCGATTCGGCGCCGCTGATGCCCATCAAGCTCATCATGACCCGGGCGGCGATCTTGATGATGAACTGCATGATGCCGAAGTGATAAAGGATGGCGAAAAATGCGCTGATAAAAATGATGGTGGGCAGCACCATGAATGCGAAAAAGAAGCCGATCGACGGCTTCTGCGCTCCCAGCGGGCCAAACACAAAAGATGAGCCGGCAAATGAAAACGAAAGCAGGGTATATACCGCGCCGCCCGCCTTCTTCAGCGCTACCTGGCCCAGCCCCAGGCGGAAGACAACGAGGGCGAAGATCACTTGCAGTCCCAGGCCCCAGGCCACAGTCTTCCAGCGAATCGCCCGGCGGTTGGTTGAAAAGAAATACGCCGCTGCCACCATCATGGACAAGCCAATGAGTCCGGTAAAACGCCCCATTCAAATCTCCTGTTTCGCGAGTGCGCGAGCAGCGGTGAGCATACAGCATTCCCGATCTGGCGCCGGTGAAACCAGTTTCTCAAACACCAGCCGGAACTTTGGGTAACATCTTGCCAATCACCCGGCCGACCAGCGGAACATTGGCCGGCGCGGCGGCGCCAATTTTGTAGCTCTCGGCGATCATCTGCCGGGCCTCTTCGAGGCGTGCGCTGGAATTGTAATGGATAGTGACCAGGGGCTCGCCGGATTGCACCGCTTCGCCGGTTTTTTTGTGGATGATCAAGCCCACCGCGGGATCGATGATGTCCTCTTTCTTTTCCCGGCCGCCGCCGAGGATGAGGCTGGCCACGCCAATGCGCTCGCATTGCATGGACTGCACGAATCCCGCGTCTCGCGCCGTGACCACGGTCTGGTTCGCCGCCTGCGGCAGGCGCGATGGATCATCGATCGCCCGCGGGTCGCCGCGCTGTAATTCGGTCATCTGCTTGAATTTTTCCAGGGCCTTGCCTGAGCTGATGATCTCCTGGGCCAGGCGTTTGCCTTCTTCCACGCTGGGGGAGCGGTCACCGAGGAAGAACATCCACCCCGCCAGCTCGATGCAAAGATCGCGCAGATCATCATCCTTGCCACCCCCGCCGCGCATCACCTCGATGCATTCCGCGACCTCCAGCGCGTTGCCCACGTTGCGGCCCAGGGGCCGGTCCATGCGCGTAAGCAATGCAACCACGCGCTTGCCCATGCGCTCCCCGGTTTCGACCATGAGCCCGGCGAGGTGGGCGGCGTCATTTTCGTTTTTCATGAACGCGCCGGAGCCGACCTTGACGTCAAGCACCAGGGCATCGATGCCCTCCGCCATCTTCTTGCTCATGATGGAGGCGCAAATCAACGCCGCGCTTTCTACTGTGCCAGTAACGTCGCGCAAAGCGTAGATCCTCTTGTCGGCGGGAGCGATCTCGGCGGTTTGCCCGATCATGGCGCAGCCGCACGCCTTCATGGTGGCAATCATCTCGGCCAGCGAGAGGTCGACGCGGAAGCCGGGAATCGCCTGCAGCTTGTCGAGGGTCCCGCCGGTGTGTCCCAGGCCGCGCCCGCTGATCATGGGCACGAAAAGCCCGCCGGCGGCGGCCACCGGGGCCAACACCAGCGAAGTCTTGTCACCCACGCCCCCGGTGGAATGCTTATCGACCTTCTTGCCCGGCAATTGGGATAGGTCAAGCACCTCGCCGGAATGCAGCATGGCTTCGGTGAGGCCGGCGATCTCCGCCGGTTTCATGCCGCGGAGCAGCACCGCCATCAGCCACGCGGAGATCTGGTAGTCGGGAAATTCGTCACGAGTGTACCCGGCGATGATGAACTGGATTTCTTCGGCGGTCAGCTCAAAGCCGTCCCGCTTTTTCCGAATGAGATCAATCAGGCGCATGGAGAACGAGCTTACGCGCCCCGGGAAGGTGAGGGAAGGGTTTTATTTTGGAACCAGAGGAGAACTTACTTAACCTGTCTTGGAATCAACATATGTACTTGGCATGCATATAAAGAGCGCAGATGCTTCCACCTTCGAGGATTTTGTCGAATGTCTGACCCAAGTGAGGCCGCAGCGTGCATACCCGAACCTGTAGACTCATCTGGCTTCAATAAGAACGTCATCATCCCTTACGGTGTCACAACAGAACATATTTACGAAGCGATGCAAGAATTTGTTAATTTTCTGGGCTTCATAAATTCGCAACTACATACCAGAGACATCGCGCGCTTTGAAACACTACTGATGCCCGCGAACTTCAGTAGTATGGTTGGCGAATTTGTGACAGCAAGTTTGCCGAAGTACTGCAATACAATCGCCAAAAATCAATATCATAACGGGCATCCAGATCTGATGCCCGCCGGGAAGTATTCGAAGGATTCTATGCAGTACGCCTCGGAAGGAATCGAAATTAAGAGTTCGCGGTACCTAAAATCGTGGCAAGGGCATAACCCCGAAGATACATGGTTGATGGTATTTGCCTTCGACGGTAATCGTCCGGTCGATTCTGCCAAGGGCATTCCACCGAAACCATTTAAATTCGTGACAGTGCTCGGAGCACTTCTAATGAAATCAGATTGGCTTTTTGCAGGAAGATCTGAAACCAGCCGCCGGACTATTACCGCAACTGTAACCAAGAGCGGGTACGACAAAATGCTATCGAACTGGATTTATAAAAGGCCCCAACCTACGTGAAAGAAAAGTTGACTTGGTCGCGCTCGACCACAACCCGGGCTAGTTTATCAATGGCGGTTCTGGCTAATTGGTAATACGCAGGATTCTTTTCTATACCGATAGAGTTTATTTTGAGAGCATTACATGCAGCGACGGTTGATCCAGATCCCATAAACGGATCAAGAACGGTTCCTTCGCCGAGCGGAAGGACGGCATAAGTGAATTCTCTCAGCAGCGCCTGGGGTTTGAGGCTAGGATGATCTGCAATATCGCGCTCCCTCTTAGGGGTTCTCTGGCTATACACCAGGTCTGAAAACGGAAGACCCTCGGGTAACCGTCTCAGGCCGCCAGTTTGGAATTCGCGCAGGCAATCACTGACCTTCATTCCACGAGGCATTGGCTTTCGAAACAGGCCCCACGGCTCATAGCTTCCTCGAGGCAGCGAGGATACCGCTTCAAATTCCTCCTCAGCGTTCTTGGGCCTATCTCCGCCTCTAAGAGTTTGAACAAGCCGAATGATTTGTCCCCGAAATTCCAAGCCACCTTCGACGAGAGCGCTGTAAACGAGCTGACACAAAAATGCATTATTGGCTACGAATACATGCCCGCCTGGGCGAAGTGCATGAATGCTCACCTTGGCCCATTCACAAAAGAAGCGGTGCAACGACTCCCTCTCCTTCCCAGTAAGGGCCGTGAATCTTGGCAATGGTGAACGAACGTGTCCGTCAAACGACGGTGGAATCCTCCAGATGCCACCATTGCCATTGGATCTTTTTTCAAGCTGGTCAAATTGATATTCCTTTACACCGTAAGGAGGGTCCGTAACGATGCCATGGATCGAGTTTTCAGGAATCCGGCCCATCCATTCAAGACAGTCCGCATGGACAATTAACCCCGAGTCGATTGTCTCGTGGTCGTACTCAAATGCCAACGCATTCTGCCGATTCATAAATTGCCACGGCGCCGGTTAGTATCCAAAACTTCTACTCCCAAGCTTAGAAGTCGAGAAGATGAAACAGAGACCATCTAATGCACTGTAACACTTCTAAAACACGCCCAGATTCTATTTTCGCTTGCAGACTGGGCGGGATACTGACGCGGGAGTTCGAGGACCATATCAGGAATAGACAGATTCCTTAACGCCTATTACTGTCGCGTGACCTTGGCTGTGCTATCGAAAGTCCTTCTTAGCTTACTGGCCCTTGCCTTCGAGGCTGGCCTTGAAATCGCGTAACGCTGCTTCCACATAGCTCTCAATGTTGTCAGTCACGGCGGGAGAAAGGATCCGCGCCCACACGGTGGGTTGGTAATTCATCACCACGTGCACCTCGGTGTCGCCCCCGATGGGCGAAAAATTAATACGGCCGGTGTGCTTGGGCCCGGAGAGAGACTTCCACCCCAGCGACTGGTTGGGGATGTTCTGGGTGAGTGCGGCCTCCCATTCCATGTGCTTGCCGTCGACTTCCATGGCCCAGAAGGAGCGGGCGCCGTGCTGCTGAACTTCATCGATGGAGTGGATCATGTGCGGCAAGCGCGAAAAGTTGGACCACGCGGCAAACACTTCTTCCACCGGCTTGCCGATCTGGATACTCTTCTCGATGCGCAGCACGCTATTCGTGCGCAGCCGGGCGATGGTTGTCCATGCCAGACCCGAGGTCAGGCCGACTGCCAGGCCAAGGCCAAACCCGGCGCCGAAGCTGGGACCATTCATGTTCGAAATAACGCCATCATTTTTTGAAGTCATGATTTCCTCTGTGAATATGGATTGAGAAAAGTGGTGGCCGCGGTCCCGCGAGCCTGGTTTTACGATGCCGGGGTGCAGAAGCGGGTTGTTTATATGCAAATGCTCTCCATGCTGGGATAAAATGCGGTTGCACCGCGCACAGATTCCCCGGCATCTAACTACCCGAAGATGAATAGCGGCAAGGTCGCTCAAGACTTCCCAGGAGGATGGACTCTTACCATGGCAAACCAATCAGTGTTAGAAATCACAGATGCAAATTTTGACAGCGACGTGCTGAAATCGACAACCCCGGTGCTGGTGGATTTCTGGGCAGCGTGGTGCGGTCCCTGCAAGGCCCTTGCTCCCATCGTGGATGAAGTCGCAACCGCTTACGAGGGCAAGGTAAAAGTGGGAAAAATGGATGTGGACAAGAACACCGCAACCCCGCAGCGCTACAACGTCCGCGGCATCCCCACCCTGCTCATCTTTCAGGGCGGCGAAGTAAAGGCCCAGATCGTCGGCTATGTACCCAAAGAGAAAATTGAAGCAGCCCTCAACAAACTGGTGTCGCTTGCTCCGGTGAGCAGCTAAAGCCCCAACGGTAATGGCATTAATCAAAAAAGCCTTCGCTCTCCTTGAGCGAAGGCTTTTTCTTGCCGTAAGATTCTGCTCATGGCCCTGCAGATGAAATCATCCTGCGAACGCTGCGGCACAATCCTCGCCCTCGATCGCCCCGCGTTGATCTGCAGTCATGAATGCACTTTCTGCGAAGCCTGCGCGGGCGAAATGAAATTCATTTGCCCCAACTGCCAGGGAGAGCTGGTGCGGCGTCCCCGTCGCATTCCGAAGGTATGAGCGCCTTGCGAAAATCCACCCGGAAGCCTGGCTCTCAAGAGCCGGACGCGAAGCCGGCGGCAGCGAAGTCCTTTACCGCGCGCCTGGAACAAATGCCCTCCCGCCTCAAGTGGGTCATCATTCGCATCCCCGTGGATGTCAAGAAAGTGTGGGGGACACGCGGACAACTCAAGGTTAGCGGAGAAATCAATGACTATGTCTTCCGGTCATCGTTGTTTCCCACCGGCAAGGGGACACACATCCTGCTGGTCAATAAAAAAATGCAGGCCGGCGCCGGCGTGGGGCCCGGTGATATCGCGAAGTTTCGCCTGCAGCCCGATGGTGAAGAACGGGTGGTGACGGCGCCGCGGGAATTAACCAAAGCCTTTTCCGACGCCGGCGACGCCGGTCTGCGACGCTGGTTTGAGAAATTGAATTATTCGACCCGCAAAGAAATTGCCGAATGGGTAGTAGAAGTGAAAAGCGCCGAGGCCCGCGAACGCCGGGCGCAGCAGATGACCGAGCGCCTGATCTTCGCCATGGAAGGCGAAACCGATCTTCCACCGGTCCTGAAGGCGGCATTCTCTCGTGACCTGCGGGCGCATGCCGGCTGGGAGCGCATGTCACCATCGCAGCGCCGTGGGTGTTTGCTGGCGATCTTTTACTACCAGACCCCGGAGGCGCGCGAACGGCGCACCGCCAAGGTGGTGGAAGAGTGCGCCAAGTTTGCGGAGAGGGTGGGGCGCGCTTAACCGGAGGGCACAAAATCAATATTTGCGCAGTACGCCGATCACGCGACCCTGGATCTGCACCGAAGCGGCCGCCAGCATAATCGGGGCCATCGTCGAATTTGAAGGCTGCAGCCGGATGGTTTCGCCTTCCTGGTAAAAACGTTTCAAGGTAGTGTCGGTGCCTTCGACCAGCGCCACCACGATTTCGCCGTTGCGGGCCGTCCTGGTCTTTTCCACCATGACGTAATCTCCGTCCACGATGTGCTCGTCCTGCATGGAGTCTCCGCGTACTTCGAGCACAAACACATCCTTGGAGCGGGTAAAATCCGCCAGCGAAATGGTTTCGGGGTTTTCCAGGGTTTCCACCGGTTGGCCGGCGGCGATTCGTCCCAGCAGCGGCAGCACGCCGGAGATGCTTCCGGTAACGGTGCCGCCCATCTGCTGTTTCATGCGTCCGCGCGGCGGCACGATATCGATGGAGCGGCTGCGATTGTAATCGCGCCGCAGCAAACCCTTCTTCTCAAGGTTGGTGATGTGCTTATGCACGGTGGCCAGCGAGCTCAATCCCATGCCCACGCCAATCTCCTCAAACGACGGGGAATAACCGTTGGATTGGACGAACTCCGCGATGAAGTCGTAAAGCTGCCGCTGCCGCTTGGTGAGAGCCATATCGCCATGATTATTGGCGAAGAAAAGGCGAATGTCAAGCAATCGGGTAATTATCGCAGTAACTAATTTGGGTCTGGGGGATCGATTCCCGGCGAATCTTCAATATCTGACAGCGGACTTGCGTATACGGTCAGCCAGCGGTTGGAATCGAGTTTAGTTGACCGGACGTACCACTTGCCTCCCGGTTCGTCAGAATTAATCAGATGTACGCTATTCACAGACATCAATTCAGGGTGGCATCGTGCTATCAGCCGCGCCACGTAGTTCCGCGTTGGCGTCTTCTTGGATTCTCCCACCAATGTAGTCTCACGGCTGGCAAGTTCTGTAACGCGGCTGTCTCTCTCCACCCAAACCAATCGGACTCTCAACTTTTATCTCCGTTGGGACTAAACCCCTTTGTCCTTTGGGGATGGATTGTTGCGGCTTCATTGCGTTCTAAATCGTAGCCGAAATGCCCCCCGTGTTGTCAGGGGATAATTAACCACAATCGTGCTATTCCGCGTGTACTATCTGGTATAGTACACGCGATGGTCCCGTTTCGCGTGGAATTGCGCCCCGGCGTTTCACTTCATGAGCAGGTGATCTATGCGGCGAAGAAGGCCATTGTCTCGGGCCAGATGCTTCCCGGCGATCCATTTCCCTCCGTACGGGCGCTGAGCAAAGAACTTAAGATCAATCCGAATACCGCGCATAAAGTCGTAATTTTTCTGGTGGGAACCGGGTTACTTGAAACCCGGCCGGGAATCGGCACCGTGGTCGCGACATTGCCTGAGTCAAGCAAGGCGGAGAGGACACAGTTGCTGGGACACGAGATTGAACAACTCGCCGTAGAAGGAAAGAAGCTGGGAATTGGGCTTGACGACATCGTAGCCTCCATAACCACACATTGGCGGCGCCTTAGCGGAGGACGCGGCGGAGCGGCAGTGGGGAGTGATCCAGTGGGCCGAAGCCGCTCATGACCAGCGCCATACATACCTCCAACCTGACCAGGAAGTATCGCCGCATTGCCGCGCTTGACGGCCTTTATCTCGACGTCCCGGAAGGCGCAGTTTATGCCCTTGCCGGCTCAAATGGAGCCGGAAAAACCACTGCCATCAAAGTCATGATGAACATTCTGACGCCCACCAGCGGGCGGGCCACGGTGCTGGGAATAGACTCCACCCTGATAAGGGGACGCGCATTTACCCAGATGGGATATGTGTCGGAAAACCAGCGGCTTCCAGAATGGATGCGGGTCCACGAATTGCTTTCCTACCTGCGTCCGTTTTATCCCTTATGGGATCGAGGCCTGGAAAACGAAATCGTGCGGCAATTCGAATTACCGTTAGACCGCAAGATTAAGCATCTGTCGCGGGGCATGCGAATGAAGGTTGCCCTGGCCAGTTCGCTGGCGTATCACCCCAGGCTGATCGTCCTTGATGAACCCTTTAGCGGCCTCGATCCGCTGGTGCGCGATGAATTGATTGAAGGCTTGCTGGAACGAGCCTCCGAAGCCACGATTTTGATTTCATCTCACGATCTCGCTGAAGTCGAGACTTTCGCCACCCACGTGGGATACCTGGAAAAGGGACGGCTGCGTTTTTCAGAAGAAATGGCGTCCCTGGGAGAGCGCTTCAGGGAGGTGGAGATCACGTTCGACCGGCCGCCCACGGCGCCGGCAAAATGGCCGGAGACCTGGATGCTTCCGACAAATTCATCAACGTTCGTACGGTTTATCGATCCTCTTTTCGAAGCAGAGACCACCCGTGCGGAAATACACAAGACGTTCAGCGCAGTTCGCGATATTACTTTTACCGCGATGTCACTGCGCGCGATTTTCCTTGCCATGGCAAAGTCCGGACGTGGTGCAAGCTCGAGCCAGAAACCATCATGAAGCAGGTTCTGCACATCTTCCAAAAGGATGCTCGCCATCACTGGCCTGAGATCGTTTTCTCCGTCGTAGTCTTGGTCGGCCAATCGTGGGCCGAAACCAGATCGTGGTCCGTGCGAGATAATTGGGAAGGCGAACCTTCACCCCAGATACTTCTGGCCCTGCTCGTACTTAGTTGGACGTTGCTGATGGTTCGCGTGATCCACAGCGAAACCCTCCCGGGCGATCGACAGTTCTGGATCACGCGGCCCTATGAATGGCCGAAGCTGCTTGCGGCGAAAGTTCTGTTCGCGGTCCTGTTCATTAATTTCCCCTTGTTCATTGCCCAATTGTTCCTTCTGCGAGAGGCCGGGTTCCGTCCGGTTTCGCCTTATATTCCGGACTTGCTGTGGATGCATATCGTTCTGGGCGCATTCCTGGTCCTGCCGATGATTGCGCTCGGGACCGTGACTTCAGGTATGGGGCAAGCCGGATTCGCGGCACTGGCGGCGGGATTATTCGCGGTTGTGGTGGCATATCTCGCACAAATGATGCCGGAACAAAGCTTTTCTACCGGCGCCGATGGTCTGGTGGGTAGGATTCTCATCATCGCCTGCGTGATTACGGTAGTCTGGCAGTTTGCAAGACGCCAGACCGCCTGGGCCAGGCTGCTGTTGGTAGGTTCCGCAGCACTTATCGCGTTCGTCGTAGCCGCCAGCCCTTATCGCGCATTGATCGCCAACCGGTACCCACATCTGGGTGGTGGGAACAAACCGCCGGTCGAACTTTCCCTGGATCCCGCGGAGAAGCCCCCGCCGTTGGTCGGGCCAGACATGAGCCGGGAAGTTTTGATCCTGATACCTCTTCTCGTCAACAATGTTCCAGCATCGTCAAGGGTGGCAGTGGATGGAATGATGTTGAGCATCGAATCGAAGAATGGAACGCATTGGAATTCGGGATGGAGGCCCGCCAACGAGATGCTTTTCCCCGATCAGAAGGGGTTACAGATCGGGTTCGCTGTGGACAAGAATTTTTTCGAAAACATTCAAGGGGCTACGGTTAATGCCCGTATTTCTTTCGCTATGACTGTCTGGCGTGACAATGGCCAAAGCCAAGTCGCGACGAACGCCGGCGACTTCCCTGTGCGCGGAGTAGGAGTGTGCTCCATCCGGTTATACTCGACAGCCATATATTGCCGATATCCGGTTAGGCGACCGCCACTGGTCATCGCAGAAACCGGGTTGGGGGTTGTCCCTTGCGACGGTCGGTATATCGAGCCCCTTTTGCCTGATAAGCCTGCGCGTGGCTGGAGCGCCGCTTCGGCAGAAGATCCCATTGATCCAATAGGTTCGTTCAATTTCGGTTTATCGAAATTTGTGGGGCTGGCAGATCGAGGATCTCGCATTTCTATCTGCCCGGGCACACCCTTGCGATTCAGCACTCCGGAAGCGGTCGGGCACATGAATCTGGACCTCAATCTTGACGGGTTGCGAATCGCCGATTACCGCCTGGGCAACGTCGTGAGAATGGAATAAAGGGCTACCAGCTATGCAGTCTTCTTAGGTGGAAGCAGCAAGCTTTCAGAGTTCTTGTCACGACCAGATCATTTGGGAAGTGAATTTGCTTTTGAGATTTTGGATTTTGCGGAAGCGGCGGCCTTTCAGGCCGCTGAATAGGCTCTTTGAATTCCGGCTTCAGCCGCTGTGACAAGAATCAAACGCGGATGTTTCTCAAAGCGAGGCGGCTACCAGCTTGCACCGCTCCACCGAAAGCCAGACATACTCCGCTACTTTTCCGGTTCGGAACCTGCCAGGTCTTTGGCGATGCCGTCGAGCACTCCGTTGATGAATTGCACCGATTCATCGGACGAAAATTTGCGGGCAATTTCCAGGGCCTCGTTGATGATGACCGGTTTGGGGGTCTCGGGGAAGCCGAGGAATTCGGCGACCGATGCGCGCAACAGGTTGCGATCGACGGCGGCCATGCGGTCGATGCGCCAGTGCGCCGCGTGTTTCTGGATGAGGGCCTCGATCTCGGGAGCGCGGTCGCGGGCGATGCGGAAAATGTCATCGGCAAATCCGCGGGTGCGCTCGTCCATGGGTTTTTCCGTCGAAGTACGCTCGGCCCAGAAGGTGCTGCGGACTTCGTCGGCATCCTGCTTTCCCATTTCCTGCTGAAAGAGCATTTGCAGCGCCAGCTCGCGGGATTTTCGGCGCGTCCCCACTTTCATCGCGCCACCTTCCGCGCCCGAGGTTGCGGACCGCGCCTGGCGGGTGCGGTTTTCATTGCCGCCGCTGGGCGGAGCATCGCGCTTTTCGATTGCGATCTGGTCTTCGCTTTAAAACCCGGCGCAGGGCGTAGCTGTTTGCCGAGGTTCGCCATTTCAACCGCGGCCATGGCCGCTTCGAATCCCTTGTTGCCGCTTTTCAGCCCGGCGCGATCGATGGCCTGGTCGAGGTTCTCGCAGGTAAGCACTCCGAAAGCGTGGGGCACGCCGGTTTCCTGCGCCGATTGGCCGATGCCGCGCGTGACCTCGGCGCTGATGTGCTGGTAGTGCGGGGTCTCGCCTTTGATCAGGCACCCCAGGCATACGATGGCGTGCACTTTGCCGGTTTGCGCGAGCGCGCGCGCGGCCGATGGTATCTCGAATGCCCCGGGGACGCGCACGACGGTCAGCGCGGCGGGCGGGGCGCCGCTGCGCCGCAAGGCATCGATGGCGCCCTGCAGCAGGCGCTCGGTGATGAAACTATTCCAGCGCGAAACCACAATTCCGAATTTCCTGCCGTTGGCATTGAGGCTGCCTTCGATTTGCCGAGCGACCGATCCCGGCTTGGCCGGTTGTTTTTCCGGCGACGCCCATTCCCAGAATGCAATCCTGGCGCCCGGCGCGGGTTCGGCGTAAAACAATCGCGCACCCCAGGCCGTCTGCGCAATCGGCGACGGGCGCCGGCTCCTGGCCGCGCCGCCGCGACGGTGGATGATCCCGTGCAGCGTGTCCAGGCCTGTGACTTGGATCATGATGCCGGCCAACGCCGGGGCTTCGCCGCTGACGAACTCCACCTGCCCCACCGGCGCGATGAATCCGGAGCCCTGGCTGCGAGTATCTTTCCAGTTCAAGCCTGGCTCAAAACCGAGGCCGTCGAAAAACTTCTCGATCGACCGCAGGCTTGATGAGCTCGGGGTCCGCCGCAGAATGGTGATGCTCTTGATCATGGGTGTCGGTTATTTCCCCTGGAACACGGCGGGGCGCTTTTCGAGAAAGGCGCGCGTGCCTTCGAGTTTATCTTCGGTGGCGCAGGCTACGCTGAAGAGGGTGGCTTCAAGGAAGAGGCCGCCCGCCTGCGTCATCTCCATGCCCTGGTTCACTGCTTCCATGGTGTAGCGGACGGCGAGCGGAGCGTTGGCAATAATTTTCTGCGCGATCTCGACCGCGCGTTCCAGCAGTTTGGCCGCCGGAACCACTTCGTTGACCAGACCGATGCGATGCGCTTCCTGGGCGGTGATCATCTCACCGGCCAGCAGCATCTGCATGGCGACCCCTTTGCCTACGAGGCGGGGCAACCGCTGGGTCCCGCCGTAGCCGGGAATGATGCCCAGCTTCACTTCGGGCTGGCCCAACCTGGCGGTTTCGCTGGCCAGGCGCATGGTGCAGGCCATGGCAATTTCGCATCCGCCGCCCAGGGCGAAACCGTTGATGCAGGCGATCACCGGTTTGCCGCAGTTTTCCATCAGGTCGAGGACGGCCTGTCCCTGATGGGTGTACTCCTTGGCTTCAACCGGGCTGTTCTTCGATAGTTCGCCGATATCGGCCCCGGCGACAAACGCTTTTTCTCCGGCCCCGGTGAGGATGACCACGCGCACGCCGGCATCATTCTTGATGGCGGTGAATGCATGCCCGAGCTCCTGCATGGTCTGCATGTTCAGGGCATTCAGTTTTTCCGGACGGCTTATAGTCACGTGCGCGATGTTTTCCCGGATCTCGAATTTCAGGTTGCTGTAGTCAGGCATTTCGTTCCCCTTAAAAAAAACTTAGCGTAGCTCGTTGGGCGTGGGATTGGCGGGGTCGGCGTAATCGTAAAAACCTTTGCCGCTCTTGCGGCCATACCACCCGGCCAGCACCAGCCGGCGCAGCAGCGGGGGCGAGGCGAAGCGGCGCTCCTTGAACTCGTCATACATCACGTGGGTAATGTAGTACGTGGTATCAAGCCCCACAAGATCGAGCAAAGTAAATGGCCCCATGGGATAGCCACAGCCCAGTTTCATGGCAGCATCGATGTCGACCACGCTGCCCACTCCTTCTTCATAGGCGCGAACGGCGTCGAGCAGGTAGGGGACCAGCAGGCGGTTGACGATGAAGCCGGTCTTATCACTGGTGCGAATCGGCACCTTGCCCAGCTTCCTGCCGAACTCCACCGCGTCGGCGAAGACCTGCGGCTCGGTGGCCACGGTGCGCACCACTTCCACCAGTTTCATGAGGGGCACGGGATTAAAGAAGTGCAGGCCAATAAAGCGGCCGGGCCGGGCCGCCGCCGTCATCAGCTCGGTGATACTGATGGACGACGTATTGCTGGCGAAGATACATTCCTTTTTTACGATCTTTTCCAGGGCGGCATACGCTTTTCGTTTTTCCTCGACATTCTCGATGATGGCTTCAATGATGAGGTCGCAGTCGGCGAGGTCTTCGCGCTGCAGAGTGCCGCGCAGCCGGCCCATGGTCTCGGTTTTGTGCTGGGCGGTGATGCCGCCCTTTTCCACCGGCCGCTCGGCGAATTTGGCCAGCGATTTTTCGATGCCGCCGAATCCCTTGTCGAGACTCGACTGGGCGGCCTCCAGCACCAGCACGTCAAAACCGGCGCCGGCGCATACCTGCGCGATGCCCGAACCCATCAATCCACACCCCAAGACTCCAATTTTGCGAATTTCCATGGCTCTATCATCTCCTTATTGATGATTGCAAATAATAATGAGCGGGCCTGTGGTTCTCGTCGCAATGCTCCAGGGCGGTTGCTTAGGCGGGTAAGCTTTCGACGATCACTGCAATCCCCTGGCCGCCGCCGATGCACGCCGTAGCCAGCCCATATTTTCCGCCGCGGCGCCGCAACTCGTAGAGCAGGGTGATCAGCAGGCGGGTGCCGGTCGCGCCCAGCGGATGTCCCAGGGCGATAGCGCCGCCGTTTACGTTGACCTTGTCGCGATCGAGTCCCAATTCTTTTTCCACGGAAAGATACTGCCCGGCGAAGGCTTCGTTCACTTCGATCAGATCGATGGCGGAAAGTTCCAGCCCCGCCTTCTTAAGCGCGGCACGGGTGGCGGGAACCGGACCGCTGCCCATGATCCGCGGGTCCACCCCGGCGATGCCCCAGTTCACGATGCGTCCCAGGGGCTTGATACCGCGTTGTCTGGCCTGCTCCAGGGGCATGACCACGACCGCCGCGCCGCCATCGACGATGCCGCTGGCGTTGCCGGCGGTCACACTGCCATTCTTGCCGAAGGCAGGCCTCAGCTTGGCCAGGCCCTCGAGCGTGGTTTCTGGGCGCAGATGATCGTCGGCGCTGAAAAATTCTCCGCTGGGTTCCCCCTTGCGGTTCTTGAGCGCCACCGGCGTAATTTCTTCCGCCAGTCTTCCGTTTTGGGCGGCGTCGGCCGCCAGCTTCTGGGAGCGCAGCGCGAATTCGTCCATCATCTGGCGCGAGACATTTTGCTGCTCGGCATAAAGTTCGGCAGTATTCGCCATGTTCAGGCCGCAATAAGGATCGAAGAGCGCGACCATCAGCGAGTCTTCCATCTTGCCTTCGCCCAGGCCCAGGCCCCAGCGCGCGCCGCGGATGACATGCGGCGCCTGTGACATGGCTTCCATGCCGCCGGCCAGCACCGTCGTGGCTTCGTCCAACTGGATCATCTGCGCCGCACTGACCACTGACTGCATGCCCGAGCCGCACAAGCGGTTGACCGTGAGCGCGGGGACTTGGATCGGCAACCCGGCCAGCAGTCCCACATGGCGGGCGCCGTAGAGGGCGTCCCCGGTAGTTTGCTGGGCGTTGCCAAAGACGCAATGGTCGATTTCAGTGGGTTCAACCCCCGCGCGTTCCATGGCGGCTCGGCCGGCGATGGCCCCCAGTTCCATGGCGGTGAATTCCCGCAGTTTGCCGCCAAAGCGGCCCATCGGGGTGCGTGCCCCGCTTACGATTGCAATGTCGGAAGGCTTGAGCATGGGTGGGACCTTGAATTTTAACAGAGGTGAGTCGGACGCAGCCCGCCAAAAAGACTTCTCAACGCAGGCAAATCAGGCCACGGCCTCTGCGCTCATGACCGGCGCCAGGCTGCAGACTTTGTTCACCCCGGACTTGGCGGCTTCAAGGGCGGCTTCGGCGCGGTTGATCACTTCGGTGACGATGTCCACGGCATCGAAACGCTGGTTAATAGCCGCCTCGGCGATGCCCACGGTGAAGGGAACGCTGCGGCCTCCGGTGCCGGGGATAATAAACGTGGTGAGGATGCTACGCATCTTCTCCACCACAAACAGCGCGCTTTTTTCGCCGGTATCAGAGAGTACCAGGGCGATGGTGGTGAGCTCGTAGCGCACCGCCACATCAGCCTGGCGAATGTGGGCACAGACCGATTGGCCCAGCTCCTGCATCATGCGCTCGATGGCGGTCTCGCCAATCTCGCGCGCCAGCGCCGAGGCCTGGCCGAAATGGATCAACATCAGGGTGCTGGTGGAATTCTGCGAGAGCGCGCGTTCCACCTCGGCCAGCAGGACGTCGAGATAGGAGGCGCGCTTCAGCAAGCCTGATTTTTCATCGGTGACCGCCAGGCTCTTCATCAGGTTGCGCAGCCGGGCGTTGTTGACGGCGTGAATGGTCTGGTCGGCGATGGTGCGCAGCACCACGCTATCGGCGGGCCGCCAGCTCCGGGGCACGTCGCATTGTTCCAGAATGACCACGCCCACGGGCTCGTCGTCATCAAGCAGCGGGACCGCCAGCAGTGATTTGATTGAGAGGTCGCTGATGGTATCCGCCAAGGGGCGCAACTGGGGCGCGGTTTCGGCGTTGGAAATGGCCACTGCCCCTTGGGCGACCGAAAGGCCCTGCACTGCGGCAATAATTCTCTCAACGCTTTGGAAATTTGATTTGGGGATACCCGGCGCACAGTACTCCTGCGCCGCCGACGGGGGCTTGCCGGGACCGCAGAGCGCGGCCACGCAGCGGCTGGCATGCCAGTGCCGCCCAATGTCATTGACCGCCGTGAACAGCACGCTTTTCACGTTGCCCTGGCGATAGATGTTGCGGGTGATCTCACTGACCCGGGTAATGTTGTCCACCGCGTTTTCGTCGGGCTCTGAAGCTGCTGACGACATCGGTGCGGCAGGCCGGCCCGCGGCGGAGCTTTTCATGCCATTGGCGGGGGGAGGGGCCGGCTCCGGTTCCGGTTCATCTTCGTACTTAGGCTCGAAGCCGGTTTCGGAAAAAAACCGGCGGAGTTTTTCGTTCTTGAACTCTTCCCGCGGGAACAGCTTGTGAATGCGGGTGATGCGCTCCAGCGCCTTCACCTTCATGGCGTATTGCAGATAAATCTCGGCCTGCAGCATGAGGTCTTCGAGCACCGTGGATTCATTGCCCTCGCCTTCGGCGGTCTCCTCGGTGTTCTTGATCTCGTTGGGAGCGCCTCCCGCCCCCACCGCCTCCAGCCTGCCCAGGATTGCGCGCAGCACGTTGGCGTCGATCTTGCCCTGCAGCATTTCCAGGCGGCGATTATGGCCGCTCTCATAGGGATCGACCTCGACCGCGCGGTCGAGCGCATCACCGGCTTTGAAGAACTTGCCCTCGGCGTAATAAAGCTCAAACAGCCGGGTAAGCGCGCGTGCGTAATCGCCTTCACGATTGGCGGAGTTGTAAAGTCTGACCAGGTGCTCCAGAAACTCGATGCCCGGCGGATGCTTCTGCGCCAAGTCGATGATGCTGGTGATGTACTCGCGGCGGCGCCCGGCTTTCAGCTCGCGATCTTCGAGCAGCACGGCCAGGCGGACCGCGTTAGCATCATCTCCGCCGTCGATGAGCATGCGCAGCAATTCGAATAGTTCGTCAATTCCGGCGGGATCGTGCTCGTAAAGCTGCCACAGCACGGGTTCGGCTTCGGCGGTGCGATGGGCGGAAAGCAGCGCCAGTCCGTATGCCTGGCGCAATTCCGGCGGGCTGCCCGCGGCGCTGGCCGGGCCCTGCAATATGGGAACTGCCTTCTCCGCTTCGCCCGCGGCTGCCAATACACGCGCGTATCCCAGGGCGGCGACTGAATTATCCGGATCCAGCTCGTAGGCGCGGCGGTAGGAATCTCCTCCGGCCAGAGAGTTGCGCGGGGTGGTGCTACGTTCCAGGTCTCCCATGCGGATGAAGGAGTTGGCTGCCGCCTGCTTTTGACCCAGCTCCGCGGCCAGATCGCCCTGCCGTTTCAGGTTTCCGTAACTGGGATCGAGATCCACCACCCGCACCAGGGCTTTGAGGGCTTCGGGTTTCTGACCCGCGTCGAGAAACTCGCGCGCGGCGGCGTCGAACAGGTCGAGCGCTTCCTTACGGCTGGTTTTTTCGATCAGCTCCGCATACTGGTAGTTCTGCAGCACCGTGGGCTTGGCGATGCGGATGAGTTTTTTGAAAGTGGCGACGCCTTTGGCGCGGTCCCCGGCCCCGGCGTAGTAGCGAAACAGCTCGGCGAGCAGGGTTTCCGCCTGGTGGTTTTGTCCCAGGGCAAGCGAGAGGTCGGCGGCAAGCTGTTGCGTCTGGCGATGGCCGGGCTCTTCGCGAAGGATCTCGAGATACACCTCAAGCGCGGCATCCTGCTTGCCTTTTTCCAGAAACTTTTGGGCTTTTTCGAGGCGTTTGGACTGGTCGGCCATGCTAAGAAGGTGCGCTACCCATGATGCGCCCATTGTAAGCGGCGCTTGGACGGCTGGCAATTTTCAGAGATGCGGGGCGCAATGCGCGGACTAAAACCCGGCCGGCCGGCCGGAGTGACGTACGGGATGGAAGCCGGGGGTTGGCGCCATCGCGGGATTACAATTCAGTGATGCCCGCAACTGAAGACCTCACCGCGCCCTCGCGTTCGCCAGCCGATGATCTGCTGGACTACCGCAAGGAGTTTCCCATCCTCGAGAACACCACCTATCTCATTTCCAATTCGCTGGGGGCCATGCCCCGCCAGGTCAACGGCGCGCTGCAGGATTACGCCAACATCTGGGCGACGCGCGGAGTGCGCGCGTGGCATGAGGAGTGGTGGATGCTCTCCCGCCAGGTGGGCGACGAAATCGGAGAGCTGATGAACGCGCCTCCGGGTTCGGTGTCGCTGCATCAGAACGTGACCCAGTGCCAGGCGGTGGTGGCGTCATGCTTCGATTTTGCCGCAGCCGGCGGACGCAACAAGGTCGTGTACACCGATCTCAACTTCCCCAGCGTGATGTATTTCTGGGAGGCGCAAAAATCGCTTGGCGCCCGGGTACACATGGTAAAGACCGACGACGGCATTCATGTGCCCACCCAGCGGCTGTTAGACGCCATCGACGAGCACACGTTGATCGTCCCTATCTCGCACGTGATTTTTCGCAGCTCCTATATCAATGATGCTCGCGCCATCATCGAGAAAGCCCACAAGGTGGGAGCTTATGTTCTGCTCGACACCTACCAGTCCCTGGGGACGGTCCCGGTTGACGTGCAGACCCTCAACCCCGACTTCACCACCGGCGGGGTGCTCAAGTGGCTGTGCGGCGGGCCCAACCTGGCTTACCTTTACGTGCGGCCTGACCTGGGAAAGAAACTCGAACCGCGGTTAACCGGATGGTTCGCCCACGAAGATTCCTTCAGCTTCGCCACCGGCCCCACCCGGTACTGCGAGCCTCCGTATCGATTCATGAATGGGACCATTCACGTACCCTGCCTATACGCGGCGCGGCCCGGATTGAAAATTATTCGCGAAGTGGGGATCGAGCGCATCCGCGAAAAATCAAAACGCCTGACCGCGCACCTCATAGCAGCCGCCGACCAGCGCGGCTGGAAGGTCAACGCTCCGCGCAATCCTGAAGAGCGCGCCGGAACCGTCGCCATCGACATGCCCAATGCCCAGGAAGTTTGCGCCGAATTGCTGAAGCGGGAGATATTGGTCGATTACAGGCCGCGAGCCGGGGTAAGGTTCTCACCGCATTTCTACAATCGCGAAGATGAAATTGATGTCGCGGTGAAGGCGGTCGATGAAATTCTTGCTGGAATGAAGCGCACTGCATGAGATCTTAGCGGGGACAAATGCCCGCCGCCTGGTGGCGGCGGGCTTTTGTTTACTTAGGTCGCACCGCGAGCAGGTCGGCGGGCACCGGGGTGCCGTCGGCGGCTTGCAGGTTTACCGTGATCTGGTTGGTATCCGTCAGCGTCGCCAGGCTGATGATGTGGACGTCGTTGGTCACTCCTGATCCCACGTACAGGTTCTGGCTATCGCTGGTGAAGACGGCGGTGAAGGTGTCAGTCGAAGCTCCGGCCAGCGGGACTGTGAATGTTGCTCCCGTGGTGAGGTTGTAGCCCAGCAGTTTTCCTGAAAGGCTGCTGGTCACGAAAGCAAACCTGCCGTCGGGCGAGATCACAAGCTGCCGCGGCGTGAACGCTCCCTGGCCAAAGTCCTGCGAAGTGATGGTGTCCTTGACCACCGGAGGACACTCGTTTCCGGTCGTGGCCGCCGCGGGGTTAACGCTGATGGTGTCGGTGATCACGTTGATGGAAGTCGTATCCACGGTCAGGACCCTGGTGCCGTCGATATTGGTCTTGATCTTCAGCGGGGTTTGCGGCGAGGCGACGGTGTCGGACAGAATGCGCAGATCGCAGGTGGGACGAACCGTGACCGCCGATGCCGATCCGCCGGCGATATAGGCAAACGGGCCCGAGGCCAGGAAGCTTACGTCGTTGGCCGCCACCGGCACCGCCAGCGTGCGCAGCGAGAAGAAGTTCGAAATTGCGTATTCGGTGGTTCCGGCGACGATCACCGCGGCGAAGCTGTCGGGAGAAAAGTCGGCGGCAGTGGCGCCGGCGATGGCCAGGGTCTGGAATGTGTTCGCGGCAGTGTCATAGACGAAGACCTGGCCGCCGATCACATCGGAGATGATCACCTTGATGCCGTTCGGCGAAACCGCCAGCACCTTGCCAGGCAGCACCGCCGATTGAATGACCGTCCCGGCCACGGGGTCGAAGATCATGAACCCCGCCGCGCTGCCGATGTAGGCCTTGGTGCCGGTTCGGTTAAACAGAATCGAGTTGGGAGTGCTGGGCAGCGTGATCGCCGCCGCTGTAATGGTGGTGCCGGTATCGATAGGCACCAGGCTGCGGGATCGCGTGCTGGCCGCATACACCGTCGAAGGGGTCGTGCCCGTCACCGTGCCCACTACCACGTTGCTGTAAATGGGATAGTTGGCGCCGGCGTTGCAGGCCGGCGGTGTGCATGAGGCCACGATGGACGAGGTGCCCGCGCTGCCCGCGGTGACCAGGCCGGTGCTGCTGACCAGGGAAGAAACCGGGTTCGACGAACTATAGGTCAGGCTAATGCCGGTGCCCTGGGCAAAGGTCACAGTGGGGGGCGCGGTGTATGACCCGCCCGTGGTTACGGTGACCCCGGTGATGGCTCCACTGGCTACGGTGGCGGTGGCGGTGGCGCCGCCGCTACCTGAGAATACGACGGCCGGCGCGGTGGTGAAGCCGGTGCCCCCGGCGGTGACGGTAACTGAAGCCAACGGGACGGGCTTGAACACGGCCACGCCGGTCGCTCCCGAGCCCCCTCCCCCAGTCAGGGTGATGGTGGGCAGCGAGGTGTACCCCGAGCCCGACGCGGTAACGGTGAACCCGGTCACGCTGCCGCCGGAGACAGTGGCGGTGGCGGTAGCGCCGGTGCCGCCGCCGCCGGTGATGGCCACGGTGGGTGCGGTGGTGTATTTCGTCCCCCCGGCGGTTACGGTGATCGAGGCAATCGAGGTGGGCGCCAGCAGGGCGGTGGCGACTGCGCCGGTGCCGGTCACTCCGCTGGCCAGTGGCGCGGCGTTCCCCAGAACATCGACGATGTCAGCGGTAAGCTGCTGGGTGGCTCCGGTGGCCACGCTGAACGTGGTCGCCGCGCCCGTGCTGAGGTGCAGGTTGATGCTCTGCGGAGGGCAAACCGTAAATGCGGCGGGCAGGCTGGTCACGCCTCCCAGGCTGGCGGCGATGCCGGTGCTGCCGATGCTGACCGCCGAGGCCAGGCCGGTGCTGCTGACCGACGCGATTGCCGGGTTGGTGGAGAGAAAGTCGAAAGCAGGCACGATCACGCCGTTCACGGTGTTCGTCCCCAGCGTGCTGGTGATGTCCACGCCATTGTGAAAGGCCTTGGCCACAAATTGCTCGGTGCCGGGCGCGGTGGTAGGGGAGCCCGGACTGATGGGGGTATTCAAACTGACACAGATGGGGGCCGCGGCCGCGGGGACCACCGTGATGCTGGTGATGGTGTCATGCACCGTGATCAGGAAGGGCGCGCTGGTGATGCTGCCTGTCTTGGCGGTGATGCTGGCGGAAAGGCCAGGGCCCCCGGGTGCGGGTGCGGCCGCCGGGGTGCAAACGATCGGAGTGGTCAGCGAATCCCACGTGCCCGCGCACACCAATCCGTTGTTGGCCACCTGAATGGCGGGATTACTGCTGGAATAGGTAATGACGGCGGCTTGCACCACGTGCATGCCCGCGTCCAGCGCCGACCCGGTCAGTTGCAGCACGTCGCCGCGGTTCAGCGAGGCGAAGGTGGCGCCGTTGTTGGTCAGGGTCACCGACGTAGGGGAGCCAAGAACATTGGCCACATTTCCCTTGCCGCAGCCGGTCACGATCAAGGCCACGATCAGGGTCAAAACAATCACTGGAAGCGAGCGCCGCATGAATCCTCCGCGCCACGAGCCTGAGCGGCGCGCGACGAGCACAAGTGCAATTAAGAAAAATTGAACGAAAAATTACAATTTATGAGAATGCAGTTGCATGAACCAATGAGCTACCACTGGTAACGAATAGGTGCAGCCCGGCAGATAAGACGACCCAGTAAGTTTAGAGGCTGCAAAAAAAATCGGCAAGGGCAGATGGCGCAAATGGTCTGGAACCTGGCACTAACTCCATGATGTCGTGCTAAGCGCGGCCCGCTTAGGAGCCCCCCGCGGCTGTCATTCTGACGACCCGCGGCTTTATCGGGATGAGGAAGAATCCCTACCTCGGCAACCCGCAGCTAACTCAATGGTTCGTCTCCGCCGAATACTGATCACGGTATGATGACGGTCGTCATCTCAGACACTGAGATAGCGGCCAGGGGGACGGGGCCACCTGGTGAAGAAGTTCTCTGCTGCAACACAGGACCCAGATGTCTATCAACGGCGCTGGCGCAAGTACACCCTTTTGTACAAGATGTATTGGGGAGCATTGATTTTATATACCCCAATCGTTTTTATTCTTGCCCGCGTGAGTTTAAAGGTTTTCGGTACTTTCGTCGCCGCTTTCGTGATCGCGACTGTCTGGGGCGCGATGTTCTTAGCGATTGGATGGTGTGTGGCGTTCTTCCCATGTCCCCGGTGCCGTCGTCCTTTTAAAGGACTACGACTTCGTCTGCCAAGACAATGTGTACATTGTGGTTTGAAAAGGCTTCCATCCGGCTAAATGTAACCGGCCGGGACAGCTGACCTCATATTCGACAGGCTTCTCGCAACCTTCCCGATTAACTCCGATTGAATGACGCCTCTCTCCCCAGTAAGTGTAAATACCCTCACTACCGGGGTTTGACGAAAACCCTCCTTAATCGGTATATTAAGAAGGTTCCGCGAGTTCATTAAAACAGCTCATTGGGAGCTGCGTTATCAAAGGTAAACGCCCGCGTAGTTCAGGGCGCCCTCGCTGAAGCGTTCTGCGCTGCCTTCCCGTCTGGTGGAAGGATATGCAGAGCGCGGCCGCCGGAAACGGAATGCCTCCTGATTCGTCAGGACTTGGTGTCACCGTCCTCGGTCAAGTCCGCAAAGGTTGAAAACGGGAAATCGCGTGCCGCTAGGCCGGGCGCGCAACAATAATTTTTGCCGCTACGGGGATACCTGTGCGGCCAGTTGTACCTTGGTTCATTGTGTGCTTGGTACGGGATGAGCCATACCGAGCGAACTAATAAGGGTGAGGAGATGGGAGGGCAGCAGAGCCCGACCATTATCCGAGGGCGAAGCAGCGAAGCGTTGCGGAGCCCTTAAATAAAAGGAGCTTTACTCGTGCCAACTTTTAATCAGCTTGTCCGCAAGGGCCGTACCGCGACGAAGTATAAGACGGCCAGCCCGGCGCTGCAGGAATGTCCGCAGAAGCGCGGAGTTTGCACCCGCGTCTACACTCAGACCCCCAAGAAGCCGAACTCGGCCATGCGCAAGGTGGCGCGGGTGCGCCTGACCAACGGCATCGAGGTCACCACCTACATTCCCGGGGTGGGACACAACCTGCAGGAGCATTCCATCGTGCTAATTCGCGGAGGCCGAGTGAAAGACCTTCCCGGAGTCCGCTATCACGTGGTGCGCGGCACCCTCGACACCGTGGGCGTCGCCAACCGCAAGCAGAGCCGCTCCAAGTACGGGGCCAAGCGTCCCAAGGCGTAATTGCCTGAGCTTCTTTTAAGGACTGAACATGCCAAGAAAAGGTTACATAGCGAAGCGTGAAGTGGCGGCTGACCCGGTGTACAACTCCACCCTGGTCACCAAGTTCGTGAACTCCATGATGTACAACGGCAAAAAGAGCACCGCCGAAGGCATCTTTTACGAGGCCATGAAGCGCCTTGAAGCCAAGGGCGGCGGCGACGATGCCCTGAAGCTGTTCAAGAAGGCGGTGGAAAACGCCAAGCCGCTGCTCGAAGTCAAGAGCCGCCGCGTGGGTGGCGCCAACTACCAGGTTCCCATCGAAGTGGGGGCCGACCGCCGTACTTCGCTGGCCATCCGCTGGCTGGTGACCTACGGCCGCGGACGCGGCGAAAAAGGCATGATCGACAAGCTCAGCAACGAATTGCTCGACGCGGTGAACAACAAGGGCGCCGCCATCAAGAAGAAGGAAGACATTCACCGCATGGCCGAGGCCAACAAGGCCTTTGCCCATTACCGCTGGTAACCGCGGAACCATCAATTTCGGCAACAGTTAAAAGGATAGAGAGAAACAAGTGCCCCGAAACGTCCCATTAGAGCGCTGTCGCAACATCGGCATCATGGCTCACATCGATGCCGGCAAGACCACTACGACCGAGCGCATCCTCTTTTATACCGGCATCACCCACCGCATTGGCGAGGTGCATGAAGGCACTGCCACCATGGACTGGATGGAGCAGGAGCAGGAACGCGGCATCACCATCACCTCCGCCGCCACCACCTGCATGTGGAAAGATACTCGCATCAACATCATCGACACCCCCGGCCATGTGGATTTCACCGCTGAAGTGGAACGTTCGCTGCGCGTACTCGATGGCGCCGTCGCCCTGTTCGATGCGGTGCACGGGGTGGAGCCGCAGTCGGAAACCGTCTGGCGTCAGGCCGATAAATATGGCGTCCCCCGCATCTGCTTCATCAACAAGATCGACAAAATGGGTGCGGATTTCGAGCATGCCATGGACACCATCCGCAAGCGGCTCAACGCCCGCCCGGTCGCCATCCAGCTGCCCATCGGCGCGGAGAGCGGCTTCAAGGGCGTGGTCGACCTGTTCACCATGAAGGCCATCGTCTGGAAAGACGAGACCATCGGCTCGGAATACACCATTGAAGAGATTCCGGAAAACCTGCGCAAGAAGGCAGAAGCTTTCCACACCCAGCTGGTCGAATCGGTCGCCGAAAACGATGATGCCATGCTGCACAAGTTTCTCGAAGGCGAGACCATCGGCACCGACGAGCTCAAGGCTTCGCTGCGCAAGAGCACCATCGCCTTGAAAGTTTTTCCCGTGCTGTGCGGCACTGCATTCAAGAACAAGGGAGTGCAGCCGCTGCTCGATGCGGTGGTTGATTTTCTGCCCTCGCCGCTCGATATTCCTCCGGTCAGCGGGGTTGACCCCACCCGCGATTCCGAAGACAAAGTCATGCGCTCGGCCAACGATACCGATCCCTTTGCCGGCCTGGTGTTCAAGATCATGAAGGATTCCTTCGTGGGCCAGCTGGCCTTCGTCCGCGTCTATTCCGGACACCTCAAGACCGGCGACAGCGTCTTCAATTCCACCCGCCGCCGCAGTGAGCGCATCGGCCGCCTGCTCAAAATGCACGCCAACAAGCGCGAAGAGATCACCGAGATCTATGCCGGCGACATCTGCGCCTGCGTCGGCCTCAAGAACGTCACCACCGGTGACACCATCTGCGACGAGCGCCATCCGGTGACCCTCGAAAACATCGACTTCCCCGACCCCGTGATCGCGGTGGCGGTGGAACCCAAGACCAAGGTTGACCAGGAGAAGATGGGCGTCGCCCTCTCCAGCCTGGCGCAGGAAGATCCCACATTCAAGGTGCACACCGACCCCGAGAGCGGGCAGACCATCATCGCCGGCATGGGCGAGCTGCATCTCGAGATCATCGTGGACCGCATGATGCGCGAGTACAAGGTCGAAGCCAACGTGGGCAAGCCCCAGGTGGCGTATCGCGAGACCATTCGCAAGCATGCCGAGGCGGAAGGCAAGTTCATTCGCCAGACCGGCGGGCGCGGCCAGTATGGTCACGTCAAGATCAAGCTCGACCCTCAGCCCGCGGGCAAAGGCTACGAGTTCGTCAACGACGTTATCGGCGGCTCGGTGCCCAAGGAATACATCAAGCCGGTGGACCAGGGAATTCAGGAAGCGCTCGAAGGCGGCGTGATGGCCGGCTATCCCATGGTGGATGTCAAAGCCACGCTGTACGACGGCAGCTATCACGATGTGGATTCCAATGAAATGGCGTTCAAGATCGCCGGCTCGATGGCCTTCAAAGAGGCCGCGCGCAAGGCTTCACCGGTATTGCTGGAGCCGGTGATGGCGGTCGAAGTTGTGGTTCCCGAGGAATTCCAGGGCGTGATCGTAGGCGATCTCAACCGCCGCCGCGGACGTATCGAAGATGTCGAACACCGCGCCGGATCGCAGATCGTGAAGGCCTGGGTGCCGCTGTCGGAGATGTTCGGTTACGCCACCCACATGCGCTCCAGCACTCAGGGACGCGCCAACTACTCGATGCACTTCGCGCGCTATGAAGAAGTGCCGCGCTCGGTGGCCGAGGAAATTATCGCCAAGGTGCAAGGCAAGCCCGCGGCACGCTAAACGGCGGAGGTTCGCGGGAAATGAAAACGGTTTAGCAGTAGCAACCAGGTACGGACTTGAAAATCTTTAGGAGCATTCGCACAACATGGGAAAAGAAAAATTTGATCGCAGCAAGCCGCACGTAAACGTGGGGACGATCGGGCACATCGATCACGGCAAGACGACGTTGACGGCGGCGATCACCAAGGTATTGAGCAAGCACAACCCCAAGATCCAGTTCCGCTCGTTCGACTCGATCGACAACGCGCCGGAAGAGCGGGAGCGCGGCATCACCATCGCCACGGCGCACGTGGAGTATGAGACCGCCAACCGGCATTACGCGCACGTGGATTGCCCGGGGCACGCCGATTACATCAAGAACATGATCACCGGGGCGGCGCAGATGGATGGCGGCATCCTGGTGGTGGCGGCGACCGACGGACCCATGCCGCAGACTCGCGAGCACGTGCTGCTGGCGCGGCAGGTGGGAGTGCCTTACATCGCGGTGTTTCTCAACAAGTGCGACGCGGTCGAAGACCCGGAGCTGCTCGACCTGGTGGAGCTGGAAGTGCGCGAGCTGCTGAGCAAGTACCAGTTTCCCGGCGATGACCTGCCGGTGGTGCGGGGCTCGGCGCTGGGCGCGCTGAACGGGGAAGCCAAGTGGGAAAAGTCGATTGACGAGCTGATGGAGGCGGTGGACAAGAGCGTGCCGTTGCCGGCGCGCGACATCGACAAGCCGTTCCTGATGCCGATTGAAGACATCTTCTCCATCTCGGGACGCGGCACGGTGGTCACCGGACGCATCGAGCGCGGCAAGGTGAAGGTGGGCGAGGAAGTGGAGATCGTGGGCTTCCGCGAGACCCGCAAGACAGTGGTCACGGGCGTCGAGATGTTCAAGAAGCAGCTGGATGAAGGCCTGGCGGGCGACAACGCGGGCTTGCTGCTGCGCGGCATTGCCAAGGAAGATGTGGAGCGCGGCATGGTGCTGGCCAAGGGCGGCTCGATCACGCCGCACACCAAGTTCAAGGCCGAAATCTACGTCCTGAGCAAGGAAGAAGGCGGGCGGCACACCCCGTTCTTCAAGGGCTACCGGCCGCAGTTCTACTTCCGCACCACCGACGTGACCGGAGTGGCGGAGCTGCCCGAAGGCACCGAGATGGTGATGCCGGGAGACAACGTGTCGCTGGTGATCGAGCTGATCACGCCGGTGGCCATGGAAAAAGGCTTGCGCTTTGCCATCCGCGAAGGCGGACGCACGGTGGGGGCCGGCACCATCAGCGAGATCATCAAGTAAAGAAATTGCTGGAAAGTT
>JBBQWT010000004.1:0-175035 GCA_038210375.1 Terriglobales bacterium | reverse complement strand
TTCCGCCGGGAGGCGCGCGCGGCTTCCGCCCTCAACCATCCGCGCATTTGCACCATTTACGAGATCAGTGAAATCGATGGACAGCCGTTCATCGCCATGGAATTGCTGGAAGGCGAAACCCTGGCGGAGCGCATCGCCGGCCAGCCCCTGCCTCTCGATACCATGATCGATCTGGCCACCCAGATCGCCGACGCCCTCGACGCCGCCCACGGCAAGGGCATACTTCATCGTGACATCAAGCCTGCCAACATATTTGTCACCTCACGCGGTGAGGCTAAGATCCTCGACTTCGGCTTGGCCAAGCTGGCAATGCAGCATCCCGCTTCAGCGGCCACGGTCACCGTAGCTCCCGCCCTGGAAAAGCAACTTACCGCCGCCAACACCACCGTGGGCACCTTGGCTTACATGTCCCCGGAGCAGGTCAGGGGCAAGGGGCTGGATAACCGCAGCGACTTGTTTTCATTTGGCGCGGTGCTTTACGAGATGGCGACCGGCGGGATGGCATTCCGCGGCGAGACCTCGGGAATCATCTTCGACGCCATTCTGAACCGGGCGCCGGCGCCCGCCATCCGCATCAACCCGCAAGTCTCTCCCCGGCTCGACGACACCATCAACAAGTTGCTGGAGAAGGACCGCGACATCCGCTATCAATCCGCGGCCGAGCTCAAGGCTGATCTCAAGCGGCTGAAACGCGATTCCGATTCCCATAATTCCATGGTGGTCGCGCCGGCGCCGACGCCCAGGCCTCGCATCATGAAATGGGCCATAGCGGCGAGTGCGCTGGTGGCGGTGGGATTGATCGCGACGCTTCTCGTTTTGAAAAGTGGGCGCCTGGGCGGCAGCGGCGGGGAGATCGAATCGCTGGCTGTGTTGCCGTTCGTTAATGCCGGCGGCAATGCTGACGCCGAATATCTTTCCGACGGTATGACCGAATCGCTCATCAACAGCCTGTCGCAATTGTCCAATCTATCGGTCAAAGCCCGCAGTACGGTGTTTCGTTACAAAGGCAAGGACGAGACTCCCCAGCAAGTCGGCAAAGAACTGGCGGTGCAGGCGGTCTTGACCGGCCGGGTGGTCGAGCGCGCCGATGCGCTGGCGCTTAGCCTGGAACTGGTGGATGCTCGCAACGGCAACCAGATCTGGGGCCAACAGTACAACCGAAAAGCGGCAGACCTCATGACTCTGCAAGGGGACATCGCGCGCGATGTGGCCAACAAGCTGCGCGCCAGTCTGACGGGCGCGGAACAGAATCAAGTTGCCAGGACTTACACCGCCAATCCCCAGGCCTACCAGCTTTATCTGAAGGGAAGGTTTTTCTGGAACAAATTCACCCCCGCCACTCATGCGAAAGCCGCCGACCTTTTCAACCAGGCGCTGGCGCTTGATCCTGATTACGCCCTGGCTTATGCAGGTCTAGCCGATACTTACGCATCGGGAGCCACCAACGGCTGGTCTTCACCCCGGGAGGGTTATTCCCGCGCCCGGACCGCGGTGGCAAAGGCCCTGGCGATCGACGATTCCCTGGCCGAAGCCCACGCCTCCGCCGGCGCCGTTTCCAGTTTTTACGATTTCGACTGGCCCGGCGCTGAGCGCGAGTACCTTCGCGCCATCCAACTCAATCCCCGTTACGAAATAAGCTACGAACTCTATTCCTATTTGTTGTGCGCGAACGGCAGGTTCGATGAAGCAGTCAAGATCGCCCAGCGTGGTCTCGACCAGAATCCACTCTCCGCGCCACTAAGCACCGATGTGGGATCGGCTTTTTATCTGCAGCGGCGTTACGATACGGCCATTCAACAGTTCCAGAAATCGCTCGACCTGGACAGCACGGATAGTTCCTCGATTATCAGTATTGGCGAGGCTTACGAGCAAAAAGGAATGCACGCCCAGGCCATCGCCATGTACGAGAAGGCGATCCGCTTGACCGAGAGGACATCGAATATCCTGGGATTGCTGGGAAACGCTTACGCCGCTTCGGGAAATCGCGCTGAGGCCCTGAAGATTCTCGCGGAAATGAAAGGGATGTCAAAGAGCCGGTACGTCTCTCCCTGGGACTTGGCGATTATTTATACCGGCCTAGGTGAAAAAGACCAGGCGATCGAGCAAGTCACCAGGGCTTACGAGGAACGCGCGGGATGGATCATTAATATCGGCAGCGAGCCCATGCTCGATCCCTTGCGCTCCGATCCTCGCTTCAAAGACCTGGTGCGGCGCATGGGGATTTCAAAGTAGTTTGCCAGGAACTCATTTACCGCAAAGGCGACGATGAACCGTTTAATTCGACTCTCCGACTTTTTCTTGATGGATCGCCGCAGCACGATTCTGTTCTTAACGATCGTGGGCGTGCTGGCTGCGGTGACCGAGCTGTTCGTAATCAAGCAGATGGACATTTTGCAGTTGATCATTGTGTCAGCGGTATTGCTCCTGCTGCTGATTCCCATTAGCCGCCCCGACATCCTGCTGTTGTCCCTGCTGGGAGCGTACCTCACCGTCGGGCGCCCTTTTTCCCATATCAAGCTGGTTCCTGGCCCGGTTCCTCTCTATCCCGGCGAAGTTGCCCTTGCCATCCTCATCGTCACCCTCATTTGTCGGCATCTCACGCGTCCTCAGGTTCTCATTCAAACCCTTCCTTATAAGAAGCATGTGGCATTACTGCTGCTTGTGGGTTCGGTCGCAACCATCAGGGGATTTCCCCTGGGAGGAATCGAGGCAATCCGATCATTCGCGGTGGTCTATTACATCCTGTTCATGTGGCTGGCGCCCTTCCTGGTACGTTCACCGGAACAATTGACCAAGGCAATCAAATTCCTGGTCGGGATATCTGCTTTCATGGTTTTTGCACTGCTGGTCGCTTTTGAGTACGTGACGAGTGGCCAGGGCGAATTTGGAAATCCCCCGGTGGCTTTCGCGGTCACCGTAGCCATGTTCCTGTTGTTCTTGTTCCTCTATACCGTTTATCGTTTCCGGAAATGGCAGTGGATGGCCGCCTTGCTTCCCCTGCCTTTTTTCCTCGCCATTCGCCTCGAAACCCGGACGGTATGGGTGGGGTTAGGCGGCGCATTCGCGGTACTTTTCCTGGGAATGAAAGGTGCGGCCATTTCCCGGCGCGCTATTCCCATCCTATTGGCAGCCGCTGCCCTGCTGGTAGTGATTATTGGAGGATTGGAAACTCTGGTGCCCGATCTGGCCGAGTCGCTTAACAAGAAAGTTTCTTCCATCTACCATGTATCAGATATGGAGGGCGCGGAAGCCGCCAACGGCCGCTGGCGCCTCGATTACTGGAACGACATCATCGACCAGTCGCGGCAGACCCCGGTCCTGGGCATCGGCTTCGGTACGCCATTCCTGGGGCCGCGCCTGCTGGAACGCGGATGGGACAAGATGGATGACCGCGCCGAACATTCCTCATCCCACAATTCCTACCTTGGCATTCTGCTCTATGCCGGGCTTCCTGCATTGCTGCTTTATGTCGCGCTAATCTTTCGCATTATTCGCGATCACTTGATCAGTATTCGAAAGATGACCGATCCTCGCCTGCAAATGCAAGGCTGGTGGCTGCTGGCAGTTTTTGTATGCATCGTGACCGCCAGCAACTTCTCTCCAGTACTGGAAACGCCTTACATCGGCATCCTCAACTGGTCGATTGCCGGGGCACTGGTGGCGATGGGCCGTATAACGCACTCCGCTGTCTCTTAAGCCGGGGTCCGCTAGTTTTTCCCGGCTGGCCCATCGGCTTCTCAAGTACCATTTCCGATGAGGACAGCGTTTAAATTCTCTGACCAACTTACAAATTCAATCCACTCACAGCGGATTACTTGAAGTGGCTGACCCAGGTCAAAGTCGTTCAATACGGCGCCCAAGAGGCCGGCCAGACCTTCAGCCCTGACCACTCATCCTACGTTTACCTTCGCGAGGGAGTTCATCGCAACCTCTTCCAGATCCCCCTGCAATAAATTTGGGGTTGCGGGGATGCCTGGCCTTGTTCGTCCTGAAACCAGTTCTCAGGTTGCTAAAGCAGACACGCAGAATCGCGCATTGAACTCTTCGATGGGCAACGGCCGGCTGATGAGGTAACCCTGTACCTGATCACATCTCAGCAAGCGGAGCAACCTGAGCTGCTCCTCCGTCTCCACGCCTTCCGCGATGATCTTCAGGCTGAGGTTATGCCCCAGCGAGATGATCGACGTCACGATGGCAGCCCCATTGGCATCCGTGGTCATGTCCCTAATGAAGGATTGGTCAATCTTCAGGATATTGATGGGAAAATTCTTCAGGTAATTCAAGCTGGAGTAACCCGTTCCGAAATCATCAATGGAGAGGTGCAAGCCCATTTCCCGCAAGCGCGCGAGGATCTTTACAGCGTTTTCAGGATCTCGCATAACCGAACCTTCAGTCAGCTCAAGATCAATACGGGTGGGATCGGTGCGTGTTTCCTGCAGCGCCGCGGTGATTAGCCCGGGCAGATCAGGCTGCTGAAACATGCGTGCCGAAAGGTTTACCGATATGCGAATCGATGGGCAGCCGGCGCGTTCCCATTGCTTGATCTGGCGGCACGCCTCGCGAAGCACCCACTCGTCGATTGACGAAATGATTCCCATCTCCTCCGCCAGGGGGATAAAATCCCCGGGCGAAACCATTCCCCGAATGGGATGCTGCCAGCGCACCAAAGCTTCGCAGCCCACCAACGCGCCGGAAATTACGTTTACTTGCGGCTGGTAATAGACCACAAGTTCCTTCAATTCCAATGCCCGGCGCAAACTGGTTTCGAGCGAGAGCCGGTAGTCCGCACGGGTGCTCATGTCCGGCTGGTAAAATTCGTGGCCTCCTTCTCCATGCTCCTTGGCATGATGGAGTGCGATGCGGGCATTCCGCAGCAGCGTGGAAGCGTCCTGTCCATCTTGGGGAAATATCCCGACGCCCACGCTCGAGGTCACCTGCAGCGGAGTTCCATCGATGTTCAATGGCTGCGCGGAGACGGCGTGAATCCGGTTGATCAAAAGGCCAATCTCACTCTCGTTGCGGACACCAGACAGCAAAAAGGCAAACTCTTCGCTCAACAGGCGCGCTAGGACACAGCCGTGAGGAGCGCACCCGGTAAGACTCTCGGAGTATCGCCGCAGCAACTGGTCAGATAACACCTGGCTGAGTGAATCCCGGAACCGCTTGAACCGGTCGGGAGCCACCAGCACCACTGCCAGCATATGCGCGTCAGTCTCAGCCTCCGCGATCGCGCGCGCCAACCGATCTTTAAAGAGCCGGCGATTGGAAAGCCCGGTGAGAGGGTCTTCATAGACCTGGCGGGTGATGTCGCGGGCCACCGCTTGAAACCCAGCCACTGCTCCCTCGCTTACCAGCAATTGTGCGTTTTGTTCCAGCCAGACCTCGTTTCCTTCCCGGGTCAAAATCGGAAACTCAAAACGGGTGCTCTGAATCTTTTCGTCGATCTGCCGCTGATAGAACTCCATTACTGCATCGCGATAGTCTGGCCTGACCATGTCGAGGTAGCCCAGGGCAAGGAATTCTTGCGGCGAATATTTCAGGATTTCCGTGGCAATTTTATTAATGAAACTGAAACTGCCATCCAGCCTGGTGACATAAATCATTTCGTCCGCATGCTCAATCAGATACCGGTAACGCTCTTCACTTTCCCGCAAAGATTCCTGGACTAGCCGCCGCTCTGTAACATCCTGCTGCACTCCAACGAAATGGGTCAGTCTTCCGTCGGCGTCGGTAACCGGCGAGATGAAAAGCTCGTTCCAGAACGGCTTTCCATCCTTGCGATAATTCAAGATTTCCACCGCACAGGACCTGCGTTCCCGAAGGGCGTCCCTGATCAACGCTGTGGCGGCTTCACTGGTCCCGATGCCCTGGAGGAACCGGCAATTTTGTCCACTGATCTCAGCAAAGCCATATTGGGTCATTTTTTCGAAAGCGGGATTAACATAAATAATCTTGTTTTCGAATTGACGGGCGTCGGTGATGATCACGCCCGCCGAGGTGGCGTCGATGGCCTTCTCGCGTAACCGCAAAATTTCTTCTACTACTTTGCGTCCCTCCATTTCCTTGCTCAACAACAGGTTGGCGCGAGTCAGGTCGCCGGCCTGACGCCTGAGCTCAAGTTGGGCCACCACCTGGCGGCTCAACGCATTCAAAGCATTCAATTGTTCGGCGTTCAATCGCCGCGCCACGTGATCGAGCACGCAAATCGTGCCCACTGCATGTCCGTCTGAAGAAACTAAGGACGCGCCTGCATAAAAACGTAAATGGGGTTCCCCTGTGACCATGGGATTGTCGGCAAACCGCGCATCCAGTTGCGCATCTTCGACTACCAGCATGCCCGGCTCAATGATGGCGTGAGCGCAGAAAGTCAGATCTCGAGCTACTTCCTCGACCGTCGTGCCAATTTTTGATTTAAACCACTGCCGTTCAGCATCAATGAAGGTGATCAGCGCAATGGGGACCTGACATATCTGCGAGGCCAGGAGGGTGAGGTCGTCAAATGCGTCTTCAGGGAGGGTGTCTAATATCTGGTATTCACGAAGAGAGTTCAGCCTTTCGGCTTCGTTCAATATCTCGCGGGCCTTAGCTGCCATTCATAACTCTCGTCAATGTGATTCCTCGGGGAACTAACAGGCTCCTTCATTTTAGATGGTAACGGCACTGCCAAGGGTGCAGCGTGTCCATCGACCCGAACGAATACCTGGCCGTGTCCCCATTTGGTCCTGGCTGGAAACCTCCTGCGTCAGCATTTCCCACCCAATAATAATGGTTATGAAAGAACGCTCTGTTGGAACCGAATCGAGCAGGTGGTGGACTCTCTAACCCCCGTTTGTCAATGGGGCCGCATTGAAATTACGATTAGAGTTCGACTAACGTTCCTTCTTGAGCCACGAAACACGAGAATGGATATTTCCGGTCCGCTACGGTCTGCCGACAGAATTCCTGAATCTGGTCCATGAAGACATCATCATGAGACGGATCGTGGTGGAAGAGGGCCAGGCGCTTCACTCTTGCCCGATTAGCCAGATCCAAAGCGTCTAAGAAAGTGCTGTGCCCCCACCCTTTTTTCAGCACGTACTCTTCCTCAGTGTACTGCGCCTCTGAGATTAAGAGGTCCGCGTCTTCGGCAAATTTCGCGATCTCCAGGTCCAACGGATTTGGATCAGGACCATTCGCTGCTAACCGCCCGAAAGTTTCATGATCGCTCAGATAGACCAGTGAACGCCCTGCGAAGCTAATGCGAAAGCCCACGGCAAGTCCCGGATGGTTAAGGAAAATGTACGAAACTTTGATCTCTCCCAGATGTACGTCTCCCTCTAGCTCGCAGAATTTCAAATTCGCGCGCATGTCACTCAACCGCACAGGGAAATAGTCACTGTCCATCTGTCCACGAAAAATTTTCTCGAGTGGTTTTTCCGCCCCATGCAGACTGTAGACCGAGAATTCATTCATGGGATCGAAAGCGGGGGCAAAAAAAGGAAATCCCTGGATATGGTCCCAATGCGTGTGGCCGATGAAGATATGCCCCTTGATGGGCTTTTGCTGGAACTCGCCGAGCAGCGATTGACCCAGCCCGCGGATTCCTGTGCCCGCATCCAGAATCAACAACTGGTCGCCGCATCTCACTTCGGTACACGAGGTATTGCCACCGTATTTTGTGGTCGAATGACCGGGAGTAGCGATTGAACCCCGTGTCCCCCAGAAGCGAACTTTTAATGATGCTTGTTTGTCTTCCAGAAGTTCAGAGACAGTCTCCCAAAACTCCTTCAGGTCGTACGGCTTGCTCAGATACCGGTCAGCCCCCAATTGGCGGGTTCGTTCCACATCCGCTGCATAGGTCTTCGCGGATGTGACCAGTATCTTCACGCCGCCCAAGGCGGGGTCATTGCGGATCTCCTGAATCAAAGTGTAGCCGTGCATCTTAGCCATCATCAGGTCGGTAACAACCACATCTGGTCTTTGTTCGTGCGCAATTCGGAGCCCGTCTACTCCATTGGTGGCGGTCAGTACCTCTACCGCTTCCGACTGCAGACGCTTGGAGGCGATCGTCAAGATCGCAGGGTCATCATCCACTACCAGGACTTTCTTCAAGACCACTTCCCTATACCGGATCCGCTGTGATTCATCGCGTGGGACGGATTCCCTTCTCGGCAAATTCCAATGCCAGGTTCAACACATCCAGAAATTCGTTGACCCTGATTGGTTTAGTCAAGTACCAGAAGAATCCTGCCTGCATGCCCTTTTCAATGTCCCGGGGCATGGCATTAGCGCTCACGGCGATGACGGGGATGTGCGCAGTTGTCGCATCGTCACGCAGAATCTTCAGAGCCTCTATACCGCTTATGCCGGGCAGGTTGATGTCCATCAGGATCACCTCTGGCTGGTTCTCGCGCGCCAGTTGGATCCCCAGATTCCCATTGGTAGCGGTCAACAGAAGCATGTCAGACCGTCGAGAAAGAAGCTGTTCCACAAGTTTTAGATTGGCTGGGTTATCTTCCACGTAAAGTACAGTGTGCAACGGTGCTCCATGGTGTGCCTGCGGTAGTACTGTCGGTTCTGATAGGGGAGCAATAAGTTGTGGCGGAGATGCGGTGCCCAGCTCGAACCAAAACACACTGCCCGCTCCGACGGTACTCTCCACTCCGATCACGCCTCCCATCAGCTCCACCACGCGTTTGCTCATCACCAAGCCGATGCCAGTGCCTTCCACCGCGCTACTTTGCTGCCCCAGACGGTTAAAGGGCTGAAAGAGTTGCGTCAGTTCCTCGGGCGTCAAGCCTGCGCCGGTGTCGCGCACATTGACGCGAATGCGCCCCGTCACGCTCATGTCGCAGTCCACAACCACCGTTCCCGCTGGTCGGTTGTATTTGATCGCGTTGGAGAGAAGATTAATGAGGACCTGTTTCAGGCGAGTTTGATCGGCCCCGACAAAACAAGGACCGTCGAACTGCGGAAAGGTCATTTCAATGCCGCGTTTCAGCCTGTGTGGTTCGATCATGGCCTGGCATTCGATCATGACTTCGGCCAGCGATACCGGCTCAGGGGAGAGCGACAACTGCCCCGATTCGATCTGGGCGAGATCCAGGATTTCGTTGATCAGCTTCAGAAGATACCAGCCCGCATTCAGGATCTGCTCAATGTTGGCCTGCTGGGATGGAGTCGCCGGGGGTGTCTCCGACTCCATCAACTGGGCGAACCCAAGAATTGCGCTAAGCGGCGTGCGCAGCTCATGGCTCATGCTGGAAAGAAAGTCCGATTTCGCCAGGTTAGCTGTGTCCGCCGCGATCCGGGCTCTCTCTAACTCAACATTCTTGTCTTGCAAAGCCTGGTCCAGCCGCTTGCTCTCAGTGACATCGCGCGCCGCAGCGAACACGCCCTGCAGAGTTCTATCCCGGTCATAGAACGTGGTCGCATTGTAGGAAACCACGGTTTTTCTGCCATCGCGGGTTTTTGCGGTGAGTTCATAGTTAGTGAGTTTCTTCTCTCGCATCACTAACTTGATGCCTGCCTCAGCCCTCTCCGGATCGGTAAAGTAGTTCTTGAATGGAGCGCCAATGAGTTCGTCGCGCGTGCAACCGGTGAGGGCTTCCATCTGTTTATTGACATCGGTGATGATGCCTGACGGGTCGGTGGTCATCAGCGCGTCAATATTGGATTCAATCAACGATCGCGTATAGAACTGCTGGTCGCGAAGCCGTTGGTCCAGTTTCTTTTGCTCCGCTTCCACCTGCTTGCGCGCGGTGTTGTCGGTCCCGATCAACAAGTACCCGATGATTCCTCCCTTTTCGTCTCGTAACGCGGTCACTGATACCATGGCGGGAAAGCGGCTGCCGTCCTTGCGGATGTAGGTCAGCTCGTATATGTCTTCGATCCCACGCGAGGCTTTGAACACCAATGCCTCAAAGCCCGGCGTTATCGGCGTTGCCAGTTCGAGACTCAAAGTCTTGGCGCGAGCGATCACCTCCTGGGGGTCGGAGATATCCGCAGGAGTGATCTTGTTCATGACGTCCGCAGCTGCATAGCCCAGCATCCGCTCGGCGCCGACGTTAAAGATTTGAATGACGCCCCGCTCGTCGGTGGCGATGCTGGAGAAGTTGGCGCTGTTAAAAATAGCGCTCTGCAGCGCCCCGGCTTTTAGCAAGGCCTCCTCCGCGCGCTTGCGGGCGCTATTGTCGGTTCCAATGAGCAGGTAGCCGATGATCCCGCCGCGCTCGTCACGCAGTGCCGTCACCGACACGATGGCGGGAAGGCGGCTGCCATCCTTGCGGATATAGGTCAACTCGTAAATGTCTTCTATACCCCGCGAAGCTTTGAAGACGAGGGCCTCAAAGCCTGGGGTGATGGGGGTCGCTAATTCAAGGCTTAAGGCCTTTGCGCGAGCGATGACTTCCTGAGGATCGGAAATATCGGCGGGGGTAATCTTGTTCATCACGTCCGCCGCCGCATAGCCCAGCATCCGCTCCGCGCCGACGTTGAATATCTGGATGACGCCACGCTCGTCGGTGGCAATACTGGAGAAGTTGGCGCTGTTAAAGATGGCGCTTTGCAGTGCCCCAGTCTTCAACAAGGCTTCTTTGCTACGGACCTCTCCGGCGATGTTCAGCCTGCTATCGTTGAGATCCGGAACGATGGTGTTGTGGGCTTGCTCGGACATGTCCCCGAATCTTCTCGAATCCAACTAAATTTTGGAAATAGCCAGGCTTCCGAACGAGGATTATAGAGTACGTATGGGTTTGACCTGCCCCGTGTTGCCGTTCACCGCATCATACGACGAGTTGGCTCGATGATCGGTTCCCTTGTTCTGTAACACTTTCAAGGTGAGTTTCCGACAGTTTTCGACCCCGTCGGAGCGCCCGGCAGGGCGATCTGACAGGCGAACTCGCTGGGTCCGCATCACTCTCACCAGGATGCTCCGACATTCCGCAGAGCAAAGGCCAAAGGGCGGAGCGAATTGAACACAAGTTGAACCCAAGACCACCGGCACTCCGCCTAAGTCACTGAACCGCGAGGTCGCTACTTCGATTCTTTGCAAGAAGTGACCTGGCCATAATTCGCCGTTTCGTTATAGATAAATATTCGCTTCTCAATGTTCAGAATCAACTCGCTGGACGCGATTCGGCCCCACCACACGGAAATATAAAGCAATTTCTCGTTTAACCAGCTCGCAGTGAAAGTGTTGCCATGGTCTCGGAAAGACAGTTCCAGAAAGGGCCGATTTTCACCACGGGCCCCTATGTATAGCGTCGTACTCCACGGGCCAGTCTTCAGGTAATCGGGCTTTTTAACGATTAACCATCTTGTGCCTTGAGCACTGAATTCGCGGTCGCCCTGCTTGAAAATCAAATTAGAAGGCAGTCTCCTATAAATGCGAATATGTTGGTTCAGGCTCTGGGGTGTCTTTTCATATTCGACCCTTGCTTCGCCGCATGGAATTTCTTGCGCGTGTAATGAAGCGATTCCCAGGGCCCCGAACATGGTCAGGAGCAATAAGGGTTTCTTGCTCATGTGGGCACCACTTCAATCAGCTTAGCACTAACACTCGTTGCAACTTAGCAAACCGACGGCCACGCGGGAGCAAAAAGTCCGGCGGGCGAGTTCAACTCGTCTCCGAGAAATTTACGGCGGGTAAGGACCTGCTTATTTGGTTGATGAGCCACAAATCCCGATGGAGGGGTGCTGTGTGGCGTCGCCTTGAATCGGGGATATACTGCGGTGAGCCGAGGGCGCCGCGATGATGGGAAAGCTGCTGCTGTCTGTTGGGCTGTTGGCGTGGATATTGACGGCGGCAGCGTTGTCGGCGGCGCAGCCCGCTTGCGAAGTGCCGCCCATCGCGCAGGCATCGAGAGCAGCCAACATCTTCAGCGACCAACAGGAACAGTACCTGGGGGAAGCGTGGGCGGAGCACCTGGAAAGCACATTCTCCGTGGTGAAAGACGAGTCGCTAAACGAGTACCTGGGACAAATTGGAGAGCGTTTATTGCGGAACCTTCCTCCCACGAAGATGCATTATCAATTCCGGTTGATCGACACGCCATCGGTGAACGCCTTCAGCGCTCCGGGGGGAAGAATTTACCTATCAAGAAAACTCATTGCCGCGGCACGAACGGAAGACGAAGTGGCCGGGGTCATGGCGCACGAACTGGGACATTCCTTCACCCATCAGCAGGCCATCGAGTTGACGCGGCTGTTCCACGCGATTCTGGGGGTCAACACGGTAGGCGATCGCGCCGACATATTCGAAAAATACAACCGCTTCATCGAAAATGCAGGCCGCAAACGCCAGGCCACGATGAACAACGAACGCCAGGAAGACCGGGGGCAGCAAGCGGCCGACGAGGTCGCGATCTATGCGCTGGCGAAGGCGGGATACCGGACGCAGGCATTCAGCGAGTTCTGGGACCGCTTCACTGAAAACCAGGGAAAGACCGGCAGCGCCCTGAGTGACTTTTTTGGAACCACCAAGCCAGAATCCAGGCGGCTGAGATTTATTTTGAAAATCGGGTCGGCCCTCCCGCCCCATTGTTTCGGCGCCCCGCCGATGAAGGAGGGGAAATTTCCCCCATGGCAGGCGGCGGTGATTGCCTACTCCGCCGGCCAATTTGCAGCCACCGCCGATGCCGGTTTGCCGCCCGGCAAGTTGCTCAGCCCGCCATTGCGCAACGGAATCGAATACCTGCGGTTCAGTCCGGATGGAAACTTCATAGTCGCGCAGGATGATGCGACCATCTTCGTGCTGTCACGATCTCCGCTAGCAGTTTTATTTTCGGTGGACGCACCGGACGCGTATCCCGCACAGTTCAGCGCCGATTCCAAGCGGCTCATCTTTTATGATCCCAGCCTGCGTGTCGAAGAATGGGATCGGGAAAGCAAAGCGCGTGTGGCTTCCCACGAAATCGCCTTGCGTACCCCGTGTCTACAGAGCGCGCTCTCGCCTGATGGCAAGACGATGGCTTGCCTGGAGCAAAGAACCGGCGGCGACTTTGGGTTAAGCACCGCGTTGGTGCTGATAGACGTAAGCACCGGCAAGACGCTCTATACCCGCGATGACTTCCCCCACTTGCGAATTGGTCTGGAGGCTTTTCTGGTGTATATGGCATTCCAGCACCAACCCGGGGCGCCGTTGTTTAACATGTCCTTTACCCCAGACTCGCGCTACTTCGTGATGGGCCACGGCGAGGAGTCGGCGGGCTATGGCCTGCAATCGGGCTCGGTTCTGGCGATCCCGCCGGCCTTACGCGAATACCTGGCGGGGAGCTTCAGCTTCCTGAGTCCGGACCGCATGGTGGCCATAAGCGCCACCCATGCGGGCCGAGCGGGTATCGTCGCCTTTCCTTCTGGCCACCTGCTGTCGCCGGCAACGCTCGCCGGGTCGGTGACGGCGGTGAGCCACGGGGACTATGCGATCGTCCGTCCCATCAAGGATTATGCAGCGGGGATTTTTGATTTAACCAGGAAAAGGATCAATATCGCGGCCGACACCAAGGCGGTCGATGTTTACGACCAGATGGCGGTGTCAGAATCGCGCGCCGGGCAAGTAGTGTTCACCGCGGACACTACAAAGCCGGGCAGCCCTTTTGAGGCCTTGGGACTGCCGACGGGCAACCTGGGATCGATTCGAACGGTGGCGGTCAGTTCGGACTGGAAGTGGATCGCGATTTCGGGCAAGAGCCGGAGCGGGATCTGGAACGCGGAGACGGGGAAACTGCTGGCGTTGATGCGGGATTTCCGGGGCGGCTTCTTCGCCACCGACGGCAGTTTCTATGCTGATGTGCCCAAATACAAAACCAACGCCCATGCAATCGCCCGAGTCACGCTGGAAACCCAGCCGCGCGTATCGGTCCGCAAGCAATTTTCCAACGACCACGAAGATGCCCAGATGGGAGAGCTTCTGCTGACCACGAAATACCAGGGAAGCATGGACAAGATTCTGAAAAATGAACTCCCCGATCTGGATATGTCGGCGGAGAAAAACGTGGTGATCGATACGGAATCCGGCAACCGCCTGCGCGAACTGCTGTTAAGCGGCCGCTCCCATGACACCGAGCTGGAGGTCCGCGACGTGACCTCCGACAAATTGCTATGGAGCCGAATCTTCAACGGGGACGATCCCGACCGGCACTTTGACACGGCGGCGGATGCGATTGTACTGGTATGGCGAGCCAACCAGCTCAGCGCCAAGGCCGAGATACGGAAAAGACCAGACCTGCAGAAACAGCTTGCCGCATTGGGCGACAAGAGCTCGATCTATCTGCTGCAGGCCGTGAAGGGGCGGACGGGAAAAGAGATTGCGAGCATGCTGGTGGATTCGGGCAAGGGCTCGTTCAGCATCCGCCAGGTCGCGGTAACGGCCAAACACCTGGTCATCAACGACTCCGAAAACCGAATCTTGATTTATTCGCTGGAAACCCAGCGGCAGACCGGGAGAATCTTTGGCCATTACATGGGGATTGCGCCGCAAGCCGAGCTGATGGCGGTGGCGAACCGGCCGGGAGAAATCTCGGTCTACGATGTGGTGACGGCGCAGCCCCTACACCATTACTCGCTGCCTAAGCCGGCACGGATCGCCGAATTCAGCGCCGATGGCAGGCAAATGCTACTGGTCACCGCCGACCAGACGCTTCGCAAAGTGGATCTGGCGAAGGGGTCGTCTGGGCATTAGGGCGCAGATGATAGGGGCGTTACACCGAGGAAAACTGGCGTTAATCTGATACCCGAACTTTGAAATTCGGGAGCGTCTGGCTGCTGCCTCATCGTCAATAACAAAGATTTCGTAAGCGATTTGAAAAGGGAAAACGCGGCAAAACTCTTTGAAAGTTTGGTGCGCCCGGGGGGGATTCGAACTCCCGACCTACAGCTTGGGAGGTTGCGTAAGATAAGGCGACAGTCAAATGGGTTACCCACTCCCTCGGATTTCGAACGGGACTACCAGCCTGAATCGACAGGCGGCCCGAGGTTTGTTGACCTCCCGGCGAAGTCAGCCTAACATTTTCGCTAGGTGACTCACCCCGCCCAACCCGGAGAAACTCTTGGACACTATCGGATCCTCCGAAAACTGGGTGGCGGCGGCATGGGGGTGTTATACGAGGCCGAAGACCTCAAGCTGGGCCGGCGCGTCGCCCTGAAATTTCTCTCCGCGAACCTGGCCGGGGATCCCCAGGCCATGGAACGGTTCCAGCGGGAGGCTCGCGCGGCCTCCGCCCTTAACCACCCGCGCATCTGCACCATCCACGAGATTAATGAGATCGATGGTCAGCCCTTCATCGCCATGGAGCTCCTGGAGGGCGAAACCCTGGGCGACCGCATCGCCGGCCAGGCCCTGCCCCTCGCCGACATGCTCGATCTGGCCATCCAGATTGCCGACGCACTCGATGCCGCCCATGGCAAAGGCATTATTCATCGCGACATCAAGCCCGCCAATATATTTGTGACCTCACGCGGCGAGGCTAAGGTACTTGACTTCGGTCTGGCTAAGCTTTCGCCACAGCTTCAAGCGTCCTCGGCCACAGTGACCATAGCGCCGGCCATGGAGCAGCAGCTCACGGGCGCCAATACCACTCTCGGCACCATGGCTTACATGTCTCCCGAACAGGTCAGGGGCAACCCCCTCGATGCCCGCAGCGACCTGTTCTCGTTCGGCGCAGTGCTTTATGAGATGGCGACAGGCACGATGGCGTTTCGCGGCGAAACTTCGGGAACCATCTTTGATGCAGTACTCAACCGGGCGCCAGCGCCGGCCATCCGCTTCAATCCGCAAATCTCTCCGCGGCTCGAAGACATCATCAACAAGTTACTGGAAAAGGACCGCGAAATCCGCTACCAGTCCGCAGCCGACCTGAAGACAGACCTGAAGCGAGTGAAGCGTGACTTAGACTCCAATAGCACGATGCCAGCCGCCCTCGTGACCAGGAACAGGCCTCGCTGGATGAAATGGATGTTCGCCGCCAGCGGGGTGGGGGCCATGGCCCTGATAGCGGTAATCCTGATGTTCAAAGGCGGGCGCCGGGATGCGAGCGGTGAAATCAACGCCCTCGCGGTGTTGCCGTTCGTCAATGCCAGCGGCGATCCTAACCGCGAGTATTTGAGCGATGGAATCACAACCGAGGTCATCAGCAGTCTTTCGGAACTTCCCCGAACCCGGGTTCTGGCCTCCACCATGGTGGCGAAGTTCAAGGGGCGCGAAGGAGAAGCACAAAAGGTTGGTAAAGAATTGAATGTGGATGCCATCGTCACCGGCAAGCTCACCAGCGTGGGAGACACCATGGTGTTGCAAGCCGACCTCATCAAGGTGGCCGACGGGTCCGAGCTGTGGGGCGAGCAATTCAACCGCAGAGGGGCTGACGTGCTCACGCTGCAGGGTGACATTGCCCGAGAAATTTCCGACAAACTGAAGCTCCGGTTGACTTCTGAAGAGCGCCAAAGGCTCGGACGCCGCTACACCGAAAACCCTGCAGCCTATCAACTTTATTTGCAGGGAAAGTACTACATCAGCAAAGACACCGTTGAAGGTCTTTCCAGGGGACGGGAGGATCTGCAGAAAGCGCTGGATCTCGATCCCAATTACGCATTGCCTTACGAAGGGCTGGCCTATTACTACATTGGGGCGAACGAGTGGCTGCTTTCTCCCAAAGCTTCAATGCCCCAGGCCAAGGCAGCGGCCATCAAGGCGCTGCAGCTCGACGACAAACTCGCCGAGGCCCACCTCGCCCTGGGGTGGGTGTTGTGGTGGTACGACTGGGACTGGACGGGGGCTGAAAAAGAATTCAAGCGAGCTATTGAACTAAAGCCTAATTTCGCAATGGCCCATGCGCTTTACGGGTGGTACCTGGTAGCTATGGAACGCACTGATGAAGGTATTGTGGAAAGCAAGCGCGCCCAGTTGCTGGATCCAATCACCGCAGAAAATAATGTCTATATCGGCACTTCTTTTCTCATGGCGCGACATCAGGATGAGGCCGTCGAGCAGCTGCGGAGGACCGTAGAGCTAGCGCCTGATTTCTGGATCGCGCATTGGGGCCTGGCATGGGAATACGAAGCTAAAGGCTTGAGAGCAGATGCTCTTGTCGAGTTTCAAAAAGTGCGGCAACTGGAGCCTAACTTCGCTGATACCCTGGGCGGGCTGGGTTATGGTTATGCCGTGACCGGAAAGACAAAAGAGGCTCAGCAAGCGCTCGAAGACCTGACCGGACTGTCGCGGCGAGCCTATGTACCCCCGTATGACATGGCGATTATTTATATTGCTTTGGGAAAAAAGGATCAAGCTTTTGCCGAACTGAATCGGGCGATCGACGATCGGGTCTTGGAGTGCGTGTACTGGAAAGTTCTGCCGGAATTGGACGGCCTGCGGTCCGATCCGAGGTTTGCGAAACTGTTACAGCGGGTCGGCCTGCCGCATTAGCAGGTTGTTGGGGTACAGTATCAGCTTCCGAACCTGCCACTCCTTCGGCGATGTTTGCCTTATCTTCCATCAACCCATTTTGGTCTGGAGTGAATCGACGCATCCGGCAGGTAAACCCTGAATGTAGCGCCTTGCCGGGAATTATGCGGCGCTATTGCCTCGGTTGAGCACCAATTGAACAAAACTCCTAAACAGAGTTCCCACGGCAGTTTCATCGACCTGCGAATCGCATAGGTCTCCCGGTATCAACTTCGCGGCCAAATTCATGACGAGGAAGAAACCAGCCAGGTCTGGTTAGCGCCTTAATTGATGTTCTTCATCGCGGCCAAGGTCATCTTCAACTGGTGGACGATCGACTGTTGCGGGTCTTCCCCCACGATCACGTTCTGAATGACGCCGCTGCCATCGATCACCATGTAGGTGGGAAAGGCGTGGACACCGAAGGTTTGCCGGATTTTATTGTCGGCGTCGCGGTATTGCGGCCAGTCCATCTTCTTGCTGGCGACGAATTCCTTCCAGGTTTCTTCCTTATCGTCGCCGCTGACGCTGATCAGCACCAGTTGCTCGCGGGGATATTTTCTGGCCACGTTGCGGAGATCACCGACCGATGCGCGACACGGCGGACACCATGTCGCCCAGAAATCAAGCACCACCACCTTGCCGGCCAGACCTTGCAAGGAGAGAGTCTCGCCTTGGAGGGAGGTAATTTCAAAATCAGGGGCCATTCGCTGCCGAGCGCGTTGCGGGTCGGCAATCAACTTCCTGGCCTGATCGGCATTGGGTAAGTTCGGAGAAAGGGTAAGGCTGCTGCGCAATTCCGCCCGGCCCTCGTCATCCTTTTTCTCCCGCAGCAGCGCCAGACCCAAATCGTAATGCGACTGCCCGTCCGCGGGATTGTCCACCAGGGCTTTGCGATATTCCTCCTCAGCGCTGTGCAGCTTCTTCGCGTCACCCTGGGAAAACATGGTGAGGATCTGGCCTCTGACGCGGTGACCCAGGGAGCGCTGCTGGGCGTTGGCCGCCACGTTCAAGGCCTTAACCACGCTCCCATCCGCGGCTCCATCTTCTTCAAGATGGCTGTCGGCGATTGCTTCGCCAATAAAGCAATCAAAGCACCGGTTGTTCTGCTGCTTGTTGGCTTCTTTGAAAAGTTTTACCGCCTTCCGGTAGTCCTCGGCCTGCGACGCCGCATTCGCCATCTGCAGCAAATCCTGCGCAGTTGATTTATCGGCTGCTGTGGCCGAACCCGCGAACCCGGAAAGAATGGGAATAACAATTGCCATTATTGATCCCGCCAGGCGCAGCCCCAGGCTTCGATTACAAGTCTGCCGAAATCTCATTGCGATCCTCCGTCCCGTGCCGAGCCGATGTGCTTGATTTGTCCTGCAAAGCAGGTATTGTAATGCAGCACAGAAACTTCTTAACATCGTCATTACAGATCAGGAAAAGCTGCACTGGGGCAAGTGCGGGTGGCAGGGTTCGGAAATTGATGAAAGAAGTACTCATTCGAGTACCCGAATCTCAGGGTAAAGCGGGGACGAAATCTTCGGCCGCGAGGCGCCCGCTCCCTTGAGGTACGCGTCGAAGAAGGTGTGGATGCAGTACGACGTAACGGCGAGCTGACGACGTCCATCGATACCAAGCACACCGAACACACGAAGCACTCTCCGCAGGAGCTGGCTCTTCAAAAGGGCGCCGTCGTCGCTGAAGGTGAAATGGTTCGCGCCGCGGATCTGGACGAACAACCTTGACTCCATCGGCATTCGATCATAAACCGCGCGGATGTCGGCCATGATCTGGTCGACTTCGGCGCGGGACGAAAAATCTCCGTTGCCGCTCAGCAGAAACATGAACGGCGTGTGGATGCCCGCCTGAATGACGCTGCCGTGCAGTGAACCGTCCACATCGATCCCCGCCTTGCACCTGGAATCACGGGAGCAGAATTGCGCGGCTTGCGCCCCGCCAAAGGAATGACCGAATACTCCCACCCGTGACATATCGAGCCGTCCGATGAACTTGCCGGACGGGTCCGAGATGTTGAGCTGCTCTAATCGATCAAGTACGAACCCAATATCGGCGGTCCACGCATTGAGCTGCTTGGTAACACAAGGGGCCTGCTCTGGGCCCGCTCTCTCGAAACAACGTTCTGCATCATTCTCCGGCGTCCGTCTCAGCACCCGGCCGTCGGAGAAAGCGACGGTCCTGGTGCGGTAAGGCGCGTCGATGCCCACGACTACATATCCGTGACTGGCCAGGTTCTCGGCGAGCGCCGAATAGTTCACAACTTCGAGGGAGGCCCCGGCTCGCATGATGACCACGGGGTACGGTTGCTGCTGAGGTAGCACGCCGGCGTTCCTAAGACTGTGGGCAAGAACTTTCGACGGATCTCGCGTCAGGAGAGTAAGAAGCGCCCCACTTTGGCCTTGGTCAGCAGCTAGCAGCGGGGCGGGCAGGTAGTCATCAATCACAGTTCCTTGTGCCAATGCCGGGTACCATATCCAGACAAGGACTTCGCGCCTAGTTCCCGCCAAGGGCGCCAGAGCGTCCAGGGACTTATCGTCTTTCCACTCCAAAAGTGTGCGGCCCACAGCGAATGGTCCTGAGGGTGTGGGCAGTGTGATCTCGGTCCCGTGCTCTACCCGCAGCGATATCAGCAACGCCACGACTCCAAGGACACCCAATATCCCCAATCCAGCAATACCTTTGAATATCCGGTGGGCCAGCCGCTGCCGTTTCATCGGTGCCTCCATCAGAACCTCCGCGCGGCCAAAGACTCCACACAGTCGCAGAGTAACTTTATAAAGCAAAGTTCTTTGTGTCAAGAAATTGAGTTGAAACACTGAACCCCCGTTTGACGTGATTCAAAGCGAAGGTATGCCTGAAGGCGTGAAGCGTTCGCCGGGGAGGTTCAAACCCCAAAGAGCGACAGAGACTCTTTACGTCCCTTAGAACATTCCGGTGCATTAACTTATTCCGATGTCTAGTAGAAAAAAGAAAATCCCTAAATTCCTGTTCATACTTCCAGAGGTTTTTTCGCAATTGAAAGCTGATGGGAATGATTCGCTCCCGACCGCCCTTCCCTTTCACTTTGACGAGAAGATTGTCGTAGTCGGTTTCACCCCTTCTGATACTGAGAGCCTCATCACAATCCTAAGACCCGTATCAAGAAGAAGAAGAATCAGCGCGTGAGTCCGTCTCTTAGTGTAGGAATTGCAGGACTTCGGCTTAAAAGGAAAGAAGAAGAGAAATTTGCGAGGAATTAAAAGTAGGTAGAACCTTTTGTTCTTCTTTTAGGCGGGGGATTCTGGTTGTATTTCCACTCCATCTAAAGTAGGAGTTCAATGCTCTGCCATAAGAATTTACTGTTATCGCAGAGACCCCAGACTTCCTTGCATTGATTACGAAGTCTGGTGCATCAGACCCGAAACGCTCCCAGGCACGAAGTGAAAGGTAAGACCACTTGATTGTTGCCTCGGACACGTTGTGTAAATATCTGCGCTCTTTTACAAATGCATCAAAATCAGTAAGCATTGGGTCAACTGCCCAACCCTATAAATTTAAGTTGCTGATTCTAAAGTTTTGGTGCGCCCGGGGGGATTCGAACTCCCGACCTACAGCTTCGGAGGCTGCCGCTCTATCCAGCTGAGCTACGGGCGCACAATGCAGTGATTATAAAAGATTGTGGCGGCGCCGGGTTCTCGCTTAGCGTCGCGCTACCTTTACCGGCGCGTTGACCGTCTCCGGCGGGGCGTATTGGGGTAGCTTTTCGCGGGGACGGTTGGCGCGCTTGATCTCCAGCTCTCCAAAAAGGATGGGAGGAGAGATGATCGAGCGCGGCACCGGCTCGCTGCGGTTTTCCATTTCATACTCATCGCCCGCCGCGATCAGATCGCTGCGCAGGGCGCGGGTATCGAGCTGGCCAAACTGCGCGCCCCGCACCAGTTCCTGGTGGCCATCGTTGACGTAGATTCTGTACAGCAGCCGCGGCGAAAGGTCTGACGCGGTGGTCTGGACGTAATAACCGTAGGGGATTCCCTGATCTTTGCACATATCCAGCATCTTTTTCTTAAGCTCGGCGAAACTCATCTTCTGCGAAGACTTGATGAAGAGGTTGGAAATGCCGGGCTGCGGGCTGCCGCCCAGGGCGGTGCGGCCGCGGCCGTTTGATTTGGGAAAATCGCGGATGGGCTGGCGGCTGGTCAGGTAACTCACCAGCTTGCCCTTCTCAATCACGGTCAGGGGCTGCGCCTTCACGCCTTCGTCATCCACGTCATAGGCGCCCATCAAAGTTTTATGGTCAAAGGTCTGTGCCGATGGGTCATCGACCACGGTGAGGAATTCAGGCAGCACCCGGCCTTTGAAGTGCGCGGCGAATTCGCCGGCGGTGCGCGCGGGATTGCCCAACGCGGGCCGGCGCCCGGCGATATTACCGGCAACCAGGCGGGTGAAGACCGAGTTGGCGGCGTCGGCGGAAAATAACACTGGACCGCTATAGGAATCCTCAACCATGGGTGCGTTGCGCAGGTCTTTGAGCGACGCCAGAATTTTTTCGGCGTCCGCGGTCACAGTGCTGGCCGAGGGCAGTTCGGAAAGCTTGGGGACGGAATACCCGTGGCCGCGTTCCAGTTCCATGCCGTCGGCCGCCTGGGTGCTGGCGGTAAACACCATGGTATAGACCGCGTTGCCGTGCCGGGTGACGCTGCCCTCGGAATTCACCAGGTAGCGGTTGGTGGCGCGGAAATCGAGATAGGCCTCTGACGAATCGATTTGATGGTCTTTGCGGAACAGGTCAGAGGTGGCGCGCAAGGTTTCGCTCCAGGTACCGGGGTCGCCTTCGATCTTTACCAGCGGCTTGATGGATTCAATCGGCGCTTCTTTGGAAAAATCGTCCACCGGGGTTTCCACCATCAACTGCTTCAGCTCCGCTTCTTTTTCGCTCAGCGCTTCCAGCGCGGCTTTGTAGGCGCGATCAGTGGCCAGCCAAAGCTGGTGGCGCAGCGCCAGCTGGTCGCCATCGATGGGCATCGATTCCAGCACGCCTTCACCGGTGCCAAAGTAGCTGTCATGCTTGTAGTCGCCGATGCGGACGACCACTCGCACCAGGCGGCCGTTCTGCCGCTGCTGGCCGCGCAAGGCGCCGAAAGCGGCGGTGGAAGTGACCTCGTCGAGCTCGGTTACGGTGTACTCGATGTAGTAAGGACGCTGCATCTCCTGCAGCCGTAGCTTCGATTGCGACCGCTTGAGCTCCGCGCCCATCGCAGTCAGCACCGGATCGTTTTCGCGAGCGATGGTCTTATCCACCTTCGTAGAATCGGCGGCTGGCGCCGCATTTGCCCGGGGTAGACAGGCAGCAACCGCAGCCAGCATGAAGCATGCGCCCAGCTTCAGGAATCTGGTGGACGGTGTTGTGAAGGTCCTCATCGCGCACCTTCCGAATCCCCGGCGGGGACATTCGGCCGGGTGAGAAGATCTCCGCCTTGCGGCCTGGTGAGGCCAATCATGTTCAAAGCCGCGCGCTCCATGTTGCCCTTGCGTTCCTGATGCAGTTGCGCATCGAGGTTTTCAAATGCGGGTGGCGGCAGGATGGGCGGCCGCTGGTGGGCCTGCGCCTTTTTCTGCACCTCAATTTCCGAAAACAGGACAGCGGGCGCGGCGGCGGCCACGGGAATCGTCCCCGACTCGGCGCCGCACTGGCCGTTGAATACCTCGGTCTTATCGCCAGTGAGGATGATGCGGGTCAACGAGGCCAACGGGGTGCCAATGATGTCCACGCCGCGCACCAGTTCATCGGGACGCCCATCGGGATAGACGCGATAGACCATCAGCGGCAAAATCTGGAAAGCCTGCGGCAGGGAGCGGGTAGTGAGAGTGAAGCCGCCGGCTATGTCTTCGAAATACAACCCGTAGGGCTGGCCCTGGCGTTTCACTTCGGCGATGAGCTGCGCCCGCATGTCGGCGTCGTGCGTGGTTTTGCTGGAGCTGACGATCAGGTTGCCCTGGCGGCCCACCGGCATCAAGCCATCCTGCGCGCGGCCGTGCCCGTTGGAATGGGAAAAGTTTTTTACCGGCATGCGCGACATCAGAAATTCCTTCAGCACCCCATCCTTGATCAGCACCGTGCGGTCACCGGTGACGCCTTCGTCATCGTATTGGTAATACCCGCTTAGCTCGGTGCCGTTGAGGGTCTTCATCGTGGGATCATCGACCACGGTGAGAAATTTGGGAAGAATGGGCTGGTTGACCTTCTTGGTGAAGGTCTGGCCTTCGTCATCGCCGCGCTGCCTCTGCCCTTCCAGCCGGTGGCCCAGCACTTCGTGAAAGAACACCGCGGATGCCCTGCCGCTCAGCAACGCCGGTCCGCTGAAGGGCTCCACCAGCGGCGCTTTGCGCAGGTTTTTGAGGTCAAGGCCCATCTTTTCGATCTTGGCGATGACCACGTCATCCCCGGGCAGGCGATCGGGAGTGGAAGCGTCGAAGGTTTCGGAACGCAGCAGGTCCATGCCGTCTTCGGCCCGCGTGGAAGCGAACATCACCAGCCGCAGCAGCGGCTGCGACGTTGTGATCTTCGTGCCTTCGCTGGATACGTAATAACGATTGGTGGAGTCGGTGACCAGCATCACCATCGACTCGTACACTTCGGGATACTTACGGAAGAGCGCCGAGTACTGGCGAATCTTGTCTTCCCATTTTTTCTGGTCAATCTCCGGCGGTTTTACCACCGGGCCGGTGTAAGCTCTGGGCTTCTCACCGGAAAAATCAGAGGATGAATCCTCTTCTACCGCCCGCACCTGGCTGCTGGTCTTCACTTCAAGATAAGTCTTGGCCGCGCGCTTATATTCGCGGTCGGTGTTGAGCCACAGGACACGCGCAATCGCGTCCTTGTCATTTTCCAAGGGTAGTACCGACGACATCACGGCCGAGACCCGGTTCTCATTGTGAGTGTTGTCCAGCGCCGGGGTGCCCACGCGCACCACCACATCAAGACCGCGGGTATTGCTAGACATCGACGTAAACAGCGCGCCTTCTTCGCCCACCACCGCCGTCCGGTTATGTTCGGTGACCGAATAGCCAATGAAGTATGGCGCCGGATCAGCCTTGCCCAGCTCCTTCATGGCGCGCGTCATCTCGTGCTGCATGGTGTCAACCAGAAAGGCGGCCGACGCCTGCGCCCGCGGAGAAGCGATCACCGGCGCAGGAGCTTTAGTCTTGGTGGTCGAAGCGGCGGGGAGGGAGGAAAATGCCAATGATGCCAGGATAAGTGCGAATGTTAGCCCAAAGCTTTTGCGGGAAAATGTCATATAGATTCAAGTCTACCTTACTTCTTTCGCGGCGCCGGAGAAGGCCGGGTCGATTTGCCGTGTGCCTCGATTGGATGAATGCTGAAGCGGTTTTGATACAAGGCAAAATCCAGGTCTGAAACAACTTGGCGAGCCACCCCTGTGGACTTGTCCACTCGAGCGCAAAGTCCAAGTCTGGCGGCCAAAACGGGCCGCGGGAAGTCAGGTTCTATGCGTCCACCGGGATAGAAGTACGGATCTTAAGTGAATTGTCATTCCGAGCGCGGCCGAGGAACCTTTTGTTTCCTTGACAAGACCCGAGCCACCGGCCCAGCCGCCGAACTCGAGGAAACGCCGCTCAGGTTCTACGCGAAGCGTGCCTTTGACTCTCGCGGCGGAAGGGAACAATTTCCTCACCAGGGGGACAGCACCCATCTCTGCGGGCTTGATTCAGGTAAGACCCGGGAAGATTTCCAGGTTTGCCAGGCAGATTCAAAGGCAGGCTGCGCGTAGAACCAATTCGAAGGGAGGGTGACTCCACTGATTCAGGCTGACATTCCTACCAACTTAAAAAGAAACAAAAGGTTCCTCGGCTTCGCTCGGAATGACAATTCATATAAACGGAATGGCACTTCATATAAACGTGGGATGATCGCCCCGAATAGCAATTCCATGACTCTTCGCTCGCGAGGGTGTCGCTGTTTGACAGCGCGGGTTTCTTACCGGCGAGCTTTCTCCGCCGGCGCTTTCTTACCGCGCAGGCTATTGATCTCGACCGAGCTCAGGGTTCGAAACTCGCCCGGAGGCACATCCAGCTTGAGCGCGCCATATCCCACACGGCGGATCTTTTCCACATGGTGGCCAATCTCCTCGAACATGCGCCTCAACTGGCGGTTCTTGCCTTCGATCAGCGTCACTTCGTACCAGGGATTATCCGCGTCCTTGATCAGCTTGATCTTCGCGGGCGCTGTTTTCAATCGCCGCAGCTTCGGGCCCGGCTGCTGGCCGCCGATCATCACCCCGCCCCGCAGTTTTTCGATCAACGGTTCCGCGGGCCTGCCGCTTACTTTTACCAGGTAGGTCTTAGGCACGCCGGAAGCCGCGCGGGTGAGTTTGAACGCCAGTTCGCCATCGTTGGTCAGCAAAAGCAGCCCCTCGCTGAGGTAATCCAGCCGTCCTACGGGATACACGCGCGCGCCGGCATGCTTCACCAGGTCCATCACCGTGGGCCTGCCTTCGGGATCGGAAACCGTCGATACATATCCCCGCGGCTTGTTGAGCATGATGTGAATTTCGCGCTGCTGGCCCTTGAGAAGTTTGCCGTCCACCCGAATGTGGTCTTTCTCAATATCAGCTTTGGCGCCGAGCTCGGAGACGATCTGCCCGTTCACCGATACCCGCCCGGTCGTGATCATGTCCTCCGCTTTGCGCCGGGAGGTGATTCCCTGCCCGGCAATAATTTTCTGCAGTCGTTCATTCATGTGCAGGATGCTCCTGGTTTCAGTGTGACGATATCGTGGATAGGCCCATGGGAAGCGCAGGATCACGCTTCAACTGGCCAAAAAGACTACGCTTCGGGAGGGATCGATTCAGTCTGCGGATCTTCCGGCCCTGGCTGGGCGGTATTTTCCTGGGCGCCGGGTTCCGGCGGCAGGTCGGGCACTCCGGTGGCGTCGGCCATGGCCTCGGCGGCAAAAAGATCGCCCTGGCCGTCGCCAATCAATTTTTCGAATTCTTCCATGCTGGGCAGGTCGCCTAGATCATTCAAACCGAAACGCAGAAGGAATTCTTTGGTGGTCTTATAAAGGATGGGCCGCCCCACCACCGCCTTGCGCCCAGCGGTGGTAATGAGCTTGCGATCGAGCAGGGTGGCCAGCACTCCGGAAGCATCGACGCCGCGAATCTCTGAAATCTCGGGCGCGGTCGCCGGCTGCTTGTAAGCGATGACCGCAAGGGTTTCCAGCGCGGGCAGCGACAGGCGCACCGGCGCCTTGAGGGTCCTGGCGAAGGCCCGCACCGAATCATGCTGCTCGGGCTTGGTGGACATGCGGTATCCGCCCGCCACCTCGCGAATCTCCATGCCGCGGTCCGCAGCCGCGTAGTCTGCGATCAAGCCTGCGATTTCGGATTTGATTCTGGCCCGCAGCGCGGCCTTGAACTCGGCCGGAGTAAGCTGCGGAGAAGCGGCGTCGCTTTCTGCGTCGCCCGGCGCCGTTTCCAACTGAACACCATCTTCACCGGTGATGCCGGCGGGAACCAGCTCTTCGGCGCTCACCATGTCTTTAAGCGCGGCGGCGATCTGGTCAACGCTGGCGGGCTCTTCGGTGGCGTAGATAATGGCTTCGACCTGGGCTCTAATACTCATGGTTGAATAGAAATCTTATCTCCAGTCATCACGCACCGCGGCGCCATCGGCGAACACGGTGTCAAACATCACATGTTTCTTGAGCAATATTTCCCCGTAGGCGCGGTCCTGGCGCAGCACGATCGCCTGCAGCCGCACCAGTTCGAGCAAAGCGAGGAAACAACATATCAAAGCCGCCTGCGAATGAGTATGCTGCAACAGACGTTTCAGCGCCACCGGGCGCTCCTCGAACAGCAGCCGCCGCCGGATAAAATCCACCATCTGCCCCACCGTGACCGCTTCCTCATCCACCTGCAAAACCGGTTCCGTCCGCGCCCGCTTCAATATCTGCTGAAACGCGCGCGCCAGGTCAACCACGTCGGTGGCCAGCTCGGCCTCGGCTCCGGGGTCCTCAAAGAATTCACGCAGCGCGGGATTGCTCCACACCGCCTCTTCGACGTGCTGTTTCTGCAGCAGCATCTGCGCCGCATTCTTGAATTTCTCATGCTCCAGCAGGCGTTCCACCAGCTCGCTCCGCGGATCATCGTCTTCGCCCGCGGGCGCCGTGGGATCGCGCGGCAACAGCATGCGCGACTTGATCTGGATCAGCACCGACGCCATGTAAATAAATTCAGCGGCCACGTTCACATCGAGATGCTTGATGCGCTCCACGTAAGCGAGGTACTGCGCGGTGATGCGGGCGATGGGAATGTCGTAGATGTTGATGTCCTGCTTGCGCAGCAAATCCAGCAGCAGGTCAAGCGGCCCGTCGTAAACATCTTCCACCTTGATGGAGTAGAGCGACTCGTGTTCCGCGGTGGTCTTTTTTTCTGATGGAACGGGGGAAGCCTGTGGGTTGCCGGCTGAATCAGGGAGCGTCGTTTTATCCGCCATGAAATCCGCTTTCCACGCCTGAAGTCAAACGCCGCCGCCCCACATTGTGGGGCCAATTTTTAAAGGGACAGGCTACGGCGCGGGAGTGTTAGCCGCCGGCAGCTCATCAAATTCCTTTGACATATGCATGGCCTCGCGAACTTCATCCATCGTCTGCCGCGCAATCCGCCGCGCCTTGCCGGAACCTGCCGCGAGTATATCCCACGCCAGTTTTGGCTTGTTTTCATACTGGCGGCGGCGCTCCTGCAGCGGCGCCACGGTTTGTACGATGGCGTCGCTGGCCCATCCCTTGCATTCTATGCATCCAATACCCGCGGTGGTGCACCCCGCGTAAACGTTCTTCAGCGTCTCCGCGGAGCTGAATATTTTGTGCAGGTCCCCCACGGGGCAGATATCGGGGTTCCCCGGATCGGAGCGGCGGACGCGATGCGGATCGGTCACCATGGTCTTGAGCTTCTTGCGGATGACCGGCTCGGGATCGCTGAGCAAAATGTAGTTGTCGTACGATTTTGACATCTTGCGCCCATCGGTGCCGGGTAGTCGCGCGGATTTGGTCAGCAGGTGCTTAGGCTCGGGAAAGACAAACTCGCGGGCGCCGGGATAGAAACTATTGAAGCGCCGCGCCAGCTCGCGCGTAAGCTCGATGTGGGCCACCTGGTCTTCGCCCACCGGAACAAACTCCGCCTGGTAGATCAGGATGTCGGCGGATTGCAGCACCGGATACCCCAGGAACCCGTAGTTGCCGAGGTCCTTGTCCTGAATATTTTCTTTCTGTTCCTTATAGGTAGGCACCCGTTCCAGCCAGCCCAGGGGCGTGATCATCGACAGCAGCAAATGCAATTCCGCGTGCTGGGGGACGTGCGACTGGATAAAGAGCGTCGATTTTTCAGGATCGAGGCCCGCAGCCAGCCAGTCCATGGTGACCTCGAGGGAGTTCGCCTTGATCATCGAGGTATCGCCAAAGTCGGTGGTGAGAGCGTGCCAGTCGGCGATAAAAAAATAGCAATCGTATTGCGATTGCAACGCAATCCAGTTGGTCAGGGCGCCGACGTAGTTTCCCAGGTGAAGCTTGCCGGTGGCACGCATGCCGCTCAGCACGCGGGGCGGCGTATGTTTCGATTGCGACGCCGACCGGGCTGCGGACGAACGATTCGCCGGGGGCGAAGCCTCGTCGGAAGCCGGGGGTGGCGATGCGTGAGAAGAGTTGGGGAGATTAGGATCCATCAAAAACTCGTTAGCACGGCGTTGATAGTGTTGACGATGGGATCCATCATGAAGCGCAGCAGCCACCGGCCGACCGTGAACAGGAGCAGCAGGCCGAATATTCCCACCGAGTCATAGGCTTTCTGTGCACCCATCGGCAGGAAATGGCGCAGAACGTGGCTGCCATCCAAGGGAGGAATGGGAATCAGGTTGAACAGGCCCAGCAGCACGTTGATGATCATGGCGTCATAAAGAATCATGACGAAAGGCATGAGCATGGATGCGCTGTCGGTGATCGTGTTCTGGGTAATGTTTCTCACCATTTCTTTCCCGATGGGGGAGACGAGTGAAATAGCCAGGAGCAATAGGGTGGCGATGGTGGCCAGTAAAAAATTGCTCACCGGTCCGGCGACGCTGGTCAGTACGTCATCCAGCACCAGGTTCTTGAAATTTCGGGTATTGACCGGGGTGGGCTTGGCCCAGCCAATCAAGGGCAAGTGGGTGAACAACGCCAGCGCCGGCAGCAGAACGGTGCCGATGGGATCTATATGCTTCAGGGGATTAAGCGTCACCCGGCCGAGCATGTATGCCGTAGCGTCGCCGCGGCGCAGGGCGGTCCACGCGTGCGCCGACTCATGCACGCTGATAGCGAATAAAAATACGATGATTTGGAAGAAAATATCTACGTGTTCAAGCGTCATCCAGCTTCAATGTTAACACGCACTTTACGAGCGTCTGGATTGGCTGCGGCGCAATTTTGGCTTGCCGCCGGGGTGTTCTAGCCCTCGCCAATGGCAGGCGCCTCGACGCCCGCCGGCGCGGCAGTTTTATCCCTGATTTCCTGGGGCGCGATGGTTTTGATCTTCACCGTTTTGGCGGGGATTCCCGCTACCACGTGGAAGGCCTCGACATTCTTTGACGCCACTCCCATGGATCCGACGATCGCGTGCTCCCCAACCGTAACCCCGCTTAAAACCGTGGCGTGGTACGTCACGCGCGCGCGCGGTCCCACTTCGGTGCGCTGGTTGGTAATGATCATGCCATCGTTCAGGTCGTGCGCGTGGGAGTAGATGTTCGCGTAGTCGGAAATGGATGAGCCTTCGCGGATTACGATCTCCCCGCGGTCATCGAGCAACACATACTTATGGATCACGCAGTTGTCTTCAATGGTCAGGTTGTAACCGAACGAAATTTCCACCCCGTGAAAGATCTTTACGTTCTTGCCCAGGTGTTTGAGCACGTGCCGCGCCACCATGGCCCTCACTTTATAACCCAGAGCATGGTTTAACCCTACCGGCGAACGGTCATACATCATCCAGAACCAGATCAGGGGTTTTCGCACCGCATATTTCCCGGCATCGACGTCTCCGTAATGCTCGGGTTCGAGGGTGGCGTTGCGCGGGTCAAAGTTATGCATCATGACCTGCGCTGCAGTGGCGCCGGGCTTCTCAGCCAGCCTGGCTTCTTCGGGCGGCCGCCCGGTGTAGAGCGAAAAAAGCACGTCGCGCACGATCTCGCTGCGGGTTTCAGCATCCGGGTGCTGGGTAAACTGCTCGTCCAGCCACTGGATCCATAGCTCGAAAGCCGATTCCGCCTGGGGCAGCGGCTCTAATTTCCTGTATTCGGTGCGGGGCGCCATGGCGTCCTCCTCGGTTCAATCAAGCAAATTTAATATCGATGGGTAAATTGTGCCAGCGCCTGGAGCTTATGGCGCGCGCTGCCGGAATCGAGCGAATGGCTGGCGCTTTTCATCGCCCCGGTGAGCGAAGCCGATTCGCCGGCGGCAAACAGAGCGGCACAGGCGTTCATCAATCCCACATCGCGGCGCGCTGATTTCTGTCCGTCGAGCACCTCGCCAATGAGCGCGGCGTTGGTGGGCGCGTCCCCTCCGCTGATTTCGTCGAGCGGCGCCCGGCCAATGCCAAAATCTTCCGGCGCCACCTGGTAGACCTTCACCGCTCCGTCGCGCACTTCGCCCACCGTGGAGGGCCCGCTGATCGTAATCTCATCGAGCCCGTCATGCCCATGCACCACCAGGGCGCGCTTCACACCCAGACGCACAAAAACTTCAGCCAGCTTGGGGACCAGGGCCTCGGAATAAACACCCACCACTTGCGCGGATGCTCCTACCGGGTTGGTCAGGGGTCCCAGCAAGTTAAACACTGTCCGCAGCCGCAATTCTTTGCGCGCGGGCTGCACGTGCCGCATGGCAGTGTGGATCGCGGGAGCAAACAAAAACGCAATACCGACTTCGCGCAGACATTCGGCGGTGCGCGCCCACGGCATATCGATCTTGACGCCCAGCGCTTCCATCACGTCCGCCGAGCCGCATTTCGAGGTCACGCTGCGGTTGCCATGCTTGGCGACGCGCACGCCCGCCCCGGCAACGATCAGTGCGCTCAAGGTGGAAATATTAAAAGTATTGCTGGAATCGCCGCCGGTACCGCAGGTATCCACCAAGGCATCGCGCTCGGTGCCGCTCACATCGAGAGCGGCGGGATCAGCGTTTCGAGAACGCCGCGACCCGGCGCCGTCCGCATCCGGCAGGGGTGCAGCCGCCGCGCGAATGGCTTCGGCAAATCCCACGATCTCTTCGACCGTCTCTTCCTTCATGCGCAAAGCCACCAGCAGCGAGCAGATCTGGGATTGGCTGGCTCCCCCGGAGAGAACTTCACCCATGACCGCGCGGGCCTCCTCGCGGGTAAGTGATTCACGGCGATCGATAATTTTCTGCAGCGCCTGGGTAATCATCTCGGGGTGTTGGATTACGCGGAACAGTTTCACAACTATTGTATCGGCCAGAATGCTGCCTGTGGCGGGATCGGCTGTACTTCTCAACCCCTGTGTTCGTCCCGGATTTGCAGCCCAACTCCCCGGCGTGATACATTGCATTCACATCAGGAGAGACCCGAGAGGGTCCGGCAACCGGGGCAGGAGACGCCACGGTGCCTTGAGCGAAAGCTCGATGAGCAGAAGCAGTTTTTCTGAAAAAAAGTCTCCCCGAAGAAAGTTTCGACCGCCTGATGGTTTTCCTATTTGGCGGTCTTTTTGGTTTTCGGCTCCTGGTGCATGCCAATTACCGGAGGAGCATGCATCATGCAAGCATTCGAACTGAACTCGTTCCATCCCGCGGTCACTGCGGTTCCCTTATCAGATTTTCCCAGCGCATCGGACTGCCCGCATCCACCCGCAGTCAATCTGCCCCGTCTCGAATACTTTTCCGCCGGATGGCATCCGCACCTGGGCAGCCGTCTGGCGGCATTCCCGAGGTCGATTCCCGCCGACGAGTGGAACCTGCAAGGCTACTGGCCCGATCTTGCCACCCTGGTGAGCGATGCAGGCGGCAGCCAGTTGGCATACTACCCAGTTGGCCTCAGCGCTTTCAGCGTGCAAGTGATTTATGGGGATGGATGCTACCGGGTACTGCAATTTCGTGACGCGTGCCTGGTGGCGCAGGGAGAGGCCGAGAGCTGCGAGGAGGCGCTGGCAATCTCAGTGAACCTCTCACGCTGACGAAGGTGTGCGGGCGCGCGTCTCCACATTGTGTTGAGGGAAATTCCCCGGTGGAATTACTCTAGATCGGCTTCTTAGCAGTCATCTCCTTAACGAAATCAGAGGGCGAAGAAGCGTTCTTGCTCTTCGGGTGGGAGCACCAGGCTTCAGCCTGCTGAATTACTTCTTCACCGCGATGGGCACGGAAATCCGCGTGTTCTCCCAGTCGAAAATCATCTCTGCCTTGTCGTCACCCTTCCTGTCGAACGAAATGGTGAACTGATCGAGAGTTGCGTTCAGCTTCTCTTTCTTCATATCGATGCGGGCCAGGTCTTTAGTTTGGTCGTACTCGGTTCCCCACTGCCCGGTCTGCTTGTTGATGATCAGCTTCCATCCATCCGCGGTCGGCAGGGTATAGAGGGTGTAAGAGCCTTTGGGAACCGCCACCCCGCCGACCGTGATGTCAGTCGCGGTGACGAAACCGGTAGCGGCGTTGGCGCCGGTGCGCCAGACCTGGCCGTAGGGCACGAGGCCTCCCATGATTTTGCGGCCGCGCATGTACGGCCGGCCGTAATCGACGGTGATTTTCTTGCCGTCAAGGGTCACATCGGCGGAACCGCGCGGGCTCTTCAACGGAGGCTTGGGGCTTTTCACCGCCCCCGGCTCCATGGTGACGGTTTGCGCCGCGGATTGACTGTTCATTCCCGCTACCACCAGCGCACACAGCAATAGACCTCGCAATGCATTTTTCCAATTCATTTTCATGATTCCCTCTCGCTGGTTATTTTATTGTTCTTTTTCCTTGCGCAATTCTTCCATCACCGTTCCCACCAGCTCCTTGGCCTGGTTGATCGACTTCATGACCAACTCGATATCCATCGCGGGTTTGGCGGGATTTTTATTGCTGCGGCAATACACCCCGTGCTGCCCCACCAGGATCAAAGCGTCGGTGAGCGTATCCATGGTCACCGCCAGGCGGCCGCGGGGAACGCCCATCATGAACTCGTAGCGTTCCAGATCATCTTTCTTGTCTTCGAAGACTGACATAAGGGAACGCGCTTCCCTATTCTGCCGGCACTTTCGCCTGATGAGCGTAGCGCAGCACCGGTTTGCGGTTGGCGGTGGTCTCATCCATGCGCAGGACCCGGGTGGTGTGGGGCGCGGTGAGAATGATCTCGGGGTTGTCCTGGGCTTCCTGGGCGATGCTGCGCATGGCCGCGATGAACAGGTCGATCTCCTCCTTGGGCTCGCTTTCCGTGGGCTCGATCATGATGGCGCCATGGTCTGCCACAATGGCGGGAAACGCGGTTGTATAAGGATGAAACCCGTAATCCATGAGGCGCTTGGCGATGTCGCCGGTCTTCACTCCTCTGGGGGCCTGCAGACGGTGGCTGAACACCACCTCGTGCATGCTGGGCGCTTTGAAAGGCAGTTCGTACACGTCCTCAAGCTTCTTGCGAATGTAATTGGCGTTGAGCACCGCATCTTCGGTGGTCTGCCGCAAGCCGTCGGGGCCGTTGGCCTGGATATACGCCAGGGCGCGCACATGCATGCCGAAATTTCCGTAGTACATACGGACCCGGCCAATCGCCTGCGGACGATCGTAATCGAATGCCAGCGATCCATCCGCCTGAGTGACGATCACGGGAACCGGAAGAAAGGGCTCGAGGATTTTCTTGCAGGCCACCGGCCCCGATCCCGGTCCACCTCCGCCGTGCGGAGTGGAAAAAGTCTTGTGCAGGTTCATGTGCATCACGTCGATGCCAAAATCCCCGGGCCGCGCTTTGCCTACCAGCGCGTTCATGTTGGCGCCATCCATATACACCAGTCCGCCTTTTTCGTGAATGATGGCGGCGATCTTGTGAATGTCGCTCTCGAATACGCCCAGGGTATTGGGATTGGTGAGCATTAACCCGGCGACATCTTCATTCATCTGCCGGGTAAGGGCTTCAATATCCACCATCCCCGAAGAGTTGGACTTGAGGTTCTCCACTGCGTAGCCGCAGGTGACCGCGGTAGCGGGGTTGGTGCCGTGCGCGGAATCGGGCACCAGGATTTTCTTTCGCGGGTTTCCCTGCGCCTCAAGATAGGACCGCATTAGCAGGATGCCGGTCAGCTCGCCCTGGGCGCCGGCCGCGGGCTGCAGGGTGATCGCGTCCATGCCGGTGATCTCGATGAGCTGTTCGCTCAACGTCTGCAGGATGCGCAATGCGCCCTGCGATACCTCTTGCGGCTGGTACGGATGCGCGTTGGCCAGGCCATCGAGGCGCGCCACCACTTCATTGACCCGCGCGTTGTACTTCATGGTGCAACTGCCCAGCGGGTACATGCCCAGATCGATCGCGTAGTTCCAAGTGGAAAGGCGGGTGAAGTGGCGAATGATCTCAAATTCGCTCACCTCGGGAAGCCGTGCATCTTCGGTGCGCGCAGAATTTCCCAAGGCGGCGCTGGGGTCAACCGCAGGCACGTCCAGCGGGGGCAGCATGTAGGCCGCCTTGCCGGGTGAAGAGCGCTCGAAAATCAGCCCTTCATTCTGGCTGGGGTGGGGCCGCACTTTTCTGATCTGATCGCTGGCTGCGGGATTCTCTCGCTCGCTCACGGGTTCACCTCCCGGGCGGCGGCATCGATCTGCTCTTTGGTATTGAGCTCGGTGCAGCACCACAAGGCCGCATTGCCCAGCTCAGGATAAAATTTCTGTAGAGGGAATCCGCCGACGATTTTCTTCTCCAGCAGGCGGTGGTTGATGTGGTGCGGGTCTTCGCTGGTCTGCACCACGAACTCGTTGAATCGCGGCGAGCCCGAAAACAACACCCGGGCCTTTCCCGCGCCGGCGCCATTTTTCGACTCAGCGGCGCCCTGGGTTTTGACCCCCATTACGGATGCGGCGTATGCGGCCTTGGCCAGGTTTTGCTGAGCGAGTTCCTTGAGTCCCTCACGCCCGTAGGTGCTGAGGAACACGGTGGCCACGGTGGCCAGCAACGCCTGGTTGGTGCAGATGTTGCTGGTCGCTTTTTCACGGCGGATATGCTGCTCGCGCGTGCTCAACGCCAGCACGTACCCGCGCCGCCCTTTTTTATCTTTGGTTTCTCCCACCAGGCGGCCGGGAATCTGGCGCACGAATTTTTCGCGAGTGGCAATCACTCCGCAGTAGGGCCCGCCAAAACTCAGCGGCACGCCGAAGGACTGGGCTTCCAGCGAAACGATATCGGCCTCCACCGGCGCCTTCACCACTCCCAGGGAAACCCCTTCGGCGATGGATACGACCAGCAGCGCGCCTTTCTTGTGGGCGATATCGGCGATGGCAGCGACATCTTCAATCACGCCAAAGAAATTGGGGGATTGCACCAGCACGCAAGCGGTTTCGGTGGTGACCGCTTCATCGAGGGCGGCCAGGTCCACGCGGCCGTCGTCGCCGAACTTGGTGGTCGCGATTGCTACTCCCTGGTACTTCGCATAGGTGGATAGCACCTCGCGATATTCCGGGTGCACGCTGCTAGCCACCACCACCGCGTCGCGGCCGGTGAGGCGCATGGCCATCATGGCGGCCTCGGTGGCGCCGGTGGAGCCGTCGTACATCGAAGCGTTGGCGACCTCCATACCGGTCAGTTCGCAGATCATGCTCTGGAATTCAAAAATTACCTGCAAGGTGCCTTGCGATATTTCGGGCTGGTAGGGCGTGTAGGCGGTGAAAAATTCTCCGCGTGAGATGAGCGAGTCGATGATCACCGGACGGTAATGGTGGTATGCGCCCGCACCCAGAAAGAGCGCGTACCCCGCGGCGTTTTCCGACGCGCGCTGGCGAAAGAAATCGACGATCTCCGATTCCGCCATGGCCCGCGGAATCCGCAGGTCGCGCCGCAGGCGATATTCTCCCGGTATTTGCGAGAACAGGTCATCGATGGAGCTGACGCCGATTTCCGCGATCATCGCCTTGCGGTCTTCAGGGGATTTGGGTAAATAACGCATGCTGGTTAGTGGGCGCCTTCTTCCGCAACATATTTTTCGTAGTCGGCGGACGACATCAGGCCGGCAGCGTCCTGGTTGGCGGCCAGGGCGACCTTGATCAGCCATGCGCTGTGGGCGTCGCTGTTGATTTTTTCCGGCGCAGTGTTCAATTCGTCGTTGACCGCGGTGATTTTGCCCGACACCGGGGAAAATATCTCGGAGACCGCCTTGACCGATTCGATAGAACCAAAGCTCTGGCCCTTCTTTACTTCGGCGCCGACTTTGGGCAGATCGACGAACACGATGTCGCCCAGTGATTCCTGGGCATAGTGAGTGATGCCGACTGTGCCGGTCTGGCCGGCGACCTCCACCCACTCGTGCTCTTTGGTGTACTTATATTTTTCCGGGTAAGTCATGGCGTTGGTTCCTCGCTGAAGAAAGATCAGTCAATGATCAGACTGCTTTGGGTTTTGCCGGCTTCTTATAAAAAGGAGTGGGTACGACCTTGGCTTTTACCTTCTGTTCGCGGATTTCTACGTTTACCACGGTTTCAAGTTTTGCCAGCGCGGGCGGCACGTATGCCAGCGCGATACTTTTCTTGAGAAATGGAGAATAGGATCCGCTGGTGACGTCGCCAATCTGGGCGCCGCCGTCATCCACGATCTTATAGCCGTCGCGGGCAATGCCGCGCTCGATCACTTCCAGGCCAACCAGCGCGCGCGTGGGGACGCTCTGCTGCGCTTTTTTGAGGGCCGCGGAGCCGATGAACTCGCCTTTTTCCAGTTTGCAGAAGCGGTCGAGCCCGGCTTCCCATACGTTGATTGATTCTGAAATCTCATGGCCGTAAAGCGCCATCTTCGATTCCAGCCGCAAAGTGTTGCGTGCTCCCAACCCGCACGGCAAAATGCCGAATTCCTTGCCCGCATCCAATACCTGCTGCCACACGTCGGCGCTGGTTTTGGCGTCGGAGGGCACGTAGATCTCAAACCCATCTTCACCGGTATAGCCGGTGCGCGCGACCATGACGTTGGGCAAACCGCAGACCGTGCCGTGGGTGAACCAGTAATTCTTGATGACGTCGAGATTTACGGCAGTGAGCTTACGCAGAACGTCGACAGCGCGCGGGCCCTGGATCGCCAGTTGGGTGTAGTAATCGCCGATATCATCGGCATGGCCGCGATAACCCTGCACGTTCTTGCGCACCCAGCCATAATCTTTTTCGCGGGTGCCGGCGTTGATGACCAGCAGGTAGTCGTTCTGGCCGAGCTTGTGCACCACCACGTCATCGACGAACGTTCCTTCGGGATAAAGCAGCGCGGAGTAATGCGCCTGCCCGACGGCCAGCCGCGAAGCGTCGTTCATGCTGATGTGCTGCACGGCTTCGAGCGACTGCGGGCCGCGGATGAGAATGTCGCCCATGTGGCTGACGTCGAAGACGCCCACCCCGGTTCGCACCGCCATATGTTCTTTGATTAAACCGCCATGCAAGGGATACTCCACCGGCATGTCCCATCCCCCGAAATCAACCATCTTTGCGCCCATCTGACGGTGCACGGGGTTGAGCGCAGTCTTGCGCAGAGGAGCGGGGGCCGGGGTTGGGGGAGAAGTAGACAAATATAAGGTCCTGGGCGGCAGTTTTGCTGGTAAGAAAAGCCGATGATTCAACGTTAACACGCGCTTTTTAAAAGGGTCAACGACTCGGCGGGCAGATGTTCATGCAGGCAAAATCGCGCGGGAAATTATCCATGAGGAAAATCTTCTTGTATCCCCAGCCAGGTATGGAATCTCCCGACCATTAGCCGGCATCTAACCCAACTCCGTTGATGACTCGCACCCTGACAAGCAGTTGCCTCGCGATTTTCGTGGCCATGGTCCTGATGGGCCCGTGGTGCGACGCCGATTGCCTGGCGTCAACCGTACCGCCTGCCACCGGGTTTCATACCGTGATGACGCCGAGCGTTGCTCCGGCAAGTCCCGCAGTGGTGCACGCTTCAGCAATGTCCCACTGCCAGCCCCACCGGGTTGTGCCTTCGCGGGGTAACAGACTGCCATCCAATCCGCAGCCGTGCGAGCGCACCTCGCATTCCAAAATAACCAAGCTCTCTCCCACGACGCTTACCGTACCATTCGTCGCCTCGATGGATTTGCCGGAACGGCCAGTCGAGGAATTTGTGGCTCCCGCTTCGTGGTCCACTTTGCCTGCCGCGGCATTGCCGCTGGACCTGCTGCGCGAAAACCTCGACCTTCCCTTGCGTATCTAGAGTTTTCTTCCTCTCGCTTCCATCATCGAACGCGAAGGTAATCCGCGTCGCTGCTTCGATTCATCATGTATTGACCCAACCGATTTTCGTTCAGGGAAAATCTCCCTGCGGCAATCAAGAGGAAGATTAATGCGCACGGTAAGACTTCTGTCTCTTTTCCTGCTCCTGGGTCTAATCGCCCGCCAACCAGTCATGGCGCAAGGCCCGGTGGAATACGCCAACCTGCTTGAACCGGCGCAGGATTCCACGCAGCCCCCGATGATGCCGGGCATGAAGATGCCGGCGAAAACTCCGCCCCCGGCCACCAGAGATTCGCCGCCGACTCCGGCGCCGGGCGCCGCCGCGCCCTTCAGCGCCCAGCCCGCCGAAACCACGGCCCCGCCGCAAACTACTCAGCCCGGTCGGAGTTCTGACATGCAGGGCATGGATAAGTCGGGCACGGATCATCCGATGCCGGGCATGCAGGGCGGCATGAAAATGGACATGCACGCCGACACCCTTGTCGAGCAGATCGTCAATCACGGCACGTCCGGCACCACTACCGAACCCAATTCCACTCCCGTGCCCATGCTCATGACCATGAAGCACGGCTGGACGCTGATGTTTCACGGCGTCGGATTTCTCAATGCCACTCAGCAAAGCGGTCCCCGGGGATTCGACAAGGTTTTCGCCAGCAATTGGCTCATGCCGATGGCGCAGAGACAATGGGGACCGGGTACGCTTACCGTGCGCGGCATGTTCAGCCTGGAACCGGCCACGGTCACCGGCCGGCGCTACCCTGAGCTTTTCCAGATAGGGGAAACCGCTTTCGGCAAGCCCATCGTCGATGGCCAGCATCCCCACGACTTCTTGATGGAGCTGGCGGCGCTCTACGACGTTAAGCTGGGCGATCGTGGACTGCTATCGTTTTATGTCGCGCCCGCGGGCGACCCCGCTTTCGGGCCCACCGCATTCCCTCATCGCAGCTCCGCCAGTGAAAATCCGCTGGCGGTGCTGGGGCACCACCTGCAGGATTCCACGCACATCGCCGCCGATGTGGTGACGGTTGGCCTCACTTACCGCGGCGTGCGCCTCGAAGGCTCCGGGTTTCACGGCCGCGAGCCCGATGAACACCGCTGGGATTTCGACACCGGCAAGATCGATTCCTGGGCCACGCGCTTGACCGTCAATCCCGCGCAAAACTGGAGCGGGCAATTTTCTGTGACCCGGCTGACCAGCCCGGAAGCCACCAATCCCAACGAAGATATCCTGCGGATGACATCTTCAATCAGCTATAACCGTCCGCTGGCTGAGGGCAACTGGGCGAGCACGATCTTGTGGGGCCGCAACCGGACCTCATCCCAGGAAACGTTCAACAGTTACCTCGCTGAATCCACAGTCCGGTTCAAGACCCGAAATTATCTCTGGGGACGGGTCGAAAACGTTGACCGCACTAACGAGTTGCTGCTGGGGGAACAGGTACGGCCGCCTGGGTTTCAGGAGAAATTTCTCGCCCGGGTGCAGGCCTGGTCGGTCGGTTATGATCACGACATCGACCTGGTTCCTCACCTGGCCACGGCCCTGGGAGCGCAGGTGACGCTCTATCACGCTCCCCGGTTTCTCGATCCCGTCTATGGCGCGCATCCCACCGGGGTGGTGCTGTTCATGCGAATCAGGCCCTATGGAGACCAGCGTTAACCGGTTAGGGTCAAACCTGGAAGACGGGTGGTTTGCGTAGTGACTAATCGCTGGAATCGCGATACATTGCGAGGATGGCCCGCGGCAAATTTCTCTGTTACGTCTGTCTCCAACCCGAGGACAAGTGTAAGTGCGATAAGTTTTGCGGACTTTGCTACGGATTGAACAACGTCAGGCTCTGCGCCGACGGCGTCTACTACTGCAAAGAATGCCGCGAGGCTTGCGATTACGCGCCGGAGACTTGAAGCTCTATTCCGCGCGCGTCTTAAAACACCGCCTGCTGGTATTCGCCGAACACCCTGCGCATGGCATCGGAGATTTCTCCCACGGTGGCATAGCTCTCCACCGCGTTCATGATGCGCGGCATCAAATTTTCACCAGACCGGGCGGCATCTTCCACCGACTGGATCGCCGCTGCATGGCGGGCGAGGTCCCGGCGCGCGCGCAATGCCTGCAACCGTTCCACCTGCATGCGTTCCAGCTCCGGCGCCGATTCCTGTATGGAAAACGGCTTTTCTTCTTCGCTGCGAAACTGGTTGACCCCGACCACGACCTGTTCCCCGCTATCCACCGATTGCTGGAACCGGTAGGCCGCGTTCTGGATTTCCTGCTGCACGAACCCGCGCTCGATGGCTTGCAACATCCCGCCGAGGGACGCGATCTTCTCCAGGTACGCGGCCGCTTGTTGCTCGATGGAATTGGTGAGGGACTCGACAAAATAGGATCCCGCCAGGGGATCGACGGTCTGCGTCACCCCTGATTCGAAGGCGATGATCTGCTGCGAGCGCAACGCGGTGCGGGCCGCATCTTCACTGGGCAGCGCCAGCGCTTCGTCGAATCCGTTGGTGTGCAATGACTGGGTCCCGCCCAACACCGCCGCCATCGCCTGTAACGCGGTGCGCACGATGTTGATTTCCGGCTGCTGCGCGGTCAGGGTCGAACCCGCGGTCTGGGTATGGAAGCGCAACATCAGCGACTTGGGATGGCGCGCGCCAAACTGCTCTTTCATAATGTGAGCCCACATGCGGCGCGCCGCCCGAAATTTCGCCACTTCTTCCAGAAAATCGTTGTGCGCGTTGAAAAAAAATGAGAGTCGCGGAGCGAAGTGATCGACTTCCAGGCCCGCACTCACCGCGGCCTGCACATAGGCCACGGCATTGGCCAGGGTGAACGCCACCTCCTGCACCGCGGTGCAGCCGGCTTCGCGCATGTGATAGCCCGAAATGGAGATCATGTTCCACTCCGGGAGCTGCTCGCCGCAATAAGCGAACATGTCGGTGATGATCCGCATGGCATGCGGCACCGGATAGATGTAGGTCCCGCGGGCGATGTATTCCTTGAGCACATCGTTCTGCACTGTGCCCGAAAGGCGTTTTACGTTGACGTTGCCGGGGGCGCGCCGAGCCACGGCCACATAGAGCGCCAGCAGGATGGATGCGGTGGCATTGATTGTCATCGACGTGGAAATTTTTTCCAGGTTGATGCCCGCGAATAACCGTTCCATGTCTTCAATCGAATCGATGGCTACTCCCACTTTTCCCACTTCGCCCAGCGCCATGGCATGGTCGGAATCCATGCCCATCTGGGTGGGCAGGTCGAATGCCACCGAAAGGCCGGTGGTTCCGTGATTGAGAAGGTACTGATAGCGCCGGTTGGATTCTTCAGCGTCGCCCATGCCGGCATACTGGCGCATTGTCCACAGGCGGCCGCGGTACATGGTGGGCTGGACGCCGCGGGTGTAGGGGAATTCTCCGGGAAATCCGATGGCGGTCGCGGATTCGCCGGCGAGATCGGATGGAGTGTAAACCGCTTTTGGCGAATTCGAGGACGAAGGTGCGCTCGAGGGCTTAGCGCCGCGCTGCGTTTCACCTGGATTTTGGCGCGGGTTGCTGGAAGGAAGAGGCATCGAGCTCCTGGGGAATACTAAGAGGCCGGTTGTTTTCCGGTGACCATGAACTTTTTGCGCGCGCGGCGAAATGAGGTGACCGCGAACCACAGAAACATCAGGGCAAAACCGGCGGCGAGTACGAGCCGGCCGGGTCCGAACCTTCCGCTATGCCAGGCGCGATACTCGCGCACCACCGCGATCGTACCCACCAGCGCAAAAAATAAATAAAAGACCCCGGTGACTTCCAGAAAAAGAGTGTGGAAGATGCGCCCGTAAGCCTTCAGAGTGGTGCGCGCTCCCGACCAGGTGGCGCGGGCATACCGGTTCCGGCCCGCCGATCGGCCGGCGATTCGGCCCACGGCCCTGACGTACTTGGTGGCTGGTTTATTCCACACAGGGTTTAGAGAAAAGTTTAACAGGATTGAACCTGCCGTCCCGCGCCGGTCGACCGAGATACGATGAATAAGCGTGCGAAAGCCGATGTTCGGTCATCAAAGCATACTTTGGCTGTATGCATAAGTGGCGGAACCAGGCGCCGGACTTTAACCAGAATCTTGGCCTTCAAGGACAACGCAGTCCCACCCCAGCATCATCCCATTGCAGGCGACGGCGCATTGCACTTGTAGCGGTACCACGTTTCAGGGGGCCAAAGTGGATCAGCGGCTGAATCGTTTAATGCAAGAACTCAGTGAAGCGATTGACGGTTGTCTGGCTGACTCTGAACCCATCTCGGTGGTGACCGGCAAGATGCGCGCCGAAGGCTATGATATTTTCCTGGTGGTGGATGTTACCGCTGGCTTCACTACGGTCGAAAAAGGCGCCGGCCAGGAAGAATCCATTGTTTCAGCGGGATTCCATGATGTCGATTTCACCCAGGATCCCCGGGACATGCAGTTCCTGAAATCCCTTCATATCAGCGTCGGCTAGCTGGTGAAGATATGGGGCATGGCCCGGCCGCACCCTAAACCTGACCGGCGTTCCGCTGTGTTAACATGCTCGCCGTCGTATCTCAGTTCCGATAGGCAAGAAAAGTTATGAGGGACACCCTGGGAGTCCTGCTGGCGGGGGGCGCAGGAGAGCGCCTTTTTCCCCTGACCCGCGACCGCGCCAAGCCTGCCGTAACTTTCGGCGGAAACTATCGCATCATCGATATCACCCTCTCCAATTGCGTTAATTCCGACCTGCGCAAAGTTTACATTCTCACCCAGTACAAAGCGCTGTCGCTCAATCGCCACATCCGCGAAGGCTGGGGCAACGTCGTGGCCCGCGATCTGGGCGAGTTTATCGAAGTGCTTCCCCCCATGAAGCGGGTGAGCGAGAACTGGTACCAGGGCACGGCCGACGCCGTCTATCAAAACATCTACTCCATCGGCAGCGAGCAGCCCAAACACGTGCTGATTCTCAGCGGCGACCACATTTACAAGATGAACTACTCGTTAATGCTGAAACAGCACAACGATTCCGGCGCCGAGGTGACCCTGGCCACCATCCTCATTGCGCCCGATGAGGTCAGCCGTTTCGGCGTGGTGGACGTTGATTCCCAGGGCCGCATCGTGGGCTTTGAAGAGAAGCCGGAGCAAACAGCCTTCCGCTCGCCGCATAACGCCGAGATGGTTTCAGGCTCCATGGGCGTGTACCTGTTCAATACCGACGTGCTGCTGCGCGAGCTGCTGAAAGACGCCGACGATCCCGATTCCACTCACGACTTCGGCCACGACATTCTGCCCAAGCTGCTCAACGACGCCCGGGTTTATTCCTACCACTTCATCGATGAGAACAAAAAAGAAGCGCAGTATTGGCGGGATGTGGGCACCCTGGAGGCCTACTACGACGCCAACATGGATATCGTCTCCGTCTCCCCGGTTTTCAACCTTTACGACAAGGCCTGGCCCATACGCACGCTGCAGAGACAGTATCCGCCGGCCAAGTTCGTTTTCAATGAAGCCGGCCGCACCGGCATCGCCACCGACTCCATCGTTTCCGCCGGTTGCATCATCTCCGGGTCCACGGTGCGTAATTGCGTGCTCTCGCCCGACGTGCGCGTCAATTCCTACTCCGATGTCACCCACAGCATTATTTTTTCCCATGTGGATATCGGGCGCCATTGCCGGCTGAAAAAGGTCATCGTCGATCGCGACGTGCAAATCCCCGAAGGCAGCGTCATCGGGTTTGAACCCGAAGCTGACCGGCAGCGATACTTTGTGACCGACACCGGCATCACCGTGGTCACCCGCGATTATTCGCTGTTCGAGAATCCGGTGCGAAACCTCGAATATTTTGCCAGCGAATAAGCGGAGCGCCCGCAGCTGCGCGGTTTTCCGGCTCCCTTTCCCTGGCCTCGCGTTCCCATCTAAAATCTTGGTTCCGGGACGTTTGGTATTGCCGGACTTTTCGGGGTGGGAGATTCTCGCCGAACCTTTTTGATTTGAACTTCCACGGCCCACCTGTCGTAACTGCCTTCGACTGGCAGCCGCCGGATCGATGCCGCGCTCCAGGGGATTTGCTTGCAGGATAATGCAGCCACCAACGCGCTCGTAAAACTCTGTGTGGGCGGAGACGCCGACGCATGGGCGCAGCTCGTCCGCCTGCACAGCCGCCGTATCTACAATTTATGCTACCGCTTTACCGGTTCCCCAGACAGCGCCGAAGACCTCACCCAGGAAGTTTTCATCAAGATTTATCGCACCCTCGACAGCTATGACGTGGGGCGCGGCGCCTTTACCACCTGGCTCACCACCATGACCCGCAACCTGCTGGTGGATCACTTTCGCAAGAGCAAGCAGGACCGGGTGACCGATTCCATCGATTCACCACTGGGAGCGTCGGAAGATTCGCTCACCCTCGGCGAAAAGCTGGTGGATCCCGCGCTTTCACCGGCCGAGCGGTTCACCCGTCAGGAAACCCAGCACATGGTGCAACAGGCCCTGCAGCTACTTTCACCGGAGCTGCGCGAAGCCGTGATCCTGCGCGATTTGCAGGACATGGACTATAACGACATAGCCGCCGCCCTTCGAATTCCGGCAGGAACGGTGAAATCTCGCATCAATCGCGGAAGAACGGAACTTGCACGGGTCTTATCTCGTACTAATAGGCAGGTAATGTGATGACTGAGCTCCAACATACCGGAATGGACTGCGCGGAATTTGAAGCGCTCCTGTCTGACGCCCTGGATGACAATCTGAGTCATTCCCAGCAGAAGACCTTTCACGCTCATGCCGATACTTGTCCGCAGTGCGGGCCCCTCTACTTCGAGGCCCGTGAAGGCCTGCTATTCCTGAAGACGCTGGGTGAGATTGAACCTCCGGCGAATCTGGTGAGCAATATTCTGGCCGCCACCAGCGGGCTGGCCATGCAGTCCCCCGCTTTGGGTTCGGCCGCAGCCAGCCCCGCCGCCAGCGCGCGCCCGGAATGGATGGCGGCTCGCCCCCGCACTTCACTGGCCGGCATCGTGCGCACCGCCATGCAGCCCCGCATCGCCATGTCGTTCGGAATGGCGTTCTTTTCGCTGACCTTGATCATGAACGTGGTGGGTTTGCAGATGAAAGACCTGCGGCATCTCGATTTGCGCCCCTCGGCCATCTCCCGGCAGTTCTACTCCACCGAGGCCCACGTGGTGAAGGCTTACGAGAACATGCGATTCCTTTACGAGTTCCAGGCCCGGGTGCAGGATTTGAAAAAGGCCGCGGAGACGCCGCGTAACCAGAGCGCTCCCGACGAGAAGAAGGCGAAACCCGGCGGCCGCAAAGAAGATCGGGGAACGTCGAAAGATGACGGCAGCCCGGTAAAGAAAAACAGCTCCGGGAATCACGCCATCGACGGCGACCGCGACAGCACTCCGGCGCAGAATTTTTCTCCCTCGGCGCAGGGCGACGAGGATGCAGTCCAGGCCCGCAGTGAGGGCGATGGCGGCCGGCAGGGCGATTCAGGTATGAAGACGCCCATTGCCGGCGTCGCAGTTCCCTAGACCGACGGGAAAGATGCGGAAATGAAATGGTTGATCGAACTAAAAGCCCGGCCAGATCGTACCCCCAGACAACTCTGCCGGAAGAGGAGAACCACACATGAACTGCGCAATTCATACTGACACCCTGGCCACCGCTTTTTGCCGGAACTGCGGCAAGCCGCTGTGCGAGCAATGCAAGCGCGAGGTGGGCGGCGTAGTTTATTGCGAACCCTGTATAGCCGCCCGCATGCACGGGGCCGCTTCCGTGGCCGGCGCTGTGCCGCCGCCTCCCTTCGTCCCTTCCGCGTTCCGCTCGCACGATGCCCCCAACTCCGGCCTGGCTTTGGGTCTGGGCTTCATTCCCGGCGTAGGCGCAATGTACAACGGGCAGATCATGAAGGGTTTCATTCATGTTGGCGTCTTTGCCCTGTTGATCGCCATGGCTGACCATGCGGGATTCTTTGGGTTCTTCATTCCCTTCTTCGTGTTCTACATGGCGATCGATGCCTACCAGACCGCGCGCGCCAAAGAACGCGGAGAGCCTCTGCCCGATCATCTCGGGCTCAGCAACCTCATCGGTCCCGCGGAGTTCCAAACCACGCACCGGGCGGGCGCTCCCGGGGCTGCGCCCTTCGTGCCTTTTGCGGCTCCTCCTGCGGCGGGGACGGTGGATAGCGTGCACCCCGGCGCGGGCGTCTCCGGCGCCGGGGCAGTTCCCCCTCTCGATCCATCGTTGGGTGGATTGGCCAGCGGTGGTGGCGCGCACCTGGCGCCCGAAGATCACTTCACCGGCCCCCAGTTCCCTGTCGGAGCGATCGTGCTGATCGGAATGGGTTTTCTCTTTCTGCTGAACAATCTTGGGGTGCTGGGGTTCCATGGAATCGGCAAGCTGTGGCCCCTTTTCCTGATCGGAGTGGGCATCAGCATCGTGATGCGCCGCCGCGGCATCGGCCCTATGGGGCCGCGTTAAACCACACTGACCGCTCGAATTTCCGGGCCGGAATTTTCTCTCACCGGCCCACGCTTGAATCACTTTGGCGCCACCGCAGTTGAATGATGGAGAAAGATTTTATGAGCCGCAATCGTGACAACATCGCGTGTCCATGCCAGCGGTGCCGGCTGCATCGATCGACCGGCGGAATCGTCTTGATCACCCTGGGCATATTGTTTCTGGTCGAACAATTCACCAACCTCGCTTTCCACCGAACCTGGCCGGTGTTCCTGATCGTGCTCGGCCTTCTGCTCTTTGCCCGCACCCGGGCGTCGATCGAAGGACATCTCGGGGGCGGCTTCGGGAGCTGCGCCCAGGGGCGCTCGATCGCCAGCTACGGAGCAACTCCCGGCGCGCCCCCTACTCCGGGAAACCCCTCCGGCTATAGCAGCAGCGGCTCCCCTGCACCCGCACCTTTTGCCGGCTCGAGTTCGGCAGGTTCCAGTTCAATCGCTTCAACTTCGTCCTCCACCGAGGTGGATCATGGCTAACGGATACGGTTATCGCTTGGGGCGCAGACGCTCAATATTCTTTCCCCTGCTGCTGATCGGAGTGGGCTCGATTTTCCTGCTGCGCAACGTCGGTATTTACCTGCCCATCGGCCATATCTTTGCCCAGTACTGGCCACTGATTCTGATTGCCTGGGGCGTGGTCCGGCTGCTCGAATTCGCCTGGGCGCGGCAGCATAATGAGCCCGCGCCATGTATGGGCGGCGGCAGCGTCACCTTGATCATTCTGCTGATTGTTTTTGGCCTGGCCGCGGAAAAATCCGGCGGGGTGAACTGGAACCAGATCGGCGACGAAATCAACGTCGATGATGACATGATGGGCATGATGGGGACCGCCCATCCTTTCACCGATGAGACCGAACAACCTTTTCTTGCCGGGCAGAAACTCAAAGTGTTTTCCGACCGCGGCGACGTCAAGATCCACGTGGGCGACGCCGGTAAAGTGAAGGTCGTCTCCCACAAGAAGGTCATGGCCGGATCCGAAGATGAAGCGCGCAAGCTCAGCGATCAGGCCAAGCCCTTCATCACCGTGGATAACGGGGTGGTGACCATCAACGCCAACACCTCGGCGCAGGGCAACGGTATCCAGGTCGGCGTCGGCATCCACATCGGTCCGCGGGTCAGCAACGACCTTGAGATCTATCTGCCCGCGGACGCCGCGGTGCAGGTCAATACCCGCCACGGGGACATAGCCATCAGCGACCGCCAGGGCGATCTCGAGGCCAGCAACGCCCACGGCGACAGCACCATCGAAAACGTTACCGGCAACGTCAGCCTGAGCGTGCATCACGGCTCGGTCAAGGTGAGCAAAATCAAGGGTAACGTCAACGTCGATGGGCGTATCGACGATACCGACATCGCCGACGTCACCGGCTCAGTCAACCTGCGCGGTGAATATCCCAACACAGTAAAGTTGTCGAACATCAGCGAGGGCGCCACGTTTCGCTCGTCGGTCACCGACTTGAAGACCGGCAAGCTGCAGGGAGATCTATTTCTCGACGGCAGCGACCTGCGGGCAAAATCGCTCTCCGGCCCGTTCAGCGTGATTACCCGCGCCAAAGACATTCATCTCGACGAGGTCAGCGGCGATATCAAAGTTGAAGACAGTCACGGGGACGTGGAAATCCACAGCCTGAGCCCCTTGGGCAGCGTGGACGTAACCAACCGCAACGGGCCCATCCGCGTATGGGTGCCGCAGGAAGCGGGGTTCCAGGTTGACGCGCATGCGGACCACGGAGAGATCGAAAACGATTTTGCCCTCACCAGCACCACGTCAGGCAGCACCGCCCGCGCCTCCGGCACCGTGGGAAAAGGCGGTCCGAATGTGCGGCTCGATACCAATCATGCGTCGATCGAACTGCACAAGGAAGGCACCGCGGTGACGTCGTCGGGGTCGGGCAAGGCGGGAAAATAGGTTCGATAATCTCGCGGGGATGGAATCAGTGAAAGTGCCGTGTCGCGCGGTTTTGGTTCTGAAGCCCACTGCTTCCACCAAAGAGCAAAAACTCTCTTCCGTAACAGTCCAATTGAGATACAGACCCTGAAGTGCGCCGAAGAGTGGACCTTATGCTTTGGGCTTTTTAGCCCCGGTGGCGGATCATCGATGAGGACTGAGGAGTGGGCGGAAGTTCTCCGGCGAGATCAATAAACCCGCTGGAACCGGATCATTGCGAGTTTGATTGCGGTGGATTGCATGCCGGGTGCCCCAGACGATTTGGGTGAAATGTCCCTCGCAGAAACATTTCCCTTTTTCGCGGGCCTTCAGAATCAGCAAGCCTACAGCAGCGACACCGCATCCACATCCACGATCACGTTAGTACGCGGGATTTTCTGGGCCACCGCGTAATCCAGCATGGCGCGCAAGGCGTCATTCAATTTGCGGCGGCTGGCTGACTTCAGTACGAAGTGGTAGCGGTAGTCGCGTTTCAGGCGCACGATGGGCGCCGCCGCCGGGCCCAGCACGCGCACTCCTTCCAGCTTGGCGTCGGGCATGGCGGGTTGCGGACCGTCGTCGGGCGCATTCGCCGGCCTTTCGAACCAGCGGCCCAGTATCCCGGCAAATTTCAGCGCGTGTTCCAGCTTGTCGCTGCGCACCAGCACCGTAGCCAGCGCGGTGTAGGGCGGGTAGTGCATCCAGCGGCGGTAGCGCAGCTCTTTATCGCGGAAACCGGGGTAGTCGTGATGGGCGGCAAACTGGATGGCGTAGTGATCGGGAAAATAGGTCTGCAAGACGACTTTGCCGGGGGTGGCGCCGCGGCCGGCGCGTCCCGCCACCTGGGTCAGCAACTGGAAGGTGCGCTCGGCGGCGCGAAAGTCGGGAAATCCCAATGCGAAATCCGCCCCCACCACCCCCACCAGCGTGACCCCGTGAACGTCGTGGCCCTTGGCGATCATCTGGGTGCCCACCAGGATGTCGATCGAGCCTTCATGCAACTGGTTGATGACGCCGGCAAAATGGTGGCGTCCGCGCACGGTGTCTCGATCGAGGCGGGCAATGCGCGCCTGGGGCAAAGCCGCTCGCAGCGCTTCTTCAAGTTTTTCCGAGCCCGTGCCTACGAAGTGGACGTACTCACTGCCACATTCCGGGCAAACTCCGGGCACCGGCCGCACGTAGCCGCAGTAGTGGCACAGCAAGCGGTTGGAGGCCTTGTGATAGGTCAGGGCGATGGCGCAGTTGACGCATTCAAGGGTGTGGCCGCAGGTGCGGCACAGCAACAGCGCTGAATATCCGCGGCGGTTAAGCAGCACCATGGCCTGCTCGCCCAGGGCCAGCCTGCCCGCAAGCTCCTCCAGCAATTTCTGCGAAAAAATCTGTTCGCGGCCGGTGCGCTGGAACTCCGCTTTCATGTCAACGATCGAAACCTCGGGCAAAGGCCGGCGTTCCACGCGCTCGCGCAGCTCAATCAACGCATATTTGCGCCGTCCATTGACCGGCAGGGTGTTGTGATAGGACTCCAGCGACGGCGTGGCCGAGCCCAGCAGCACGGTGCAGTTGCCCAGCTTGCCCCGCATCACCGCAACGTCGCGCCCGTGGTAACGCGGTGTTTCTTCCTGCTTGTAAGAGGTGTCATGCTCCTCATCCACCACGATAAGGGCCAGGTCAGGCAGCGGAGCGAAGATGGCGGAGCGCGTTCCCACCACTACCCGCGCGGCCCCCGAACGAATGCGCCGCCACTGCCCGGCGCGCTCGTCAGCGGAAAGCGCGGAATGCAAAATGGCCACCTGCTCGCCGAAGACGTGATGCAGGTCGGCCGCGGCCGCCGGGGTCAGACCGATCTCCGGGACCAGCATCAGCGCGGTGCGCCCAGTGGCCATCACCTGCTGCATCGCCGCCAGATAGACCGCGGTCTTGCCGGAGCCGGTCACCCCATGCAGGAGCGCGACCGAAAACTTTTGCGACGCCACCGAAGCCAGAATCGCCGCCAGCGCCGACTTCTGTTCGGCATTAAAGATAAAGCCCAGGGGCGCGTGCACGCGGGCCCGGGTTTCCGGGCCTTCGTCCCCGCCGGTTGATGAGGCGGTGGGTTCTAGAATTAATTCGGCCACTCCTTTGCGAACCAGGGTTTGCAGGGTGGATGCGGGCACCGGCAGACCACGCAATTCGTCCACGGCAAGACGGCCGCCAGATTCTTGCAGCTTTTCGATGATGGTCTTCTGGTTCTGGTTCAGCCGGGGTGGGGGATTCGGCTGCGGCAGCAGCACCGCGATCTTCCGCATGCGCCGCGCGTCGCGCACGGTGGAAACATCTTCGCGGGTGATCCATTTTTTGCGCAGCATGCCGCGCAACACCTCTTGGCCGGCGCCGGTAGCGGAGCGCAAGGCGGTCTTGCGCACCGGGCCGCCAACATCAGCGGCTTCCTCACCACCGCCGGTAGCCGCGGGATTGGGCACGCGGTGGCCGGCAAGAAAATTGAGCACCGCGTACTCGGTCATCTGGTGTTCGGCGGGCTGCCGTGAGCGCCGCGAAGACCCCTGCTGGGCGGAATCATGCAACGCCGCCTCGCCCGCGGGGGCGATGCGATACTCCCAGATCCTCTTGACCTCGGCCTGCAGCGGCAGCATGGTGCGTAACACTTCGCCCACCGGCGCCAGGTAATAATCCGCAATCCATTCCGCAAGCTTCATCAGCCCTTCATCGAGGGCGGCCTCTTCATCGAGCACGCGCAACACATTTTTGGCCGGCACCGGCGGCGGCTGGCCGTGCAGGCGCACCACCACCCCGGCCAGCCGTTCCCTGCCAAAAGGCACCAGCACCCGGCCGCCGATCACGGGTTCCATGCCGTTCAGGCGATAGGTAAAGGTAGAATGCAGCGGCACCGGCAGGGCAACGTCACAGAATTCCGGAATGGGCTGAGGAGTGAGCAAGGGAGACTCACTGTAGCATTCCCCACTCTGGGTAAGCGGGGCGAGCGAGGCCGGATTTTATTGCTTCAGAGAAGCGGGCCAGTTCAGCATGACCACGGGAAAGCGGCTGTCGTCGGGACCGCTGGGCCGCCGCTCAATGAATGTCTTCCCATCCGTGGACACGTCGTAGCCCGGCTCGGCGGGGGAAAATAACTGCGTGGGCGGGGCGAGTTCGATGCTGTCGCTCAACCGAACCGCGACCGACATCATCCTGCTCCCGGAAAGATAAAAGAGCTCCCTGCCATCATGGCGCCATCGCGGTTCGGCTCCACCCTCTGATGAAACCCGCTTGCGCTCGCCCGCATGCTGAAACGGCGCGATATATACTTCGCGAGCGCCTGACTCATCGGACACATACGCGATCCAGCGGCCGTCTGGGGAAAACGTTCCCTGAGACTCGTAAAATTTTGTGTCCGCGACCGGGATAGGCGTCTTGTCGCCTTGCAAAGGCAATGCCCATAGGTCCCAGTCGTTCATCGGATCCCGCATCGCATAAAGAATGAACCGCCCATCGGGAGACCAGTCCATGGGGAACTGCACTCTGGGGCCGCTGGGTAACAGTGGTATCGCCTTGGCCCCGTCCAGACCCTGCAAAAACAAATGCGGGATTCCGTCCCAATCGGCGGCGAACACAATACTGGCGCCGTCGGGCGACCAGACCGGCCAAAGTGCCTGGCCCGCTTCAGAGGTCAGCCGGATCATGCTCTTGCGGGCGAGATCATGCATCCACAAATCGGTCTCGGAAGTTTGCGGCTTGCCGATGCTGGAAACCAGCAACCGCCCGGAAGGCGATAAGCGCGGGCTGTCATACGCCATGGATTCTCCGATCGATTCCACGTCGCGCCCGGCACGGTCAACCCGAACCAGCTGCCGACTGGTCTGTTCCAGAAGTTGGTACACCAGCAAACCGGTTTGCGAGGTGGAAAAATTGGCGGTTCCGGTGCCGACGTAATACCCCAGTCCCTCGGCCAGCGGCGCCGGTTTCCCCAGCAGGCGAAGCTTGCCGGCATCGAAGGGTTGCGCCAGCAGCGTGCCCTGGCGCACATGCAACAGGTACCCGGGCGCGGCATATTCGACTCGAGATTCCACTGGCATGATGCGTTGGGTACTGCTGGATCCCATGACTCCCGCCCGCAAAAATAATTCTCCCCTGTCAGGTGAATCCTGGTTGAAGAGAAAATGTTTTCCATCGGGCAACATCGCGGGCCAAAACACAAACTTGATGTCCTTGCCATTCTCATCGGTCAGGCGAATTTTTTCTGGCGTGCCGCCGGTAGCCGGTATGCGATAGAGCCCTTCCTTGTCGTGGGCCTGGCCCACGGCAAGTAGGATGGTGCCATCGGGCGCCCAGGCGCCAGTGTCGACTCCCGGAGCGTCACATAACGTTTGCGATGGGCCGCCATCGGCTTCAATCATCTTCAGACTGCCGTGAGCGAAGAATCCAATCGACTTGCTGTCGGGCGACCAGAAAAAAGTGCCCGCATAACCCGCGCTTTGACGCCGGATGCCTTCTGTCCCAGCCAGCACGTGAAGCGCAAGCACATCGAGCGATCGGGTCCACAACTCGGTTTTTCCGTTGGTGGTGGCGACGAACGCCAGCCTGCGGCCGTCGGGAGAAACCAATCCGTAATGCAGTGTTGTGTTGCCCGGCGGTGCGATTAGGAATCGCGCCGGCGTCTGCGGCAGGCTGCGCCCCAGTTGGGTAATTGCCAGCAGCGCCGCCATGCCGATACCCAGCGCCAGTGCCCAGGGGCCGCGTTCATTGAGCCAACGCCGTGAAGTGATCATCGCGGGCAGCGCGCTGGCGCCGTCTTCCTCGCTGATCGCTTCCAGTTGCAGGCGAACATCATGCACCGTCTGCCAGCGTTCCTCGGGGTCTTTAGCCAGGCAGCCTCGCACCAGGGAGTCGAGTGCGGGCGGCGAGACCGCAACCACCGCGCTGATGTTGGGCGGCTGCGATTTCAGAATCGATGCGATGATGCTGGCCTGGCTCTCCCCGGAAAACGCGGCCTGGCCCGAGGCCATTTCGTAGATCAGGGCGCCCAGCGCGAAAATATCGCTGCGCGCGCTGGCTTCGCGGCCCTCGAGCTGCTCCGGCGCCATGTACTGGCAGGTCCCCACAATCGTCCCTTGCGCGGTCAATGCCTTCACCCGCGTCCTGGTTTCAAGGTCACTTTGCGCGCCGCCGGCGGCGACGCTCTGCTTGGCCAATCCAAAATCAAGAAGTTTGGCCCCGTTCTGGGTGATCATCACGTTGCCCGGCTTCAGATCGCGGTGGATGATTCCCTGGCGATGCGCTTTTTCCAGGGCGCCGGCGATCTGGATGGCGAAACGCAACACCTGGTCCGTAGGCAGAGGTCCGTGCGACAACAGATCGTCCAGCGATTCCCCTTCGAGGTATTCCATGACCAGGAAATCCACGCCGCCATCGTTTCCGATGTCGTGCAGGGTGCAGATGTGAGGGTGAGAGAATGCCGAAATCGCGCGCGCCTCGCGTTCGAAGCGTTGCTTAAGTTCCGGCGTCGCGGCCAGCGGCGAGGCCAGCACTTTGATGGCGACGGTGCGATCGAGCCTGGTATCGCGCGCCTTATAGACTTCTCCCATGCCCCCCGCCCCAAGAGGCGAAAGAATTTCGTAGGAACCAAGCCTGGCGCCGGCAGTCAAAGGCATAGGTAAAGCGGATTATAATCTGTAACCGCTCATTCACTCGAAACCCCGGGCTCTTGCCAGGCAACTATTGCGATGTTGAGTGATGCGAAGCTTTTACGTACGGGAGGAATCAATGAGTCAGGTTCGAGTGCTGGTGGGAACGCGCAAGGGCGCGTTCATTCTGACGTCGGATGGTAAACGCGATAAGTGGGCAGTGAGCGGGCCCCACTTTGCCGGCTGGGAAATCTATCACCTGAAAGGTTCGCCGGCCGATCCCAACCGCCTGTACACGTCGCAGACCAGTGGATGGTTCGGCCAGCTGATCCAGCGCTCCGACGATGGAGGCGCAAACTGGGCGCCGGTGGGCAACAAGTTCGTCTATGACGGCGTGCCCGGTACTCACCAGTGGTACGACGGCACCCCTCACCCGTGGGAATTCAAGCGCGTCTGGCACCTGGAGCCGTCCCTGACCAACCCTGACACGGTTTACGCCGGGGTGGAGGATGCGGCCTTGTTCCGCTCCACCGATGCGGGACAGACATGGCACGAACTTTCCGGCTTGCGCGAACACGGCACCGGACCCAGCTGGCAGCCGGGCGCCGGTGGATTGTGCCTGCATACCATCCTTCTCGATCCCACCCGGCCCGGCCGAATGTTCATTGCCATCTCCGCCGCCGGCGCGTTTCGCAGCGAAGACGAGGGCGCCACCTGGCGTCCCATCAACCAGGGGTTGCGATCGGAATACATTCCCGACCCCAAGGCCGAAGTGGGGCACTGCGTTCACCGCATCGCCCAGCACAAGTCCAAGCCCGAGACACTCTTCATGCAGAAGCATTGGGACGTGATGCGCAGCGACGATGCCGGCGATTCGTGGCATGAGATCAGCGGAAACCTGCCCACCGACTTTGGCTTCGTCATCGACGTTCACGCCCACCAGCCGGAAACCATTTATGTGGTGCCCATCAAGAGTGATCAGGAGCACTATCCCATGGAAGGGAAACTACGGGTGTATCGCAGCCGCAGCGGCGGCAACGAGTGGGAGGCGCTCACCAACGGCCTGCCGCAAAGCGATTGCTACGTCAACGTTCTACGCGACGCCATGGCGGTGGATTCGCTCGATTCCTGCGGAATATATTTCGGCACCACCGGCGGCCAGGTGTATGCCTCACCTGATGCCGGAGACCACTGGACCGCGATCGTCCGCGACTTGCCGGCGGTGCTTTCGGTCGAGGTGCAGACCCTTTCATGATTCGCGTGGTGCTGCCTCCCCACCTGCGCACCCTCTCCCACACCGGCAGCGAGGTGCAGCTTGAGGTTGAAGGCCAACCGACTCTGCGGTCGGTATTGGAGGCGCTCGAAGCCCGCTATCCGGTGCTGGAGGGGACCATCCGCGACCACGTCACCCGCAAGCGCCGCCCGTTCCTGAGGTTCTTCGCCTGCGAGGAAGATCTGTCCCACGAGGCCCCGGACTTCGCGCTGCCCGCAAAAGTAGTTTCCGGCGATGAGCCGTTCATTATTCTGGGAGCGATCGCTGGGGGTTAGGCAGGCTTGCGGGAAGCATTCACACGTTCAATATGAATTGTCTTTCCGAGCGATGCCGAGGAATCCTTTGTTTCTTAAAGGTGGCTGGAGTGTCAGTTTGAATCAATGGATTTACCGGGCATTTGAACTGGTTCTATGCGCAGCCTGCCTTTGATCTACCTGAAACCCGGGAGATATTCCCGGGTTTATTACTCGAAATCGAGATCCGTGAGGATTGGTGCTCTTCTCCTGGTGAAAGAATTGTTTCCTTTCCGCGATAAGCGTCAACGGCAGGCTGCGCGTAGAATCTGAGCGGCGTTTCTTTGATTGTGCGGCGAGGCAGGTAACGCGGATTGCTCACAGGAAACAAAAGGTTTCTCGGCTCCGCTCGGAATGACAATTCGTATAAAACGCGTACTTCTGTCCCGATGAATATATAAAGCGTGTTCCTCTGTCCTGATGGACACAGAAAGCCTGTTCCTCTGCCCTAAAGGACATGGTAGTTGGTATTCGGCGATGTGCCGTTCATCATTCTGGGAGCGATGGCGGGAGGGTAGCCGGCCGGCTTAATTTACGCCGCTTGTTGGTCTTGGATTCTCGCGGCCTTCGCCGGGACAAAACGTTTCCATATGGGCGGCAGGCAGGCAAGCGTGGCCGCCGACAGCGCAATCACCGCGGGAAAACATTCCAGCGTGTAACGCTGCTCGGGATTTTCCAGCGACGCCAGCAACACCGAGCGCAGAAAGATGAACATGAACAGCAGGCCCGGATTTTGCAGCCCGGTGTGTGCTGCGCCCGCGATGGAAGCTTCCCTGCTCATTTTGCGCGCTGCGATCGGCGCTGCCAGTGCGGTGAACAGTAAGGCCGCATTCAACAGCAGCATGGTGATCGCGATCTGCGATTCTCCCTCGTGATTTTCATATTCCCACCAGCGCGATTCAATAGGCAGCATCTCGGTGCGAGGCCGCATCCACATATCCGCTACTCGTAACGCCGGCAGCCACAGGTAATAACCCAGCGGCGCATGTTCGACCCGTTTTCCCGCCAGGAGGGCAAACTCAGAGTCGATTTGCGGGGTGATTACCTGGTTGAGGTTGTACTCGTCAAACAACCGGCTGGTTTCGGCGCGTTGCCCGGGGTCGTCGAAGGCGCGGTCCGGGAGCTTGCCCGCATCCACCATCTCTCCGGGAACATCGGCGGAAATCTTCCAGAACAATTCTTCTGTGGATACATAGTCCACGATCCAGGTTTTCACCCAGCGATGAAATCCGTGGGGAACAAATTCCCCCGGTGCGTTGGCGTAGCGCGGAGCGAGCGGCTGGAACTGGTGAAATACGTTCCAGTTGCGCACTGTAGACGGGACCAGCGGCAGCAGCGCGCACGCGCCCAGCAGGAGTCCCGCCGTTAGGGTGCGCCCCACATTTCCCGTCGCCCCCGCCGCGAATTTATCAAATGCCTGCTTCCTGCCGCGCCGCGGACCCAGACCATGCCACAAGAGGTAGCTGCCGATCGCGGCCAGCAGGATCACGCCATCAGGACGCATGAGGATGGCGGCGGCGACGGAAGATCCGCAGCCGGCAATCCACTTTGCCCAGCGGGCTTCTCGGAGAGCGCGCTGCGCTGAATAAAGCGCCGCTCCCGAGAAAAAAATTGCCAGGGTTTCGGTCTGGGGAATGGCGACATAGTTGGCAAGAAAAGGACAAAGCGCCGCCATCACGAAGGCGATGAGCGCCGCGCGCTGGTTGAGAAGCTGGCGCGCGATTCCGGCAATCACAAAACATCCGCCCAGATCGATCACCACCTGGGTCAATTCCACCGCGCGATAGTGCTCGATTCCGCTCAACAGCCACACCATCGCCAAAAACGCCGGGTAGCCCGGCAGGCGGATGAGGGTGGGCGCCGCCACCCCATTTTCAGTCATGCCGAAGGTTCCGCTCAGCAGCCAGTTTTTGGCGATATCACCGTACACGGAAGCATCAAAAGTTATCAGAGGATGACGCAACACAAAGAACAGACGCAACGCCAGGCCGGCCAGGAGGGCCGCCAGAATCAAGCGGCGATGGTGGAGTGAGGAAAAACGCACGGTGCGAATATAAATAAATTCGCGGATTGCCGCTGCGAATTCGCGGACGCCGCTTAAACTTTGTTCCAAGGGCACTCCGAGACTACACCTCGCTTCCTACTATTAAGATCACGTGTACCGGTTGGTTTGACGTTGCCGGAACCCGAAGATACGATGAAAAAAGACCCTATCAGCATGCAGAAAGCGGTATTTTACGACCCTGATCGCAAACGCTGGAAGCGGTTACGGCGGTTGCTGGATGCTTCCGCGGTCATGCTTTCTCTGGTGCTGATTGTGTTCGTGTTCACCGCCTTGCGCGGAGAGAGTCTCCCCGCCCTGCTGCTGCCGCACCCGCAGCACCCTTATCACACCCTGGTGGGAACCGAGCGTCCGCGGCCGCCTCGTCCGGCGCGCCGCAAGACCACGTCGCCGCCCTCGCAAGTCGTACTCAACACCGAGGAAGGAATTCGCGCGGCGTTCTACGTCAACTGGGACGCCGGCAGCTTTTCCTCACTGAAAGAATACGTTCACCAGATCGACATTCTGTATCCCGAATGGCTGCACGTGCTCACGCCCGACGGCCGCTTGCAGGGCGTCAGCCCCGACAACCGCCAGTTTGATGTGATTTCAGGCAGCAAGATCCTTCCGGTGGATGAGAAAGTAATGCCATTTCTCAAGAGCGTGAAGGCGGAAACCGAAGTCTTTCCCCTGGTCAACAATTTCGACGCCGTCTCCCGGCAATTCATGCCGGCGGTGGGCGATTTCCTCAGCAGTTCGGCCAGCCGCGAGCGCTTCCGCCGCGAAATCGGCGCATTTCTGTCGAGCGGCGCCTATCGCGGCATCTGCATCGACTTCGAAGAAATTCCCCGCTCCGCCCAGGCCGGGTTCAAGGCGCTGATCAGCGAACTGGGCGGCGACCTCCACGCCCGCGGCATGAAGCTATATGTAAACGTGCCCGCCAGCGATGATGACTATGACTATGCGTACCTGGCCCAGCAGTCCGACGGATTGATTTTGATGAACTACGACCAGCACCAGGGCCCGGGGAAACCGGGCCCGGTGGCCGCGCAGGATTGGTTCACCAAAAACCTGGCGCGCACGCTGAAACTGATTCCCCGCGAAAAACTCATCTGTGCGCTGGGTAGCTACGGTTATGACTGGCGCACTCCGAAGAAAAACATCCCGGCCACGGCCGCCGACGTGCAGACCATTTCCACCCAGGAAGCGTGGCTGCACGCGCAGGAATCGGAATCGAACATCCAGCTCGACCCCGATACCCTGAACCCGCACTACGCTTATAGCGATGAAAACGAAGACCGCCACGATGTCTGGTATCTCGATGCGGTGACCACGCTGAACCAGATGCGCGCGGCCCGCCAATTGGGCCTGCGCACATTTGCGTTGTGGCGCCTCGGCGCCGAAGATCGCTCCATGTGGGCGGTGTGGGACAGCCCCTCCAGCGCCGATTCTCCCTCTAAGCTGAATATCATGCCCTCCGGCCAGGACGTGGACACCGAAGGCGCCGGCGAGATACTGGTAATTGAGCGCAAGCCCACGCCCGGCGTGCGCAGCGTGAAACTGGATGCCGCCACCGGCCTGATCGTTGGGGAAACCATCTCCTCGTTTCCCACCCCCTATGAGCTGCACCAGTTCGGCGCCACGCCCAAACTGATTGCGCTGACCTTCGACGATGGGCCGGACCCGACTTTTACCCCGAAGATACTGGCGGTGCTGAAGGCCAGGAAGGTCAAGGGGACCTTCTTCATGATCGGCTCTGCGGCGCGCGATTTCAGCTCGCTTACTAACCAGGTGTTCGACGAAGGGCACGAGATCGGCAACCACACCTTCACTCATCCTGACATCAGCGAAGTTTCGCGGCGCTATATGGAAGTTGAGCTGAACCTTACCGAGCGCCTGTTTGCCGCCAAGCTCGGAGTCAAGCCTTTGTATTTCCGCCCGCCCTATTCGATTGACCAGGAGCCTGACACCGCGGACGAGGTCAAACCGCTGGAAGTCGTGCAGCAGATGGGCTATATCACGGTGGGGACCAAGATCGATCCCAACGATTGGAAGGACAATCCGCATACCTCCGCCGACGAAATCGTAAGGCGCGTCATCGAGCAGCTTCCCCTGGGTAATATCGTGCTGCTGCACGACGGCGGAGGCGACCGCAGCGAAACCGTTAAGGCGCTGCCCATATTGATCGATGAGTTGCGGTCGCGCGGCTACGAGCTCGTGCCCGTATCGGCGTTGCTGGGCAAGCAGCGTTCCGACGTGATGCCCGCGATCTCGGCCAACGAACGCGTGGGCGCGCAGGTGGATGACATCGCGTTCTGGCTATGGGATCTTTCCGGCGCGGGCATCGAGCTGGTGTTTTTTCTGGGCGATGCCCTGATGACGGCGCGCCTCATCTTCATCGGCATCCTCGCCATTTATGATCGGTTGCGGAAGCCGGATCCGCGGCTTTTGCTGCCTTTTACCGCTCCGGTGGCGGTGCTGATTCCCGCCTATAGCGAGGAACTGGGTATTGAGCGCACCATCAGGTCAGTGCTCGCGTCCGATTACCCCCACATGCGCATCATTATGGTGGACGACGGCTCCACCGATTCCACCCTCGAAGTGACTCACCGCTGCTTCGCCCCGGAGATTGCCGCGGGAAAACTTCTGGTCATCAGCCAACCCAACGCCGGCAAGGCCGAAGCCCTCAACCACGGGCTGGCCCACGTAACCGAAGATTTTTTCGTTGGCATCGACGCCGATACCGAAATCGCCTCCAACGCGATTTCCCTGCTGCTTCCCCACTTCGCCGTGCCCCGCGTGGCGGCGGTGGCGGGAAATACCAAAGTGGGCAACCGCATCAACCTGTGGACGCGCTGGCAGGCCCTGGAATATCTCACCAGCCAGAACTTCGAGCGCCGCGCGCTTAATACTTTTGGCGCGGTCACCGTGGTTCCCGGCGCCATCGGGGCCTGGCGGGTGTCAGCGGTGCGCCAGGCAGGCGGCTATCCGTTGCACACCGTGGCCGAGGATGCCGACCTTACCATGTCATTGCTGCAGATGGGTTCGCATGTGGTGTATGAAGACCGCGCCATTGCCTTCACCGAAGCCCCCATCAGCGCCAGGGGATTGATCCGCCAGCGTTTTCGCTGGTCGTTCGGCATCCTGCAGTCGGTGTGGAAACATCGCGGCGCCTTCGGCCATCGCGGCACCCTGGGCTGGGTGGCGCTGCCCAACATCGTCATCTTCCAGATCATGCTGCCGCTGGTCTCCCCGTTCATCGATCTGATGTTCGTGTTCGGCACGATTAAGTTCCTGATGGAACGGTATTTTCATCCGGACACCAGCAACACCACCGATTTCGTGAGGCTGCTGGTGTTCTTCCTGGTCTTCCTGGTGATTGATTTTGTGGCGTCGGCCATCGCCGTGCTTCTGGAGCGGCGCTCCACCAGCACGCGCAGCGACTACTGGCTGCTGGCCCATATCTGGCTGCAGCGCTTCACCTATCGCCAGCTTTTTTCGGTGGTGCTGTTCAAAACCCTAAAGCGCGCCTTCGACGGAAAAGCCTTTGCCTGGGACAAGCTGGAGCGCATGGCCTCTGACTCGCAAGCCGAATTCTAAGGGCCGCTTCCCAATGTTAAGATACTCACTCTCCCGGCAGCGGGCAGGGCGCCTTCAGAGTCCGCCGGCAACGCACTGAATTAAAAAGGACGACATCGCCATGGCCACCGCAGAATACACTCCCTCCACTACAGCATCCACACTCAGCGGTCCGTTTCGCAACGAGCCTCTCACTGATTTCAGCGACGCGGATCATGCCCGCAAGATGAGGCAGGCGCTGGCGCGGGTGAAAGGCGAATTAGGACGCGAGTACGACCTCGTCATCGGCGGCCGGCAGATCAAGACCGAAGGAAAAATCAAGTCGTTCAACCCCGCCAATCCCGCGGAACTGGTGGGGACCCATCAAAAGGCGGGACCGGAACACGTGGAACCGGCGATGCAAGCCGCGCTGACGGCATTCGCCACCTGGCGGCTCAGTTCGGTCACCGATCGCGTCGGAGTACTTACCCGGGTCACCGATTTACTGCGGCAGCGCAAGTTCGAGTTTGCCGCCTGGATGGTGTACGAGGTGGGCAAGAACTGGGTGGAAGCGGACGCCGATATCGCCGAGACCATTGATTTTTGCGATTTCTACGCGCGCGAGGCCCTGCGGCTCAGCCAGTCCCAGGCCGCGGTGCAGTTGCCCGGAGAACACGACCAACTGGTTTACATTCCGCTCGGAGTGGGCGCGGTGATTCCGCCATGGAATTTTCCCTGCGCCATCATGGCGGGCATGACCATGGCGGCGGTGGTGTGCGGCAATACCGTCATCCTCAAGCCTTCGAGTGATTCTCCTACCATTGCCGCGCGCTTCTTTGAAGTGCTGCAGCAGGCGGGCTTGCCTGACGGGGTGGTCAATTTCTGCCCTGGTTCCGGGGCCACCTTCGGCAACGCCATCGTCGAGCACCCCAAGACCCGTTTCATCGCTTTCACCGGCTCCAAGGAAGTTGGGCTCGATATCAATGCGCGCGCCGCACAAGCCCGTCCCGGCCAGATCTGGATCAAGCGCACCATCCTCGAGATGGGCGGCAAGGATTCGATCGTGGTCGATGCCGACGCCGATATCGATGCCGCCGCGGAAGGCGTGGTGCAGGCCGCCTTTGGCTTCCAGGGACAAAAATGCTCGGCATGCTCGCGCGCCATCGTGGATGCCAGGGTCTACGACGTGTTCGTGGAACGCGTCCGCGATAAGGTCAACAAGATCCAGTTGGGCGATCCCGCGGGCAACGCGGCCATGGGCCCGGTGGTCAACGAGAACGCCATGAATTCCATCTTGAAATATATCGAGATCGGACGCAGCGAAGGACGAGTCATCACCGGCGGCGGCCGCTCCAGCAGCGCGGGCGATGGCTACTACATCGAGCCCACGGTGATCGCCGACATCGCGCCCGATGCGCGTCTGGCGCAGGAAGAAATCTTCGGGCCGGTGCTGGCTATCATTAAGTCCAGCAACTTTGAAGACGCCCTGGCCATCGCCAACAACACCGAGTTTGGCCTGACCGGGGCGGTGTATTCCTCATCCCGGGAAAAGCTCGACCGCGCCAAGCGCGACTTCCACGTCGGCAACCTCTACATCAATCGCAAATGCACCGGCGCCATGGTGGGCGCCCACCCCTTCGGCGGGTTCAATATGTCAGGCACCGATTCCAAGGCCGGCGGCCCCGACTACCTGCACCTGTTCTCGCAGGCAAAATCGATTGGCGAGAAAATCTCGGGTCGGTAGGTCAGCGGCGGTTGACTGCACAGCCTGGAATTTGGAACCACTCCAGGCAGTCCCTCAAACGGGATGTCATTCTGACGACCCCCGGCTTTATCGGGGTGAGGAAGAATCCCTACCCTCTGCAAACTCTCGGCTAACCCGATGGTTCATCTCCGCCGAATACTGACCACCGTACGATGATCGTCGATCTCGAGCCTGACAGGTACCGAAGAACCGAAAAACCCCCGGGGGGATTTGTCGTACAGTAGGGGTCCTTCCTCACCCCGATGAGGCCGGGGGTCGTCAAGATGACACCGGAGAGGGGGCTTGAACTCCCAGCGTCGGCGGGGCGCCGCAGTCAATGGCTGCGATTAGGCCCGGAATTCTTGTAAACCAGCGCGCCCTTAACCTTAGGCCTCGATCAGCACCAGATGTCCATCTCTCTTGCGATGCAGCACTTTAACGTTCCCCGCCATATCTCTGAATACAAACACTTCCTGGTCGCGAAACTCTGCTTCCTTAATCGCCTCATCAATGGTCAGCGGACGCTTGGCCACGGCCTCGTTGGACGCCACAACGTGGGCCTCGGTGACCACGCTTACCTCGGGGAAATTATGGGTCATCATAGCGGAGCTGTTGGGCAAGGTGGAGGTTGGTAATTCCCCATTCGCGGACTCCGGGCCGCCGATGGCCTTGCCCGGCTTGCGAGTAGCGGCGTTACGCTTCCGGCTGCGCAGCCGGCTCTTGTATTTCACCGCCTGGCTGCCAATGTGATCGAGGGCGCCGCTGATAGCGAGCGGCATGGTAGCCGCCTCTGCCACCCCGACCAGGGGATGGTCCCTCAGGTTCAGGGTGATTTCCGCTTTGCACCGCCGTTTTTCCGTTCCCAGGATCACGTGGGTGTGGAAGTCGCCTCCGAAAATTTTTTCCAGTTTCGCCAGCCCGTGTTCGGTCTGGATCCTGATCGCATTCGATATCTCTACCTGCCTGCCGGTATATTCCACATTCATCGCTTGGCTCCCTGGGATTGGTTCGAATGACCTATTCATTATGATGTTCGCAACTACGTTCGCGGCTACCTCATCGTTCTTTGACCTTGCGGTGATGGGTGCTGGGGATGCGCATATCTTCGCGATACTTGGCCACAGTGCGCCGGGTCACCCTGATTCCCTGGTCCAGTAAGATGCGGGTGATCTGGTCGTCAGTGAGCGGCCGCTGCGGGTCTTCGTCTTCGATGATCTTCTTCACCCGGCGCTTCAATATCAACAGCGACGTTGACAAGCCTTCGGGACCGTTCACGCTTTCGCTGAAGAAATAACGCAGCTCGAATACGCCCTGCGGGGTATGCACGTATTTGTTGGAAACTGCGCGGCTGACCGTGGAGGGATGCACCCCGATCTCCTCGGCCACTTCCTTGATCATCATGGGCTTCATGCGGTCCACCCCATAATCGAGAAAGTCGCGCTGCCGTTCAATGATGGAGTAGCACACCCGGGCGATGGTGTGCTTGCGCTGTTCGATGTTCCTGATGAGCTGGATGGCGGAGCGGTACCGCTCTTTCACATAATTGCGCACATCCTTCTCCGCCGCCCCGCGGGCCATCAGTCGCTTGTAGGTTGGGCTCAAGCGGAGTTGCGGCACCTCCTCCTCATTCATGATGACCATGTAGGCGTCGCCCTGCTTGACGAATGCCACATCGGGCTCAATCACCCGCGCTTCTTCCTTGTTGTAACGCAGACCCGGCCGGGGATCTAGGGTACGAATGAAATCCACCGCTTGTTCGACCGCCGCCAGCGGGCGGCGCAACACCTTGGCGATCTCTTTCAATTCTTTCTTTTGCAGCAGTGGCAGGCAATCGGCGACGATGGCAAAACAATCCTGCAGCATCTGGTTGCTTTCCGGATCAGCCGCATTATTTTTGTGTGCGGCCAGTTGCTGGTGGTACAGAAGCTGCAGCCGCAAACACTCGCAAAGGTCGCGGGCGGCCACTCCCGGGGGGTCCATCTGTTGGACCATGGTGATGGCGTGGTGGAGGATTTCGCGGGTGAAAGTCGTATCTGTTTCGCTCACTTCTTTGCGATGGAGATCCTTTGCCTGCGGAGGTTCCGGGGCCGGCGCATCCGCCGACTTGGTCGCTCTTTCATCGCCACTCGCAGGGACGGCTTCCGGGTGCACACCGGCGGCGGGTTCGAGAAACGCGTCAACTTCAGTGTCACCAGGAAGAGCAACATTCCCGCCTTCGGGATCATCCCGCAAAACGGCCAGCAACTCCTCGTCACTGGCCGTCAGGTAGCCTTCTTCGTTGAGGTTGCCGATCACCAGCTCGCCGGCCGCACGTTCCTCGGCGGAAAGATGAATGGAACCCAATTGCCAGCTGAGGTGATCGGTCAGGGTGGCGGGACGCGACAGGAAATTCTCAAACGAGGGCCGTTCGACCGACTCGATTTCGTTCGGGCTGCGATAACCGGGGTCGAGGTAGTCCTTGAAATAAGTTCCGAAATCAATTTCATCGAACGCGTCTTTGGGCTCGCTGGCGGGCGCATCCTGCTCCAACTCGGCGGTGTCCTGGCGTTCGCGGGCCTCTTCGCGCTCGGAGATCTGATCGAGCAGCGGCACTGAAGTTTCCAGCTCCTCCAGCACCGGATTTTCAATCAGCTCGGCATTGATCATCTCCTTCAGCTCCAGCCGGTTCAGCGCCAGCACGGTCACCATCTGCACCAGGCCGGGCGTGAGTATCTGCCGCTGGGAAAGCTTGAGGCTCAGATTGGGCTGAAGTAAAGGCATGGTGATCCGCGGGCGAACCCGGCAGCGCTAGAAACATGCTTGAACTGTCACGCTGAATTTAAGATTCCGGCTCCTTGTGAAGCGCCTTAAACCATGGAAAAATTCTCGCCGAGATACACGCGTTTGACCTCGGGATCGTTGCCCAGCACCTCCGGGGTGCCGGAGCGAAAGATGCGGCCTTCGTGGATGATGTAAGCGCGATCGGTGACCGAAAGCGTTTCCCTGACGTTATGGTCGGTGATGAGCACGCCGATCCCGCGTTTTCTCAGGTCAAAGATAATTTTCTGCAGATCCAGAACCGCCAGAGGATCGATTCCGGAGAACGGCTCGTCGAGCAGGATGAACGACGGGGAAATGCACAGGCAGCGCGCGATTTCCACGCGGCGCCGTTCGCCTCCGGAAAGAGCGTACCCCCGGTTCTTGCGCACGTGGCACAAGCCCAGTTGCTCCAGCAATTGCTCGGCTTTCTCGCGGCGCTCGTGCGATGAGATGGCCTGGGCTTCGAGGACGGCGAGTATGTTCTCTTCCACCGTCAGCTTGCGAAAAATCGACGGTTCCTGGGGCAGGTAGCTGATGCCGTGGGAGCGCGCCCGCAGATACATGGGCACGGTGGTGATGTCGTGCTGATCCACCATGATGCGGCCGCTGTCCGGGGCGATCAGGCCGACGATCATATAGAAGGTCGTGGTCTTGCCCGCTCCGTTAGGCCCCAGTAAACCAACTACCTCGCCTTGGTTTACCCTAAGGTTAACACCCTCCACCACACGACGGCGGCGGTAGGACTTGCCAATGCCATCGGTCGCCAGCGTTCGCATTTATTTTTTTATCCGGGTTTGGGTCAGGGTGCGCGTCAAATCCCCGCTATCTATCCGCACCCTATCATCGCGATTATAGAAAGTCAAAGTTTCCCCGGTAACTTTGCCCTGTTCGGCATCAAAAATGCTAGGCGGTTCTTGCGGCGTCCCCGTCACCACGAATTTTCCCTCTTGCGCGGAATAAACCAGGCGGCTTCCCGAGACCTTCCGGGTGGCCTGCTGCACCACTACGCCCCCGTCGGCTATGATCTCTTTCAATTGGCCGGACGGCGATCCGGCGGGGATAGCCTGTCCGCCCGGGCGGCGCGCTGGATAAAGGATGACATCCACATGGTCGGCCCGGGTAGTTCCATCTTCGGCGGTCATCGTGACCCCGCCATCAAATCGCGCCTTGCGTTCCTTATCGGAATACACCAGCCGGGTGGAGTGAATGTTCACCGGCACAAGTTTGCCTTTGGCATTGGTCTGCACCAGAACGCACGACACCGACTGTTTTCCGGTGGCGGCTTGCCCGGTGGCGCGAATGCTCTGCGCGTTCTTGTCGAACTCAATGACCGGCGCCTGAATGATGTTGACCCCCTGCCACAGACGCGCTCCGCCGGAATAAATGGCGGTGGCCGTCGCCTTGCGCGCGGTCATCTCTTCCCCGGTGGCGTGGATGGGCTCGGCCCCGGTAAACAGCGCGCCCGCCGCGGAGCGGCTGTCGTTGTATGTGGTCTTAACCTCGCCGCGGGCGCTGACTTCCCCGCTCCGGCCGTTCAACTGGATTGTACGGGCCGTGGTGACGATTTCGTCCTGGGTGACTCGCGGAGAACCGGTCAGCAGCAGCGACTGCTCGGCGGGAACATAGGTGGCCATGCCGGCGGTCGCCACCCGGCCGGCTTCTTCGATGCGCACGTCGCCCTGCTGCACCACCGACGAAATGCCGCCGGCCGGCCCCGCGGACTTTTTGGAAGACCCCCCGGAAAATCTCGAGGAAGCCGGCCCCCCGGCCAGCACCACATCAAGTTGCCGGCTGGCGCTGGTGCGCACCGGCTGTCCCGGAGTCTCGAAAACGATTTTGGCATTGGGTTCGCCGTGGACGCGGGTGGTGCCGGCGGCGTCCCGCGCCGCGGAAAACGACCCCGCGGTAATGGTAGTGTGGGCATTTTTCCCATCGACCCCCGATACCGATGTTACGGCGGCTCCAAGCTGGTTATCGGCGATCACGATTTGCGCGGGGCCCGAAGTAGTGGCGCGGTTCAGGGTGGCCGAGTCGCCATCCCGGAAAAAATCGACGGCTTCAGCGGCGATCTGCAGCGATTTCTGCCCAGGACCTTCCGCACCTTGCCGCAGGATGACATGATCACTGGCGCGCGCTTTCCGCACCCGGTTGGCTCCAGCAAAATCAACGGTGACCATGCCCGCGGTGGCGTGGCGAGGTGTGGCGCCGGTTGAATCCATGACTACTCCGCCGGTCATTTTCACATTCTGAAACTCGCCCCTGGCATTCACCACCGCATCGGCGCGGTCGCTGCGCAGCGTATTGTTTACCCCCCTGGGGTCTGTCTGGGTGATACGCACATTGCCGGTGGCCACCGCGCTCTCGATCTGGTTATCGGGACGCAGCAGTATCGTGACCTGCCCGGCCTCCACCTCCTGTTCGGGCTGGTGCAGGCGCACGCCATCAAGCGTGGCGCGGCGCGGCGATGTTGTGAAAACGCCGTGAGTCGCATCGAGCGTGGTCGGCGGGCCGGTGGCGGCGGTGACGGCAACCCTTCCACTGGGCCGCAATCCCTTTTTCAACACCGACGCCGAGGTAGTCAGATGCAAGGCCGATTGCAGGGTGAGTATGCCTTCGTGGCTATCGTATAAAGCCCCGTGAGCCGAGCCGCTTCCCTGGGGAAGAACAAATTCAATGTTCTCCGGGGTGGAAGCCAGCCCGGTCTTCTGGTTGAACACCAGGCCGCGGGTTTGCAGATGCACAGGGTTTTTGCCGGTTTCGGCGGGAACACTCTGGTCCGGCCGCGCGGTGGCTCCGGTGTCGCCTTCCAGCTCAATTTCCACATCGCCTTCCGCGGAAACTTCTCCGCTTGCCGGGTCGTAGGCGAATTCGCTGCCGTGAATGCGATCGAAGCGATTGCTTTTTCGCCCGTACACGACGATGCTGACGTTTTGCAGGCGGCTGCGCCCTCCCATCGAGAGCTGGATGGCCTTGTCGGCCTTGATGGTGAAGAGGGTGCGTCCGCCCTCAGACTTCGAAAAACTAAAGCCCGTAGTGCTCTGCTGGATGTTGATGCCCAGCCGCTTCTCTACCGCCGCCACGGTTTCACGCGCCCGGTAGCGCACATAGAAGAAGAGACCGGTCACCAGCAAGATGATCAGTATGGCGGTGATTCCGAGCCAGCGCCGCAGCACTTCGATGCGTGTAGCCATGAGACAAGAGTATTACAAAACCGCAAGGCAACGGATGGCGCCGTGGCCGGAAGAACGATTCGGAGCTCAGTCGAGCCCGATTCTTCGGCATTCCCAACCCGCGGAGAACCATCTGCCGTATCATCCCCTGCCGCATCTTTCGGGTAAAATGCTCACTTGATGGAGCTGAACCGCTTACTCAAGTACCTGCGCCCCTACCGCTTGCCGTTTGCCGGTTCCGTGGTGCTGATGGCGGTTGCGGGGCTCATGGACGCGTTCCGCGTGCTGCTGGTACGTCCCATCTTTGACCGCGTTCTTCATCCCGCGTCGCAATCGCGCGATATCGTTCTCTTCACTATCTCCGGGCACACCCTCTACCTGCAGCAGCTCGTTCCCAGCCATTTTCGCAATGCCTGGACCATAGTCGCGTTTTCCCTGGTGGTGGCCACCGTCCTAAAAGGCTTGGCGCTGTACGCGGGCACTTACCTGGTGAATTATGCCGGGCTGGGAATGCTCACCGACCTGCGCAACGATCTGTATGAAGCCATTCTGCGGCGTTCGGTGGCGTTCTTTCAGCGGCACTCCACGGGCACGCTGCTTTCGACAATCATTAATGACATCGAGCGCATCCAGTTTGCGGTTTCGGCGGTGCTGGCGGAATTCCTGCAACAGCTTTTTATCCTGGTTTTTACCGCCGTGGTGGTGGTGCTGCTGGGCGGCAAGATGGCATTCATCCTGCTGCTGTTCATTCCGGTAATCCTGTTTTCCTCCGGCAAGATCGGGCGGCGGGTGCGCTTTACCACCCGTCGCGGCCAGGACAAGCTGGCCGACATTCAGAACATCCTGCATGAAACCATCAGCGGCAATCGCATCGTGAAGGCCTTTGGCATGGAGTCATGGGAAAACATGCGATTCCGCCAGGCCGCCGCCCGGTTGTTGCGCGCCAACCTGCGTTCCGCCCAGACCCAGGCCATCAGCTCCCCGCTCATGGACATCATCGCCTCCATCGCCATCGCCATGCTGATGCTGCTGGGACGCGATCGCATCGGCGCCGGGGCGTTTTCCGCCGGAAGTTTTCTTACCTTTATCATCGCCGTCTTCAAGCTCTACGACCCGGTGCGCAAGTTCACCCAGTTTCATAACAGCTACCACCAGGCGGTGGGCGCATCCTCCACGTTGTTTCAATTCATGGATGCCGACGACGACGTAAAACAATCAGCCGGAGCCCTCCAGTTGCCGGCGTTCCGCAGCACGGTGAAATTCGAGCACGTGGATTTCGCGTACACCGGCGCCGACGTCGAGCCCGGCCGCACCGTACTGCATGACATCAATCTTGAAGTACATGCCGGGGAAATGCTCGCCATCGTGGGCTCGAGCGGATCGGGCAAGAGCACGCTGGTGCACCTGATTCCCCGCTTTTTCGACGTCAGTGCGGGCCGGCTGCTGCTCGACGGCCACGATGTGCGCGACGTCTCGCTGGATTCGCTGCGCGCGCAGGTGGGCATCGTGACCCAGGAAACCATCCTGTTCAATGACACCGTAGCCAACAACATCGCGTATGGCCGGCCGCATGTGAGTCTTGATCTCATCCGCGTCGCCGCGCGCGCCGCCCTGGCCGATGATTTTATTCAAAACCTGCCGGAAGGATATGACACCATCATCGGGGAGCGAGGGTTGCGGCTCTCCGGCGGCGAACGACAGCGCATCGCCATCGCCCGCGCCCTGCTCAAGAACGCTCCCATCCTGATTCTCGACGAGGCCACCTCCGCCCTGGACACCGAATCGGAAGCCCTGGTGCAGGTGGCGCTGCAAAACCTGATGCGGGGGCGTACCGTGTTTGTGATCGCGCACCGGCTTTCCACGGTGCGGCGCGCCGACCGTATTGTGGTCATCGAAGACGGGCGCATCGCCGATGAAGGCAGCCATGAAGAATTGCTGGGTCGCCTGGGCACCTACCGCCGGCTTTACGAGTTGCAATTTATCGATGTGGACATGAAAATTCCCGAAGTTCCCGTGAGGCCATAAGCTTGCCGACTCGATCGATGACCGGCTTCTCCCAGGTGCAGGCCGTCGGCGCCGGCGGGCGCAGCTTCAATCTGTCGCTGAAGTCGGTCAATCACCGCTTCCTCGAGGTACACCTGCGCCTGCCGGGCGACATGAACGGCTTCGAGATGAAAGTGCGCCGCATTCTAAAGGAGCGCCTCAGCCGCGGGCGGGTCGAAGTCTCGCTTAGTTTTGACGCTGCTGCGACCAGCGGCATGAGCCTCAACCACGTTTGGATCAGGGACTACGTGGCCGCCTACCGCGACGCGGCAGCGCAGCACGGCCTGCATTCCGACCCGGACTTGAACCTCATCTTGAAGGTGCCGGGAGCCCTGCTGGATTCCGCGCCCCGAGCCGACGGCGACGAATGGGAGATACTCGCCGAAGAGGCGCTGCACCAGGCCATTCGTTCTCTCCAACAGATGCGCGAGCAGGAAGGAGCGGAACTGTCCAACGATCTGCGCCACCGAATGCAGGTCCTGGAAGGGCTGACGCGCGAGGTCGCCCAGTTGCGGTCAGAGGTTTCGGCGGCCTACTGCGAGAAAATTCGCTCCCGCTTGACCGAGCTTATCGCCGGCAACGTCGATCCGGCGCGTATCTTGCAGGAGGCGGCCATCCTGGCCGAGCGCAGCGACCTGGAAGAAGAGACGGTGCGCATGCTGGCGCACATCCGTCATTTCACCGGCTTGCTCGATTCCGACACCGAGGCGGGCAAGAAAATGGACTTTCTGCTGCAGGAGATGAGCCGCGAGGCCAACACCATGCTGTCCAAGACTTCGGGCGTGGCCGGTCTGGGCTTGCGCATTACTGAGCTAGGCCTGAGCATGAAGGCGGAAATAGAAAAATCGCGCGAACAGGTGCAGAACATCGAATGAGCGGCCTTCTCTTCATCATCTCCGCGCCCTCGGGCTCGGGAAAATCGACGCTGGTGAATGGCCTGCGTCATTACGTCGATCACCTGGTGTTTTCGGTTTCCTACACCACGCGGCCGCCGCGCGGCAGCGAGAAGAATGGCTGTGAGTATTATTTTGTCGGCCAGAACGATTTTCTGAAGATGGTGGAGCGGGACGAGCTTCTGGAGTTTGCGGAGGTCTTCGGCAACTATTACGGTTCGGCGCGAAGATTCTTCGCCGAAGCCGAGGCGCGCGGCGAAGACCTGCTGCTGGATATCGATGTGCAGGGCGAGCGCCAGGTCAAGCAGAAGATCCCCGGCGCCATCAGCATCTTCGTGCTACCTCCGTCGCGCAAGGAGCTGGAATCGCGTTTGCGAAAACGCAATCGCAGCGAGAACATGGATGAAGCGGTGATCGAGCGCCGCCTCAAAAACGCCACCGGCGAGATTGAAAACTATACCAACTACGATTACATCATCGTGAATGACCGTCTCGAAGAATCGCTCGACGCCCTGGTTGCGATCGTACTTTCAGAACGCCGGGCCAAAGAACAGAAAGAATCGCTCGCGCGTAGGCCTCCCGGCACATCGCCGCCGCAGGCCGTTCAAGCGGTCCATGGGACCGGCTCAGGTCCGGCGGGAGCAGTGGTGGCGCAAAGCGAATGTCCGCCGCTGGCGCCCGATCCCCATGATTTTCCCCATATCCATCCATCGGGTTTGCTATCTGACGACGACCGGCGCATGATGGCTACAGCAAAATCATGCCGCAGGGAAAACATGGATGAGCGCTTGCAACCCATCATCGATTCTTTCCGAACCACGGGCGCTCCGTAGCCGGCAATTCCTGACGAAGATACGCTTGCAATCCTTTACTCACTCCATCGAGGTGCGCCAATGACAGCAGTGATCATGGAAGGGTTTGACAGCAATTATCGTTACATCCTGGTGGCCGCGCGGCGGGCCAGACAATTGCAATCCGGAGCCCCGCAGTTGGTGGTTTCGGAATGCCGCAAGCCCAGCAAGCTGGCACAGGAAGAGATCAAGGCCGGCAAGGTAAAGTACACGATCACCGAAAAGAACCCGCCAGTCCCGCAAAGCTGAAGCCAAAATCTGGCCGCCAGGCCGGCCGAGTGCGGCCCACCAGCTCTGACCCCGGGGCGCCTGGAACGACGGCCAGTCCCGCGTCGTAATTTATTGGTTATTTCTGTCTGTACGCACCGGATAAATTCATCCTTTGAAAAAATCTAAATAATCAGTTGTCATTCTGACCGCCCTCGGCTTTAGAGTCTGGGTCACAATCAGAGCGCTCGATTTTAGGAGTTCTGGTTCTTTGGTGGCAGGCCGCGGAAAAACCCCGCAACTGAGGCCGTTCAGAAGCGAGCTTTCAGTTTGCTGCAATCATTCGCCACCGGGGCTTAAAGCCTAAATCGTAACACTTAACTATTCAGTTGGGATGAAGCCCACTGCTTCCACCGAAATGCAAAAGTATTTTTCGTTGGACAGTAGGGGTTCTTTTACCTAAATAAAACTGGGTATCGTGAGAATTGCCATCGTGGGCGGAGGGGTCGTCGCACTCCTTTTTCTCTTGTTTGATTTCCTGAGATCTCAGTGTTTTAGATCAACTCCATACGCCGGTGAGGTTCTGTTCCTCACTCAGGGATTACAATCAAGAAGTGAAAATCGCCAAGGTGGGTCTGGGCGTTTGTGGCGGCATCGCTGCGTACAAGGCGGCGGAGATTGTGCGCCTTTTGCAGAACAAAGGCCTTTCGGTGCAGGTGATCATGACCCGGGCCGCGCAGGAGTTCGTCCGTCCGCTGACGTTCGCGGCATTGAGCGGCGAGAAAGTGATTACCGACCTTTTTTCCGGCGCCAGCGAACAACCCAACATTGACTCCGCGGTGGAACATATCGCCGTAGCGCAATCGCTGGATGTAATGCTGGTGGCCCCGGCCAGCGCCGACACCATCGCCAAATTTGCCAACGGCCTGGCTGACGATTTCCTGTCCACCACTTTTCTAGCCACGACCGCTCCGGTTGTCCTGGCGCCGGCGATGAACGTGAACATGTGGGAACACCCGGCAACCCGCGACAACATCGAGCGACTCACCGCGCGCGGAGTGCGGATGGTCGAGCCCGGCAGCGGATACCTGGCGTGCGGCATGACCGGCCCGGGTCGTCTGGCCGCCAACGAGGCTATCGTTGCCGCGGTGCTGGACGCACTCGGCATGGGCAGCGATCTGGAGGGCGAAACTGTCCTGATTACCGCCGGCCCCACCCGCGAACCCATCGATCCGGTGCGCTACATCAGCAACCGCTCCAGCGGCAAGATGGGATACGCGCTGGCGTCGGCGGCCCTGCGCCGCGGCGCGAATGTGATTTTGATCAGCGGCCCTTGCGCGCTCACGCCACCGGCCGCGGCGCAATTCATCTCGGTGCGTACCGCCGAAGAAATGCGCGCGGCGGTGATGGACCACCTGAATGCGGCGACGGTGGTGATCAAGACCGCGGCGGTCGCAGACTACCGTCCGCGAAATCCCGCGGGGCAAAAAATCAAGCGCGCCGGTTCGGCCGCGGGAGGTTCAACCCCCCAAGCGGCAAATATCGAGCTCGAAGCCACCCCTGACATCCTTGCGGAAATCGTGCGTCACCGCCGGTCCGCGCAGAATGAGCGTCCCGACGGCGAAAGGCCGCGGCGCTCGCAGATCATATTTGGATTTGCCGCCGAAACCGAAAACGTACTCGAAAACGCCCGCCTCAAATTGGGTTCGAAGGGTGTGGACGCCATCGTGGTGAATGACGTTACCCATGCCGAAACCGGGTTTGACGCCGACCGCAACGCGGTCACTATCATCCTGCGGAACGAAGTCGTGGACGTGCCTGCGGCCCCCAAGATCGAGGTGGCGCACAGGGTGCTCGATGCCGTGATGAAGGTCCGCCTTCAGCGCCTGGCATCCGCGGACGCGAGAGAATTTTCATCGCCGGTTGCCGCCAACCAGCCGCCCCAGCCCTGATATGCCCCCTCTTGATCCGCAAATGCAAAAGGCCATCGCGGACCGGATGAACTTCTACCGGGACCTGGGCATCTTCGATTTCTACCGTCGCGACGTACCCCAGGCCGTGCCCACCGAGGATGTTCTTTCACTGGCGCAGCCGGATTCGGCGAATTTGCAAGGTGCGCCACCTCTCGTGAATTCGGAATCCGCCTCTGCGGCCGCGCAACGCATGGCAGAAAAACTTGGAACTTCCGCGCCGGTTCTGACTCATCCAGAGACTCTGGCTTCGGCCGGCGTCAACCTCCACTCAGTCGGAGATCTTGCGATCGATAAGAGCGCGGCGTTGCACGCCATTCGCGAAGACCTGGGCGAGTGCGTGCGCTGCCGGCTGTCGCAGGCGCGCAAGCACATCGTCTTCGGCACCGGCGATCCCGAAGCGCAGCTGTTGTTTGTGGGCGAAGGCCCGGGCGCGGATGAAGACGTACAAGGTCTACCCTTCGTGGGGCGCGCGGGACAGCTCTTGAACAACATGATCCAGGCGATGGGCCTCGAGCGCAACCAGGTTTACATCGCCAACGTGGTCAAGTGTCGTCCCCCGGGAAACCGCGTTCCCGAGCGCGACGAGTGCGATACCTGTTCTCCTTTCCTCCTGCGGCAGATCGATGTGGTCAGCCCCCGAGTCGTCGTGGCCCTGGGCGCCACCGCCGCCCGCACTTTGCTGGGGACCGTGGAATCCATGGCGAAGCTGCGCGGACAGTGGCACGACTTCAACGGCACTCGCCTGGCAGTCACTTACCATCCCGCCTATTTGCTGCGCGATCCGCGACAAAAGAAGGAAACATGGAAAGACTTGCAGATGGTCATGCAATACCTGGGTTTGAAGCCGCCGCCGAAAATGGTTGAAGGGCCAGCCGAATAATCCGTGATTGCGAGGATGGAATTGTGAAGATAATTAGTCTCAGGCTTTGGCTCGCTGTGATTCTATTGGCCGCGCTGCCGTTACTGGCCCAGGAAACACCCAGTGTCCCGTCCGCGCTCGCCGATCAGCACCTTGTGAAAAAAGAAACACCCGAATATCCGCCCTTGGCGTTGGTTGCTCGAATCTCAGGCGCGGTGGTCCTCGAGTTGACCATTTCCAAAGAAGGAAAAGTCACGGCCGTCAAAAACATAACCGGCCATCCCCTGCTGCTACCGCCGGCTTCCCAAGCAGCAAAACGACGGCGATATTCACCATTTTTGGTCGGCGGCCAGCCCACAGAGGTCAGGACCCGGGTGACCGTGGAGTTTACCCTGGGAGGGCCCGGCCCTAATGAAACCAGAGACGAGAAAATTACCCGCAGTTATGTCCAACAGGAAGCAGAGTGCCGGGAACTGTTGCAGAAGCGCAGGTATCCTGAGGCGGAAACATCATGTTCGTGGTTGTCGGAGCTGGCCGCGGAGCTACCGGGGAATCGAGAACTCCCGCAGTTTGCGTCCTTTGAATATCTGGGACACGCGGCTTTCGGAGAGCAAAAATTCACCGAGGCGCTCGGGTTTTACAAGCAGGAACTGGCGATTGCGGAAGCTTCTTTTCCGCCCACCGATGTAAATCTTGCGTATGCATATAACGATGTGGCGCGCGGACTGCGCGGCGCCGGCGACCTGCCACAGGCACGCGCCTATTATGAGCGCGCCATTCACACCGTAGAACTGGCCGACGCTCCATCACTGCCCGCGCCGCAGAAGCGGAAGAACGCTCTGTTCGAAAAGTCTGTGGTTCGGGAATACGCGGGCGTGCTGCGCAAATCCGGCGACGTGGCGGCCGCGGATGCCGCCGATAAGAAATCGGCTGCTATTGCGGTTCCTGAGCAGAAGGACAACTGACTCAGGCTGCCGGCCCATATATCACGCCTTAGTGGCAACAGGAATCACCAATCCGTCATCTTACTTAGAGGTGTAGTCCCCTCAGGACGCGAAATCCTGCGGGTGTGCAATTTCGCACACCCACCATAATTGTTTTGCAAAAGTTCAGAATTCCCGGAGGTTACAAGTTTATGACGCAACGAAATAAAGTTTCTTGCAGTGTGCTGTTGTTTACCCTGCTTTGTGGCTCCTTCGCCGGCGCCGCCACCACTACGCGCAAGCGCAGGAGGGCCACCACACCGGCGCCCACCGTCCGCACAACTTACGAGCCATCGGCGACCACCACCAAGGTCTGGTCGAGCGATGAAGGCTCTTGGGCCGCGGTGCCTGAGTTTCCCGGCGTGCAGATGAAGCTGGTGAACGGCAATCCCCGCACCGGGCCTTCCGATCTCTACTTGGAAATTCCCGCGGGCAACCGCATTCCCTTCCACTGGCACAGCGCCACCGAATCGGCTTACCTGGAGCGTGGCACCCTCGAACTGCAAATGTGGGACAACTCGCAGACTCGCGTGCTCAACGGCAATTCTTATTTTCAAGCGCCGCCGCGCATGATTCACCGCGTGACCTGCACCAGCGCCGAAGACTGCTACCTGTTCGTGCATTCCGGCGGTCCGTTTGACATCCACATCGTCAATGAACAGGCACTGCCCCCAAACGGATCGCCCAACGCCAATAACAATTATCCGAACAACAACAATCCCAACGGGACGTATCCCAATAACAACAATCAGAATCCCAACTACCCCAACAACAACAATCCCAATGCCGCGAACACCGTCACCACGGTGACCCTGCCGCAGGGAACCACGCTTTCCGTTCGGGTTGGCGAAACCATCGACACCAACGTGAACCGTATCGGTGATGTTTTCCACGCGACGCTGGAAAATGCTGTGAACCTCGATAACCGCTTGGTATTGCCTCGGGGCACGCAACTTGAAGGCCGGGTGGCCGAATCGAAATCGTCCGGCAAGTTCGAGGGCAAAGCTAATCTCGCCTTGATTCTCACCCGCATCATCGACACCAACAACAGTTACGACATTCAAACCAACGAGATCACCCGCGAGAGCGCATCCCGCGGTAAGCGCACCGCCGGAGCCGTAGGCGGCGGAGCGGCCCTGGGAGCGATCATCGGCGCCATCGCCGGTGGGGGACGCGGAGCAGCCATCGGGGCCGGCGCCGGAGCAGCGGCGGGAACCGGAGTCGAAGCCGCGACCGGTTCCAACCAGATCAAGATTCCCGCAGAGACCATGCTGGAATTCAACCTCTCCGCCCCCGTAACCCTGACACCGATCAAGAACTCAAATCGCACCCGTCTGCCCTAAGCTGTCCAACTTGCAAAGAGGCGCCGCCAGGCGCCTCTTTCTTTTGCTAGCCATTGATACCAGAACCGTTCGAGTGTTCACAAAGCAGTCGCATCCTACGCGCGGTCTTGATACTATGGATGGCCTTAAGGTCTTCCCATGCACACTAATGGTCGTTGCGAGATATTCCGAGTAGAAGGTTACGACCCCACCGGCGAGAGCGCGATGGAGTGCCACCGTTCGGCCGATTACTGTAACGTGTGCGAACTATTCATCTGCCGCGAATGCCACCGCGACGCCTACGGCTGCGACCTCCACCAGGAAAAGAAGTCACCCGCCCGCGCCGAAACAGATATCCCAAATCACCAGCGCCACCAGCTCAACTAAATCCATCCATATTCCCCTCCTGGTTTTCCGTACGACTCCCGAGAAGTCGTTTCATCGAACTGCCTCGCTTGTCCGTTGCTCTTGATGTTGCCCTTCGCCCAAATCCCAAGAAGTTGCATAAGAAAAAGTAAGCTAGCGAAAACACACTATGGAATTGTCATCCTGGAGCGAGCTCTTGCTCCTTGTCTTGGCGAAGGACCTTGCGTTGTCTCTTAATCTCGCCCTGTAGCGAAAACTACTCGTGACCCCCCGCCTGTGGCTTATGATGCCAACGTCGAGGTCCCGCCCATGATTGATCGCCGAAAGTTTCTCCTGCACTCCGCCAGCGCGGCCGCCGGCATCGCCGCCGCCACCCATTTCGTTCTACCCGAATCCCACGCGCAACAGGCGACCGGCAATCCGCCCGCGGCCCTGCCTTCACCTGACCTGTATGATCGCGACCAAACCGGGTACTGGCGCGAGATCCGCAGGCAGTTCCTCATTCCCACCGACGAGATATACATGAACAACGGGACCGTCGGCTCCTCGCCCATGCCGGTCCTGCAGGCGGTTTTCGACAGCTACCTGCAATCGGAGAAATTGTCGGAGGTCGATCCCGAAGATTACCCCATCTGGGGCTACGCGGCGTGGAACCAGTTTCGCGATCCGCTGGCGGCGTTCGTGGGCGCGTCGCGCGACGAGATCGCTCTGCTGCGCAACGCCACCGAAGCCAACAGCTACATGGCCAACGGACTCGACCTCGCGAGGGGCGACGAAGTTTTGATGAGCGACCAGGAACACCCGGGCGGCGAGGGGCCCTGGAATTTGCGAGCCAAGCGCTATGGAATCGTGGTCAAGAAGTTCACCCTGCCCCGGCCGGTGAAGGACGCCGCGCAGGTGATGAACCTCATCAATGACGCCATCACCCCGCGGACCCGCGTGATTTTCGTGAGCCACATCACCACCGTGACCGGAGTGGTGCTTCCGGTAAAAGAGATTTGCAGTTTGGCACGCAGCAAGAACATTCTCTCCGCCATCGACGGCGCGCACGCGCCGGGCATGATGCGTCTCAATATTCATGACCTGGGCTGCGACCTCTACAGCTCCAGCCCGCACAAGTGGCTGCAGGCCCCCAAAGGCTCAGGATTCCTCTTTGTGCGCGATGAGGTCATCGACCGGGTGTGGAACACCATCGCTACCGAAGGCTGGGACGAACCCCAGATCAGGGCAGAACGCTTCCAGAGGATCGGCTCTTCCAACGTCCCCGCGCTGGCGGGCTTGCGCGCCGCCATCAAGTTTGCCGGCGACATTGGCATTGACCGCATCGAAAAACGCCATCGCGAATCGGCGGACTATCTGCTGCGAGAAATGATCAAGCGCGGCGCCGAATCCTGGACGTCGCCCGACCCCGCGCTGCGTTGCGGAATTGTCACCGTTAACGTTCCCTGGCTGAAGCGGCTGGCGTTTGAAACCTGGCTGTGGAAGACCCACAAGATCAGGATTCGCGGCGGCGACCCTTCAAAACTTCGCCTGTCCACCCCGTACTACGTGCTGCGCAGCGACCTCGACGAATTTCTTAGCCGCACCGACGAATATCGCAAGGTGGTCCAGGCATAAGCCGCCGCAACCGCGCACACGCCAGAAAACCAGGCGGCGCGGCCGCCATGCTATCTTTAGAAATCAGAAATACTTAAATCTTTTATGGGAGAGTGTGTATGCAGCGCAAGGCCACAGCAGAATGGAAGGGTGGATTAAAAGACGGCAAAGGGATCATTTCCACCGACAGCGGCGTCCTAAAAGATACCCAGTACTCGTTCAGCACCCGCTTCGAAGATGGCATTGGGACCAATCCCGAGGAGTTGATCGCCGCCGCCCATGCCGGTTGTTTTTCCATGGCGTTAAGCGGGCAACTGGGTGCAGCGGGCATGACCGCCGACAGCATCAAGACGGTGGCCGCGGTCACTCTGGAAAAGCTCGAGGGCGGCTTTGCCATCACCAAGATTCATCTTGATGTGCAGTGCACGATTGCCAACGCCGACCAGGCCAAGTTCGACGCCGCGGTGAACAACGCCAAGACGGGATGCCCGGTGTCGAAGGTTCTGAAAGCCGATATCACCCTCGATGCGAAGCTGGTCTAGCTGGGTTCGTGCGGCGGGGATGAAGCCACCGGGAGCAACAGCTTCCGCGCCTTGGAGTGTTAAGACTGGGAGCGGAGGATGTCCCGAATCTCCTTGTTGATTTTGGCGGAATGGCGCACCGCGGTATCGATCAGCGAAATCCATTTCTTGTTGTCATCATCGAGGTCGGATTGCGCGATCAGGTATGAGACCTGCATGATGGTTTCGAGCGAGTTTGCCAGGTCGTGAGAGAGCGCGCGAAGCTGGGTCCGGAGCTCAACAGCAATCTGGGGCTTTACGCTGTCGGCTAGAGCCTCCTCAGCCATAAAAACTCCTTAGAAAATTCCGGCAAATTCAAACGTACATGCAGTCATGATATAGGATGCCCAAAATACATTCCGGGTTATACCCCTCGCGGGTATGTTCCCCACTTTTGACAGGGCATCGGTGACCTGTAAAAATAGATTTGTAAGTCCTACCAGCGGTCCGGTGTAGTTCGCCCGGGCTGTATCGTGCCGAAGTGGCGGAACTGGCAGACGCGCATGGTTCAGGTCCATGTACTCGCAAGGGTGTGGGGGTTCGAGTCCCTTCTTCGGCACCAAAAATCAAGGGGTCCTAAAATTCAGCGTCGCCAACCGGCTTTGCCCGAGGGCAGCCTTTCCGGCGACCCGTTCATTCTTCTTGCCAACCTCAGCTGAGTTCGATCGCGTAAGCGTGGTGCTGGTCTCCACGCGCAACCCGCTGAATATCGGGGCGGCGGCGCGCGCCATGAGCAATTTCGGTTTCCGCAACATGCGCCTGGTTGACCCTTATGACGCGGCCTTTCGCGAGGCGCGTTCCGCGGTGGGGGGCGCCGGCGTGCTGGCGAGCGCGCAGCTTTGCGCCAGCGTCGCCGACGCGGTGGCGGATTGCACCCTGGTAGTTGGCACCTCGGCCTTTCGCGCGCGCGAGCTCTTCCATCCTCTGCGGCGGCTCGAATATGGAGGACGCCTGATTCGCAAGCATCTCCCCACGGGCCGGGTGGCGCTCTTGTTTGGCTCGGAGAAATATGGTCTGTCGAACGATGACCTCAGTTACTGCGACTGGCTGATGCGCATTCCCACCGGCGAAGAAAATGTGTCGATGAATCTCGGCCAGGCGGTGGCGGTTTGCCTGTACGAGCTGGTGCGCGGCAACGTGAAGCCGGCCGTGCCACAGAAGGCCCTCAAGGTGAAGCTGGCTTCCTCGGCGGAAGTGGAACGCATCATTGAAGTGCTGATCGAGGCGTTACACCACAGCGGCTATGTGAATCCCGCCGCCTCCACTGACGACAAGGTGCGGCGTCTGGTCCGGCGGTTGAAGCTGCCTGAGCCGGATGCCCGGGTGTGGGTGGGAATTTTCCGGCAAATTCTGTGGAAGACCCGGCAGAAGGCCTGAAATCCCAGATCGCGATTCCGGTTTGTGCCCGCCTGAGCCCGCCACCTTCGCATCCGCGGAGACTCCCTTCCCGGAAAATCACAAGGCGAACCAGACTGCGGCGTATTATATGAACTGGCGAAAACTATGCCTGACCGATCTGAAAGCATCATCGACGACTTTCACAATCTGAAGGATGACATGACCGCGTTCATCGAAGGCCATGGCATGCGGCGGTTTCGCGCCTACGTCACTGAGGACGTGCAAACCGTGATGTGGGACCCTTCCGATCATGGCGAGGCGTGGAAAGACTTCGTCGAGCTGGCCAAGGCCTCGGGGGCCGCGTTTGTGACCGTGGACGACGTGGTGCTGAAGCGCGAGGAAGTGGATTACCTGGTGGAGCGCCTCTCCCGCACCAGCCTGCCTTCCGAGGAAATCGAGGAAGCGCGGTGGCTGCGCTCCTACGTCGGCAAGACCGGCTTCCTGCAGCTCGGGTTCCCGCTGCAAGGCACCATTTTTCTTTACGAGGTGTCCACTGCCTGGTATGAGACTTATCAGCGACTGGTGGAAGATGCCGACGCGATGTCGGCCATGACCAACAATAGCGACGATCGCGCGACGGACGACGATCTCTAAACCGTGCGCTGGGTTCCGCGGCAAACCGACGAAATCAAGGCGCAACACCTGGCCGCTTCCGCGGGAATTTCACTGCTGGTCGCGCGCCTGCTGGTGGCCCGCGGCGTGGAAGAAGCCGCTGACGCCGCCCGTTTTCTCTCGCCATCGATCTCCGATCTGCACTCCGCCGACCTGATGCTGGGATTGCGCAAGGCAGTTGACCGTCTGGCGGCGGCCATCGCCACAAAAGAGCGCGTCCTCATTTTCGGCGATTACGACGTAGACGGCACCACCGCGGTCGTCATACTGAAAATTGCCATCGAGCTGTGCAAGGGGACCGCTGAATTTCACATCCCGCATCGCATCCGCGACGGTTACGGCATTCAGGATGACGTGGTGGAACGCGCCGCCGCCAGCGGCGTCACCCTGATGATCAGTGTCGATACCGGCATTCGCGCCTTCAGCGCCGCTGATACCGCGCGCCGCATGGGCGTTGACCTCATCGTTACCGACCACCACCTGCCGCAAGCTGAAGAGGGCGTGCCGCCTGCCTACGCGGTCCTGAATCCAAACCAGGCCGGGTGCGAGTACCCCTGCAAATCGCTGTGTGGCGCCGGAGTGGCGTTCAAGCTGGCGGGCGCACTGCTGGAAAAAATTCTCGGTCCCGAGGAATGCGCGCGCCTGCTGCCGTCGTTTCTGAAGATGGTGGCCATTGCCACCATCGCCGACGCGGTGCCGCTCACCGGCGAGAACCGCATTTTTGTGAAGCTCGGGCTGGAAGGATTGCGGCGTCCGGTGAATCCCGGCCTCAAGGCGTTGCTGCGCGTGGCGGGATTGCAGAACTCGTCGCGGCTCAATCCCACCGACGTCGGCTTTCGCCTGGCGCCGAGGTTGAATGCCGCCGGACGCATGGATGTGGCCGAGGATGTGATCGAACTGTTCACCAGCAAAGACGAAACCCGCATCGCCGCTCTGGCCCTGAAACTCGACCACCTCAACGGCGAGCGCCAGCTGGAGGAAGCGCGCATTCTCAAAGAGATCTACAAGCGCCTGGATGAGGACACCAGCGCCAGCCAGGCCCACTGCATCGTGATCGACGGGGTGGGATGGCATCGCGGCGTCATCGGCATCACCGCCACCCGGGTCGTGGAACGCTATTCGCGTCCCACCCTGGTTATTGCCCATGACGGAGACGACGCCCACGGCTCCGGCCGCTCGCTGCCCAATTTTCATCTACTGGAGGCACTGGAATCCTGCGGCGAATTGTTCCAGCGGTTTGGCGGGCATGCGCACGCGGTGGGTTTTGCGCTGCCCGGTGAACGCGTGCCCCAGTTGCGCGCCGCCATGATCGCCTTCGCGCGCACCCGCCTGACTCTCGAAGACCTACAACCCATGAAGTGGATAGACGCCGAAATTTCGCTGGAGCAGGTCACTCCCGGTCTGCTGCGCGAATTGCGCCAGTTGGAGCCCTTCGGACATAGCAATCCGGAGCCGGTATTCGTCTCGCGCAATTGCCGGGTGGCGACGCCGCCCAAGGTCATGAAGGATATCCACGTCAAATTACGCCTGCTGCCCGCCCCGCCCAGCCAGGCTAAGCCGCTTGACGCCTTGGGATGGCGCATGGCCGAGAACGTACAAAAAGAAAAAATCCTGGCCGGTGACCGGGTCGATGTAGCTTATAAGATCGAAGAGAACGAGCACCCCGATTTCGGCGGCCTGCAAATCAATCTCTGCGACATACTCAGGACCCCAGCGGAAACTCCAAATCCAGCGGTGGAAGCGATCTCCTCCGCGGTTTAGCAGGCGGAGGTGCCCTGGAATTGTCATTCCGAGTATCAACAACTCCTTGAAAGATTTGTCATTCCGCCCTCGGAAAGTTTGAGACCCCCTCCCACCGTGTCATCCTGACGACCCCCGGCTTTATCGGGGTGAGGAAAGACCCCTACAGTTCGACAAATATTCCACGGGTTCTTTATCGGCCTTCCGGTACAGATCAGGCGCCGCAGTCGACCGTCACCGTACTGTAGTCAGTTTTCGGTTGAGATGAACCATCGGGTTAGCTGAGAGCTTGCACAGGATAGGGATTCTTCCTCACCCCGATAAAGCCGGGGGTCGTCAGAATGACATCCCTTCAGGGGACTGGCTGGCCCTTTCGTGAGACGATATACGCATGCCCTCAAAGAAAACCCCCGCCAGTAAGACCCCGACTCCCGCACGCAGCGCCTCCCGAAGCAAAGCAAAAACGAAGAAGCAGGCCGAACCATCTCCTCTCCCCGCGCTGGCGCGGGCGACCACTCCGCACAGCGAGCTGGTCATCATTACCGGCATGAGCGGAGCCGGCAAGGGTTCGGTGCTCAAAGCGTTTGAAGACCTGGGTTACTACTGCGTGGATAATCTGCCCATCGAGTTGATTCCCCGCTTCGCGGAGTTGTCGAAACAGTCCATAGAAATCGAGCGCGCGGCGCTGGTGGCCGACATTCGCGAAGGCGCGCAACTGGAGAAATTGCCGGGGATTTTGAAGTCGCTCAAAGAACAGGTTCCCACCACCGTGCTGTTCATGGAATCTTCCGACGATTCCCTGGTGCGCCGGTTCAGCGAGACCCGGCGTCCGCACCCGCTGGGACTTTCCGCGCCGGTGAAATCCGCCATTGTCGCCGAGCGCAAAGCTCTGCAGCCCATTCGCAAGATCGCGGACATGATCATCGATACCAGCCGGTTCAACGTCCACGAGCTGCGCGCCCACGTGATTGAAAAATTTCAGCGCGGGTCGAAGGGCAAGGACATCCTCATTTCCTGCACCAGCTTCGGCTATCGCAACGGGGTGCCCGCCGACGTGGATTTAGCGTTCGACGTTCGCTTTCTGCCCAACCCGCATTTTGTCCCTGAGTTCCGTCCGCTGACCGGGAAGGACCCGAGGGTGGCTAAGTACATCCGGTCATTTCCGCAGAGCCAGGAGTTCATCAACCGTATTTCCAAACTGCTGATCTACCTGCTGCCGCATTACATCACCGAGGGCAAGAGCTACCTGACGATTGGCTTTGGCTGCACCGGTGGGCAGCACCGGTCGGTGATGATCGCTGAGGATGTGCGCAAGAACCTGGCAGCGGCGGGCTACCGGGTGAAGGTCAACCATCGCGATATGCCGGTTTAGCCCGCGGGTTCGGTGTCGTGGACCGCGGCCGCCGCCTGGGCGAGAATGCGGTGGTGAATGGTGAACAGCGCCAGCTCCAGCCGGTCGGAAACCCCAATCTTGTCGTAAACGTTGCGCAGATAATTCTTGATCACCTGCTCGGTGGTGTCCAGTTGGGTGGCAATTTCCTTGTTCTTGTAGCCCTGCACGATGAATGAAACGATCTTCAGTTCCTTGAGCGTAAGCTGGTCGCGCACCCGCGCCCCGACCATATCATTTTCGCTGGTGACGTCGGCGGCTTCGGTGTCCTGCACCCACGAACCCCCGGCCACGACCTTGCGCACGCATTCCAGCAGGCTCTTGCTGCTGACGTGGCGGTAGATCACTCCCTGGATGCCGGCGGTGAGGTACTGCGCCGGCACTTCGCCGGTTTCAGCCACCACCACCAGCTTAGTCTTGTTTTGCCGGGCCAGGTCCACGATGGACTTCAGATCGCCCTGCAGCGCCACTGAAAATATCAGCAGTCCGGGACGAAACTTCTCCACCGCCGCCGTCATCTTGGCGAAGTTTTCCGCCTGCGCGACGATGCGGAAATCATCTTCCACTCCCAGCACTTTGGCGGCGCCGGCGCGAAAGATCGCCTGGTTGTCGGCGAGTACGATCTTCAACATCACAGGGCGTGGTCTCCCATTACTTGGTGCGAATAAATTTGTAGTGCTCGATCACGCAGGCGACGCCCTGCTTGCCGTCCCGGGTGGCCTGCGGCTTTTCCGCCGTGGCCTTTACTTTTGCGGCGGACGGTTTTTTCTTATCGGCCGTGCCCGGCGACTTGCGGGCCTTGGCGCGCCGGCTTTCCTCGGTGCGCAACACCCGCCCCTGGCAATGAATTCGAACTTCCTTTTCAGACCCGATCGCATCTCCCGGCAGGGTAATGTCGAATTCAACCTTGGAGCCCGGCTTCAACTTAGCGTCGGACCATACGTACACACCGGCAGAGCTGATGTTAGAGGTGTTGGCGGCGCCCGCGCTGTTACGCAAGGTCACCGGCAATTTAAGCGGAAACCGTTTACCCGTTCTCTCTTCCGACAAGACTTGCCTCCATCAGCCCAGCAGCGGCGCAAGATCAAGCCGCGAAGAAAAAGTGTATATCACAACGACATACATGGGTATAACTGGCACGATTCAGCGCAACCGGCCGGTGGGGGCGAGCCTTCCATTCGCAGGACTTTCAGGGGTGAAAAGGAGAGACCTCGGGGCGGCACTTGCGGTTGGTTTTGTTCTTAAGCGATTTTGGGTCTTAAACTATACGATGATTCACTGGAATCATCGCTCCGCCTGTAATTTCACTTCCTCACAATTGTCATCTCGACCGGAGACCGCGGGCCTTTGCGCGGCGTAGTGGAGAGACCTCGGGGCGGCTCTGGCAGTTGGTTTTGCTCTCAATCGATTTAATCTCCAGCGTGGTCTTTTGCCCCGGCTGAGACTTATCTCCATAACATGTGGAGGAATGATTTATGAGCGAGAAGGTAGATTGCGTTTACATCCTGGCAAATAAGGCCCGGGCATCGTTGTACATCGGAATCAGTAGTCGATTAAGAGCGAGAGTGGGAAATCAAGAGCCGCCCCGAGGTCTCTACCACGCCCCGCAAAGGCCCGGGGTCTCCGGTCGAGATGACAATTGTTTTGAGGGTGAGAGTAAGTGCGGAGGGAGTTCCCGGCTAGCGATTACTCAAATTAAGAAATCAACCCAACCGCCGGGTGCCTCACTCGATTAGGGTCTCCGATAGTATATTTACTGCCAACAAAGTTTCCGCGCCTGACCACTGTTTAAAATGCTCCGCCCCCACCGCCGCCGAAACCGCCGCCACTGAAGCCTCCACCGCTGAAACCTCCGCCGCCGCTGAAGCCGGAACCTGAAGCGACGGCGCGTGGCGCGCTGCTGAAGACCTCGCTGGCCTGGGAGCTGAGATGGCCGAGATCATTGATAAATCCGAACGAGTTGAAGACCCCGCCGCCGGAAGTCTGATACCAGCCTGGGGGTTTCTGCGCCATGCCCGCAAACGCCTTCGCCCAGTTGTGTTCCATGCCCAATGCCATGGCATAAGGCAGAAATTTTTCGAACGTGTCGGGAGGCATGCGCCGGATGCGGTCTTCATCCACGCGGCGCATGAATTCCTGAAATCCCAGAATTGCGGTGTAGGTGTCCTGGCCCACGCGGCTCTTGGCCGACATTTGGCGGCCAAACAACACCACGATCAACGCGGAAATCAACGCGCTGGCCAGGGTCACGAAGGTGACGCCCCATTCCAGGCGGCCGGTGAAGACCAGCAGCAGCGGCAAAGCTGACACCACGGCGCCCACCGCTGCCCATGCATGGCCTGATTCCGGACTGACGGTGTACATGCCCTTGCGCTTCAGGCTGGTCACGATGTCGGCCTTCAGCATGGGCACGGCGATATAGAAGCGGTTTCGCAGGTCTGACAGGCGCGTCATCTCGCCGCCCCAGAAAATATGTTCCAGCATGACCCGCTCGTAGGGAGCCAGCTCGGGCCATTGCATCCCCGGCTTTAGCAAGTAAAAGTTGTAGTCCTTGTGCTTGGAGAACATCCCTTGCACTTCTTTTTCTTCGATGCGAATGTACCCGCGCACCGCCAGGTCGAAAATGATGGAAGTCACGTCGCGGTCCTCCACCTTATCGGCCATCAGCGCGCCGGCTTCGGCGGGGGTAATGCCGGGGGGCGGCTCATAGAGCGGGGCCACGGAATGGCTGGGCGCCGGGTCCTTGCCCTTCCACCACCACAGCAAAAACATCACCAGCAACGCCCATAGAGGCAATGCCAGCGAAGGATTCCCGGTGAGAAACCAGCCCGCGCGGGTCAGGGCCGACGGCTGCCGGAGCAAGCCTTCCGGGACGTAAACGTCGACGGTCAACCCGCTGCGCATCAGCAGGGGCGCGGTAGTCGCGAAGATCGCCTGCGCTCCTTTTACCTCTGCGGTAGCGTCGTGCAGGGTCGCCCCGAAGGCCCCGGTGAATGCCTGGGCGCGCAGCGAACCGGCGGTGTTCGCGGGAAAGCTTATGGTGGCGCTGGCGTGATCGATGGGCACCGGCCAATCGTTCCCGGTCACATTCCAGTAGAACTCGGCGTGATCTTCAAAAAAGCGCACCGCATTTTTGATGGAGTAATTTATGCGCACGATCTTGGTGGTGTCCGCGGCGCCGGGCACAAAAATTTTCAGCTTGAGGTAAGCGCCCGACGTACTCTGCTCGTATTTGAGCGGGGCCAGGTCATCATCCTCGACGCTGTCGATCTTGAGCAGCAGCTTGTAGTTGGATCCGCCTCGCCCGGGATAAATGATGGGGATAGTGCGATAGATCCCATGCCAGGAGCCGGAGAAATCCACCGAGAGGCGATCGAGGACGTGGGCGGCGCCGTCAGCGCCGATGGTGATCGTGGATTCGTATTCGGAGATATGCCAGTTGTGCCCGGCGGGCCCGGAGACCTGGGCCGGCGCGGCCAGCGCGGTGAACAACACCCACAAGAAAAAGACCGCCGGCGCGCGGCATAGGGAGAGCCGCCTGATCGCCGTGGGCGCGGCTTCGCGGCGCATCAGAATTTTACTTGGGGGTTATCGCGGTCGGTCGCGGATTCCATTTCAAAGAAATGCCGGGGAGTGAAACCCAGCATCCCCGCGACCAGCACCGCCGGGAACGTCTGCATAGCGGAGTTCAGATCGCGCACCACCGCGTTGTAGTAGCGGCGGGCGTTCTGCAGTGCTTCTTCCACTTCCTTCAGCGAATTCTGCAGGGAGAGAAACTGCTCCGACGCGCGCAGCTGCGGATAATTTTCCGCCACCGCAAACAGGCCGCGCAACGCCGTGGTGAGCTGTCCTTCGGCGACCGCCTTGTCCCCCGGAGTCTGGGCGCCCATGGCCATGGAGCGGAACTTGGCGATGTTTTCGAAGGTGGCCTTCTCGTGCCCGGCGTACCCTTTGACGGTTTCCACCAGGTTGGGAATCAGATCATGGCGGCGCTTGAGCTGCACATCGATGTCAGACCACGCGCCATCGGCGCGGATGCGAAGCTGCACCAGGTTGTTGTACATGACCACCAGGGCCACAATCACGATTCCGATGATCGCCAGCAGTATCCAAATTGCCATGCGCCGCGCTCCTGAACCAGCTTCTGGTCGTTGCGGAAGTTAACACAGTGCGGCGGCCAGCCGCAATATCAAGCGAGGTCATCCCGCCGGTGTTTTCGCGATGCTGAAGCGAGAACCCTATTGCAATCGATAGTCACAAAAAAAAACGGCGAGAGAGGTCTCGCCGCTTTGGCAGCTTCCGATTGCCTACCGCGAAATGGGATCGGGGCTTAAGACGCGGCGCTCCAGCTTGGGTGCGTTCAAGTCGCGAGGCGCGGAAGTATTCTCCGAACGTATCGAAGCAGGCAGCCGCCCGGTTTCAAGGGTCAGGGAACGTTGCAACACCATCTCCAGCGGGGTGCCTGCGGGGAAACGAACTTCGGTGCCGCGGCCAAATAGAACGGTGGCCAGGCCAATCGCGGCGCCCACGCCTCCGCCGATTCCCGCGCCCGTCGCGCTGCGGCTGGAAAGTCCGCCAATCAGCCCGCCCTCGGCCGCCGTGGACGCGACCTTGCCCAGATCCTTGCCCTTCTGGCCGTTGGCCTGGATGGTGCCTTCCTTGCCCTTCACCTTCGCGTCCTCAAGTCCGGGCGCGTCGTTCATCGAGCCCGGCAAGGCCACCGAGTAGCCATTGCTGTAAATCAGTTCGGTGAAATGAAGCAGGATTTCGGCGCGGCCCTTGATGCGGCCCGAGCGCTTGGCGGAATCGACGATGCCCTTCACGTAGGTGCCGCCCGGAATGACCATCACTCCATCCTGCACCACCGGGAAGCCGGTTTCCAGGTAGATAGCGTCGCCCGGCTTGGCCGAGACGCTGGTGACAGCGCTTTTCAAAGTCAGCAAAATTTTGGTGCCTGATGGAACCGTAATGGTGGTTGCTTCCCGCGGCGCGTCCTGTGCAAAACTGATCGCCGAAAGAACTAAAATCGGAAGAGACAGGCTGGTAAAGCGGCGCATAATGTTCCTCCCAGGGGTTTTATCCATTAGAGCACCATCGGGGCCGCGCGAAACGTGGATTTTGACGATTTTACGAGGATTTAACAACGCTGATCATGATTAATTTAGGGCGCTTTTTGTCCACGCCAGGGCAATCGCCCGGGCCATGTGCGCCACCAGCATTTCCCCTTCGTTCTCCGGGTTCCAACTCTGGTCTTTATTCTCGTAGGTGTAAATGCTCATGACGATAGGGCCACTCTTTCCGTAGTAAATGCCCACGTCACTGCGCGATGCATCGAGCGCCCCCACCTTGTCGGCCACCGGGGATTCGCTTTCGCTGGGATCGAGACCGAGCAGGTAGTGCGGAATCATATTGTGGTACTGCTGATTCTTGAGGATTTCGATCATCTCGTGGCACAGTTTTTTGTCGCCCAATGCGCAGGTCTCAATGCTTTCCATTACCGATTCCATCTCCCGGGCGGTGGTTTTTCCCAGGCCAAATTTTTTCTGGTCGGCGGGCATCGGCCCTTCAGCGGGTTTGTACACCTTCTTATAAAGGTAAGTGTCTTTTAATCCCATGCGGGTGATGCGCGCGTTCACCGCCGGAATGGTGACCTGGTCGAGCACCAGGTTGGTGCCGGTGTTATCGCTCTCAATCACCATCATCCACAAAGCGTCTTCAAGGGTGAGCTCGATGCCGGAATGCAGGAATTGCAGGATGCCCGATCCCTGCACCTTGTCGCCGGCGCGCAGGAGGATCTTGTCGTCCAGGTGGCGGGTACCCGCCTGCACCTGAGCAAATGCCTCGATCAATACCGGCAGCTTGATGGTGGAGGCCGTCTGCACCGGCCGGTCCGCATCAATCTCGACGGTCTCTCCGGTGGCCAGGTTTCTGGCAAAGAGCGCGACCTTGCCGCGATGTTCCGCGGCCATTTCGTTTAATTGCTTCTGCAGGGGTGATGGTTTCCGCGGCGCCACGGTTTCCGTCGCGGACGCCGCCACCGCGGCAGCGCAAAGCGCAACCAGCGCGCAGGCGCCCACCCATCGCCGGCGCGTCATTTCCCCTCCGCTGTTTTCTCGTACATCAGGTATCTCGCGCGCACCTTGCGAAATTTTTCCAGGTCATCGCGCCAGTCGTCGGCGATGCGGCGCGGGTCTTCCCCGGCGATGAGCGCATCGTAACTCGCCTGGTTGAGCAGCAGGTTTTTCATTCGCTCCACTTTCCAGTCAGCGGGATAGAGCTTGTGCAAGGCCGCTGCCAGCTCCACGCCCAGTTCCGGCGAATCGAGCGCGTTGCGATCCAGCAGCGCGATGCGAACCCCTCCACACAGCATTCCCGAATAGACCGACGCGGTGGGAGTAAAGCTTACCGGGACAAAGCGCACACCGCTGATCATCCGCGAGTTTAACTCGCGCGCCAGGTCGCGCGGCTGGATCCATGGTGCGCCCACCAACTCAAAGGGCGCGTCGGTGCCGCGTCCCACCGAAATATTTGTCCCTTCGATGAGGGCGACGCCGGGATAAAGCGTATTTTGCGTAAGCGAGCGCAGATTGGGCGACGGATCGATCCACATCAATCCGGTGGCGTCGAACCAGTCGCCCGCTATCAGGCCCTGTACCGGGACCACGGTCAGGCGGGCGTTGATCTTGCGCTCACCGTTGTACATTCGAGCCAGCTCGCCCATGGTCATGCCGTGGCGCACCGGGAGCGTTGATGAATAATTCACAAAACTGGAAAGGCCTGAGTCGCTCACCGGTCCCTGCACGACCACTCCATTGATGGGATTGGGGCGATCCAGAACCATGATGGGAATACCGGCCTGCGCCGCCCCTTCGAGGAAGTACGCCATGCTGGCGCCATAGGTCCAGAAGCGGACCCCGGCATCCTGCAGATCGACGACTACCGCGTCCAGCTTGCGCAAGACCTCGAGTGGCGGGTGTCGCTTGGCGTTGGTGTCTCCATAAACGCTGTAGATGGGAGTGCTGGTGGCAGGGTCGACGGCGTTGCCGATGGCGCTGGTATCGAGCACGCCCTGGGCGCCGTGCTCGGGACTGAACAGCGCCGCCAGCTTGATTCCGGGAGCGCCGGCCAGCACATCGATATCGCGCCGTCCGTTGCTGTCAACCCCGGTTTGGTTGGTCAACAGCCCGATGTTCATGGCGCTGCCGCTGTTCCCCTGCCTATCAGCATTGCCGCGCAGGCCCAGCAGTAGGGAAAAATTCGACGACTCCAATACATCAATGCCGGTGCGCACACTTCCATTGCGCGTGATCGGACGCCGCATGCCGGCGGCCTGTTCGTTGTAGCCGGTGATGGTGAGCAGCCTCTGCATGTCGCCCTCGCGCAATCCCTGCTGCAGCGCCGCGGCCACCGCGGTGGCTACGCGTGATCGCAGCGAGACCACCGACTTCCCTACGTGCGGATGGACGGCGTTGGTGAGCAGAACGACATAGGTCTGGGTGTAAGGATCGATCCACAACGACGTTCCGGTGAAGCCGGTATGGCCGAAGCTGCCTACCGGAAAAAGCTCGCCGCGATTGCTGGAAAATGGCGAGTCGATGTCCCAGCCCAGGCCGCGCAGGCTGGTGGCCCAGGGCGGTTGCTGCGGCGTGGTCATCTTTTCAATGGTCAGCCGCGACAAAATGCGAGTGCCGGAGAGCAGGTTCTGGGCGAACACCGCAATATCATCGGCGCTGGAAAACAGCCCGGCGTGGCCTGCCACCCCGCCCATGCGGCGCGATGTGGGGTCATGCACCACCCCGCGCAGCATGACGTGGTTCTCGTCGTATTCAGTGGGAGCGATGCGGGCGCGCCAGGCTTGCGGCGGCAGGAACCGGGTGCTGGTCATGCTCAATGGCTGAAAGATGTGGGCCTCGGCATACTGGTCCAGGGGCATTCCCGAGACGCGCTCCACGATTTCACCCAGCAGGATGAAGTTGATGTCGCTGTAGCGGAACATGGCGCCCGGCGGCGCCACCAGTTTTTCTTCGTCAGCCCGGCGCCAGCCCTCGGCCTTGCCGCTCCAGGGCTCTTTCTGATCGAGATCTTCGCGCAGCCCTGAGTAATGGGTGAGCAGCTGCCTTACGGTGACATCGCCTTTGCCGTTCTGGCCAAACTCTGGGATATATTTCACCACTGGATCGTTGAGCCGCACCTTGCCCGCTTCCACCAGTTGCATGATCGAGGTCGCGGTGGCAATCGATTTGGTCAGCGAGGCGATATCGAAGATGGTGTTCACCATCATCGGGGCGCGGTCCGGCTCCAGAGACCGGTTGCCGTAGGCGCGGCGGTGAATGGTCTTCCCGTTGTGCCCGATCACGCACACCGCACCCGGAATCAGCCCATCGGTGACGGCTTTTTCGATGGCCGCATCCACGGCGGGCAGGCCTGCGGGGGCGTTCGTCTGGGCGCAGGCGCCCACCACGGTCAGCGCCACCAAAACCGCGGCCAAACAAGTGCTCAGGCCGCGTTTCTTCGCCGCGTTGACCCGCCTGCGCACCTGGTGTCTGTTGAACTCTAGATTCGCCATCTCCGCCGCCGCTCCAGTTTCATCGCTGTGATTTCTTTGACCCATACTATCCCGCAATAGATTATTAAAAAAGTCTCGCCGGATACGGCCGGCGCCCGCGCTACTTCGCGCAGAGGCCGGGAACCAATGAGATAATCTTCAGTGAGATAATCGAAGCGAGAGGTCTTTCCTGTACAACACACTCCAGACTGCGACCGCGCCGCCGACCTCCCCGGTAAATCCGAAAAACTTTCTTCATGCCCGGGAGATATTGCTCGACGCCATAGGGCGGCGCACCATGCCGGGCGCGGCGTTTGCGGTTGCCCAACCCGGCCGCGAGCCGGTGGTCATCCCCGTGGGAAATTTTACTTATGACCCCGAATCGCCCGCAGTCGCAGCGGACACCATATTCGACCTGGCCTCAGTCACCAAAGTGCTTGCCACCACCGCCATGGCCATGCTGCTGCAGCAGTGGAGCGCGCTTGAGCTGGAGACGCCGGTGGCAGACGTCATTCCCGAGTTCGGCGGAAACGATCACCGCCGCGCCAGGGTGACCCTGGGAATGCTGTTGGCCCACAACAGCGGCTTGCCGGAATATCTGCGGTTGTTTGAAGAATCACCGGACCGAGATGCTTTGCTGGCGCGCGCCTTTGCCGCCCCTCTCGAAGCCGATCCCATGTCGCGCTGCGCATACAGCGACATCGGCTTCATCATCCTGGGCGAGGCCCTGACCCGCATCGCGGGCGAAGACATCGGCGAATTCTGCGGGCGGGAAATCTTTAAGCCCCTGGGAATGGCGAGCGCTCAATTCAATCCTCCGGCGGAAACTAAAAATTCAATTCCACCCACGGTCAACGACACCACCTTCCGCCGCCGCGTGATCCAGGGCGAAGTCCACGACGAAAACGCCGCGGCTCTGGGCGGAATCGCAGGCCACGCCGGCCTGTTTGCCTCCGCCGGCGACGTGGCGCGCTTCGGGCAATGCATGGCGCTGGGCGGCAGTCCGCTGTTCGCGCCGGAAGCGGTTGAATTATTTACGCGGCGCGTCAACCTGCCGGCGGGCAGCTCGCGCGCGCTGGGCTGGGACACTCCCTCCGCCCCTTCGCAGTCGGGCAAATATTTTTCCCACAATTCATTTGGACACCTCGGTTATACCGGCACTTCTTTATGGGTGGATGGTGAGCGCCAGCTTGTGATCGTGCTGTTAACCAACCGCACATGGCCGGACCGAGCTAATAAGGCGATTCAGCAAGTGCGACCGCGATTTCATGACGCCATTTTTGAAGCATGGGAGGCGTTACCGGAATGAAAATTTCCGCTGAACTGCCCAATATGGGCACCGAAAAACAAAACACCACCTCCGCCGAGCTGGATGCGCGCTCCGCCCTGGAAATCTGCCGCATCGTCAACGCGGAAGATGCCAAGGTGGCGGCCGCGGTGGAACGAGCCCTTCCCGAGGTTGCCCTCGCCATCGACCGTGTCGCCCGCGCTCTCAGCGATGGCGGCCGGCTGATTTATATCGGCGCCGGCACCAGCGGCCGCATCGCCGCGCTCGACGCGGCCGAGTGCCCGCCAACGTTTAACACCGCGCCATCATTGATCCAGGCCATCATCGCCGGCGGCTCCAAGGCGCTGTTCGCGGCGGCCGAGGAAAATGAAGATTCCAAGGAAGCCGGGCGCCGCGACATCGCGCGCAAGCGGCCCACCCGCAAGGACGTGGTCGTGGGATTGTCGGCCAGCGGCCGGACCCCCTACACCGTAGCCGCCCTGCTGTACGCCCGCGAACGCGGGGCCGGCACCGTGGCGGTGGCGTGCAATCCTGATTCCGACCTGGCCCGCGCGGCTGAAATCAGCATCGTCGCCCAGGTCGGGCCTGAAGTGGTCTCGGGCTCCACCCGCATGAAAGCGGGCACCGCGCAGAAAATGATCCTCAACATGATTTCCACGGGGGCCATGGCGCGGCTCGGGTTCGTGTACGGCAACCTGATGGTGAACGTACACCTCAAGAATGAAAAACTGATGGAGCGCGGCATTCACATCGTGCGCACCGCTACCGGCCTGGATCGCGCGGCCGCGCAGAAAGCCATCAAGGCCGCCGGCGGCAGCATTCCCGTCGCCCTGGTCATGCTTAAGACCAGGGTGAACAGCGTCGATGCCGAACGGCGCCTGCTCACTGCCAAGGGCAACCTGCGGCGCGCTATCGATGAAGTGGACTAGTTCCGGCGGCGCCATCGTCTCTCTTCATTCTTGCGAAAACCATCGCGGGCAATCCGCGCATCTAACTCGTGCGCTCACTTGAAATCCGCGCACGAAACTGCGCGAACCCAACCCGAGATTGATCAATGGATAAATTTGTCATTCGTGGCGGAAATCCCCTGCACGGCAACATCAGAATCAGCGGCGCCAAGAACTCGGCGCTGCCGGCCATGGCCGCCGCATTGCTTACCGCCGAGCCGGTGATTCTCGAAAATATCCCCGATGTGCGCGACATTCAGACTGAGCGCAAGCTGCTGGTCGCCATGGGAGGCGAGGTGGAACTGGGCTACGGCCGTGCCCACCATCGCACCACCATTCGCTGCGCCAACCTCACCAATCCCGAAGCCAGCTATGACCTGGTGAAGACCATGCGGGCATCAACCCTGGTCCTGGGCCCGCTGCTGGCGCGCACCGGCGTGGCCCGGGTTTCGGTTCCGGGAGGCTGCGCCATCGGCGCGCGTCCCATCGACATGCACATCAAGGGCCTCGAACGCCTGGGCGCCACGATCACCCAGGAGCACGGGTATATTGAGGCGCGAGCCGAACGGCTGCGCGGCGGGCAGATTGTTTTCGACAAGATCACCGTCACCGGCACCGAAGACCTGATGATGGCCGCGACCTTGGCGCAGGGTGAGACCGTGATGCAAAACTGCGCGCGTGAACCGGAGGTCGCCGACCTCGCCATCCTGCTCAATAAAATGGGAGCGAAGGTGGAAGGAGGCGGAACCCCCACCATCCGCATTCAAGGCGTGCCCCGCCTCATGGGCGCGCGCCATCGCATTATTCCCGACCGCATCGAGGCCGGCACTTTCATTATCGCCGCCGCGCTCACCGGGGGAGACGTTCTGATCTCCAACTGCAATCCCGCCCACCTTACGGTGCTTCTGGAAAAATTGCGCGTTGCCGGAGTGAAGCTTGAAGTCACTGCCGATTCGGTGCGGGTGACCTCGGGTGGAAGCCTCAGCGCGGGCGACATCGTCACCGAAGAATATCCGGGATTCCCCACCGACATGCAGGCGCAATACATGGTGCTGGCCACGCAAGCCACCGGCGCTTCGACCATCACCGAGAACATTTTCGAGAACCGCTTCATGCACGCCCAGGAACTGGTGAGAATGGGAGCGCAAATCAAGATCGAAGGCCGCCTCGCGGTAGTGACCGGAAAGACTCCGCTCAGCGCAGCCGCGGTGCTGGCATCAGACCTGCGCGCATCCGCCTCCCTGGTGCTGGCCGCCCTGGTAGCCGACGGCGAGACCATCATCGACCGCGTGTATCACATCGACCGCGGGTACGAGCGCATTGAAGAAAAGCTGCGCGGCGTAGGCGCCCAAATCAAACGCATTGGAGAAATGCTGCCCAGGCGGGCGCCCGCGGAAGCCCAGGCCGCCGGGGTGTGACCCGGAGGTTGCGCTTTAATCTGTCGAGACCGGCTCCGGCGCGAGAAATCCCACTCTCGGTTGTCCTTCTGACGATCCCCCGGCTTTACCGGGGGTGAGGAAGAACCCCTACTGTTCCACAAATATCTCCCAATGTTGGTTGATCTCATCCATGCTGCCGAAGATTTTTGCGAATCGATTGAGGCAAACCGGCGCGAGGCTAAATCCGCGCTCCCGGTTTTTAACGACTGGGAGAGACCCTTTCAGAAAAAGATTTATCCGAACCCGGATAGAGACCCAACAAACCCGCAACTCGTCACCCTGCCAACCTCCGCAAAATTCGCCGCACCCCTTCCCGGAACTCGTCCACCGGCGTGACTACGCTCAAGACCAGGTATCCCGGCGCGGGAAAATCATAAAAATGTCCGGGATGCACCAGCACTGACTCCTTCTCCAGCAACTCAATCGCGATTTCTTCGTCCGGCGCAGTCGCGGGAACGCGTATCACCGCGTACCATCCACCTTCAATCTTTAACCGGTGACACAACTTTTGCCCCTGCAGTTGATCGTCGAGCGCGGCCAGGTTGACGCGCACACGCTCCCTGACCTGCTTCTGCATGGTGAAACGCTGTTGCAGCAGCGCGGGTGTGGCTAATTGCTGCGGGGTGCTGACCGAGAGGTAGGTGTCGGAGATAATTTCCAGGCGGGCCATCGCGCCTTGGCGCAGCGCCGCCGGGCCGCTGGCGGCGATCCACGCTATCTTCATCTGCGGGAGCGCGGCAATTTTAGAGAGGCCGCTGAGCGTGAACGTCAGCGCGACCTGGTTGGCGGCGAAGGTGGCAACGGAATCCTGGCTTTGGTTGATGACAAAATCGAGGAAGACCTCATCGGCAATGATGGCGATGTTATGTGCGGCGCAAATTCGGTTGAGCTCCCGCAGTTCGTTCCGTTTCAGGTAAGACCCGGTGGGATTATTAGGATGAACCACCACCATGGCGCGGGTGCGCGAGGTGATGGCCTCGCGCAGCGAAGCAAAATCAATCTGCCAGCCATGGTCGTACACCAGCGCGTAGGGCGCGAGGCTCACGTCCTGCAGCGTCGCCAGATACTCGAGCAGCGGATAGCTGGGCTGCGGCGCCAGCACTTGGTCGCCAGCATCACACAGCAACCGGAAGCAAAATGAATACGCCTCGCTGGTGCTGGTTGTCAGGACGATGTGGCCGGGTTCCAGTTCGGCGGCGCCTATCGGACGATAGTAGCCGGCCACAGCGGTGCGGGCGGCAAGTAATCCCAGGGGATGTGGATCGTATTCGAGGGACGTCGGCGACGCGATCGCGGCCAGGATGGCCGGCTCATCGTAGCTGAACCCGGCGCGGGTGGGATTGGAGGCAGTCAGGTCGAACAGTTTGCCGCCTTTTTTCTTATGCGCCTCCAGCGCCGCTGAAAAAAGGTTGGAGTGAAGGTCCCACTGGGTGCGTTTGGCAAACATGGCTGGTCATTATTCTTGGGGCGAATCCGTCCAGCGCTCCGCCATTTCGGAGACCGCCAATTCGTGCAAAACCAGTGCTCCCACCTGCACCACGCTTCCCGCGCCCAGGGTCAGGATCATGTCGCCCGGCTGGGCTACGGCGACCACCCTTCCCACGGCTGCATCAAACGAAGACGCGTATTTCGCGCTGACATGTCCGCTTTTCTTGATGCGTTCGGCCAGCAGCCAGCCGCTGATGCCTTCGATCGGCTTTTCGCCGGCGGCATACACATCCAGCACCTGCACTGACGCGGCCTCGGTGAAGGCCTCCACAAAGGCTTCCAACAGGTCCTGGGTGCGGGTATAGCGGTGGGGCTGGAAGATGACATGGATTTTCCCCGGCCCGGAGTCGCGAGCGGCCGCCAGGGTGGCGCGAATTTCGGTGGGATGGTGGCCGTAGTCATCGATCACCGAGATCCCGCGGGCTGAACCCACCAGTTGCAGACGGCGGTCCACGCCGCGAAATGATTCCAGCCCGGCGCGGATGTGATCTCCGCTGATATCGAGTCCCACGCCCACCGCGATGGCGGCGGTGGCGTTGAGCAGGTTATGCAAGCCGGGGACCTGCAGGCGGAATTTTCCCAGGCCGAATCCGCGATGTTCCACCGAAAATTCGGAGAGGCATCCCACCGCGTCCGGCCGGGTGCGAGGAAAGGTCTGGCTGGATTCAATGTGGAAGTCGGAGCCCGGCCGCGTCCCGTAAGTCACCACCCGCCGCCGGATCCGCGGCAGCAGCCCGCGCAGGCGATCGTCGTCATTGCACAAAACCGCCGTCCCATAGAAAGGGAGGCGATCGATGAACTCCACAAAAGCGTCTTCCACCGCCGCCATGTCGCGGTAGCAATCCATATGCTCGCGATCGATATTGGTGACCACGCACAGGATGGGCGAAAGTTTGAGGAAAGAACGATCGCTCTCGTCGGCCTCGGCGACCATGTATTCCGAAGTCCCGGTGTGCGCGTTGGAACCCAGGGCATCGATGCGGCCGCCCACCACGACCGTGGGGTCGAGGCCGCCCGCGGCCAGCACCGCCGCCACCATCGAGGTAGTTGTGGTCTTGCCATGCATGCCGGCAATGGCAATGCCGTGTTTCAGCCGCATCAGTTCCGCCAGCATCTCCGCGCGCTGGATGACGGGAACGCGCAACTGGCGCGCCGCCACCACTTCCACGTTATCCACGCCCACCGCCGAGGTGGTGACCACGACCTCGGCGCCGGCGATGTTCCTGGCGTTGTGTCCTTCGGTGATCGCGGCCCCCAGCTTGCTCAGCCGGTCGGTGACCGGGGAAAGTTTCTGGTCGGACCCGGATACCTCGTATCCGAGGCTAATTAACACTTCGGCGATTCCGCTCATGCCGATGCCGCCGATGCCCACGAAATGTATGCGACGAATTTTGGCGAACATGCTTCCTACTATGCTACGGGATTCGAAGGCTTTTTAGATGCAAGTCTGGCTGCCATGCCCGCAATCACTTCTCCCGCTCCGGGATGCGCCATCTTACGCGCCGCGGCTGACATCGCGTCCAGCCGCCCCGGATCATGCAGCAGGTCCGCCGCCAGCGATGCCAGATGCGCCGGAGTGAGGTCGGCGGAGACAATCATCTGCGCGGCCCCCTGCTGCACGAATGCTTCCGCATTGCGCCGCTGGTGATCGTCGGCGGCGTGCGGGAACGGAATAAAAAGCGCCGGTTTGCCGGCAGCCGCCACCTCCGCCACTGTGCTGGCCCCGGAACGGCAAATCAACAGGTCCGCCCGCTCAAAGGCAGCCGACAGCGGATCAATAAATGCCGAAACCTCCGCCGGAATTCCCAGCTTCGCGTATTCCGCCACCGTGGCTTCGTAGTCGCGAGTGCCGGTCTGATGGATGATCCGCAACCCGGAGATTTCGCTGGTAAGCACCGGCGCCGCCCCTAGAAAAGCCTGGTTGACCGCGCTCGCGCCCAGGCTTCCGCCGAACACCAGTACCGTGGGAAGCGCCCCGGCTTCGCTTAATGGCGGACGAGGACGAACATCCCAAAACTCCCGGCGTACAGGGACACCCGTCACCTGGGCGTGCGGAAAAGTTGCGGCAGTTTCAGGAAATTGCACCGCTGCGGCTGAGACCATTTTCGCCACCAGGCGATTGGCGAGTCCCGGCACCCGGTTGGCTTCAAAGGCGAGAACCGGCGTCCTTCTGAGGATCGCCGCCATCATGGCGGGACCGGAGGCGTAACCGCCGACGCCGATCACCACCGCGGGACGAAACTCCCGCAACAATTGCAGGCAATAAAACACCGCTCGCGGAAGCGCGCTCAAGGTCTTCAAGCGGGTGGCCAGCGAAACATTTTTCAGCTTGCCCACTTCGATAAGCCGCAGATCGAAACCGGCGGCCGGCGCCATTCTGGTTTCGACACCGGCGCTGGTGCCGACAAATAAAATTTGCGCGTGGTACCGGTCGCGCAGTTCGGCGGCGATGGCCAGCGCCGGGATGACGTGTCCCCCGGTCCCCCCGCCGGCCAGGATTACGCGAAAGCCTTCCGCTGCCGGTTCGCGGGATTCAGGAACGGGAGAGGGCGATTCCACCGGCGGGCTGCTCAATCGGTCTGCTGGGTAATGTTCAGCAGAATTCCCGCGCACGCCAGGGTCACTACCAAGGATGAGCCGCCGTAGGAAAGGAACGGCAATGGGATTCCCTTGGTGGGCAACAGTCCCAGAACCACGCTAATGTTAAACAGGGCCTGCACGCCAATCATGGTGGTGAGCCCGGTGGCCACCAGCCGCGCGTGGCTGTCTTTGGCGCGCAATGCCGAGCGCATTCCGCGGTAACAGAACAAGGCAAACAGTGCGACCACCGCGATCGCTCCCAGCAATCCCAGCTCTTCCGACACCACGGCAAAAATGAAATCGGTATGCGGCTCGGGAAGATAAAAAAGTTTTTGTTTGCCTTCCATCAGGCCCTGGCCGAACATGCCGCCGGTGCCCACGGCAATCAGCGACTGAATCATATGGAAGCCACGGCCCTGCGGGTCGGCGTAAGGATCCATAAATGCCAGCATGCGGTCGCGGCGCCAGCCGACGCGAAACAGAAGAAAATACAGCGGCAGAATGGACGCGGCGACGGCGTAACCGAAATAACGGAGCTTCGTGCCGGCGACATACAGAATGGCCATGGTGATCGCCATGCAGATCAAGCCGGTTCCCAGATCGGGCTGTTTCACGATGAGGATAGTCAAAAGCAGCGTAGGGATGACCGCGGGAAGCAGTGTGCGGCGCCAGTCATCGATGGTCTTGAGGCGTTTTTCCAGGAAATATGCGAGGTACAGCACCAGCGCGGGCTTGGCCAGTTCTGAAGGTTGCAATGAGAGCGGGCCAAGTTTGATCCAACGATAGGCGTGGTGGGTGCGATCGAGGAAAAAGACCGCCACCAGCAGCAGAATGGTCATGCCCAGCAGGCCGAAGACGACTTCCGGCCGCTTGAAATGACGGTAGTCGATCCTGATCAGGGCCAGCATGAGCACCAGGCCAAATACCGCCGCTCCCAACTGCTTGATGAGGAAGGCATAGGCTGATCCAAAGCGCTCGCTGGCCATTACCGCCGAAGCGCTGAACACCATGATCAACCCGATCAGCACTAGCAGCAAGGTCGCCCCGAACAGCCATCGATCAATACTGACTCGTTTAGCCATTCACTCTCCGGCTGCCGGCAGTCCGGCCGGCGCTCTGCGCGGGCTTGCCGGGCGCGGCGGAAAGCGCTGACACCAGATCAACAAACGTTCGCCCACGATGTTCGTAGCTGTCAAACTGGTCGAAGCTGGCGCATGCGGGTGAGAGCAGCACGCTATCGCCGGGTTGGGCCGCCGCTGCGGCGCTTTGTACCGCGCCAGCCAGGGTGCCGGATCGCACAATCTCGGCGGCGCCGCCCATTTGCGAGACGATCTTGTCGGCGGCCGCGCCAATGGTATAGACCCGTTTCACTTTTTGCCGGATCAGCGGTTGTAATACCGAATAATCGCTGTCTTTATCTTTGCCGCCCAGGATCAAATGAATATTTCCCTCAAACGATTCCAGCGCCTTCATGGTTGCGTCGGTATTGGTGGCCTTGGAGTCGTTGTAATATTCCACACCCTTGATGGTGGCGATCCATTGCAGACGGTGGTCCACGGCCTTGAACTCTTTTACCGCGGCGCGGATCACCTCCGGTGAGCACCCTGCCAGGAACCCGGCACACACTGCGGCCAGTACGTTTTCCCGGTTGTGCCTCCCTTTCAGCGGAATTTCGGCGACCGGCATGATGGTCTGCCGGCCAGGCATCTGCGCATCGCCGGCGCCGGACGCGGCCACTCTCAGGATGATGTTTCCATCCTCTATATAGGCCCCGTTCTCCACTGCTTGGCTGGCGCTGAACCAGAAAACCCGGGAACGTACTCCCGCTGCCATGGCGCTACAGTGGGCGTCATCGGCGTTGACCACGGCAAAGTCCACGGCAGCCTGGTTCTCAAAAATCCGCGCCTTGGCCGCCTGGTAAAGAGCGAAACTTCGATGCCGGTCGAGATGATCAGGGGTCAGGTTGAGCAGGACTGCGATGCGCGGGTGAAATTCCGATATGGTCTCCAGTTGGAAGCTGGAAACTTCGAGCACGTGCCATGCTCCGGGCTTCGATTCCGCCACCAGGTCAGTCGCCGGCCGGCCAATGTTTCCCCCGACCAGCACCGGCGTTCCTGATTTTGCGATGATCGCCCCCAACAGCGAGGTGGTGGTGGTCTTTCCATTGGATCCGGTAATGGCTGCCACCGGGCCGGCAAAAAAACGCGAGGCCAACTCCACTTCGCCGATCACCGTTATCCCCAGCGCTCGCGCGGTGCGCAGCGGCGCCGCGTCCGCGGGAACGCCCGGGCTGAGTACGATCAAATCCTGGTCGCGAAAGGTGCGGTCGCCATGCTCGCCGGTCTCCACCGCAATCCCCATTTCCAGCAGCGCGGGAATTTCCTGCGACAGCTGGGCTTCCGGTTTGGAGTCGGAGACGGTCACGCGCGCCCCGCGGGATTGCAGAAACGACGCCGCGGCCACGCCGGATTTACCCAGCCCTACTACCAGCACGCGTTGCCCATCCAGTTGCATCATCTTTAAGTCATTCTGCCATGAATCCCGAGGCTAGCGTAGCTTTAACGTAGTGAGAGCAAACAGTGCAAACACCAGCGAGGCGATCCAGAATCGCACGATGATCTTCGATTCCGACCACCCCAGCAATTCAAAATGATGGTGCAGGGGCGCCATCTTGAAGATCCTTTTTCCCCGCAGCTTGAACGAGCCCACCTGCAGGATCACCGACAACGCTTCCAGGACAAATACCCCGCCCACAAAGGGCAGCAGAAGTTCCTGTTTGATGATCACGGCCACTGTGCCGATGGCGCCGCCCAGGGCCAGCGATCCCACGTCGCCCATGAATATTTCGGCGGGATGCGCGTTGTACCAGAGAAATCCGATGCTGGAACCGACCATCGCCCCGCAGAAGATGGTGAGCTCGGCCACCTGGGGCATGCGCTGGATCTCGAGATAATCGGCAAACACCGCGTGGCCGCTGACGTAGGTCAAAACCGTCAGCGCGGCGGCCGCGATCAAAGTGCAGCCGATGGCCAGGCCATCAAGGCCGTCGGTCAGATTCACCGCGTTGCTCGAGCCCACGATCACGACGGAGACGAACAACAGGAACGGCAGGTAGCCGATGATCCACAAATACGGGTTGGCGGTCAGCGCTGGTATCGACAGCTCGGGATGAAAGTTCTTGAAAAACGGAACGATCATCCGCGTCGAGTAATCGCCTTCAGCCTGGAACAAAAGCAGGATGACCCCGATGACGAAGCTGCATAGTATCTGCAACGCCATTTTGTGGCGCCCAGTGAGCCCCAGGTTGCGGCGGTTCGCCACCTTGAGATAGTCGTCGGTGAAACCGATGGCGCCAAAACCCAGGGTAGCCAGCAGCACCACCCAGATGAAACGGTTCGACAAATCAGCCCACAACAGCGTGGGTACGACAATCGCGATCGCAATCAGAACACCGCCCATGGTGGGCGTGCCCGCTTTTTTCTGATGCTCCTGCGGCCCATCTTCGCGAATGTACTGGCCGATTTGAAATTCGCGCAGTTGCCTGATCACCGCCGGGCCCACCACCAGTCCCATGAACATCGCGGTGAGGCTGGCGAAAGCGGTGCGGAAGGTCAGGTAACGGAAAATACGGAAGGGGGAATAATGCGCGACCATGAAGAATCTCTGATAGAAAAGCCAGTAGAGCATTGTTCCTCCTTTCCCTTTCTAATGACACTCCCTTATTCAGATCCAGAACAGGTCAACAAATCTTAAGCTGGTGCACGGCTCCGGGCGGTCACAGACGCAGCTTGCTGGCAGCGTCCTGCTTCCGGTTTTCGGTATTTTCTCCGGTCTCATTTCCGGCAACACCCTTTGGTCCGTTCTCGCCGGCGCTTTCACCCGCCAGCAGTATCTCCAGCGCCTTCTCCAGTCTGACACCGCGTGACGCTTTCAGCAGCACCGCATCTCCAGCACGAAGCTCGCGCGAGAGCCATCCGCCCGCCGCTTCCGGGGTCTCCACAAATTCACCGCGCACACCGGCGGCCGACGCCCCCGCCACAATCTCCCGAGCCAACCCGCGAACTCCCAGCACGCAATCGACTTTGCGCTCTGCCATGATCGTTCCGCAGTCGCGATGCAGTTGGGTGCCCGCAGGCCCCAGCTCCAGCATCTCCCCGGCCACCACCAGGCGGCGGATTGCCGGCACCGTCGAAAGCGCCTCGACCATCGAATTCAACGCCGCCGGGTTAGAGTTGTAACAATCATTAATGACAGTTGCCCCGCGCACCTGCAAGGTTTCCCCACGCTGCTGCGGCGGGGTGAGACCCGCGATGCCTTGGGCAATTTCCGCCGGAGACAGCCCGCGCAGCCACGCCACCGTGGCCGCGGCCAGAACGTTGCGAATATTGTGCGCGCCAATGAGGGGAAGATCGACTCTTCCCCACGGCCGGCCTTCGATCACCAGATCGAAACTTGACCCACTGAACCCGCGACTTTCGATATTTTGCGCATGCACGGTCGCTGCCGGGGACAACCCGTAGAAAGCCACTTTTCCCGCGAAGCCTTCGTCGAATTTGGACACGTACTCATCGTCAGCGTTAAGCACGGCCACGCCATCAACCGGCAGCGCGGCGATCAATTCGTACTTGGCGCGGGCAATGCCTTCGATGGAATCGAAGAAATCAAGATGCACCGCCGAAACATTGGTCACCACCCCCACCTGGGGACACGCCATCGCCGCCAGGGCGCTTATTTCCCCGGCGTGCGACATTCCCATCTCCAGCACGGCAATATCGTGCTCGGGTTGCAGGCGCAGCAACTGCAATGGCAATCCAAAATGGTTGTTGAGGTTGCCCTGGGATTTGAAGACGTTAAATCTCTGCTCCAGCAAGTGCGCCACCGCTTCCTTGGTGGTGGTCTTGCCTGCCGAACCGGTGACCCCAACTACAGTCTTGCCCCAAAGTCGGCGCACCGAGGTCGCCAGAGTCTGCAAGGCCAGCAAGGGATCTTCCACCTGCAGAAGTTTTGCCCGATCATCCGGCGGGACCGCAACCGTCCGGGAAACCACCGCGGCCGCAGCACCGTTGGCCAGCGCCGACGCCGCAAAATCATGGCCGTCGAAACGCTCGCCGCGCACCGCGAAATATATTTCACCGGGCTGCACGGTTCGCGAATCGATGGAATAACCGCGTATCCTGCGTTCTCCATGCGCGGGACTGGGCGTTGCGATGTAGGCGGCGGCCTGGGCGAGAGTCAGGTTCACGCGCCTTCCCCGTCGCGGTGGGGCTGTGCGATAGCCGCTTCAGCGTTACCTGCAGGCTGACCCTGGCCGGAGGGAACTTGCCGGTCGAACCCCGCGCTATGCAACGCGCCGCGCGCAATCTTCACATCATCGAACGGCAGAACCGCGCCTTGCGAAGTCTGCGTCTTTTCGTGTCCTTTGCCGGCCAGCAGAAGGATGTCCCCGGGTTGGGCCGCCGCGATCGCCAGATTGATGGCCTGTGCCCGGTCAGGTTCCACGATAAATTTCACTCCCGAGTCCTTCAAGCCCGGCACGATGTCTTCAATGATCGCAGCCGGATCTTCGCTGCGCGGGTTATCTGAAGTCACAAACACCAGGTCGCTTCCCTGTGCGGCGGCTTTACCCATCAGCGGCCGCTTCGCCTGGTCGCGGTCGCCCCCGCAGCCGAACAGGGTGATTACCCTTCCGCGGCCGCTTTGCGTCACCAGATCTCGCGCCACGGCGATCAGATTTTTCAGCGCGTCGTCGGTATGAGCGTAATCCACCACCACCGTGAAAGGCTGGCCCGCGGAGACTACCTGGAAACGGCCGGGAACATGGGCCAGGTTGCGGACGCCATCCGCAATGGCCTGCACGCTGCAGCCGCGGCCGAAGGCGGCGGCGCTGGCCGCCAGGATGTTGAAGATATTCACCCGGCCGGTGAGCGCCGACGCGATCTCAAATTTCCCGTACGGCGTACTGACGTCAAAGCGCAAGCCGGTCGCCGAAATCTCGCAATTGGACGCACGAAAATTCCCACTGTCGAGGCCGTAGGTACACACTTCCGACTGCCGCTTGCGGCTGACCTCCGCCAGCTTTACGCCCCAGGCATCATCGGAATTGATGACCGCCAGCCGCGGCGGCTCGGCCCCCGCGCCCTCAAAAAGAATGCGCTTGGCGGCGAAATAGGTTTCCATGTCGCCGTGATAGTCGAGATGGTCACGGGTCAGGTTGGTGAACACACCGACGTCAAAAGGAACGCTGTACACGCGGTCCTGGGCCAGCGCGTGGGACGATACCTCCATCACCGCCTCACTGCTCTCGCACACCAGGCTGTCGTGAAAATAGCCTTGCAGCTCCAGGGATTCGGGGGTGGTGTGAGGAGAGGGAAATACCTGTCCGCACACGTGATATTCGATCGTACCCAGCAACAATGCGGTGCGTCCGGCGGCTTTGAAGATGGATTCCAGCAGGAAAGAAGTGGTGGTCTTGCCGTTGGTTCCGGTGATGCCGGTGATGCTGAGAAATTGAGTGGGATGATGGTAGAAATTCGAGCTGATGCGCCCCAGTGCCCGCCGCCCGTGAGGTACTTGCGCCCATGCCACCCCGGCGCGCGGCGATTGCGTTGCAGAATCGGTGACCACCGCCACCGCGCCGCGTTGAATCGCTTGGTCAATATATTGATTGCCGTCGGAGACTTCGCCGCGCATCGCCACGAAAACGCTTCCTGGAATTATCCGCCGGGAGTCATATTCCACGCTCTGGACGGACGCATCCCCGCTCTGGGAAAGCACTTCAGCCCCGTCAAGTAAATCCTGAAATGTCATGAAGAAAAATTATAGTGGAGAGAATTCGGCGCCTCTCCCGCATCCCGCGGGCCGGTCATCGCCCAAATCGGACAGCCACGTGCCGCCCCCCGGATATGGGACTTCCCGGCGGCGGATTTTGCCAGCGCGCCACGCCGCTCCCGGTCACGTCAATCTCGACTCCCGATTCTTCCGCGGTCTCAATGGCCGCGCGCACCGATTTTCCAATCAGCGAGGGCGTGACCTGCGCGCCATCGACATCGAGCACCACCGTGCCGTTGGCCCGGGCAGACATGGTTCCGGCGGGTGCTCCAGCATGGCCGGATGGGGCTTCGCCGGTGGAAGCCGGCGGGTTGTCGTGCACATTGATCTCGGGCTCAGAGGGCGTTGCCGCGCCCATCCCAGCCAGCATGGCCGCATTGGCCACCCCGTCGCCGCCCGGTTTGTTCGGTGATGCGGTGACCGCTGGCGAACTGCTCGCGGCTGGCATTCCCACTGCATCTCCGGACTCCGCCGGCGCACTCGCAACCTCGTTATCCCCCAAGCGGTCGGGCGAGCTTTCCGCGAGATCATCTTCCTTGACCTGGCCCTTTCTCGCGGCTTGGGCCAGCAAAGTGCGATGCGGATCATTTTTAAGCTCTTCATCGCGGGGCACGTTTAAGTAGCCCAGCACTTTTTGCGCGACCCGCGCGAACACCGGCGCGGAGACCTGGCCGCCCTCATGCAAGCCCACCGGAGAATCCAGAATGACCGCCACCGTCACCGCCGGGTTGGCGATGGGAGCAAAACCGATGAACGACGCCACATACTTGGTGTGCGAATAGGCATGGGTGCGAGGATCAACTTCCTGCGCGGTGCCGGTCTTGCCGGCGACGCTGTAGCCGTCGAGGATGGCTTTCTTGCCGGTGCCGAACAGCACCACCGTCTCCATCATCTTCTTCATCTCGATGGCGGTAAGAGCCGAGATCACGCGGTGCTGGCGGGCGGGATGAAACACCACCGTCTGTTCCGGCCCGGAGTTTTCCGCCCGCCCCGCGATAATGCGCGGCGCGTTATAGATTCCGTCGTTGGCAATCGTATCCACCATGGTCACCAGTTGCAGGGGAGAAACGCCGATTTCCTGGCCCATGGCCATGGCGCCGATGCTCACCTTCGACCACCGTGCCAGCGGCTTGGCCATTCCCCGGGTCTCGCCGGGCAGCTCAATGCCGGTCTGCGCGCCGAATCCGTAGGCGCGAATGTATTGATCGAAGCGGTCCTCACCCAGGCGCAGTGCCACCTTGATGGCGCCCACGTCGCTGGATTTTTCCAGTATCTGGGCAATAGTCAGCAAGCCGAAAGGATGGTGATCGTGAATGCGCATGCCTCCCACCACCACGCTCCCCATCTGGCAGTCCACCTTGTCGCCGGGTTTCACCACGTTCTCTTCCAGCGCCGCGGAGAGCGTGACCAGCTTGAACGTTGACCCGGGCTCGTACACGTCGCTGACCGCGCGGTTTTTCAGCGGGCTCAGATCGTGAGAATGGAAATTATTAGGATTGAATGTCGGGAAATTGGCCAGCGCCAGAATCTCCCCGGTGTGGGGATTGGCCACGATGATGGTGCCCGCCGCGGCATGAGTATCCCGCATCGCCTGCTGCAGCTCGCGCTCCACGATGTATTGGATTTTTTCATCCACCGTGAGCACCAGGTTCTCGCCTTTTTCCGACTCCCGCTCGATCCGCCCAAACCATTTTCTGCGGGCATCGAGGGAGATCACCATTTTGCCCGGCTTGCCCTTGAGTTTGGAATCAAAGGAGCGCTCGATGCCCGCCAGCCCGCCATCATCAAGGCCCACATAACCCAGCAACTGCGCGGCCAGTTCGTTCTTGGGATAGAAACGCTTGGATTCCTTCTGAAAATAAATTCCGGGAATATTCATGGCGTGGAGCTGCGCGCTCTTGTCGTTGTCAATCTTGCGCGCCACCCACGCGAAGGCATGGGAGGACTTCATGCGGGTCAGTATCTCGCGGCTATCCACGCCTAGTAGCTTGCCCAGGGTGCGCGACGTGCCTTCCTGGTCGGCGATTTCCGAAGGGACCGCAAACACCGAATCCACGGCCACAGACATGGCCAGTTCGTGGCCCTTGCGGTCATAGATGATCCCCCGGCTGGGATCGACATCGAAGGTGCGCTGCTGCTGGCGCGCGGCGCGCTGGGTAAACTCGCCGTAGTGGACCACCTGCAAGGCCACCAGGCGGAGGCCGACGACCAGTATCCAGAGAAAAAAAATGCCCAGCAGGATTTGCAAACGACCTCTTGCGCCGATCCTGTTGGGAGATGCCGCCATTGCCCCTGACAAAACTGGTGGCGGTGCGATTTTGATCGCCACCGCCACTTCTTTCACGTCCAGCAGGCTCTGGTTGAAGTCACTGCGGGAGATTGTGCGGCGCGCCCGCGGGCACGCCTGAATTTAAGCGATTATCGCGAAGCTGTGATTACCGCGATGCCGAACGATCGCGCCATTACCGGCTCGGCTGAAGTTTCGCCGCTGTTTTCCATCGGCACCACTTGTCCCGCCGGCGGGGCCTGCATTCCCATGCGCCGGGCCAGCCGGTCAATGCGGTCGGGGGCGCGCAGCGAAGCCTGCTCCAGACGCATTTCGCGGTTCATCTCCACCAACCCATCTCTTGTCTTTTTCTGGGCCTCGATCTGGTACCCGTACTGGATGGAGCTGAAATGCTGCACCACGAACAACAGCACCAGGCCAAACATCAAGGTGACCGCGAAGGTAAACTGCTTCATCTCGCGGTTGCGCGCGGGATCAGCAAACTTCACCAGCCGGCGATTATCGATGCCTTTGCCGAAATAAATTTCCGGCGTGGCCAGCGCGGACGTCCGCTGTACCTCCACCAGGGCGTGCGGGGGGAAGGGGAGCCGTGCGGTGCGAGGTATGGTGGCTGCTGCCATTACGCGACCTCGTGCGCTTCGTGAAGATGCCGGGGCCGGGTGGCGTATTCATTCATGGCGGTCACGTTGTCACGGTTCGAGGTCCGCTTCCTGGCTTCCTTCTGTTCGAAAGGATGCCCGGTATATTCCTCGACCTTCTCCACCATGGCCATAAGCTCGTCAATCAGCAATCCGTTGAACTTGATATTGGTGTACATAATCTTTCTCCTCGAACTGAAATTTATACCGGCGCCAGCCTCGCTACGGCCCGCAACTTCGCGCTGCGGGACCTCGGATTGCGCCTGACTTCCTGCGGTGATGCGGTCACCGGCTTGCGGGTCAGCACTTCGTAAATCCCCTGCTGCCCCCCCTGCCGGAATGCATCTTTCACCCTCCGGTCCTCCAGGGAGTGGAAGCTGATCACCGCCATCCTTCCCCCTGCCTTGAGGACTTCTGGAGCGCTCCGCAGAAGCTCCTCCAGGTCCTCCAGTTCTCGGTTTACGAATATTCGGATCGCTTGAAAAGTGAGTGTCGCTGGATGAATCGAGTGCCCAGGTTTCTTTTCCCTGGTTTTCATTGGCCGGGCGGCGGCCGATATAACTTGTGCTAGATGAGCGGTCGTATGTACCGGCCGTGCCCGAACAATGGCTCTGGCGATTCTCCGCGACCTCCTTTCGTCTCCGAATTCGTAAATCAGATCGGCGAGAGATTCTTCGTCGAGCTGGTTTACCACTTGTTCGGCGGTCTGCCCGGCTTGCGTATCCATCCGCATGTCGAGCGGTCCATCCGCCTGAAAACTAAATCCTCGGGCCGCATTCCCCAGTTGCATCGAGCTCACACCCAGGTCGGCAACCAATCCATCAACCTCTGCCGGGGCCGCGTGCCGCGCCACTTCCGCGAACGATGCGTGCACCAGCTTGATCCGCGGCCAATCCCCCGCCAGTTCCGGCGGCGGGTTTTGCAATCGCTCGCCCGCGGACTGCAGCGCCGCTTCATCTTTATCGAAGCCGGTTAACCTGCCCTGCCGGCCGAGGCGTTTTGCGATTTCGTAACTGTGACCGCCCAGGCCCAGGGTAGCGTCGATATAGAAACCCCCGCGCTGCACTTCCAAAAAACCGATGACTTCCTCTAAAAGAACCGTTACATGACCAGCCTTGCCGCTCTCGCCATGTCCGTCCCCCTGAGGAACGTCGTCCTGCATCCCGTTGCCGCCGATCACTAAATACCCAGATCGTTGAGCGTGTTTTCATCCTCGGTGGTAAACGGGTTGTCTTCGATCTCGCGCCGGTACAGCTCGATGTTGCGGGCCTCGAGAAATGTAAGCTGCCCTACTACCGCAACTTCGCCCTTGATGTCCGCCGATTCCCGCAGCAGTTGCGGCATCAGCAAACGTCCCTGGGCATCCATCTCCACCTTCTGGCCGTAATAGTTGATGCGATCCAAAAATTTCTTCTTGGTGGGGTTGCGGCTCGGTAGCCCTGCCAGTCTCTCTTCGATGTGCTGCCATTCTTCGAACGGGTAGATCTGCGCCACCTTGCCGTCGGTGCTGGTGATGTAAAACTCGTTGCCGTATTTCTCGTCGATCACGCGCTTGAATTCCGAAGGGATTTTCAGTCTGCCCTTCTCGTCGACGCGTGTTGGATGGTTGCCGCGAAACACCTGCTACCGACCTTCCCGGGGGAGTACTCAACCAACTTCTGCCGCCAAACAATCCTTGGAAAACCGCCGCTGCTGTGGTAACTCTTGAAGTGATGAACCGTTGGGCTTCCAGTTCGGGCCTCATTAAGTCCTTTTGGGTAAAACGGGACCGGCTTACTACCGCTTCCCACCCCTAGTCACTTTCTACCACTTTTTCCCACTTCCGCCCCCATCCTACTCTGCCTGCATTACTTGTCAATCTTTATTTTCAAGCTCGTTGCGGACTCTCGTACCCTCCCGGCCAAAACGCCACTTATGGAGTTTTCAGCGGGTATGACCACTAAATGTTGTGGTTACTGGCGTGGTGCGGGACAGTTAAATCCGGTTGCGGGATTTCGCAGCCGACCTCGAGAACGAGATTCTGAACCCGAACCGGCCAGCGGCGTAGGATAGAACAAGCCCCTTAAGCGCGCTGGGGCTCGCGTCCCCGCCTGTGCCCAACTACAAGACCGACCAATTCGTGACCCACCCACTCGAACGTGTATTTGCGTTTTTTTGCGACCCCAAAAACCTGCTGCTGGTCACGCCGCCATCGTTGCAGGCGCGCATCGAGTCGGAGCGGCTGATTCTGCCATCGAACAGCACCACGGCGGGAATCCGCTGCGCCGGCCCCGGCTCCACCTTTACCCTTACGTTGAACGCGCTTCCCTACGTCCCGGTGCGGGTCAAATGGATGGCGCGCATCGTGCAGTGGGAGCAGAACCGGTTTTTTTGTGACACCCAGGTCAACGGCAGGATATTCCGGCACTGGTATCACTGCCATCGTTTCCGGGCGGAGCAGAGGCCCAGCGGTTTGGGAACGCTGATTTCCGACGATGTTGATTTCGATACCGGCAAAGGCGCCCTGGTCAATGCGGTGGTCGCCGCATCGATCAAGCAAAACTTCGCCTACCGCCGGCGCGCGGTGCAGGAATATTTTTCCCGGCTGCCGGCCTAGGCACGCACCAGCGGTCGCCCCGGGGACGCGCTGTGTGCGCGCCCGGCGGTGCTAAACTGGCCTTCTCAGCAGAGGAGCTATTCACCGTTGTCCCCAGCCGTTCCACCCCAGGGAATCTATCGTTTCGGGCCTTTTGAGGCCGATCTGCGCACTCGCGAACTGCGAAAGTTCGGCGCCAGGATAAAGATCCAGGACCAGCCTTTCCAGATTCTGGCCGCGCTTCTGGAACGCCCCGGAGATATGGTGACCCGCGAAGAACTACAGCAAAAAATATGGCCCGCCGACACCTTCGTCGATTTCGACCACAGCTTGAATACCTCGATCAACAAACTTCGCGAAGCGTTAAACGATTCGGCAGCCTCCCCCAGGTATATTGAAACCCTGCCCCGGCGCGGGTATCGCCTGCTGATTCCAGTGGAACTTGCGGCGCCAGGGGCCACCACTATCTCAACCAATGCCACGGGAATCGCATCGGACACTTCGCAACCAACGAAACCCGCCGAAAATCGGCAACAGGAAACCGCGGCGAACTTCAGCGCGCTCTCCAGCGCGCCGGACTACAGTGGGTCGGGCAGCAGACTGGTGGGCGCCGGCACTCCGGGCGCCATGGCCCGCGGCCCGGCGCGTGGGCTTTTCAGCCTGATCCAGATAATGTACCTGTCGTTCTACATTCTGGCGGTAGGACATTCACACGCAGTCCACAATCTGGCCGACGCTTTTGTGCCCCAGTGGGCGACGCCGCTGGTAGTAATGATCACCGTGACTGGTATCGTGGGAATTGCAGTGCGGCTGTTTCTCTTTGCCGTGGTTTCGTTCGACGTGGCCCACTTTGGCGAAATGTTTCGCAAGCTCTTCCCCGCCCTGATGCCCCTCGACGCTTTCTGGGCGCTGGCTCCGTTCCTCATCAGCCATCGCATCGGAGCAGGATTCGCGCTGGTGGCGTGCACCGCTCTATTGTGGGTACCCTTCGCGCAGCGAACCCTGGTGAAAATGATTTCTCCACTAAACACTCATGGACCCGGGTAAGAGATTCTCAGACCCGGTTTACTTGTGGAGTTCCTCTTCCCTTCGGCTGGAAAGTGGAGATATTTAGCGGCCGCCCTTACGGTTTTCGCTGCCGCGCCAGATCCGCCAGCCGGCGCTTCTCGCGCTCGATCTTCATCTGTTCCAGCGCCTTCATCACGGTCGCGGTTGAATTCCCCTGGACCCATTTGGGATTGAGCCAGTAGGGATCCTCCGCGGTGGCCTGCGCGAATTGTTTCAAGGCCTGATCGGGATTTTGCGCCAGCCAGTTGGCCACCGCCTGGCCCATATGAGCGTAGCCATCGTCGCCGGCGGAATCAAATTCCTGCAGCGCGGTTGACAGCTTCCCCTCTTCGAGCAGCGTCCAGCCAAAGTGGGCACGCATGATCGCATTCGCAGGACGCCCTTCCACCCCGCGTCCCAGCATGGCATCCGCATTGACATAATCACCCGAGCGGTAATACCAGTAGCCGAGCCGGCCGATCACATCCGCATCCACGTTGGGAGCGGTCGTCACCTTCAGAGTTGCCAGCAGACCGTTGGCGGCGGTTTTGTCTCCCGCCAGCAACTGCAGTCCCGCGGCGTCGGCCATGAGCAGCGCCTGATCCACAGTGATGGCCGGCGCTTCGCCGGTGGCAGGCATTGACTCCAGACTGCGCACAGGAAAATTCCCAGGCACAGTTCGCAAGCTGATGTGCTGGGAAGTGAAACCCAGCCATTCCTGAAATTGCGCGGCGGCCCGAGCGTAATTTCCGGTAGCGGCCAACGCCAACGCATACATCCGGGCATGCAGCGGAATCTTTTTGATGACAGCAGTTGCCGTATCCTTCAGGTCCAGCAGCCGCCTCAGGGATGCGGCAGAACCTTCAAAGTCGGCCAGAGCAAACTGCGCCAGCGCCAGGGTCTCCAGCGCGCCGGCATCGTTGGCCGCATGCGCCAGTGCCAGTTTGGCCAGCGCCGCGGCTTGCGCATACTCATGCGCCCGCAAGGCTTCCTGCGCGCGCAAGGCGGCAAAAATATTCTGGATTCGCAAATCGCGTTCCGCCTTGGGCTCCCATTTTTGCTCCGCGAACAACCGGCGAATCTGTTCGATGCGCTCCGAGGGCAACGGGTGCGACCGGAAATATCCGCGCAAGGCCTCCTGCGTGACCTGGTTCAATTCCTCCTCCGGGGTCGCGGAAGAGTGCATGACTTCTCCGTAGAGTCGTTCCAGGGTTTCAAACATCCGCATCGCCCCGTTGGGTGAATAGCCTGCTTGCACCGCCAGCAGAGTGCCTTCGCGGTCGGCTTCGAGCTCCTGGTCCTTGCTGTAGCCGGCCTCGAAGACCGCGATGGGCAGCGCGACCAGCTCGCCCAGCGGCAGACGCTCCAGGGCAGCTTCGGTTTGGGCGCGCTCGGCGCAATGATAGTGATCGATATGCTCGATCTCGTGACCGAGCACGCTGGCCAGTTCGTCTTCGCTATCCATCAATGACAGCATGCCTTTGCCGATGAAGACGTGGCCCCCCGGCAGTGCGAAGGCGTTGACCAGTCCGATGTCGGGCAGGTAATGAAATCGGTACGGAAGTTTGCGATGCGCCTGCCGGGCCACCCGCGCGCCGACTTCCTGCACGTAATTTTGCACGTCGCGATTTTCCGCTGCGCCTTCTTCCGGATTATTCGTTCCCGGTTCATAGCGCCGCTTCACGATCTCGTCGCCAATATTTATTTCTTCTTCATCGGTCATACGCGTGACCCGCACCGGGAGCTGGGTCAGCTCGCGCTGGGTATCGGCGATGAGGTACAAAAATCCTCCGGGCCCGACCGCGGTTTTGGCTCCGTTGGTTTCGCTCAGCACCAGCCCCAGCAACGCCAGCAACAGGGCAGCCGCGAAAAATCCGTACCCTTTGGCGCTGGATTTCACTGCCGGCTCTTCCACCCGCGGATTCTCCCCATCAGTCTGCCCATTTTGATCGGTCATAAATACCGCCGAATGGATTCGCGATGCCGGGTGTACAGAAATGACACCAGCACCAGCGACCCGCCGAGGACCATGAAAGTCAGAGCGCGGTCGCGAATGTTCAATCCCCAGATATCAACCAGCACGATTTTTCCCACGCACAACAGCAGCAGGCCGACCCCGGCCAGGCGGAAGCTGCGCTCGCCGACTCGCAAGGCGACCAGGAATACCACTACCCCGAACAATCCCCAGGTCATGGTCACCAGGCCCTTGCGCATCTCCACCGCCACCAGCGCGGTAAACAACAACATGGGAACAAAAAATAAAAACTGCTCAGGACGGCGATCCACGAGGTCCAGCAAAGTTCTCCACCACTTATGCGAAACATCTTCGGGCCGCGGCAGACGCAGGCGAAACGCCCAAGGCAACGCGAGGAACAGCAGGAGACATGCGGCGCCCACGGTTAACCACCGATTATCGAGGAACGGCGCCGCGAAATAACTGCGGACGTAAAGGTTATGCAGGCCGGCGCGGGCGCCCACTGCCAGGGCCAGCAGAACCGCCTGGCGCACGAAAATCCTGCGGTCGGTGCGCAACGCCAGCGTCACCAGAACGACCACCATGGCGGCCCAGGCTGCGGCCACCCAATCGAGCGGCGCTTCAAACCTGATCAGCGCGGCCAGGGTGAGCATACTCAGCCATGAATGCAAGCCCGCGGCCCTGAGGCGGCGATCCATGCCGGGGAAATCTTTGTCCGCCGCCTGCAGCCGGTGAGCGATATAGAAGAACGCCGCCGCCACCGGAACCACGGTATAGATGCGGGGACTGAACTGGTGCAGCGTGGGCACGATATTCAGATTCGCGAAAAACAGGCGAAGGAAAGTCAGGAGCGAAAGCAAATACGCCTGCAACCGCAGATGCACCGCCCTGCGGCGCAAGCCGGTCTCGAAAAGAAGCAGCGCCAGCATCACCCAGGCGAGGGCGACGCTGGGCGGCAAGAGCTCGTACCAGGCGAGCAGGCCCAGCATTAAGGTTGCGGGCCAGGTAAAGAGCGCTCCCGCATCGCCCGCGAAGAATGCCAGCCGAGCCAGTTCGCCCCGCTTGAACCGGGCGAAGGCGTACAGCGCGATGGCCACCAGCAGAATGGTGACCAGGCGCACGCTCACTCGATGCGAGCCGAAGGCGTAATTTTCGTGGGCCCGCAGATTGAAGTCGAGCACCCGCAGTACGGCGAGCGACGCGATGATGCTGCCCTGGATACCGAGCTCGCGAAGCTGGAAGCGTTGCGCGGCCCAGGCCAGCGCCAGTGCGATCAGGCTCCAGGCCACGGCAGCATAGGAGCGGGGGAACGCCAGCCAGCCGCCCACAAAAATCAGCACCGCGGCCAGCGAAGAAATATAGCGGCACAACCGCCAGTCAAATGGCGGAGCGGCGATTGCAGCGGCGGCGCCGCTCTGCTCGCGCGGCCGCAACGCCAGGTAGGCGTTCCCGTAGAAGATCAGCGTCGCCAGCAGGAAAACCATGCTGAGGTGCGCGGCCGGTTCGACGATTGCCCCGTCATAGCGCATGCCCATGACCCGCGCGGCATCTACCGCCAGCATTTGTATCGCGATGGGGATGGCGGCCAGCAAGCCCACTCGCCGGAACCAGATTTCGCCGGTGAAGATGCCGGCCAGCAGAAAGATTTCGGCTTCCGCGAGCCAGATGACGGAAACGAACTCCGGTGCATAACGGAAGGGGATGGCAGCCAGCAACAGGCCCGCGCCCAGCAGGGTCAGGACGATAAATGGCTCGCGCCGCGTCCTGTACTTCAGGCGAGGCAGTTGTCCCAGGGAGAATTCGACCGCGCCGAGAAAGAGCAGGGCCCAGAACGCCATCCATTTATAAACTGACTGGTACTTGAGAACCCCCAGCAACAGAAAAGTATTGAGCAGCGCGGCCACGGTGGAAATGTTTTCATCGAAGCCCGGGGCGCGCACGATGTAGGAGGCGCGGAAAACCAGCCAGTATGCGATCAGCAAGGTGGTGCTGGCGTAAAACGCCGGGAACGGATGATGCAGCTTACCCATGGGCGCGATGATGGGTTGCAGCCAGAAAAAATGGTTGAGATAAGCGGCGAGGATGCCGAAGACTTCTATCTCCAGCCAGCGCCTGCGCACCGCAATCACCGAAAGCCCGGCGGCCAGGATGAGGTTGGCCGCCAGTCCATAGACGTCCTGGGGATCGCGATTAAGGGCGACAGTGGCGAAGGCCATGAGAAAGGTGAGCCCGGTCACCACCTGCGACTGGTAACGCAAGGTGTGGACGACCATGGCGCCGGCCACGATCAACATGAAGAACAGGTCCGCGACCTGTGAGCTCAGCACCCGCGCCGCGGGAACGTGATACATGGCGTAGGCGGTAAAGAAAAGAAGCGCCCATCCTCCGCCCACTGCGCCGCGCGCCAGCAACCGGTATCGCTCGAGGCGTTCGCTGAAAATTCCCGCGCCCAGCAGCGCCAAGCTGGCCGCTATCCCCACCGTTACCTTGCCGGCCGGGCCCACTTCGCGCAGTTGCCAGGCAAGAAAAAACGCGATTCCCAGTACCAGGATGACGACCCCAAGTTTGCTGAGCCAGTTTTCCCCCAGCATCTCCTCGACATTCATCATCGAGTGCAGAGACGAGAGGCGGGAAGGCCGCCCTTCGCCGTCAGGCCGCGAGAAGTCGGCTAAGAATCGTTCCAAAACGTTAGCGGAGGGCGTTGGCTGCGTTGGAGCGCCTGCAACCTGTGACCCAGCCCTCGCCGCAGGGGCAACTGTCGCGTCGAGAATATCTTTAATGAGCGCGCCTAACGGCAGCGTGTCTCCTGGGACAAAAGCTCCGCGGGCGGGCGGGGGAGGCGGGGGTGCCGGTCCAGCATCCGCCACGGTTGATGCGGTAGCCCCAGGCGGCTGCGACCCAGCACCCGCGCTCGTTTCCAGTTGAGCGATCAGGGATTCGACGGTCCCCAGCCTGGAGCCGAGGTGGCTCCCCATTTCGCCAAGTTGCTGCTGCAGGGACAGTAATTCTCTTTGCATCTCGCGATTGCGCCGTTTGAGGTTCCAAATCAGGACCGAGACAACCAGCAATACGACGGTAGTAAAAGAACGCAGCAATTCGGAAGAATCGAAGATGAAATACACTGCAAGAAACACGCCGACGAGCCACATCAATGCCTTGGCCGCTCTCTTGACTGCAACGGAGGTTTCGGAGGAGAAGAGCGGCATGACGCGCCCATTGTAATGCGGGATGGGGCCGCGTCCGATTAATTCAGCCGCAACAGGGGAATGAGGCTTTTTCTGGTGGATTGGTAGATTTCAGAGAATGTGCAATACCGTACATAATTCCACGCAGTTTAGTCGTACACTTATCCCGGGATGTCAATTGACATCAGATTAACCGCAAAGCTATAACCGAAACGTTACTCCCCCTTAGATTCTGTAAGGCAAAGACTTTAGGGTGCACCAGCTTTCCTTACATTATTATTCAAGGAGAAAATTTGTATGGGAACTACGAAACCAATGCCGAAAGTGCTGATCGTGGATGATGAGCCCATCATCGCCGATACCCTCGCGGTAATTCTGCGCAAAGCCGGGTATCAAACAACCACGGCTTATAACGGCACCGAAGCACTGCAAAAGGCGATCGAACTGGAGCCGGACATGGTCATCACCGACGTGATGATGCCTGACGTCAGCGGAATCGACACCGCTGTGCAGATCAAGGCCATTCTGCCGCAATGCAAGGTTCTGTTATTTTCCGGCCAGGCGGCCAGCGCTGACCTACTGGCAAAATCGCGGCGCGACGGCCATGACTTTGACCTGCTGAGCAAGCCCATCCATCCTCAGGATCTGATTAACCGGCTGACCCTGGTCATTCCCGGGCTGGGTAAGATTGGCAACTCAAAAGAAAGTTCGAGGACCGGAGATGACGAGGCGGTGGCAAAATGATCCTGCTTTTGAAAAGCAGGTTCACCAGTTTTACGAAGCTGTAGCCATTGGCGATCGCACCACCCGGGATGCGGAAATCCGGCGCCTTCTGGCATCATTCAAAAAGCAACGATTGCAACCGGCTGCACGCAAGAAAGCGGCTCCCGGCACGAAAAAAAAGAAGGTCGTTACCGGCGGCAATGCTGATTCGTCCTTCCCCCTTGCATAGTAAGTTGCGAATCGATCTTGGGTGTCGCAACCGATCGCCAATCATGTTTTCCGGAGAAAATTTCCAGTGACCGAGAAAGATCGCCGATTCACCGAGTTGCGCCGCAAAAATCAACGCCGCACAGCAGTCACCACCGTCTCCGCCGAAAGGCGGAACATGGATACAAAAGAACGCCGCTACCAAACTGATCGCAGGACTGGGACCCGCCGGTAAGCCCTGGCGCAAAAGCTGCGGCCGGCTGATGGACTGACGGCCGGGAAGCGATTTTCTCAAGATAAATAGTTGACTGAACTGGTAGAGTAGAGCTTGTCTTTCAGGAGAGGACCTTATGAACGATCAAGATCGCAGAAGCGGAGACCGCAGGATAGAAGACCGGCGCACCGGCGAACGGAACCGCGAAAACGACCGCCGCAAGTCCGACAACCGTAGTTTGTCGGTTCAGTCGCAGAACTCGGCGCCTCCGGCGCTGGAAACGTAAACCAATCGGACTGCCTCGACAATTCTAACGGGCGACGCCCGGCATTTTGCCGCCGCCCTCTGCATTCCGCCCTCCCCGCCGGTGGCCGGTCTTTGGTCTTCCGCTCATCCCCACGCCCCGCGCTACCTCAGAGATAGGGGCAAAATTTGTGTGTCGAAAATGCTCCGTTTCCCAGTGGCATTGACCTCGCAGCACGCGTTTCCGATTCACTATCCAGTTCCCTATTTTGACATGCTACGCATGTGCCGCCCTGGGAACCGTTGGGAACTGGAAGATGTTCGACGCAGATATCCACTGATTGCGGGTGACGGTCGTGCCGGAAACGGAATGGCTCTGAAGTTTTTTTTGCGGGCCCTACAAAGTTGAGCAACACAGTCCTGCGGCGCTTCGCGAGTGTCCATCGCACAGTACGGCACGGAGCGGAGCCGCTTCCATATGCCGGAGTTGCTTCATCAGGCGGGGCCTTGCTCAAGCCCTTCAATGGGCAGATAAACGAAATCTGCATGGATCTTTTTGTGTTTGTGGTCATCCGCGAGCTTACGCAGCAGCCAGCTCGCCTGCCTGACGCCGAGATTTTCATCCACCAGGGTCTGGTAGTGCTTAAGGCTGAACGAACGCACAGCCTGGACATTGCAGGATTTGCACCCGGACAAAATCTATCAGCAGTTTGCTGGTGTCGTTGGTAAAGGGATTGATCTTGATGGCCACATAGGGAGTGCGCGGCATCGATAGGGCTTCCATATTCCTGTCATCCATGGCCACTCTCCGCTCAACAGATTAACCCGGTTCTGGTCTATTCCAAAAAGTTTCCCCACGCATCCTCGTGATCCGTTCCCGGTTAGGCGCGCCGGTCGCGCAGCGGGGGTCCTGGGAGTGGGCCAGCACCCTGACCGAAGGTCGTTCCTGCATGACCAGCGGGAGGCAAACCGTGAAACAGCTGCCACGCTCGCTGGGGCCGGTCTGGCTTTTGATATTGAGGACGCCACCGAGCTCCTCGACAATCTGTTTTACCACCCACAGACCCAATCCTGATCACTACTGTTCCCAGAAGGTGATTTTCGTCGTCCAGAATCGGAGCGCTGCTGTCATCAATCGGCGTCTGGCCGCCATCACGGGTCTTCAGCTTGACTCCCTTGGGGAGGATCACGGTTAGCCCTTCGCGCATCACCTGCGACGCGGGATCTTCCAGAATGATTTCGCCGGAATCCGACGCCAGTACGAAAACATCGGCCAACTTCCGGCCGAGGGCCTCGTCGCGGGTCCACCCGGTTAATTTTTCCGCCACGGGGTTGATAAAAGTGACCCGGCATTCCTTATCGGTGGAGATGACCGCGTCCCCAATCGAACGCAGGGTGGTGCGGTAAAAAGCCTCACGGTGCGCGATGTCAGGTTCGGCGGGCCGCCGGTCGCCATTGGTGTGTTTTGCAACTGGAATCTCGGGTTCGATCACCGGAGGGGACTGGGGATTCATGGGTTTGAGCCGGCCCCATTGTGCTGCGAATGAGCCGGAAAGACTGGTCAATTTTGCTCACCGTAATAACACGACCCGGCTGACGACTCGCTAGGGCGGTTTCATAGTTGCTGTATCCCCATTTCGATTTTTTGTCCTCGTAGAATCTCGCCTCTCAAGTTTCCCCACTTTTTTTCCAAAGCACATCACTACTAATAAACTGCTCTAGGTCTTCTCCTTAAGTTGTTTCTCCCAGCCCTCTTGTTCGGCCTTGCCCCAATGACAGATTCCCACAAGGTAGCCATCGGGATCGGGCATCAGGAACTCCCCGCTGGGCATGTAATGCGGATACTTGATTGGAGGCACAGCGATATTTTCCCCCAGCAATTGCTCGCGCAATCCCGCCAGATCGGGCGTGTACATACACAGCATCACCCCCTGGCAGGAGGGATCGACGGTGTGCTCCGCCCGCAGGAACATCAGCGCGCCCCCTTCGCAATGCAGCCGTGCCCACCCGATCGGGTTGCAGCCGTCGGTCATCATGGTGGAAAAACCTAATAGCTCGTAGAAGCGAATCGATCGCTCGATTTCCGCGACATGCAGCATCGGGGTGAAATAACCAGCTTTAATAGTCATCGTGCTCTCCGGTATCATCTTCTTCGATGGAACGCTTGGATGTTAACTCGGCTTCGAATTTTCCGAAAGATGCAAAACCGCTTGGGGCGATGGACGGCGATTCGCCCCAGGCTGCTTTCTGGAGGATCCCCGTGACTCACTTTCAATCTCGAGCCCGCTCACAGAAATCACCGCTGGCATGCCTATCTCTCCTGCTTTTGGTCATACTCGCAAATCCGCTGCGCGGGCCGCAGTCCGATTCCACCGCCAGTGCGGCAACCATCCCGTCCGCAGCCTCCCGCACCCACACAGCCGAGGAACAGATTCGCCAGGCAGATCGTCAGTTTTGCATCGATACTCGCAAGGACGGGCTCGAAGGATGGCTGAAGTGGTTCAGCAAGAGCGTAAGCCTGGGCGGACTTTCGGAGCCGGTCAAGGGCGAATCGGCTTTGCGCGAACATTATCGCGGACAATTCGGTCCGGGTTTCATCAGCCTCGTTTGGGACCCCAGGGAAGCCCGGGTTTTTCCCGACGGCCATCTGGGTTACACCACCGGCCGTTACCGGTGGCACTCGAAAGACAGCGGCGGCGAGGACCAATTCAGCACCGGCAGTTACCTGACTGTCTGGAAATTGGAAACCGATGGGGCGTGGCGCGTCATCTCCGATTTCGGGTCGCCCGACCCCAAAGAATAGACAAGTTCTTTTTCCAGCCGCCGCTTCCCGCAACCTCGATCCTGGCGGATTCGCGTTGCGAGGCAAGGCCTTATAATTGACGACCAATGGCGCTCCCAAACGGGACCAGACTCGGTCCGTACGAAGTGATTGCCGCAGTCGGCGCGGGAGGAATGGGTGAGGTCTATAAGGCCGTCGATACCCGTTTGGACCGCATTGTCGCGTTGAAGGTCATCTCCGCCCACATGTCGGATGACCCTGAGCAGCGCGCCCGCCTCGAGCGCGAGGCCCGCTCCATCTCATCGTTAAACCACCCTGCCATCTGCGCCTTGTTCGATATTGGCTCCCAGGATGGCGTTGATTTCCTGGTAATGGAATATCTCGAAGGCGAGACCCTGGCCAGCCGCATGCGCCGCAGCCGCATGCCTGCGCTCGAAATATTGCAGGTTGCCATTGCCATGGCCGAAGGCCTGGCCAAGGCCCATGAAAAAGGCATCGTGCACCGCGACATGAAGCCCGGGAATGTGATGCTGACCAAGAGCGGTCCCAAGATCATGGATTTCGGCCTGGCCAAGCTGCAAACTGATTCTTCCAGCGATGATCGCCCGCGTCCCCAGCAGAACCTTCCGGTGGACGCCACCATCTCCGCCATCACTTCGGTGGGAGCCGTGGTGGGCACGGTGCAGTACATGAGTCCCGAGCAGTTGCAGGGGACCCCCGTGGATTCGCGCAGCGACATCTTCGCCTTCGGCTGCATCCTGTACGAGATGAATGCGGGCCGCAAGCCTTTCGACGGCAAGAGTTTATTTACCATCGCCGGCGCCATTCTGGAAAAGGAGCCGGAGCAGATTTCATCCATCCAGCCCGGCATCCCGCCCGCGCTGGAGCACGTGATCCGCACCTGCATGGCCAAGGAGCCGCAGGAGCGCTGGCAGCATATCGCCGACGTAAGGCGCAGCCTCATCTGGCTGCGCGATAGCGGCGGGCATTTAAGCCTGCCACCGGTGCGCAAGGCGCCGAAGCGGGAGCGTCTGCTTTGGTTGGGCGCACTCATCGCGGCGCTGGCCCTTGCTCCGCTCGTGTATTTCGCGAACCGCCCGCATGATGGCGCGGAGATGCTTTCCAGTCTCAACTTTCCTGACAGCGTTGCCCTCGATCGCCTGGGCTCGTTCGCCATCTCACCCGACGGCCGCCAGCTCGCTTACGCGGCCACCGGCGAGGCGGGCAAGACTTTTCTCTGGGTGCGCCGCCTGAACTCATTGGTGGGACAGCAATTGATGGATACCGAAGGAGCGTCCTACCCGTTCTGGTCGCCGGATAGCAGTACCATCGCTTTTTTCATTCCCGGGAAGCTGAAACGGATCGAGGCCGGCGGCAGCCCATCGCAAACCATTTGCGACGCCGCCGACGGCCGCGGCGGCAGCTGGAGCCGCAGCGGAGTCATCGTGTTTGGTCCCGATTCCGGCGGCCAGGGCCTGTGGAAGGTCGCGGCATCCGGCGGCACGCCCACGCAACTGCCATTGCGATTGGCGGAAAATTCCACCATGCGCTGGCCCCAATTCCTGCCCGATGACGAGCATTTTCTTTTTTTCAGCAAAGCTCCCCAGGGAATGGCCTCGCAATCCACCGGAATTTATGTGGGCAGTCTGGGCAAGAACGAAGCCCGCTTCGTCACTGCCGCCGATACCATGGGACGCTATGCCTCGGGATACCTGATGTTCGGCCGGCGCGGCAAGCTGATGGCGCAGGCCACCAGTGATTCTCTGGCGACCTTGCAAGGCGAGGCCGCTCCCCTGCTGGAAAAAATCAACCAGGATTCATCGCGCTATTACACCATGTTTTCCGTGTCGCCGAACGGGGTCATGGTGTTCGAGCCGCCCATTGACACCCGCCTGCAGTGGACCTGGTTTGACCGCGCCGGCAAACCCGCCGGCGTGTTGGGCAACACCGGAGACTTCACCAGGGCCGATCTTTCGCCGGACGGCAAGATGGCGCTGCTGACCCGCAGCGACACCAATGGGGGCTACAGCCACTGGCTGCTCGATGTCAGGCGAAATGTCGTCTCCCGCTTCAGTTTTGGCGAGCGCAGCGGCAGCGAATTTGGCGGGGTGTGGTCGCCCGACAGCCGGCAGGTCGCATTTGGTTCGGATCGCGAGGTGCCGGGCCGGTACCAGTTATACCTGAATTCGGTTTCCGGGACCCAACAGGAGCAACCGGTTTTGAAACTGGATTACAGCTCAGTGCCGTTCGACTGGTCGCGCGACGGTCTGCTGGCCTATATCAGCGAAACCCCCGAGTACAAAGACGACATCGGCGTGATCGCCATCGATGGGGAGCGTAAGCCCACCACCCTGGTGCATACCCGGGGCAACGACGACACTCCACACTTTTCGCCCGACGGCAAATTGTTTTCCTATCAATCCGACCTCTCCGGGCGCTACGAAGTTTACCTGGCGGCGGTGAAGGCGCCGGATCGCCGCTGGCAGATCTCGCAGAACGGCGGCGTGGATGGCCAGTTCTGTTCGTCGGGCCGTGAATTTCTCTATCGCAGTCTCGAAGACAAAATCATTTCCGTGACTCTCGACGCTAGCGCGGCGGAGCCGGTGATTGGCGAATCTCACGGGGCTTTTGCCGGCCTCAGCATGAGCGCATTCGTCAATCCGGTTCCCACGCGCGATTGCGAACGCATCCTGGCCGGAGTGACCCCCAAAACAGCCTCACCCCTGCTCACTTTGTTCAGCAATTGGACCGCGCACTTCAAAAAGCCATAAGAGGGTCTTTTCCCCGGTTCAATCCCGCGGAGCCTCATGAACCGCAAGCCGTGTAAGCGGGAAAATCATGCTCGTGTAGGGATTTCCTCGCGCCGATATCGCTTTACTCCCCCAACCCCTGCGCCTGCATCAGCGTCTCCGCCAGCCACTCCAGCATTCTGACTCCATGACACACAGGCAGCAACCGCAGCGCCCGCAATGAGGCTTGCACATGCTTCTGCGCCGCCACCCTGCAAGTTTCCATGGCGCCGGAATTTGCAATCAGACGGGCGATGCGGTCGTACTGCCGCCGGCTGGCGCCGTGCTGCGCCACGAATTCCCTTAGCTCCGCCTTACCCCTTGCATCAACGGACTGCAACGCGTGCAGAAGCGGAAGCCGCATGCGCCGGTTCATCAGGTCGCTGCCGGCCACCATCCCCAACCGCTTGGGTTTTTCAACGATATCGAGAATGTCGTCAGTAATGAAGACCGCCATGCCGTAGTGATATCCAAATGATGTGTAAGCGCGCACATGGGCCGCGCTTCGCTTCGCCAGTAAGGCTCCGCACTTGGCCACGTGCCCGAAATACCTGCCTACTCCCAGGGCGATCACGCGGGTATAAGCGCTTTCGCTGACCCGCAGTTTGCCGCTGTTGTAGATGTCGAGATACTGCCCCACAAAAAGCTCGCGGATGATCTGGTTGAAGATCGTCATCACTCGCTGCGAATTGGCGAACTCTCCATTTTCCAGTTCGCGGCTGATCGTTTCCAGGGCGATGGTTTGCATGAGGGTGCCGGCGATGAAGGCGTTGTCCGCCCCGTAGCGAATGTGCACTGCGTCGGCCCCATAACGGACCGGCGTTTGATCAAAAATGTCGTCGGTCACGAAGCCCGAAGATTGCAGCAGATGCACGGCCCCGGTGAGCTCGCGAATGGAACGAGCGTCGCTCTTCCGCCGGCAAAACGAATACTTGAATACAAACGGGTATTCAGAATTGGTCTGGTGCCGTAGGCAATAAAGCAGCATCGCACGCAGGCCGCCGTCCCCTCTGCTGATGGAAGTGCCCAGCTGGCGCTGCGCCGCCAAATGGGCATGGCGAAAAGTTTCACGGAACAGGGCGTTGGGTTCAGCGTGGGTCGGTGAGGGCTTCATGGTCAGGAGAGGATTGGCTGCCGGTCTGTCAGTCCGTCCGCCTCCGGCGTGGCTCCGCCACCATCCTAATGGTCCAGAAGTTTTTCGCCAGGTGAGGCGCCATGAGAAATTCGTAGGGCATGGTGCAATATCCATGGCGGCCCCAGCCTCGCCCCCAGGAATTACGCACGATGAAGCGCTGGCGAGCGTCGCTGTAGCCCACCGCCATCACCGAATGCCCTGCGATGCGCTTCTCGTGGGGAAGCGGCATGCGCGCGTGACCGGTGTCGTAAACATAAGTGCTTTCGAAATGGGAATAGATCTGCATCCCGAATACGAAGGGATGCCCCTCCGCCAGGCACGCCTTGAGATGGTCGACGGAGCGCCGCAGGCGGGCATAAAGCACCGCCCGGCCATGCAAAGCATCGCGATAAAGCTCATGCGGAGGGGGAGTCGAGTAGGCATCAAGGCGGTAAGGCCAGTTGTCTTCGCTGCATGCGCCTTTGGCGGCTGCCACCTTGATCGCATTGCGCAACCGGGCGCCGGTATCGAGGTGCGCCGTGCCTTCCATTTTTCTCGCGTGGTAGTAGAGAAAGAGCCGCGAGGGCCGGGTGGGCGGCAGGCCCTGCCGCATCTGGGCAAACTCCAGGGCGCCGGCCACCGCATTGGCGGTGCAACTGTGCAGCGATTTCTGGTTGTACACCGGAGGACACTGAGAACGCATATCCACATGAGAAGGCAGTGAACGCAAGACCGTGGCCCGGGCATGGTAGATCCGGTCGCGGGGATCGGGATCATCCGGCTTCCAGCCATGAAAATGTTCGCTATCGAGGATCATAAGGAAGATGCGCACAGCAGAATAGCAGAGCGTCACTGCAAACGCATCGGGGACAAGGACAAGATTCTTTTCCGCGCCCTGATGGGATCGTCCAGATCGCCTGGGAACGAGTACCGCCAGGGAAGGCGGCCTATAGAAACCATTGACATTTAAACGGGACGCGGCAATGATAGGCGCGAGCGCCGAACTAAAATATCGTGGGGCGCTTCGATTGAGAATTCGGTCACTTTAATTTATCCAGGCATCATTAAAACGATCTTGCAGAAAGGAGCCACTCCAATGGCACAATCGGGAAGCAGAAGCGACGATTCGGGGGCAAAACCCTCTAGAAAGAAACCAGCCAAGAAGAAAGCCGCGGCGAAGAAAAAAACCGCCAAGAAGAAATCCAAACGTTAGTTTCCCCGGCGGGCTGATTTCGATCAGCCCGTTTTTTGCCTCACATTTGCCTCGCTGCCTGCGGCTTTTTTTTCGCTCTCCCCTCCCCATTGCCATTCCTCCCGCTGAAACGTGCCTTCTCGCGGCAGGTGTTACCATTAGTGGAATTATTTTGCGGGCGTGCAGCAGGAATGGGCGCATTCCCTTCAATTCTTAAATTTTGGTCTTAAAACCTTATGAGTCTGCCTGACGTATCTCACTATAAGGTCCTGGAAAAACTGGGCGGCGGCGGTATGGGCGTAGTCTACAAGGCCGAAGATACCCGCCTGGGCCGCTTTGTGGCCTTGAAATTTTTGCCCGATGGAATGGCGGGCGACGCCATCGCCATTGAGCGATTCCGGCGCGAGGCTCGCGCGGCTTCCGCATTGAATCATCCCAACATCTGCACCATCTACGATATTGGCGAGCATGAGGGCCGGCACTTCATGGCCATGGAACTGCTCGAAGGCGAGACCGTGAAGCACCGCCTCAACGGCCAGCCGGTGGAAAGCGGTGAGCTTCTGGATTTTGCCATTCAGGTCACCGACGCCCTGGAGGCGGCCCATTCCAAAGGCATCATTCACCGTGATATCAAACCCGCCAACCTTTTCATCACTCAGCGCGGGCAGGCCAAGATACTGGATTTTGGCTTGGCCAAACTAGCCTCCCGACTGCGCGCCGGCGAGGCCGCCGGCATGAGCGGGACCATAGGCTCGGAAGCGGAAGAAGAACTTACCAGCCCGGGATCGGCGGTGGGGACAATCGCTTACATGTCTCCTGAACAAGCGCGGGGAGAAGATCTCGACGCCCGCTCCGATATCGCTTCTCTGGGCGTGGTGCTGTACGAAATGGCCACCGGACGTCAGGCGTTCGCGGGGAACACGTCCGCCATCATCTTCGAATCCATCCTCAATCGCAAACCGCCTTCCCCGGCCCGCATCAATTCCAATTTACCGCCGGCCCTGGGCCTCATCATCGATAAGGCCCTGGAAAAAGATCGCCGCCAGCGCCATCAGAGTGCGGCAATTTTTCGCAATGACTTGCAGCAATTGAAGCGCGACCTGGACTCCGGCCGCATGACCGCCGCCAAGCCCACCGAAAAATCGCTGGCCGTGCTCTACTTCGAAAATCTGAGCGCAGCCAAAGAGGACGAATATTTTCGCGACGGCATCACCGAAGACGTGACCACCGAATTATCGCGCATCAAGGAGCTGACGCTGTTTCCCCGCTCGGCGGTGCTGGCGTACCGCGATAAGCCGGTGACCGCTCCCCAGGTGGGGCAGCAACTGGGCGCCGCTTACATTCTCGAAGGCAGCATTCGCCGAGCCGGCAACCGCTTGCGCATCACCACCCAACTGGTCGAAACCGGGACCGGGCACACGGTGTGGGCGGAACGCTTTGATCGTGAGATGAAAGACGTGTTTGAAGTGCAGGATGAGATTGCGCGCAGCATCAGCTCCGCGCTGCGCATCAAGCTCACCCCGCAGGAAGAGAAAGCCATCTCCCGCAGGCCAACGGAGAATTCCCAGGCTTACGATTATTACCTGCGCGGACGCCAGTATTTCTACCAGTTCCGACTCAAGGGTTTTGATTTCGCGCGGCAAATGTTCTCGCGCGCGATCGTGCTCGATCCTAATTACGCCAGCGCCTACGCCGGGGTGGCCGATTGCTGCTCAATGCTCTACACCTACTGGGATTCCAGCGAAGACAACTTGAACGAAGCCGAGGTGGCCAGCCGCAAGGCCATGGAGCTCGACCCCGAGCTGGCGGAAGCCCACGTCGCCCGCGGCCTGGCTTTGTCCCTGAGAAAGAATTTTGACGAGGCCGAGGAAGAATACGAAAAAGCCATCTCTCTCGATCCCAAGCTGTACGAAGCTTATTATTTTTATGCCCGCACCTCATTCCTGCAGGGGAAACTGGAAAAAGCGGCGCGGCTGTACGAACAGGCCACTGTGGCCAATCCCGATGATTACCAGGCTGCCAGCCTCCTATGCGGAGTCTATAACGCCCTGGGTTTCAAAGCGGAAGCCGAGGCGACCCGCCTCAAGGCCCTGCAACTGGCTGAAAAGCATGTCGAACTGAACCCCGACGACGCCCGCGCACTCTACCTGGGAGCGGGCATTCTTTGCCAGCTCGGGCAGCGCGAACGGAGCCTTGCCTGGGCGCGGCGGGCCCTGGCGATCGATCCTGAAGAAATGGGCATTCTCTACAATGTGGGTTGTGTGTACGCGCTGCTGGGACAGACCGAAGAAGCCCTCAACTGCATAGAAAAGGTCCTGGGGCACGGCGCGTTTTACCGGACCTGGGCGGAAATGGATTCGGACCTCGATTCGATTCGCAATGAGCCCCGTTTCAAATCCATGATGCACGTTCCCAAGACAGCGTAAATTTTCAATGTGGAGCGCTTTCGCAGGCCGCGATTTCCCGCTGGTGCTATGCCTGAGCGCGATGAAATTTTCAGGAAATCAGGCGGTGATGAGCCCGTTCTACTTAAATAGCGCGACGGCTTGACTCGCCCTCGGCCGCACTCATAAATTTGGTTGGTTGGGTTACAAGGAGGTTCCGTGAAGCGCCACAAATGGGTCAGCATGATCGTCGGCTTGTGCATCTTGTTTTTTTCCGCATCCGTGATCGGGTTCGAGTCTGGTGGTTACCACCTACTTAAGAAAATTTCGCTCGGCGCAGCTCCAGGCGGAAAGGAATATTTCGACTACGTCACCGTCGATGCCGCTGCCCGCCGCGTGTATCTGTCTCATGGCGCCGAAGTGAAAGTGCTCAATGCCGACAGTGGCGCCGAGGTGGGCGCCATTCCCGGATTGAAAAAGGGCCACGGAGTTGCCGTAGTCTCCAAATTAAACCGGGGATTTATCAGCGACGGTGACGCTGGCCAGGTTGTCATTTTCGATCTCAAGACCCTTAAGAAAATTGGCCAGGTCAAGGCCGACCAGGATGCCGATTCCATCCTTTACGACCCGGCCTCGAATCGCGTTTTTGTGTTCAACGGTGATCCCAATAGCGCCACCGTGATTGATCCCGCAAAGGGGTCAGTTGTGGCCACCCTCAAACTGGGCGGCGCTCCCGAACAAGCCGTGGCGGATGGCAAGGGAATGATCTACGACAATCTGGAGGACAAGAACGAAGTGATCGCCATTAATTCCCGTACCTTGAAAATTACCGCGCGCTGGCCGGTTGCGCCCGGGGGAAGCCCGGTGTCGATCGCCATGGATCGCACCCACCGGCGATTGTTCATAGGCTGCCGTGAACCCAAAGTTTTTGTAGTCATGGATGCGGATACCGGAAAACTGATCGGCGATCCCATCCCCATCGGCGGACGTGTGGACGCCACTGTCTTTGATCCCGAAACCAGCCTGGTCGTCAGCGCGACTGGTGACGGCACACTCCACATCATTCATGAAGACTCACCCGATAAGTTCAGCGTCGTAGAGACGGTGAAGACCGAATTTGGGGCCAAGACCATGGCGCTGGATCCGAAAAACCATAACCTCCTGCTGGACACCGCGGATTTTGACCCTCCTGCGGCCGCCACCGCGAAAGATCCGCACCCTCGACCTCAAGCCAAGCCGGGTACGTTTCACTTATTGATTTACGGACGGTAAGAAATCTGGTCGGTATTAGCTTGATCTCGTGGGTTCGATCGGAGCATGCGCCTTATTCTGGCGCAGATACTGGCGGAGAGAGTGGGATTCGAATCTACTCAAACCGGTAATCCAAAGGACTTAACGGACACGGGTGGCACCTGTTGTACCGGATTGGAACCTACTGGAGTCGTTATTGGACACTACTTGGGACACCTAATTTTGATTCAATATGCGAGTCGCCAACGGCGGTGAGCTGGGATGCAAGGGTGAAACTCTCCCGGACGTTCTTGTCATTGTTAGCTCGGTGGGCGGTTCATTGTGGGTGCCTACAAAAACGCAAAAGGCTATCGCTAATTGAAGACTTCCCCCCCGACTCTGCAGAATGGCTTCGATTATTTTATTGAGAATTCTTCCAAGAACGCAAAGCTTCGTTCGAAAGAACAACGAAGTTTTCGGGTGCCGTCTGGAAAAAGCAACCCCCGGCCCCGAATCAGATTCCAGGACGCATGGAAATCTACGGTGCTTAATTCCGACTAGCCGACTCTCTCTCCCGTAGCGCCTCATCCGCTTTCATTGCTTGAATGATGCTCCAACCCTTCTTGGAATGGCCGAAGGACCATCGGAGCGGTACACTCAGCTTCTGAGTTGGGTTGCGCTCATCCGGGGGTTATCGAATCGATGAATCGCAGAGAGTTCCTGCATTACACGGCCGTAACGGCGGCGCTGGTTGGGATACCGATAGCTTCGGGAACAGCCCAGGGCCCAGAAATTGCGTTCACGTTTGATGACCCAACCACCAATAGCGGCGCCAATCTAACGTCGCATGAAGTAAACACGCGCATTTTGGCCGCGCTCGCGAGTAACAACATCAAGTCAATACTCTTTGTTTGTGGTAAACGAGTGGATAGCAACCCTGGTCGGCAACTGGTAGGCGCTTGGGATCGGGCTGGCCATCTCATCGGTAATCATTCGTACTCCCACCTCAACTTCAATTTGAGCACAAATACTGACTCAGAGAGATTCAGGAAAGTGACGCTGGCCGAGTTCGAAACTGACGCGCTGAAGAACGAACCCCTGATTCGCGCCTATCCCCGCTTCACTTGCTTATTTCGATACCCGTTCTTCAAGGAAGGTGACACAGTGGAAAAGCGCGAGGGGATGCGCGCCTTTCTGCAGAAACATGGCTATCGGGTTGGTCGAGCAACAATTGATGCTTCCGACTGGGCTATCGATGGTCGCATGAAGAAGCGGGCCGAGGCAATCCACCGAGCTGACCTCGCGGGATATCGCGATTTCTTTCTCCAACATATCTGGGAGCGTGCGCAATTCTACGACTCGCTGGCCCAGCGCGTGCTCTTGCGATCGGTACGACACACGGTTTTGCTGCACCACAATGTACTGAACGCGCTGTTCGTCGGCGACCTGATCGCGATGTTCCGTACCAAGGGGTGGAAGCCGGTCGATGCGCAATATGCGTACGGAGATCCGGTATACGACCAACACCCGAAAATCTTGCCGGCTGGAGAAAGCTTGATCTGGGCTTTAGCCAAGGAGAGCGGAAAGTTTGAAAAAGAACTTCGGTATCCGGGAGAAGATGACGCCTACGAGAATCCGCGGATGGACGCGCTAAAACTGTAGCAATTTGCGCGCGAGTAACGGGCTACCTCGGAAATAATCTTCTGATGAGTAAGACTGGAGGTGAGTTCAAAAATTGCAGCAGGAGGCTATAGGAGCGAACCGATGAATGGTGTCAGCGGCTGGGTAGCGCTTGGAATTTTCTTGCTGATTTGTTTCGCGGCCGCGGGGATTGGCTCCCTATGGACCGCTCGTTCAGTGCACACCTGGTATCCGGGTCTCCGCAAGTCATCGCTGACTCCGCCCTACTGGGTATTCGGTCCAGTCTGGTCGGTCCTCTAAATCGGTGACAACCAACCAATAAAGCCGGCGGATTCGTTCATCCTCAACGCGGTAGTGGGCTGCCAGACCTTCTTGTAGACTTTCTGAGCCGGACGTGAGGAGGATTTTCGTCGGCGCGCACGATCCGGGTGAATAAATCCGACTGTCGCTTGAGAACGAAAGAGCTATGGCGGAGAGAGTGGGATTCGAACCCACGGTACCCTTTCGAGTACACACGCTTTCCAAGCGTGCGCCTTCAGCCACTCGGCCATCTCTCCATCGACTGCGGATGCTGCACCTACGATTGTATGGTTCAAGCCTGATCTGAGCAACGCAACCCGCCCGGCATCGCCCGCCCCGCTGCAATAAAAAGCGCCGCAATCCATTTCTGGCTTGCGGCGCTTCTAATCGTACCGACCAACGATTGAGCGATCAATCCCCAAACACTGCTAGTTCAGGCCGGAGAACTTGAAGGAGTGAAGTTCGGGGACCAATCGGCCAATTACATCTTCATCTTGTCCATCTTGCCCATCTTCTTGCCCATGGTGCAAGTTTCGGAAACCATGTCCATCTTTGAGACCTTGAACATCTTTTCCATCTTCTTGGTCTTGTCGTCGGTGGCCATGGTCTTCATGCCGGTGACGGTAACCATGTGGCCCACATGGGGCTTCAGGTCGTCGGTGCTCATGATTTCCATCGACTTGCCATTCTTCATTTTCAGCATGTACTCGTCGCCGCTGGCTTCGATGCAGCCGGTCATGGTCTTTTCCTTGCCCATGCCCATTTTGTGCTTCTTGCCCATTTTTTCGCCAGACATGCTGGAATCCTGTTTCATGCTGCTGTCGCTCTTCATGCTGTCCTGAGCGAAGCCTGGCATGGTACATAGGAACATTACTCCGGTTGCGATGATCATTTTCTTCATTGTTATGTTCTCCGTTTTTTAGTTTTTTCGAACCCCTGCCTGGCACGAACGTTCGTTCGAGACGGGCCGGAAATTCGCCTGAATCCCTTCTAGTTTAAGGCCTGTACGCCTCATAGGTAAAGGAAGAAACCGCGCCGTCTCCACGCCGCATCCGCAAACTTCCTGGCTCTGCGCGAAATGTCAAGCGACAAGTCTGAGCCGCAGACAAGTCTATTCATGGCATGAAAGCGCTCTGGCGGCCCAACTCGAGTGATCTTCAGACCGGGGCGCTAACTTTCAGCGAATTGGCTCAGCCGAACGCCCGGCGAACGCCAGCGCCAGCAGGGTCTTCTGCTCGAGTTCATGCGCCTTGGATGATCCGGTCGCGGGACTGGCGCTGGCTGATCGCTTTACCGACCGCACCGGTTGTTTGGCGAGCCGCCGCAATTTTGGCATGACGAAAAACAGCGCCCCCATATTTCCCGGCTCTTCCTGCACCCACACGATCTCGGTCAACGCCGAATGGCGTTCCAGTTCCGCCGCCAGTTGGGTTTCGGGAAACGGATACATCTGCTCCAGCATGATCACGGCGGTGGACGTATCCTGCAGACGCGCGCGCTCGGCGCGCAGTTCATGCCCGATCTTGCCGCTGGCGATCAGAGCGCGCGTGGGATTCTCGATTTCCCGATCCGGCAGCACCGGCAGAAAACCTTCGCCCGCAAATTCCGCCAGGCTGCTGGCGGCATCGGGATGGCGCAGCATGCCCTTGGGCGTAAATACCACCAGCGGCTTGCGCCACGGGCTCATGGCTTGTCGGCGCAGCAGGTGAAAATATTGCGCGGCGGTGGACGGCTGGCACACCTGAATGTTATCTTCCGCCGCCAGTTGCAGAAATCGTTCGATGCGCGCGCTGGAGTGTTCCGGCCCCTGCCCTTCATAACCGTGCGGCAACAACATGACCAGCCCGGAGAGCAATCCCCACTTATCTTCTCCGGCGCAGATGAACTGGTCGATGATGATCTGGGCGCCGTTGGCGAAGTCGCCGAACTGCGCTTCCCAAAGCACCAGGGCCTCGGGATAATCGCGGCTGAAGCCATATTCAAAGCCCAGAATGCCGGCCTCGGACAAGGTTGAGTTATAAATCTCGCATCGCGCCTGACCCGGGGCCAGGTTGGCGAGAGGAATAAATTCCTTTTCGTTCTCGATATCGATCAGCACCGCATGGCGCTGGTTGAAGGTGCCGCGGCGGCTATCCTGACCGGTGAGCCGTAATGGGATTCCCTGCTTCAACAGCGACCCAAACGCCAGCAATTCGGCCATGGCAAAATCCACCGGCCGCTTCCCCGCGCCCATTTCAATTCGTTGCTGCAGAAGCTTGTTGACCTTGGGATGAATGTGGAAATCCGCCGGGTACGATGACGCAGCCGTGGCCAGCTCGCCCAGCTCCGCGGCGGGGACTCCGGTGTTTACGCCGTAGGATTGCTTCCACCGACCCCCCGAATAAGCCGACCAATACTCCGGCAACTGCCGCAGGGTGGGGACTTTTTTTGATTCCAATGCCGCTTTTTGCGCGGCTTCGAGTTCGCTGCGCACCGCTTCCACGATCGGCGTAGCATCCTGGCCGGTCTGCTGCGCGTAGATCTGCCACAACGGCGGATGCTGCTTGATTTTTTGATAGAGCAGCGGCTGGGTGATCGATGGGTCATCGACCTCGCTGTGGCCGTGGCGCCGGTAGCCGATGAGGTCAACCAGCACGTCGCTGCCGAATTGGTAGCGGTATTCCAACGCCATGCGCGCGACCTTGACCACAGCCGCGAGATCTTCTCCATTGACATGAAAAATGGGGATGGGCAGCCGCTTGCCCAGGTCGGCGGCGAAGCGCGAGGCATGCAGCTCCGCGGGGTTGGTGGTGAACCCGATGAGATTGTTCACGATCACGTGCATCGTACCGCCCACCGAAAAACCGTGCAGGCCGGCAAAGTTCAAGGTCTCAGCAACGATGCCCTGCCCCGCAAATGCCGCGTCACCATGTAGAAGTACCGGCAGGTAACCGTGTTGCCCATCTTCGCCGGCTCGGGTCTGCTTGGCGCGCACTCGGCCGATGGCCACGGGATCGACCGCCTCCAGGTGGCTGGGGTTCGATACCAGATGAATATGCAGCTTGCGGCCGCGGTGATCGATAAAGTCGCCGGTCGCGCCCAGGTGATATTTAACGTCGCCACCGCCCAGAATTTTGCGCGGATCAAAATCTTCGAACTTGGCGAAGACATCGGAAAACTGGACGCCCGCGCTATGCACCATCACGTTGAGTCGGCCGCGGTGGCTCATGGCGAACACAGCTTCCACGGCATCGTGCTCGATGGCCGCCGCCAGCATCTCATCCAGAAAAGGGATGAGCGCGGTCACGCCTTCGAGCGAATAGCGCTTGGTTCCCAGGTAACGCGTTTGCAGTACCTGCTCAAACAAATCAGCGCGCACGATTCGCTCCAGGATGCGTCCCTGGTCCCGCTTCGTATTGGAGGAGCCGGCTGCGCCGTATCCCCGATCTTCCATGCGTGCCTGGATCCAGTCGCGGCGGGCCTGCGGAAGATGCATGAATTCGACGCCCACCGCGCCACAATAGATGGCGCGGGCGCGTTCGGCCTCGGGGCCGTCATGGTCGAGCTCAGGCACGAACTCGGGGGTGAGGTTGCCCAGGGGGTCGAGGTTTGCGGCGAGGTATCCCCAGCGCCGAAAGGAATCAAGGACGATGCTCTTGCCCAGCCTGGTGTTTTTAATCGCGGTTGCCATTCTTATCTATTCTACTTTGGGAGAGTGCAAACTACAGAGTCGAGCGCCGCGCCTGAGCAGGCCGTTCCACCCGCATCGCATACTTTGCTTACGGCAGCTAATCCAGCGGATCAAGCGAGCGCCAGTGATGCCCGCCGGTTTCAATCAGATCATCGGACTGGGCCGGCCCCGCGCTTCCCGCGGAATAGTTGGGAAATTCGGGCGAGGGAATTTGTTTCCACGTCTCCTCGATCGGTGTAATCAATTTCCATTCGGCCTCAACTTCGTCGCGGCGGGTAAATAGCGTAGCGTCTCCGCGCATGGCATCGAGCAGCAGCGTCTCATAGGCCACCGCGCTGCGCGTGCCAAAGGCTTCGCGGTATTTGAAATCGAGCTGCACGTTGGCGGTATGCATTTCCGTCCCCGGGCGCTTGGCGCCGACGTTGACGGCGATTCCTTCGTTGGGCTGGATGCGGAAAATAATGGCGTTGCGGTCAAGCACATCATCAGGCGTGCGCGCGAACAGGGCTTGCGGAGTGCGTTTGAAATGCACCGCGATCTCGGTGAGGTTGCGCGACAAATACTTGCCGGTGCGCACGTAAAACGGCACTCCCGCCCACCTCCAGTTTTCGACGAAAAGTTCCAGGGCGGCATAGGTTTCAATGTTGGACCTGGGATCGACCCCCGCCTCCTCGCGATAACCGGGAACTTTGACGCCGTCGATCTCCCCGCGGCCGTACTGCCCGCGGACCGTTCTTCGCGCCACCTGTTCGACGGTCATGGGAGTGATGGCGCGGAACACCTGCACCTTTTGCTCGCGCACCGAATCAGCATCAAACGCCACCGGAGGCTCCATGGCGATCAGGCTGAGAAGTTGCAGCATATGGTTGGCGACCATGTCGCGCAGCGCGCCGGTTTCCTCGTAGAAGCTGGCACGGCCTTCCACGCCAATTTTTTCGCCGGCCGTGATCTCGATGTAATCGATGTAGTTGCGGTTCCACACCGGCTCAAACAAAAGGTTGCCGAAGCGGAAGACCAGCAGGTTCTGCACCGTTTCTTTGCCCAGGTAGTGGTCGATGCGATAGATCTCTTCTTCGGCAAACACCGCGCGCAGCATCTGGTTGAGTTGCTGTGCCGACGCCAGGTCATGGCCAAAAGGCTTTTCGATCACGATGCGCGTCCAGCCCTTGTCGTTGTGGTTGAGCCCAGCGGCGCCCAACCCTTCAATGATTTTGGCGAACAGCGACGAAGGCGTGGCCAGGTAAAAAAGGTGGTTAGGACTTCCACCTTTCTTGTCGAGGTGTGCGGCCAGCTGACTGTAGGAGACTGGATCTTCGGGATCGAGCTGCAGGTAGGTAATGCGGCCGGCAAATTCCTTCCAACCTTCGGCGGTAAAGCCGCGAGCATCCTTCGACTTCGCCGCCGCTTCTTCCAGGTTCTTGCGAAACTCCTCATCAGAGAGCGGCTTGCGCCCCAGCGCCAGGATATCGAAATGCGGCGACATGCAGCCGACGCAGGCCAGATCGTACAGCGCCGGCACCAGCTTGCGCCTGGTAAGGTCACCGGTGGAGCCGAAGATCACCAAGGTGCACGGGTCCGCCTTGGGTAGGGCGGCGGCGGGCTCACTCTTCGCATTAGTGGCGGCTTCCTGCACCGCGGCAGAAGTCGCTTGGTCGTCCTTATTGCTCATCTGTTATACCCACTACTTTCTAGCGGTTGACCGACGCCATCATGGCCTCGGGATAGCGGGGACCGGAAGCAGCGCCCGGCGGGAAAATATTATTCAGCTCGGCAACCTGCTCGGGGGTCAACGTGATATCCACCGCGTGAATGTTCTCTTCGAGATATTTGCGGCGCTTGGTTCCGGGGATAGGCACGAGATCTTCTCCCTGGGCCAGCACCCAGGCAAGCGCCACTTGTGAAGGGGTGTGGCCGGCTTGCGCCGCCAGTTCCTTCACCCGGCGCACCAGTTCGAGGTTCTTGTGGAAATTCTCACCCTGGAATCGCGGGCTGTTGTGCCGGTAGTCGCCGGCTTCGAAATCTTCCGGCCGCGTGATCGTTCCCGAAAGAAAACCGCGGCCCAGCGGGCTATAAGGCACAAATCCAATTCCCAGCCGGCGGCAGGTGGCCAGCACGTTGTCTTCCGGGTCGCGCGTCCACAGCGAATATTCGCTCTGCAACGCGGTGATGGGATGGATCTTGTGGGCGCGCTCCAGCGTCTCCGACGAAGCTTCCGATAAACCGATGAATCGCACCTTGCCCGCCTTCACCAGCTGGGCCATGGCGTTCACCGTATCTTCGATCGGCACCTGGGGATCGACCCGGTGCAGGTAGTAAAGATCGATGGTATCCACGCCCAGGCGGCGCAGGCTGCCTTCGCAGGCCAGGGCCACGTACTCCGGCTTGCCGTTCACCGCGCGGGTGGGCGGTTCGGAAAGATCGCGCACGATGCCAAATTTGGTGGCGATCAACGCGCTCGAGCGTTTGCCTTGGAGCGCGCCACCCAGCAATTCTTCGTTGATATGGGGGCCGTACATGTCGGCGGTATCAAAGAAATTCAGGCCCATCTCCAGCGCGCGGTGAATGGTGGCGATCGATTCGCGGTTGTCGCGCCCGCCGTAGAACTCGCTCATCCCCATGCAACCCAAACCGATGGCGGAGACTTCGGGGCCGTTCGCGCCCAACCTACGCATTTTCATCATTGCACTCCAGGCATGTATTCAAATGTAGATGTATGAGTAATGAGATGCGATTCGGACTCCGAAAGCCCCGGAGCAGGGCGAATCGATTCCAGTTTTGGATCAACCGCCCGGCGAGTCAGCGCCCGAGTCCCAGGGCTCCCAGGATGTCGCGATTGATCTCGGCTCCGGCGGCGATGGCGGCATGGCTGCCTTCAGCGGGGACCGGCGGGGTGCGGGTGACCACGCCAAAGCCTCCGCGATAGTCCCACATCGTCCACCCGATGCCATTGGCTTCGAGGGCCTCACGCACATCGCGGATCCACGCCACCCGCGCCGCGGGCTCCGAATAATTGCGGAACGCTCCGAACTCGTTGCAGGTGAGCGGCACATGGTGCCGTTTGGCCCAGTTGCCGGCGATGGCGATCTCGGCGGCGATGCGGTCACGGTTCCAGCGTTCGATGCCGTAGCGCTCGATGTGCATCCTGCCCGATTCAGTGGGCTGCGCCGCCGCGAGGGCGGCGACATTTTCCGGGGTCGAAGGGTACGGGACCGCGCGCAGGTTGCGCCAGTAGTCCAGGCTCCAGCTCGCGCCCTGGTGGGTGAAAATGTGGGGCTCGTAGAAGTGAAAATTGTAGATCAGGTTCCGGTCGGCGAGCGGCTGCACCATCATCAGGTCGTCGAGGTCAGACCACTGGCCGCCGGCCACGATGATGGTATGGCGCGGCGCCGCGCGGCGTATCGCGCTCACCATTTGCTGCTGGATTCCCGCCCAACGGTAGGGATCTGAGACCTCAGGCTCGTTCAAAACCTCAAAGAAAACCTGGTCCGGATCCAGCCGCGCAAAGTGAGCGGCAACATTTCTCCACAGCGACCCAAACGCCTCCACCGATTCGTTGTCAGTGGCCAGCTTGTGCTTGAAATCCGATTGGGGATGGAGATCGATGATGAGCGCGAGCCCCTGCCGCAGAATCGCATCCACCGTGGCATCCAGGCTGCGGCTGAAATCGCATCCGCGCCCGGCATTGTTCAGGCAAGCCAGCGGCCGGGCATCGATGCTGAGGCGCACATGATCAAAACCCATTTGCTGGATTAGCTCTATGTCAGCCGGAGTGGTATAGGTATCGAGCCGGTGCGTGGAGTAATCGTCAGGTGTCTGGGCATACCACTCGCTAAGGTTGATGCCATGGCGCAGCCGCCGGGCCCGAGCGAAAGGGTCGTCCGCCACGGAGGCAGGCTGAGCCGGGCCCGCAGACGCCGGAGCAGCCTGCGCCCGCGCTGTCGAGCTAGACCCGGAAAAACACCCCGGAACGGCCAGAGCCAGAACCAGAAATCGTAGCGCACCGCGCCATCTCAAACCGCCATGCGACATTGCCGCCTCCTCGAATTCTCAAAACAGCCTTCACCCGCGAGAAAAGCGATTTTTTACTTGTCATCCGCCTCTCAGATTAGCATAATCGGATGTTCGCACAATCCCGCTCGTACCGAGGTAAACGCTTGAAATCATACAGTTTGAACCAGTCGCGCGCTTTCCTGGCGATACTCCCGGTACTACTCCTGGTCCTGTTTTCGTCCGCCGCAGGCTCCGACAAAAAAACCCAACCAATCGATCTCTCCGGCGACTGGCATTACCTTCCCTACAGCGGTCCGGGCGACATGTCCACGGTGGACGATCACGGGTGGCCGGTGATGCATCTGCCGTCAAACTGGTATCTCATGGGCCAGGCAACCTATCCCGCCAAAGCATCCGCCATGCCCCCGCCCCCGCCCGTCAACAGTACCGCCGAGCTAGTCACGCCTGACACTTCTTATGGCCTCGATTTCAGCGGGACCATGTGGTTTCGCAAGACCATTGGCTACACCCCGGTCGCGCCCGGCAAGTTCATGATCCTCGATCTCGACATGGTGGATTACTACGCCGACGTAATCGTGAACGGGAAAAAGGCGGGCAGCCACGAAGGATATTTCCAACGGTGGAGCGTCGATCTCACTCCTTACCTGAACCCGGGCAGCAACGACATTACTTTGAAAATTTCCGCGCCGGCGCAGACTTTTGACATGGCGCAGCAGTTCCCGGTGAGCTGGCCCAAGGCGCAAAACCAGATCAAGGGCATCTTCGCCTACCACGACACCCGTCCCGGGGCCACCAGCGCGCGCGGGCAGGAACGCGGCACCGGCGGCGTGATTCGCGGCCTGGCCATGCACGAATCTTCGGGCGTGGACATCGCCGAGATCAAAGTGCTGCCCACCAATGTAAGCGACGCGCAAGCCAGTCTCCACGTGGAGGCGGTGGTGCACAACTGGAGCAACGATGCGCGACCGGTCAAGATCAATGCCCGCATGGAAGGCGCCAATTTCAAGAGCGAGGCAATGCCCATCGTGCTGTCGGGCGCGGCGACGCCGGGGGAATCGCGGCTGAGCGCCGACCTCACCGTTCACCAGCCGCAATTGTGGTGGAGCTGGGACTACGGAAAGCAAAACCTCTATCGCCTCTACGCTGCGCTGCAGGACCAATCCGGACAAACCATCGACTCAACCTCCACCCGTTTCGGAATTCGCGGCATCAGCCACGACAGCAACTGGGTCTGGTATTTGAATGGCAAGCGCATTTATGCCCGCGGGAGCAATTACATCTCCACCCAGTGGCTATCGCAGGCCGACAAAGCCTGGTCAGATCGCGACGTGAAGCTGATGCGCGGCGCCAACTTGAATTCCATCCGTGTACACGCGCATCTGGAGCGGCCCGAATTTTACGAGGCTGCCGACGAGCAAGGGGTCATGGTCTGGCAGGATTTCCCGCTGCAATGGGGCTACACCGACATTCCCGAATTCCATAAAGAAGCCCAGCGCCAGGCGGCTGACATGGTCGATCGCTACAGCAACTATCCCAGCATCATCGTGTGGTGCATGCACAACGAATCCCCCCATGCCATGGACTGGATGCAGAAGCGCGATCCCAAACAGAACCTCGACCTCGACAATGAACTGACCGCGGAGGTTTCCAAACTGGACCCCAGCCGCGTCACCCATCGCGATTCCGGCACGGGGGACGGTCACGTCTATCCCGGATGGTATGACCGCAGCCTGCCCGGCTATCCTTTCCCCAAGACGCCGGTGTTCCTCACCGAATATGGCGCCGAGGCGCTGCCCAGCGTGGAGACGCTGCAGAAAATATTCGACGCCAAAACCCTGTGGCCGAAACCCGGTTCGGAGTGGCCGGTTACCGACCCAGCATGGGACACCTGGAAGTTTGCTGACTTTCAGCCCGAACAAAACTTCGATTTCGCCCATATCAAGCGCGGCAACAATATCGAGGAGTTCGTGCATAACTCGCAACTCTACCAGGCCAACCTGACTCGGTACGTCACCGAGAGCATGCGCCGGATGAAGTACAACGGCAGCACCGGCCTCTATCACTTCATGTTCGTCGAAGACTGGCCTTCCATCACCTGGGCGGTGGTCGATTACTATCGCGAGCCCAAACGCGGCTACCAGGCGTTGCGCTCGTCCATGCAACCGATCTTGCCCAGCATTGCCTACAAGGTGCTGGAGCCCACCCAGCCGCTATCGCTGTACGTCGTGAACGACACCTACACCGCGTTTCCCAAGGCACACTTGAAGTGGCGAACCGATCAGGGTGAGGCCCACGACAAAGTAGTGGATGTCCCCGCCGACGCCAGCATCAACGTAGAAGACCTTGGGGTCATGGCTGACGTTACGACCGGCAAAAGTACGCTGCTGGTATGGCTGGAAGATTCCAGCGGCAAGAAATTGGGAGAGAACAGCCTGAGCGCGGAGAACTTTATTGCGAAGCAGTGAGGGGAATGTGCCAAGGGCGCCGGGAGCGTAATTTTGTTCTCAATTGGTGTGATCGTTAGCTGGGCTCTCTCTCCGGGCCTTACTCTCACCTCTAAACAACTGTCATCTCGACCGGAGACCCCGGGCTTTTGCGGGGCGAAGTGGAGAGACCTCGGGGTGGCTCTTGGTGTTGGTTTCGTTCCCTACGGATATCGAGAGGCACCCAAATCGCGAGGGCCACCCAGCCAGGTCATAGTCAGATGCAGTTCTGGTACCAGTAGTAGACAGGAATCCGGTTGAAGAGCAACCATACCGGCCAGTAGAGCGCGAACGGCGCCCCCAGCAGCATCCATAGAGCCTTGCGCCCGAAATAGAAGGCAGAACTCACGGTCCCAACTAGCCAGACTCCAGCCAGAGGGAGGCTCACCAGAGCATCAGGCGGAAGTCGATGGGCATTCGCCTAAAGGGCGCCGTCATCCCGATTAAGGCGACCGCGAACTCAAGAGCGAACACCATGAAGAACCATGCTCTAGAGCCAGTGAAGTTTCGATGCGTATTGGATGTCATTTCCACCACGCAAGCACGCTAAGTACTGAACCAGACCACCCAACAATTGTGATCGCAGTCTCTTCGAGTACCACTTCCAGGTAATTTCCACGGGGCCCGCTAGCGATAATTTCGTACGTTTCGCCAAGGTGATAAGGAACCTGTTCACCCCAGGGCTCGACGTAGATTAATCGTTGACGCGAGCTCTTATTTTGAATGCGTAAATTTACGGTGCACAATTCATTCTCATTTAACACCCGTTATTTCCCTCCCAAGAGTTCGTACGCCTTCTGCCCGACGTAACCACGGGTAAAAGTACGCTTCTCGTGTGGTTGGAAGATTCCGGCGGCAAGAAACTGGGAGAGAATCGCCTGAGCGCGGCCAACTTTATTTCGAAGCAGTGAGGAGGGGTGCCCCATTCTCGGCCCTATCGACTTGGAACCGCACGCGCCAGCAGGTCAGAGACTTTCCGAATCACTATCCGCCCATCGTATCGGAGGCTCCTACCGTAGCCTTTACCAGTGCCCGCACCAACCCTGACTCGCTTCTGATCGCGCCATACAAACAAGGGGTCAAAGCGGCCTTCAAACGTGGCTATAACGTTCATCCCTCGATGAAGCTTTTCAAGCAACTCATTGTAAGCGTCGCCTCGCACCAGCTCAAAGCTCGTTGCGGGTGTTGTTTCCTGCGGAAGCTCCAGATGAATCCGCATGTAGGCTGAGCATGATTTCTGATTTGAAAAATCATCCAGCGCAAGATATTTGCCACTCACATTTGCTCGAACCTCTACGATCTTCCCAGCGTACTGTTCGGGGTGTTCATATAGCTCACACATGGTGACTTTGGGCGGCGAGACTTGCGTGTTCATTTGTCCCCAGCTAAGCACTGAACACAGGACAACCGAGAATAGGAACGCACAATTCTTCATCAGTGTTACTCCGGGAAATTTATATCCGAGAACGCAGTCACCGTCGATCAGCCCGCGTCTTATATGAATTGCCATTCCGAGCAAAGCCGAGGAACCCTTTGTTTCCTTTAAGGTGGTAGGAGTGTCAGCCTGAATCAATTGATTCACCCGGCCTTCGAATTGGTTCTACGCGCAGCCTGCCTTTGATCTGCTTGGCAAACCAGGAAATTTCCAGAGTTTTACCTTTGATCGAGCACGTGGAGTGCGGTGGTAAGGTGTGAAGGGTAATTTCCTTCCGGAGTGAGAGTCAACGGCAGGCTACGCGTAAGATCTGACCGCCGGTTCTCCGAGCGTATGGCTCGGGCGGCTGTGCGGGTCGCGCACAGGAAACAAAAGGTTCCTCGGCTGCGCTCGAAAGGACAATTCATATGAAACGCGTACTTCTGTCCCGGATGACATATGAAACATGTTCTGGTGTCGAGGACTTATAAAACGGGTTCTCGTGTTCTGAAGAACATATAAAACGTGTTCTTTTGTTCCAAAGAACATATGAGTTGGCCGGGTGCCGCATACGATTGGGTGCCCTACTTCATCGCGGCACGCAATGAGTGGGCGAGACATGCTCAACCCCAACCGTTTGGGTCTCAAATGAATCAGCGTTGAAGGTATTTGGTTCATCCACATCGCTAGAAGATGAGATCGGTCTTCACCAGATAGTTCTCAGCGGAAAAGTAAGAATTGTAACTGCTCCACATCCATTGTTCGGGAGTTAACACCCCGCTTCAGTGGATTGCGATGCATGTATTTTAATTTCTCAACCCGCTTCCGCTGGGTAAATACATTGGAATCGTAGGGCCGCTTCTGCCAAAAATGTTCCTGCCGCTCGAAAAATTCCAGTTGCCCCGCCTTGTGGCGGCGGTTCCTTAGTAATCGCCGACCCACTTGGTGCTTCAAGGATTTTATGACCACAGAAGGATTCGCTGTCTTGGATTCACTTACCAGCAGATGCATGTTCCGGCATTACCACATAGCCAACCACTAGAAAATCATGTTCTTGACTGACTTGTTCAAGCAAATTGAGAAAGCAATGCAGGCGGCGCGCAGTGCTTAACCACCGCTGGCGGCGGTACCAACTTAAAGTGATAAAGTGAAGGTGGTTGGCTGCCGTAGTATTCCTTGAGCCTTTTCGTCAAGGCCCGTGATTTTGCGCCAAAGTCATGCGGGTTCCCGGAGACCCAAACTTTTTGTGCAGCGATGTCTCGCCCACTCATTGCGTGTCGCAATGAAGTAGGGCACCCCAATCATCTGCGGCACCCGCCGTAACCGCCAGAAAACGTCCCGTCTGTCCCCGATTTCTCCGTCCCCGATTTCTCCATCGCGCGCGCTCTTCCGGTGTCGATGCCCCTTGCGCCGACACTTTCTGTTCGATCCCGGAAAAGAGGTAGCCCAAGACGAATGCCCTAATCCAAGCTGTGTGTTTGTTCTGCATTAGCGTGGCTCCCGTAGATTGAGGACGAAAACGAGGATAAAAAAAGTGGCTAGGTCGAATAGCGCGACGAATGCCCAGCGACTCGGGCCACGGGCAGCCGCGATGAAAGAGAGCAGAGCCCCTACTCCCAAGAAAAAAATAATCTGGCTAAACGCAAGGTCAAGCCTCGACAACCCGGGAATGAAACTCAGCCCCACTGCGATCCCTGGAACGAGCGAAGAGATTATGCTCACCCAACCAAATATCTTCCCTGATGGCTTCTTGTCCATGGCTAGTTGGGATTATTTATTTATTACTTCCTTCAAGTGTTCCCCTAAGCCGCCAGTATACGGATTGTGTTCTCCAAGGTGGACGTCACCGTAGGTTGGCACTGTATCTCTTAACGGAATTCGAAAGCGGCCAAGCTGGATTACCGGCTCATGTACCGTAAAATGCCCCGAATTCGCGCCGCCTTTGCCTCCTGGGCTGCGGAAGTCGACGGCATCGAAATTGAAGCCCGATAGATGGAATGGATCAAAGACGTCGCCGATGCGAGATATCAAGGAGTTGAATCCGGCCCTGTCGAGAGCTGCTTCGGCCTGTTCGGCGGTTCCGCTGAACTCGAAAGAACCACCGACAGTCACATTGGATGCGCTGTTGCAGTAGGTGAACGTGAAATTGAAGCCATTGAGGTCACCTGTACCTTGGACCGTAGTGGGATTCGTCCCGTTGATGAAAACGCCCAGCGCGCCTCGTTGATTGCCCCCATCCTGGCTGAATGAAACGCCTGCGCCACTAACAGTTGCGTGGTAATAGTTGCCACTCTGGTCTACTAGGTCCCCGTTCTTGTCGTTGCTGATCACCGTCGTTATGAACGTAGAGGTTTGGTTCCCATTTGCATCCGTACTCGTGGTCGTAGTCCCTTGCAACCCGCCATGACAAGTAGCGGTGTCTTCGCCCGCACATAGGAGGTTGAAATCCAATCCAGTTGGATCGGTCAGATTCAAGGGGTTGTTGCGGGCGTAGACATACTTGTTCAGCGTCTGGGGATCTTCTTGGTGTCCGCCCAGCGGATCGGGGGACATGAACCTACTGATGTTCGACGAATCGTACCGAGCCCCAAAATAATCCAGCCCAGATTCCGCATCTCTTTCTTTGCCCTTGAATTTATAGTGGTTCACGGTGGCGGTGTTGTCGGTGCTTGTGGGCGGCGTGTACTCCATCCCGTAGGGGTAGTAGGTGCCTTGCCAGGTGGGATAGCCATCCGCGCTGGACAGCATCCGTGACGAGCCCAGGTGGTCGCCGTGGTAGAACGTCGTGGTCTGGGCGGTGGCGTTGCCCAGGTTGGGCACGTGGGTCACGCCGTAGCTTAATCCGGTCATTCCCGGGGGTGCTGGATACATCCGCGCTTACGCTCTGGTCCCGCGAAAAGAGCTTATGCACCGTGCCATCGGCGCCCAGCAGCACGTAGTCCTGGTAATCAATGCTCCACGCTGCGTTGGCCGTGTAATGTTCGGTATCGACCCAGGCCATGGACACGGTTTTGTTGACCCAGAAGCTCAAGTCGAAGACCCGGGAATGCCACTGATTGTTGTAATTATCGGACCACATGGTCTGGCCCTGTTGATCACTGACCGCTGCCTGGGACGTGTAGCTGCCGTCGGTAAAGCTTAGCCCCACCCCGCCGTGGGCAGTGGCGCTTTGCCACTGCCGCACCATTAGCTTGTCCCCGGACTGGATTACGTAGCCGTTCAGCAAGTAGCCGGTTCCATTCTTTAGCTCAAAATAGGCGCCGCAGCTTGAGCAGTTCGTTCCCTGGGTGACCAGCTCATCCTCATAGTCATCGGCGCGGGCGATTCTCTTTCCCTCGGCATAAATGTAGTCGCTCCAGTCGGCGCCATATTGCAGAATCATGGTTGCAGTTAAGACCGTATCGATGGTTGGTGGAACGAGGAAGTTCCACCGCAAGTGATTAACGCGTGAGTTTGCAGATTCCTGGTCCTCAACCTCATCTGGCCAACTCAGCGGGAATCAAAGCCTGCACGGGATCAGTGTGCATTTGACAACGCCTTCACTCTTATCGAGGGGCACCCGGCCAGATCGGACACCCGCAAATATCTCAATCAATACGATGTGCTTCTACAAACTGGGCCCCTGGGTTTTGAAGGCTGAGGATTTCGGCGTCATTCAACCATCCCATGCCGAAACCAATTGCGTACTGCCCATCTTCCGAGCGGAATATTGGATCGTACAAAAAATCTTGATCGCCAGAATGTAATTGGTCGATCGCTCGCCGCTCAGAGAAGTAGATTTCGAGGTTGCGAGAAGGATCGACATGGACATAGGGTAGTTCTTTGGCATATTGAGCTAAGAAATCCATGTCTGACTCCAGCCAGTAGCGCACTCCTAGAACCTTCGAGTCGGAGTCGCGAAGCCAGTCGTAAAATGCCGTAAAGTTACCCCACCCACTATCCCTATAATTTTTTCCTTCGCAGACAAATCCAACCAGCGGCCAAGGACGAATTTTGGCGAGAACGAGTTGGGGCTGCAATATCACGAGAAGACACTCACGCGCGTCCAGATTCTTCTTGTCGAGCACCTCGGCTGCTCGGATTGGTTTCCTGAACTTCATGTCTTGGCCTTTCGCTTATTTTAGCGCGTTGTCGATAAGTTGGAGACGCCGTGCCTGCTCACCGCCTCCATCCTTGCCTGCCGCAATCGCTCTTTGTGCTATCGTTTTATAAAGTTGTAGAGATCGCCGCGATAACCCTTCGGGAGGTTTTCCAGTCTTGAAAAGCTCCCCAAGTAATTCGCGCTGCCTATTACCAATTATTCGGTTGATGGCTCGCGCACTCTGTAATCCAACGCCGTCTTCCCCTGCCAGAGTTGTCAGCGTCGCCTCTGCGGCAAATCCTAGACCTCTTAATACCACTGCCCCTGTGACGGCATATGCCGCGTTCTTGCCGAACTCTGTCATTGCGCCATTGACGGTCTGTACGACCGTCGTCGCTGCCAGTCGGTTCGCTTCTGGATCGCCGGGCAAGTCGGGGCCCAGATCCTTGTACGTTCCTATGGAGAGGTCGCCGTCATAAATGTTCCCGTTCTTGAAGGTGTTCACACCACCGTTCACATCTTCAGCGTGCTGCGGATCGCTTACATTCTGACAATTAGTGGGATTGCTATTCGCGTCCTTCTGACAATACTGAAAGGCTTGACCGGTGGGATCCGTGACATTGATGGGATTATTGCGCGCATACGAGTAGCCGTTCCAAGATTGCGGATCATCTGGGTTCTCAAACCCGCTCTCTTGGTCTGGATCAGGCGTCAGAAATCCTCCTATCACTGAGGACATGTACCGCGCCCCAAAATAATCCAGCCCGCTCTCCGCATCTCTTTCCTTGCCGGTGAATTTATAGTGGTTCACGGTGGCGGTGTTGTCGGTGCTTGTGGGTGGGGTGTACTCCATCCCGTAGGGGTAATACGTGCCTTGCCAAGTAGGATAGCCATCCGCGCTGGACAGCATTCGCGACGAGCCCAGGTGGTCGCCGTGGTAGAACGTCGTGGTCTGGCCGGTGGCGTTGCCCAGGTTGGGAACGTGGGTCACGCCGTAGCTTAATCCGCTCATTCCGGGGGTGCTGGATACATCCGCGCTTACGCTCTGGTCGCGCGAAAAGAGCTTATGCACCGCGCCATCGGCGCCCAGCAGCACGTAGTCCTGGTAATCAATGCTCCACCCTGCGTTGGCTGTGTAATGTTCGGTATCGACCCAGGCCATAGAGACCGTTTTGTTGACCCAGAAACTCAAGTCGAAGACCCGGGAATGCCACTGATTGTTGTAATTATCGGACCACATGGTCTGGCCCTGTTGATCACTGACCGCTGCCTGCGACAAACGTATGTATTCAGTGGAGATGCCGCTGGCCTGTTTGCGCACTCGCTGCCCATCGGGACCGCCGGTATAGGTGGCGGCGTCCCATCCACCTTGGTTACCTGATTTTCCGCGTCAAATATCCTTAGATTCCCTTCGTTTCTATTTCTTCACTTTAACCGCCTCGGGCCGAATCCGCTCAAACGGAACCACCCCTGAACCCTGCAGCACCGCGTAAAACTTATCCGCCGCAAGGCTTTCCAGATTTTCCAGCTTGCCGTCGGGCCAGCGGATTTCCACTTTATCTGCCTTGACCGCCCCCGCCAATCCGAAGTGCAATCGCAAATCGTTTTGCGAAAGATAGCTGCCCCCGCTGTGGATTTCGGCGGTCTGCACCATGGTTCCTGACGTCACCTTCACTCTTGCGCCAATGGCCAAGCGGTTCTTCACCGGGGTGGCCAGCTCGAGGGTAATCCAATGGTTTTCTTTCGTGCCTTGATTGCGAAGGACCTGGGGTGCGCCATCCAGATCTTCGACGACGAAGTCGATCTGACCATCGTTATACAGGTCACCGAAGGCGGCGCCACGCGATACTCGCGGCTCCATGATGGCTGGTCCCGCGGCCTGGCTGGCGTTGCAGAACGTGCCGTCGCGCTGGTTCATGAACATCAGCTTGGGCTGGCGGTAGCGCGAGCCCGAGGCCAGGGTATCGACCTGGGGATAGACGTGCCCGTTGACCGCGAGCAGGTCGAGCCATCCGTCGTTGTCAAAATCGGCAAAACCCGTGCCCCAGCCCACATAGGGGACTGATGCAATGGCTACGCCGCTGGGATAGGCGACATCGTTGAACTGGTAATTGCCTTCATAGCGGTACAGGGTGTTGTACTCGTCGGCAAAGTTGGTCACGAAGATCGAAGGGCGGCCGTTGTGCAGGTAATCGCCCGAGGTCACTCCCATACTGCCCTGCTCGGCGCCGTCCGCGCTGACGGCGGCGCCCGATTCCATTGCGTTGTCCGCAAATTTCCCGTCGCCCTGGTTGCGATAGAGAAAGTTGGGGGTGGAATCGTTGGCCACGTAAATGTCTTGTTTGCCGCGGTTTTCGAAATCGCTGAAGATGACTCCCAGCCCGTAGTACCCGTTCGGATCGCTGACTCCGGCGGCCTTGGACACGTCTGTGAACGTGCCGTCTCCATTGTTGTGGAAGAGCGAGTCGCCGGCGCCTTTGAGGCCGCGCGGCCCGCACTGCACCGCCAGGCCATGAAACTGGCAGGTGGCGGCGGAGCCGAATTTGGGCAGGTCGTCTAGATGGAAATCCACGTAGTTGGTCACCATCAAATCGAGGTTCCCGTCGCCATCGTAGTCGCCGAACGCTGCGCCGGTGGAGTAGCGCCCGTCCCGCACCCCCGCCTCTTTGGTGACGTCGGTAAACGTGCCATTGCCGTTGTTGCGGTAGAGCACGTTACCGCCCAGGCAGGTCACATAAATGTCAGGCCAGCCATCGTTGTTGTAATCCCCGACGGCGCCGCCATTGGCCCAGCACGGGCTTGCAACCCCAGCCTTGTCGGTCACGTCGGTGAAGGTGCCGTCGCCGTTATTGTGGTATAGCGCGTTGCGCGCCTTCTTGCCAGCCAGCGCCATGTCAACCGTAGGCGCGTTGGTGAAATAGATGTCGAGCCAGCCGTCGCGGTCATAATCGAGCAGCAGCACCCCTCCGCTCATGGATTCGACAATGTATTTCTTTTCGGGGGCGGCGGTATGGCGAAACTGGATGCCGGTGGAGGCGGTGACATCCACCAATTTGGGGACGGGGCCCTTGCATTTCAGCTCGCCCGCTGCCACCGCGGTCTTTGCGGTTTCCGCCAGGGTTACGTTCACTGAACAAATGATGGCCAGCAAAACATGAAGGCAACGCTTGGAACCCTTGTGATGTACAGGATTCATCATCGCGGACCAACAGGCCCGTCGCTGGGCGGCGGGGCTGATTCAGACATGGGAGCCTTCAATTTCTGAAACTGGGCCAGATGCTGGCGCGCGCGCTCCGGGTCTCCCAATCGGTTATAGAGAAGACTAAGCTGGTACTGAGTTTCAGGATTGTTGGGGTTCAACCCGGCAGCCCGTTCCAGCGCGGTCTTGGCCTTGGCTTCTTCTCCCGCCTGCAGGTAGAGAGTACCCAGCGCGGAAAATGCATGAGCGTTGCCGGGCTGCACGCTGATGACGCGCTCCAGGCCGGTGATGGCAGCGGCATTTTTGCCCTCGGTGCGGCTCACCATGGCCAATTGATATTCAGCCTCAGTTTCTCGCGGATCAAGCTCGAGACAGCGCATCATCTCCGACCGGGCCTTGTCGAGTTCCTGGAGATGGAGATAAGCAATGCCCAAAGCCAGATGACCGCGCGCGTCCTGGGGGTTCCTGGCCAGGTATTGATCAAGCAGGCGCTGTGCCAGGTCCCACTTTTCCATTTGCAGCGCGGCTACCCCGGCAAAGAACAGGTTCTCCGGATTTTCGCCGCCCAGTTGCAGCAGCTTGCCGGCAGCTTCTGCTGCGCGTTGGTTGCGGCCGGCATGCAGGCTGGTGATCACCTGGTCGCGCAAGACCTCGGGTGACGTGGGCGCCATCTTTTCGGCGGCATCGAGCAGCTGCAGCGCTTGCGCATATTGTTTCTGCTGCGCCGCCAGCTCCGCCAGGCTCAGCCTGACCGCAATCGAATTTGGATTGAGCCGCAGCGCATGCTGCAGAGATTGCGCGGCCGCGGAATTTTTTCCCTGGGCCATTTCAATCTTTCCCTGCATGTATAGGGATTGGGCGCTGCCGGCGCCGCGGCCATTGGGCGCCGCACCAGCCTGTAGGATTTTGGCTGCTTCATCGGGCATTCCCGTCGCGAGAAAAATGTTCGCCAACTCATCGCGCAGGTCCTGGTTGCGTGGAAATCGGGTGGCAGCAGCGGCCACCAGTTCTCGTGCCCTCCCCGCCTGGTTCAACTGCAATAAATCAGTAATCAAGATGGGGAACGCGGACGCGGAAAGCGACCCCGCCGGGAGCGCCTGCAGCGTGGCTAAAGATTGCGGATATTGCTTTTGCGCCAGGTAAACAGAAGCCAATTCAGTCGCTAGCTGAGGGTCGCGGGGGAAACTCTTGAGCGCTGTCTCATAAGTGCCAACGGCATCCGGCAGTTTGCTCTGCGCGCGCTGGGTGCCTGCCAGGTTCAAATATGCTCCGCGAAAATTTTTGTCCAAGGCGGTGGCGCGGCGAAACAAAGCTTCGGCTTCGGAAAACCTCTGTTGCTTTCCGCGAATGATTCCCAGCAGATTCAGGCCTTCGGGCAGGTTAGGATGGGCACGCAGCAGCACCCACAGATCGCTTTCCGCTTTGTCCAGATTGCCCTGATCGATGGTGGCGCCAATTCGCGCAGCCGTACTGGCAGTTGAGGGCGAAGATCGCGCGGGTTTGGCTGTTCTCCGCTCGACCGCAGATTCAGCTCCGGCCGCGCCCGGCGCCGCGGCAACCATGGCCAGCGCTATGAATGCAGCCAGCAGAGCGACCATCCCGGATTGCCTAGCGATTGGGGTCACTAACACTTCCCCGCGCGGAATCCTTGAGCTTGCGATAGGCAGCCACTTCCCGCTCCGCATCCGCGGTGCGTGATGCCCGCCGGTAGGCGATGCTTAGCTGGTAATGATTGTAGGCGCCCGCCGGTTGCAGCCGCACCGCCTTTTCCAGGTGCTCGATGGCGCCGGGCAGCTCACCTTTTTCCAGCAGTGTCTTGCCCAGCTCGTAATGAGCTTCGGCATACCCGGGCTTTTCCCGAATGACGTCGCTGAGAAGAGCGACGGCTTCATCGTTTTTCTGCTGTTGCAGCAAGACGTAGGCGAGATGATATTTCGCCGCAGTGTCGGCGGAGTTCAGCGCCAGCTCAGTGCGGAATTCCTCCGCCGCTTCCCCCGGTTTCCCCTGCCGCAGCAGGACCTGGCCTTTGTAAAAATGGACCTGCAACAGCGACGGGTTCAGTTGCAGCGCCTGCTGGTATTGTTCCAGCGCGGGATTAAATTTATCCTGCTGGGCGTAGTTTTGACCCAGCAGCAGCCGAATCTCGGCGGAGCTTGGGTTCTCTTGCACTAATCGCAGGAACAGCCGCTCGCCCCGCGCGACGTCTCCGACCTTGATCAACGACTCGCCGTAAGCCGACAGCAGCGCAGGGTCGGCCGGCAGATTTTCCCCCATGGGGCGAACGGCGTCCACCACTCCCTGATATTTTTCCTGCATGAAGTAGCTTAAGGCCAGGAGCTGGCGCGGACGCACATCGTCGGGGCGCCGCTTCAGGTGCTGTTCCAGCGGCGGCGCCGCAGCCGCATAATCTCCCGCGGCGAAGGCAGCCAGCCCCCAGTTGCGCTGCAGGTTTTCAATGCCCGGCGCCCATGCCGCCGCCTGGCGAAAGAAATCCGAGGCCGGCTGAAACTGCTGGCGCTGCGCGAAGATCACTCCCAGGTTGTACAGCGCGTTTCCCAGCACGTCGGCCATGGCTGCTTCGTATTTCTCGGTATCCCGGCGCATCCGCGGGTCGGCTTCTCCGCCACCAATGATCAAGTCGTCGGTGGGCTGCGTGGCCGCTGCCTGGGTGGTTTCTTCGGCGGGCGCCATGGCCTGCAAATTGTCACGCGATTCTTTTAACGATTCATTGAGCAGTATCTTGGAGGTGCGTATCTCCTTCTCGCCCTCCTCGCGCCGTCCGCTGCCGATCAGGATCCGCCCCAGCATATAGTGTGCGCGATTCACCTGAAACACGTTGCGCGACGGGTCGGTGGTCACTGCGATCGCATGCCGCAAGGTTTTCTCCGCAAGCTCGTTGCGGTTGGTCTCGGTATAGAGCTGGCCCAGGTACACCTGCGGTTCGCTGGCTTCCGGGCGTAGCTGCGACGCATGCTTTAAATGACTCTCGGCGTTGGCATAGTCGTGATTCTTGAGGTCGATGTATCCCAGAAAATAATTGCTGTAGTAGTCGTCTCCGATCTTGAGCTCAGCCTCGAACTCGGCGGCGGCCTCTTTGAATTCGGATTGCTCACCCTGCAATAAATGGGTCAGCCCAATGAGGAAGTGGACGCGGGGCACCCGGGGATCGATCTGCAGCGCCTTGTTGAATTCCTGCACTGCTTCCTGAAAGAACCCTGCGCCGCGATAGGCACGCCCGAACAAGGCATGGGCCTGCGGTGAAATGCCCATAGCGAGCAGCATTTCATCAAAGAGCAAACGCGCCTTGGTCAGGTCTTTGACGTTGAGATAAGCCACCCCCAGGGTAAAGGCGACGTCGTAGTTGGGTTTGAGCACGACCGACTGCTCAAGCTCGGCGATCGCCGATTTATAGTCTCCCTGCATGAAGTAGAGCTTTCCCAGCACGTGATGCCCGCGGGCGCTCCTATCGTCGAGTTTTAAGCCTGCCCGGGCCTCATTAATTCCCCGGGTGGCGTCGCCTTCGTAGAGCCGCAGAATGGCCAAATCAACCTGGCATTCTGCCGACCGGTACAAAGCGCATGATTGCTGCAAACGTGCTCCCGCCTCGGGATATTGATGCGCGGCGATCTTGATATTGCCTAGGCGCTGCAGGGCGATGCCGGCCACTGCTCGATTTTCTTTTTCCGCGCCATCTAAATCGCCTGCCAGTTGAAACGTTTGGGCGGCGTCACTATGCCGCTGCAACGGCTCAGGAACTGATTGGGCAAGGCACGGTGCGCCCAGCAAAACCAGGTGCGCCAGCGCGGTAAGACGATGATTCATCAAGAGAAGTTTCAGAGTAATTCGGCGGCGAATGCAGCCCGGGACGCGGCGCCGCCGGAAGCCTGTTCTTAGAGATTACATGCACCGCACATGGCGAAGTCAAGCGCCTGAACGGACTGACGGCCCGGCACAAAACCTTGGGACGATCGACAGCCGGCGCCCGGTAAACCAAAAAAATGGCTTGCCGCATTGTGCCGCGCGGCAAGCCATGATTTTCGTCCAGCGCCTAGAAGATGAACTTAATGGCGTACTGGATTTCACGCGGATCGCGCGTCTGCTTCACTTGGCCAAAGTCCTGGAACCGGTTGGCAGGTGTGAAGACCAGGGTGTTAGCACGTTCGAGGCCAGTTCCACATGTTCTGATAGGTAGCGGGACACCCGGTTGGGACGTGCATCCGTTCTGACCATAGTTGAGTTGGATCTGATCGCCGATAAACTGGGTGTGATTGAGAACGTTAAAGAACTCCAGGCGCAACTGAATGTGCAGGTTTTCGCCCAGGTAAGAAGATTTGGAGAATGGAGAGCCGAAATTCTTGTACAGAGAGACATCGCTGTTGGCCAAGCCAGGACCCGAGCAATCGCCGCGGCCCGCGGTGCCGAGCGAACCCAGGACGAAACCGTTGAGTGAGTAGGCATCCGGGTTGATGAACTGCTCGCGGTTCTTGGGATCGTTAAGACGACATGGCACACCAGCAACCCGGTTGGGACGCTGGTTGTTGCTATATCCCGTTCCCGAAGGACCATTCTGGGTTCCCGCATTGCCACTATATATTGTGAGCGAAGGACCGCTGGTGTAGTTGAGGATGGTTGCTGCTTCCCATCCGCCCAGAGCACCGCGAACAAAAGCGTTAGATTCAGCGAGACTGGGGAAGTTGTAAACCACGCTGCCGGTGAAAATGTGCGGCCGGTTGATCAGGGTTGGTCCGTAATCCAAGCGGCCTTGTCCGATGGAACTGATGCCGGAGGAGGCGCTAAGACCACCGGAGTTGGTGATGTCGGTGTTGGCCAGCGAGCGCGACCACGTATAGGCAAACTGCGCATCCACTCTCTTCATGCGGGTACGGAACAAGGTTTGCAGAGAGTGATAATTGGAAGAGCCATTGCGCAGGCTGTAGCCAATGGTTCCGAACGCAGGGATGGGACGATTAACATTGTCGTTAGTTTGGGCAAAGGCCAGGCGATTGGCTAGCGGAACCTGGTTAATATCGACGTTGTTGGTCAGGTGGATGCCGCGGTTGCCCACGTAAGCCAATTCCAGCTTGGTGTTCTTAGCCAGTGCTTGCTCCACGGTGAAGTTCCATTGCCATGAGTTCGGAGTGTTGGTGGTGTTTTGCCGGCCAAATGACGGGGATCCAGAGATCGTCAACGAACCCGGAGCAGGCGCCGTGTCCAGGGTCCGGGTACCACCCACCCCGAATTCGAATGGCGGATTGCCCGAAAGGTTCAGGTTCCCGGCATTCAATCTTTCGCGTTGATAAAACTGCCCTATTCCAGCGCGGAACGATGTGTTGCCGGTACCGAACACATCCCATGCGATACCGACACGGGGAGCGATCAGATGGTTATTGTTGTCAATGAGAGCGCGGTTCTTTCCCGGAGTGCCCGGTCCGAAGCCCGCAGCCTCGCAGAATTTAGTGCCCGGGACCACGATCAAACCGTTGCAGGAATCGTTAGGGTTAGCGGCACGGCGCGCAGCGCTGAATGCTGCCGGGTCAAAGCTGGCAATCTTGTTGAGGGCGTCGAACGGCTCGCGCAGGAATGACCAGCGGAAGCCATATTCCATAGTCAGCCGGGGCATAACCTTCCAGGTATCGCCGTAGTAGAACTCGACATCTTTCCATCGGGTCTGGCTCTGGGCTTCACGGTTGTTCTCATTGAATCCAAACTGGCGGCCAGCCAGGAGAATATTGGCGAGCTGGTTGCCTGTATCTCCCGTGGTCGCATTACCGCTGCCCCAGAATGCGGGCGCTTCGTTGATCGATGAGCCACCGGTCAGTTCATTCTTGTGATTGTTGGTCAGCAGGAAACCGACCTTGAAAATGTGATTTCCTCTGACCTTGGAGAAGTCATCGCGATAAGTAAAGAGCTCTTCGTTATTGGCCCATGGCGCCAAGCTCCAAAGGTCGGATCCGCGATTGGTGTTGTATGGGCCAATGCCTCCCCAGAAAACGGGGAAGGCGCGGTTGATGCCGCCCGCCTTGACCGAGTCAGGGAAAAACCCAGGGATAGCCGCATTGATCTTGGCATTCAGACCAGGATTGGTGCCGCCGCGGGTAATCGCGATGTTGTTGTGCCCGTAGGAGAACTGGAAGTCGTTGATCGCCGAGCTGCCGAAGGTCTTGCTCAAACGAGCAACAAATTGCCGCGCCGGCTGGCTCCAGTTGCTGGTCACCACCGGCAGGGAGTTGTCACCCCACAAAGCGTTGGTCAGAAGCGGAGAGGGATTTTCGTTTTTGTCCTGGGTATAGCGCAGCATCAGGTTGAGGCTGCTGGTAAATTTCATATCGGTGCGAATGCTCTCTTCGCGGAACTCGATCGGAGACTTCTGCGATGCCGCCCAGTTGGTGCAATCTACCGGGTTGGCCACGTTGGGCAGCGGATAAAGCTGCTCATACAAAAGACCAGCGGGGCTGAAGCTTCCGGCGGGAATGACGCCCCCCGGAATCAGCGCCGGATTTGGCGTATTACCGCTGCAAAAGTTTCCAGGCTTGGAGGGGTCGGGGCGACGCACTCGGAAATCGCCCGCGCGCTCTGCGACCGTGGGGACGCTGGCGCTGTGCAGCGTTCCGCGCCGCTCCTTGTTCCATTCCTGGGTAAAGAAAAAGAACATGCGGTCCTTGATGATGGGGCCGCCCAGGGAATACCCGAAGTCATTACGCTGTGCCTGATCTTTGAGACCTACCTTATTGGAAAAGTAATTGTTGGCGTCGAGCGCGCTGTTGCGGCCGAAATAAAATGCGCCGCCGTGGAAGTTATTGCCGCCGCCGCGGGTGACGATGTTGACCACGCCGCCGGCCGCTTGGCCATATTCCGGACCATAACTGTTACGCAGCATCTTGAATTCCTGGATGCTTTCGATCGAGGGGTAGATAAGAATAGTGCGGTTCGATCCTACGTCGTTATTGTTGGCGCCATCCACCAGGAAAAGGTTCGCGGTGGTGGAGTTACCGTTGACCGAGAAGTCCACACCGGAGAGCAATCCCTTGTTCTTGGCGTTAAAATTGGAGAGCGGCGAGACGCCGGGCTGCAACTGGGTCAACTGGGCGAAACTACGGCCGTTCAAAGGCAGCTCACGCACCTGGTTGCCTTCGACCACGTTGCCCACCGCACCCGTAGTGGTCTCAACTTGCACCGCGGCGGCTTCCACCGTCACCTGTTCGCCGGCGGCGCCGATCTGCAGGACAGTGTTCACCACCGTGTTGCTAGAGACGTTCAACTCCACGTTCTTGGTGAGCACGTCGCGAAAACCCTTCTGGCTAGTCTTGACTTCGTAGACTCCCGGGGGCAACTCGGGGACGGTGTAATGGCCCTCGTTGTTCGACGGCACCGTGCGCGTGATGTCGTTGGTCACGTTGCGAACCGTGATCTCCGCCCCCGGCACCACGGCGCCCGTGCTATCGGTGACCGTGCCTTCGATTGTGCCGGTCGTCTTTTGAGCGAATCCAGGAAGTGAAAAAGCCAGGATGCAGGCAAACATCAGAAGGGAGGTGAAGCAGAGTCGCAGTCGGTTCATAAACTCTCCGGCGCTTCGAAGTTTCATAGTATTTTTGGATTAGCTTAATTAAACGGATAGATAATGCCTTTAGATTAAACCCCTGTCAAGACAAAAAATCGATTTTGTAAGCGATTCCGTAATTCCCGCTTCCGGAGCGGTTTCATGAGTGATCCGAAGCCGAAGCTTGGCGCGAAATCGGTTGACTTCCCGGCAGGTGATTGGCGGCCTGCCGCCTGAAGCGGAATCAGTCTTGCCAATCCTTAAGGCGAAGCAATTCGCCCTAATTCCAGGTAATAGCGCTGCAGGACGTAAAACGCCTTTTTCTTCTGGCCCTGGTCGCTGACCAGCCCCTTGCGGTTGAAATAGTCCTGCACGTGGGGCAGCGTGCGGCGGGGACTGCGAAAATCTTTCAGCAGCCAGGGAGTGGCGCCGCGCAGAAACGGAATACGCCGCAGCATCACAATTTGCTTCACGTAGAGCGCAGCCTGAAATTCCTCGGTCCAGCGGGCGAGGGGATCGCCATGAAGACCCCGCAGGGCGCCGGCGCCGAATTCGCTCATGATCAACGGCTTGTCGTAGCGCGACTTCCACAGGATGGTATCGAGGTCAGACAACTTGCCGTTGTACCAACCTATATATTCGTTGTTGCCGAGAACATCGAGATCGCCGGCAATGGGGTCATTGATGCGGATGATTTCCTCTCCTCCCTCCCTGCCCTGCTCGGCCTGCAGCGCAGCCGTGACCAGGCGCGTGGCATCGGCGCCGCGGACATCATGGATCAGCTCGCGCAGAAAGCGGTTGCGGCTCTCACTCACCGGGGTTTCGTTGGCGACCGAATACATGATGACCGAAGCGCGATTGTGATCGCGGGCCACTGCCTCAGCCAACTGGTTGCGCGCATTGCGCAGTGTATCGGGGTTGTCCCATTGAATCGTCCAATACACCGGAACCTCTTCCCAAACCATGAGTCCCATCTGATCGGCCGCGCGCAGCATGGCTTCACTGTGCGGGTAATGCGCCAGGCGAACGAAGTTGCATCCCAGTTCTTTAGCCCATCCCAGGGTGGTGCGCGCATCTTTCTCACTCCAGGCCCGGCCCGGCCGGTCGGGCGCTTCCTCGTGAATGCTGATACCGCGCAGGAACACCGGCTTGCCGTTGAGCAGAATGTCAATCCCGCGCACCTCGATCGAGCGGAAGCCGATCGATTCCCTCACCTCGTCGGTCTCGCCGGCGATCACCACTTTATAAAGCCGGGGATTTTCCGGGGACCAGGTCTCGATCCGGGCGTCGAAGAAAAATTCCGCGCGCCCGCGCGAATCGGTGGCGGACGTTTGATCGACGCCGGCTTCGGGGATCCTGATCCTGACCTTCTGTTGCAACCGCGTTCCGTTGAGCTGTACCCATCCTTGAATCCGACGCCGCGATCCTTTTTGAAGTTGAATGAAATAGTCCTCGACAAATGTTTCAGGCGTCTCGATCAGGGTGACGGGTCGCGTGATGCCCCCATAATTCCACCAGTCGGTCACCAGGGTGGGAACGTATTCCCGGGCGCGCATGTTGTTGACCCGGACGATCAGAAAATTATCGCGGGGCTTCACCTTGCCGGTGACTTCGAAATCGAACGGGGTGAAGCCGCCCTCATGACTGCCCAGGCTCTCGCCGTTCAGATACACGAAAGCCCTATAGTTGGCGGCGCCAAAATGCAAGAACAGTCTTTTACCCGCAGCCGCCGCGTAATCGAACGAGCGCTTGTACCAGACGCTGCCTTCATAAAACAGCAGCGATTCGCGCTGCGAATTCCAATCGCCTGGGACCCGCAGTGTTTCGGAAGTATCGAAGTCGTATTCCACCAGCTCCGACTTCGACGCTGGCTTGTGATTTGTAAAGAACGCGGAATTTCCGGCAAGGGGCTTGCCCCGATAATCAAGCGCTCCTACATCATAGGGATCGACAATCGCGCGCCACTCCCCATCCAGGTTCATGGCCTGGCGCCCGGGGATGTTGGTAATCAGCGGCGCAGATTGACCGGCGCAGAGTCCGCTTGCCAGCAGGACGCAGGCCAAGAGCCATCCCCTTTCGCGCACCTTCGAACCCTTGAAAGCGGAAGCTGGCGGCGAAGACACCGGGTGCGGGGGGGTGGCAGAGTGCGATAAGTGGTTTGGCGGAAACATTCGGAAATCATAGCGCGCCCCCGCCGCAAAAGACGTGCGGACAACCTTTTTCATCCCGCCGACAAACTGACGAATCCAGCTAAAACGTTTTAGCGCGGTGGAAGACAACTCGATGGTCCGGCGGCCATAATCAGAAATTCGCAAGAATTTTATTTCCCGTCCGCTGCTTTCTATGAAAAACTGTACGGCGGCCATGGATTTATGGAAAATCTGGCAGCCTCGATAGCTCCACAGAAAGATTTGTAAATGGCGAAAAAAAATTCAGATTCGCACGTGAACCCAAAGGCGCCGGCCAAGGCCGCAAACTTGAAGGCACTTGCGGAACACCTGGGCTTGTCTCAAGGAACGGTTTCCCTGGTAGTAAACCGTTCGCCTTCGGCGGCGTCGATTCCCCCGGAAACCCAGGCGCGAATTCTGGAAGCGGCAAAGAAACTGAATTACCGCGCCAACTTCTTTGCCAAGTCGTTGCGCAGCCAGCGCAGCTTTACCATCGGCATTCTGCACCCTGATCTTTCTGATTACGTCGCCCTGGTGATGAGCGGAATCGAAGACCAGCTCCTGCGGCAGAACTACTTTTATTTTGCCGCCGGGCATCGTAACCAGCGCGAGCTCATGGAAGAGTATCCGCGCATGATGATTGAACGTTCGGTAGAGGGCATTATCGCCATCGATTCACGGCTGCAGCACCCATTGCCGGTGCCGGTGGTTTCAGTCTCGGGCCACCAGAAAATCGCCGGCGTGACCAACGTGGTGCTTGACCATCGCCGCGCCGCCGAGCTGGCGCTGGGCCATCTTCTCGAAACCGGGCATCGCGACATTGCGTTTATGAAAGGCCCCAGCCTCAGCTCCGATACCGAACATCGCTGGCGCAGCATCTGCGAGGTGGCGCGCACACTCAACATTGAGATGAAGCCTGAGTTGTGCGTGGAGATGGAATCGAGCCCGACCTACCCGGATGTGGGCTACCCGGTGGCGCAGCAGCTTCTGGCCCGGAACCAGCACTTTACCGCGCTGTTTGCCTATAACGATGTAGCTGCTATCGGCGCGATCCGCGCGTTATTCGACGCCGGCCGCCGCGTGCCCGACGACGTGACCGTTATGGGCTTCGATGACATTCCCAGCGCCGCCTTCCAAAATCCCAGCCTCACCACCGTGCGCCAGCCGTTGCGCCGCATGGGAGAGATCGCCGCTCGCACCCTGCTCGAATTGATTGATGAGAAAAAAACTAGAACAGGCAGCGGCCCTTCAAAAGATTCGCGGGAAGAGATCTCGGTGGAGCCTGAACTGGTGGTGCGCGAATCCACTACGTGCAGGCGTGCTCCGTTCCAAGCAGACGAAGTCGCGACAATCACCCCGTCATTCTCGATCACCACTTGAATCACGATCACGTTGAAAGCTTCCATCCGGGATCGCGATCCCATTGCATTCGATTTCCGGCATGCGGATTGCCCGATTTCGGAGTTCCCTCATTCCGATTTCCCGCCTTGCGATTTACCGCATTCCGATTTCCCGATTTGCGACTTACCGCATTGCGATTTCCAGCCTCTCGGGTTTGCTCATCCGCCAAAGTGTCAAGAAGTTGCATAAGAAGAAGTGAGCAAGCCAAAACCCCCTATGCACTTGTGCTCCTGGAGCGAGCTTTGCTTTTTGTTAGCGAAGGACCCCGCGTTTTCTTTTGCTCTTGACGATGACCTTCATGAAAAACCGCCAACCACCTGGTGACAATTCGTTCCGCCACCCTTCATTGGTTGCCCATCATTCCGTTAGACTATTGAAGAATGTCCTCTCGCCTGCGCAATTTACTCCTGTGCCTGCTGATATTTTCCGCGCTCCAGGCCAAACCTCAGGCGCCGCCTGCCGGCCCATTGTTTGAGGATGTAGCCGCGCAGAGTGGCTTGACCGTCTCCCATATTTCCACCTCCGACAAGCGATACATCCTCGAATCCATGAGTGGCGGGGTGGCGTTGTTCGACTGCGACAACGACGGCAAGCTGGACATCGCCACCGTCAACGGGTCCACGGTGGAGCACTTTCGCGAAATTGGCGGCGACCCCCTGGTGACCGTCTACCGCCAGGGCCCGGGAATGAAGTTTACCGACGTCACCGCCGCCGCTGGATTGAAACGCCGCGGCTGGGGGATGGGCGTGGCCTCCGTCGATTATGACAACGACGGCCTGATGGATCTTTTCGTGACCGGATACGGAGGCAATGTTCTCTACCACAACCTGGGAAACTGCAAATTTGAGGATGTGACCGAGAAGGCGGGAGTGCGCGGCGGAGGCTTCAGCACCGGCGCAGCCTGGGCAGATTACGACCGCGATGGAAACGTTGACCTCTTCGTCTCCCGCTACGTCCATGTGGACATCAACGATCTGCCGGGATTCGGCAGCAAGCCCTTCTGCCGCTACAAGGGATTGCTAGTGCAATGCGGCCCCGCCGGCCTGCCGGGTGAAAGCGATCTGTTGTTTCATAACCGCGGCGACGGAACTTTCGAGGAAGTGTCGCACAAGGCGGGGGTGGATGATCCTAAAAAATATTACGGATTGGGCGTGATCTGGGCGGATTACGACAACGACGGCTGGCCCGATTTGTTCGTCGCCAACGATTCCACCCCCAACTACCTCTACCACAACAATCACGATGGCACTTTCACCGAGGTGGGCGGAGAAAAAGGCGTGGCTTACACCGGCGAAGGTCACGAGCAGGGTTGGATGGGCGTGGATTTCGGCGACGATGACCACCACGGCATGCTCGATCTGCTGGTGACCAACTTCGCCCAGCAGGCCAAAGGAATATTTCGCAACCTCGGCGCCAAGGGCTTCGAAGATATTTCCTACAGGTCAAAAATCGCGCTGCCCGGATTTCCCTTTGTGGGCTGGGGCACAGGCTTCATAGATTTCGCCAACGACGGCTGGCCCGGCATATTTATGGTCAACGGACACGTCTATCCCCAGGTGGACGTGCTCACCGAGGGCGCGCGCTATCGTGAACCGGTGTTGCTGTTCGAGAACCAGCGCGACGGCACATTCAAGGACATTACCCAATCCTCGGGATTGGGCGAGTTGCCGGCAGCCTCGCGGCGCGGCGCCGCTTTCGGTGACATTTCTAACCATGGCAACATCGACATGGTGCTCCTGAACGTGGGCCAGCCCCCGACATTGCTGATGAACCGGAATAAAAACGGAAATCATCGCGTGATGTTCAAAGTAGTAGGAGTAACCAGCAATCGCGACGCCATCGGCACACGCATTACGGTTCATTCCGGCAAGTTGACCCAATTCGCCGAAGTCCGCGCCGGCGGCAGCTACCTGTCGCAAAACGATACTCGCTTGCACTTCGGCATAGGCGCCGCCACCAAGCTCGAAGCCGTTGAAGTGCGCTGGCCAAACGGCAAAACCGAAAACCTGGGCGAACTGGCAGCCGACAAGTTTTATAAGGTAGTGGAAGGCAAGGGCGTGGTGGAGAAAACTAACCTGCCCCCGCCGTAACAAGCCTTTGTCACAAAGAACGCCTAACCTCGAGTTCGTACCTGGTCTTTGCCCCTGACCTTACTTCTCCGCAGGACTCTCAAGAAGTTACATAAGAAAGAGTGGATAAGCGAAAACACCCTATGGGTTGTCATCCTGGAGCGAGCTCTTGCTTCTTGTTTGAGCGAAGGATTTTGCGTTTTCTTTGAATATTGCGCCAGCAACCCCATCAAAGGGAAAGATTGGTCGAACAGTAGGGGTTCTTCCTCACCCCGATAAAGCCGGGGGGCGTCAGAATGACAATTGATTCTTGAGGTTTCTTTCGGGAAGAGATTTTTCCAACCCCGGGCTCGAATTCGGGTTTACCCTCAGAATTTAGTAACCTCGGTGAAATTAAAACTCCCCACCTTCATCGCCGGAACCACCATATCGAATGATTCCTCGCCGCTGGCGCGCACCGGCTCCGACATCTGCTCCACCCCGTTGAGCAGTTCCACCAATCCCTGGTTAAAGCGAAAATTCCGGATGCCGTACTGAATCTTGCCATGCTCGACATAAAAGGTGCCATCGCGGGTCATCCCGGTAAGCATCTTTTCGTAAGGCTCGACTTCGCGGATATACCACAAGCGGGTCACCAGCACGCCGCGCTCCATGGAAGCGATCATCTGCTCCAGAGGGACCGCCGTCCCCGGATTCTCGAAAACAATGTTCATCGGGCCCTCGCCGATTTCGTTGGGCAGCGGGAAGCCATGTCCCGTGGAATGGACCGAGGCCGCCAGCGCGGGATGCGCCCGCTTCATCTTTTCCGCGGTGGCGCGCGCATAGACCAGGTTCCGGGCCACTCCATGATCCACGAGGTGAACCCGCTGCCGGGGAACTCCCTCGCCATCGAAAGGCGCGCCCGACTGCAGCGGGTGATAGGCGTCGTCGAAGATGTTGATGTTGTCGCCAAATATCCGAGCGCCCAGGCGGCCGGTAAGAAATGACCGCTGGTCGAGCACGGCCATCCCGCCAAAATCCGCAAACATGAAACCCACCAGGTCGAGCACCGCCGATGGCTCCAGCACCACCGGGTAGCGTCCCGCAGGCAGCTCGCGAGGCGCCGCCGACGTGAGCGCCTTGCGCGCCGCGACCTCCGTCAGGTGATCAGGATCAAGCCGAGAAAAATCGGGCGAGTTGGCCTTCTGCCACCCCGAAGAATCACCCGCCAGCATGGTGATGGAAACCTCTGAAGAAGTCTGGCGGTGCAGAACGTTGAGCCCGCGTGAATTCACAATGGCTTCCACCTGGTTCGACGTGGAAACAATCCCCGCGGTAGTCAGGTCAGACAGCCTTGCCCGGCGCACGATCCGCGATACCACCTCAGCGCGCGCCCCGGCATCGAGGCCGGCAGTCGAATCGAAAAACCGGCTGGGAGGTTTTGGGGAACGCGTCCCCGTGGCCGAAGCTGCCGCCGCCATGGGCAGGAGGTCGTCATCCGCATGCTGTACCCGCGCCATGGCTTGCGACGCATCCACCGCGCGCCGCAGGCTGTCATCATCAAGCTTGTTGGTGGTGGAGCGCGCGGTCTTGTGGTCGCTCACCGTGCGCACCGAGACCACATAGTTTTCTTCGGCAACGTTCTGGTGGATGACGTTGTTGGCAAATCGGGTCAGCGCGGTCTGCCCGCCGGAGACGATCAACTCGATCTCCTCAGCGGAAGAGAATTTCCTGACCCTCGCAAAAATGTCGGTGATCTGTTCCTGGGTTAACAATCAAGACCTGTAGGTGGCGGAAGCAGCCGCTTAAATCTTACACCGGCGGATTCCGGGGTCACTCTCGGCAGGCGATTGGTACCCTAAGCGAAATGTCGTCTCGACCGAAGACCGCGAGCTCTTGCGCGGCGTAGTGGTGAGAGCTCGGGTTTGTCCTTGATCTTCGAATTCCTGATCTTGTTTCTCCCGCCACAGACTCAAGATGTTGCATAAGAAAAAGTAAGCAAGCTAAAACGCCTTATGGACTTGTCATCCTGGAGCGAGCTTTTGCTTCTTGTTCGAGCGAAGGATCTTGCGTTTCATTGAATATTGCTAACCTTATCACGGGGGCCGCGCAACTTTAAATGAACTGTGGCAGGACCTGCGGACTCACGCTGCCGCCCTAAGCACGAAAGTTCAATAGCTTCGATCTCGTAAGGATCACAGTCTTGCCCGAAGCACTGTCCTTCGTGCGCCATGTTGAATCTGGCGCGAAAGACGACCTCAGTTGCCGTGTGCCCGTCAGCAAGTGCTCCCAAAGTCTTCAGATCGTCTTTCGCGCCACTAAGTTTCTTAACAAAACGAACATTGATTTTCTGATGTGGACAACCAGGGGAAGAGAGGATCGCCCCATGGAAGAGATGCCGATAGAAACCTCTGACTTTGATCTCCTTGCCGTTATACTCAGCAGCTTTGGATGCGAGACTGCAGAGCGGAATGACAGCGGGAGCATTGAGACACTGTTTTTGTTGCCCGTTCGCTAAAGCAGTCCACCAAACTGCAAACAACAGCATCGTCGTGATACGGAAAGTCGGCCTCCTCATGGGTGGGACCTTTTCTCTGCCAAGGATTTGCGCAACCTATTCAATTCCCTTTAAAGGCACTGCCCACCTTCACCTTCCCGAATCTGGCCGGCGACGCTCCGTGGCCGGTGCCCATGGTTTGCATGGGCTGGCCTTTACCGCAGTGCGGCACTCCCCACAGCGTCCACTCGTCGCGCGAGCAAATGGCTTCCATGGAATTCCAGAACTCGGTGGTGATGCCGGAATAGGATGGGTTTTTCAGCATTCGGCCCAGCTTGCCGCCTTTTATTTCCCAGGCGATCTCGCAGCCAAATTGGAAATTGAAACGCTTGTCGTCGATCGACCACGACCGGTTGGTCTGCATATAGATGCCATCATCGGTCCCCGCCAGCAGATCTTCCCATGACAAGGGGGACGGGTGAGGCAGGATGGAAATGTTGGTCATGCGGATCATCGGCAGCCGGTTCCAGCCTTCGGCGCGCATCGAGCCGCTCGATTTATTTTCGCCGATAGTGTACGCGGTCTCCCGCGATGATAGATAGCCGGTGAACTCGCCGGCGGTGATGACCGGCGTGCACTGCGCGGGAACGCCTTCATCATCATAGGCAAACGTACCCAGCCCGGGACCGTGGGCCTCGGTGGCATCCGCCACCACGTTGACCAGTTCGCTGCCGTAGCGCAGGTGGCGCAGCTTGTCGATGGTGAGGAACGACGTGCCGGCGAAGTTGGCCTCCATGCCCAGCACGCGATCGAGCTCGATGGGATGCCCGATGGATTCGTGGATCTGCAGGCCCATCTGTGAAGAATCGAGCACCAGGCTGGTAGTTCCCTGGGGACACTGCGGCGCGCTGTGCAATGCCACCGCTTCTTCGGCAATGCGCCCCGCGTTTTCCACCAGACGCAATTGGTGGATCAGCTCGTAACCGGCGTTCTGATACTGGCCGCCGTAAGAGTTGGGGTAGGAACGCTTCTGGATCTCTCCGGCGGCGAACGCATACGCGCTGTATCCGGCGCCGGTGGTGAAGCGGGTTTGCCGGATGTCAGCGCCCTCGGATGAATAAAACCATTGCTCGTAGCGCCGGAAAAGCATGCTGGTCTCGGCCAGGGTGATTCCCCGCACCGCACGCAATTCGGCATCGACCCGCAGCAGCAGATCGAGGTTTTCCTCCACCGTAGTAGTGAAAGGATCGATCTCGCACGCGCTCGTCCACTGGGCCACCGCCGCGGTTTCGGGCGCCAGCCGGATAGGCTGCTCTTTGACGGTCGCGGAGGCGCGCGCGATGCTGATGGCGAGCGCGCAGGTGGTTTCGACCGATTCCCTGCCCAGGTTCTCGCTGGCGGCAAAACCCCACGCCCCATCGACGATCACCCGCACGCCAAAACCGGACGATTGCGCGGTGGAAGCGTGGCCAACCTTGCCGTTGGTGGTGGCCAGCATGCGCTGGCGTTCATCGACGATGCGGACGTCGCAGTAGGTAGCTCCGCGACGGCTGGCCAGATCAAGGGCCCATGAAGAAAGCGTCTTCATTCCTGGTTTGGGAATTATAGGCGCAAAAAAACCGGGGCGGATTGGCCGCCCCGGTAAGTCCGATTTTCCAGAGAACTTATGCTTAGGTGCCTTCCGACCAACTCGCGAGGTATTTTTCCTGCTCGTGGGTGAGGCGATCGATCTTGATGCCCATGGTCTCGAGCTTCAGCTTGGCCACGCGCTTGTCCAGTTCCACAGGGACGGCGAAGACTTTCTTTTCGAGGTCCTTGTAGTTCTTGATCAGGTACTCGGCCGACAGTGCCTGGTTGGCAAAACTCATATCCATCACCGATGCGGGATGCCCTTCGGCGGCGGCCAGGTTGATGAGGCGTCCTTCGCCCAGCAGGTTGATCTTGCGACCATCTTTCATGGAGAACTCTTCCACGAAATCGCGGGTGCTGCGCTTGGAGGAAGCCATTTTTTCCAGCGCGGGTATATCGATTTCCACGTTGAAGTGGCCGGAGTTGGCGACCACCGCGTTGTTCTTCATGACCTCGAAATGTTCCTTGTTGATGACGCCCTTGTTGCCGGTCACGGTGACGAACACGTCGCCGATTTTCGCGGCCTCGTTCATCGACATGACGCGGAAGCCATCCATGACCGCCTCGATGGCGCGGGTGGGGTCGATTTCGGTAACGATGACGTCGGCGCCCATGCCCTTGGCGCGCGAGGCCAGCCCGCGGCCACACCAGCCATAGCCGGCCACCACGAACTTGCTGCCCGCCAGCAGGATGTTGGTGCAGCGGATGACGCCGTCGATGGTGGATTGCCCAGTGCCGTAGCGGTTGTCAAACAGGTGCTTGGTGTCAGCGTCGTTGACCGCGATGATGGGATAGCGCAACACGCCTTCCTTGGCCATGGCCCGCAGCCGGATGACGCCGGTGGTGGTCTCTTCGGTGCCGGCCAGTATGCCATCCATAACATCCTGGCGCTTGGTCAGCGCGATGGTGACCAGGTCGGCGCCATCATCCATGGTGAGGTGGGGCTTGTGATCGAGCGCAGACATAATGTGGGAGTAGTAGCTGTCGTTGTCTTCGCCTTTGATGGCGTAAACCGAAATGCCGTAATCGCGGACCAGCGAAGCGGCCACTTCATCCTGGGTGGAAAGCGGGTTGGATGCGCACAACACCACATCGGCGCCGCCATCGCGCAGGGTGATCGCCAGGTTGGCGGTCTCGGAAGTCACGTGCAGGCACGCGGAAACGCGAATGTCCTTGAGCGGCTGCTGCTTGATGAATTCCTTGCGGATGGTCTGCAACACCGGCATGGACTGGTTGGCCCACTCGATGCGCTTCTTTCCCTGGTCCGCCAGGTCAATGTTTTTTACGTCGGAAGCTACTTGAGTCAAAGTCGTCATGATCACCTTTACCAAACTAAATTTTCGCCGGCCTGGCTGCGGCCGGCGATTGGGTTGATGTGCCTAACCTGGGGTTGTGGTTATTTCCGGGCTGCGACCGGGGTCTTCTCGCCAGCCTGCTCGCGCAGGGCCTGGGCTTTATCGGTCGTTTCCCAGGTGAAGTCCTTGTCCTGGCGGCCAAAATGTCCGTAGTTGGAGGTCTTGCGATAAATGGGCCGCCGCAGGTTCAGGGTTTCGATGATTCCCTTGGGGGTGAGCTGGAAGTTGGCGCGAACCAGGTCTTCGATCAGCTTCTCATCCACCCGCGAGGTTTCAAATGTGTTGACCAGCACGCTGACCGGCTCGGCCACGCCTATGGCGTAGGCAAGCTGCACTTCAACGCGCTCCGCCAATCCGCTAGCCACAATGTTCTTGGCGATGTAACGGCACATGTAGCAAGCCGAACGATCAACTTTCGTCGGGTCTTTGCCGCTGAAAGCTCCGCCGCCGTGCCGGCCCATGCCACCGTAGGTGTCCACGATGATCTTGCGTCCGGTGAGACCGGTATCGCCCATGGGGCCACCCACGACAAAACGTCCGGTGGGGTTGATGTGGTACTTGGTGTCCTGGTCGAGCATTTCCTCGGGCAGCGCCGCCTGAATGACGTGCTTCAGAATTTCATGCCGCAGCCGGTCGTTATTGACCATTTCAGAATGCTGAGTGGAAAGAACGACCGTATCCACCCTTACCGGCTTGTGGTTCTTGTCATACACCACCGAAACCTGCGATTTGCCGTCGGGACGAAGGAAGTCGAGGGTGCCGTTCTTGCGGACTTCGGCAAGCTTCATGGTGAGTTTGTGGGCCAGCGCGATGGGGGTGGGCATGAGCTGGTCATTTTCATTGCAGGCATAGCCAAACATCATGCCCTGGTCGCCGGCGCCAATCTCCTCGATATCTGCATCCGACAATGTGCCTGTTTTTGCTTCCTGCGCCTTATTGACGCCCATGGCAATATCGGGGCTTTGTTTCGAGATGGCTGCCAGCACTGCACAGGTGGAACCGTCAAAGCCTTTCTTGCCGCGGTCATAACCGATCTCGATGATCACTTTTCGGACCAGTTCGTCGAAGTTAACAAAGCCTTCTGTCGTAATTTCCCCGGCCAGGATCACATAACCCGTTTTGGTGGCAACTTCACAGGCAACCCGTGACATGGAGTCCTGCTTCAGGCAGGCGTCCAGCACGGCATCGCTGATTTGATCGCACATTTTATCCGGGTGCCCCTCGGTAACCGATTCGGATGTGAACAGGTATTTGGGCGATTTCATAAATGTATTCGTCATGACAGTGCTCCTCAAAAATAAAATTGCCCCTATAGGACGAGGGGCAATTAACGATTACTGCTTCTGCCTCTCATCTTCCAGAAT